>NZ_JAOWDS010000054.1:0-27135 GCF_030334545.1 Citrobacter sp. Ce129
GAGGTGGCGTATATTACGCTTTCCTCTTTCAGAGTCAACCCTCATTTTCAGGTTTTTCTCTTCAACCGAACCGGCTGTTTGCGTGAAGTGATTCACATCTGCCGTGTCGATGGAGGCGCATTATAGGGATCCCATTTTTTAGCACAAGTGTTTTTTGGATCTTTTTTGCTGAATGCTTGTTTTTCACCCCTTTCGCTACATTCCTGCGCAATTTGGCTGATTTTTGATAGCTAAATCACTTGCACAGTCTCAATAATCCAACCAAAGTCTTCATTACCGCTCTATTTTCGTTGAGGTAAACATGTCTGATGTATTACGTCCTTATAAGGATCTTTTCCCACAGATCGGAAAACGCGTGATGATCGACCCCAGCAGCGTCGTCATTGGTGATACTCGTTTGGCTGATGATGTTGGGATTTGGCCATTGGTTGCGATTCGTGGCGACGTGAATTATGTACAAATCGGCGCCCGTACGAACATTCAGGATGGCAGCGTTTTACATGTCACGCATCAATCCACATCGAATCCGCAGGGTAATCCATTGATCGTGGGTGAGGATGTGACGGTCGGTCATAAAGTCATGCTACACGGTTGCATCATTGGCAACCGCGTATTGGTCGGTATGGGATCGATTGTATTGGACGGCGTAGTGGTAGAAGACGACGTTATGATTGGGGCTGGAAGTCTGGTTCCGCAAAACAAACGCCTGGAGAGTGGATATCTGTACCTGGGAAGCCCGGTAAAACAAATCCGCCCATTAAGCGATGAAGAGAAAGCAGGCTTAAAATACTCAGCTAACAACTATGTTAAATGGAAAGATGAGTATTTAAGTCAGAGTAACCAAACCCAACCCTGAGAATCTTCCTGCTGATCCTGGATCAATGCTTCGGCCTCTTCCTCCAGGTCCCAGCGATACTGTTGAAAAGTTTCCAGCCACTGTTCAGGCGTGCTGCCACCAAAGCGGGACGCCAACCTTTCTCCTGAAATAGCACATGTTAGCTGCATACCATGAACCATCGCCGGAAAAACCACGGCGCTGACATCCGTGCGCCATTCTTCTCGATCGGGAAACTGGATCGCCTGATTCATGCCGACAATTCCTGTTGCATGCTTTTAATGACGGGTTCAATCTGCGGCAAAACCCCATGCCAGAGTAAAACGGCGTGCGCGGCCTGACCCACCAGCATCCCCAGGCCATCGGCATACTGTTTCGCCCCATGCTCAGCACACCAGGAAAGGAACGGTGTATTCCCCTGCTGATAAAACATGTCATAACAATAGACAGAGGAGTGGATAAGTGATGTCGGAATAGCGGGTACCTCACCGCTAATTCCGCTAGACGTCGCGTTAATGATCAAATCAAAACTGTAATTATCAAGCTCGTCCATACCCACTGCCTGCACGCTGCCGGTATGAGAGAAGAGTTGAGCCAGTTCTTCAGCGCGCGAAGCTGTACGGTTAACGATAGTCACCGCGCAATCCATAGAAAGAAGAGGTAATAAAACCCCACGGGATGCGCCACCAGCCCCGATCAGTAGAACTCGCGCTCCAGGACGAATGAAAGATAAACGTTCAAGATCGCTTAATAAGCCAATGCCATCCGTGTTGTCTCCCAATAAACGCCCATCCTCTAATCGTTTAAGGGTATTAACCGCTCCAGCAAGCGATGCCCGCTCCGTTAGTTCATCGGCACGTGCAAACGCCTCTTCTTTAAAAGGTACGGTGACATTTGCCCCCTTCCCGCCCTCAGCAAAAAAAGCGTTCAGCGTATTCACAAAATCATTGATGGGTGCCAGTACACGTCCATAGGAATGATCAATCTTCAACTGCTCTGCAAATTGCTGATGAATAAAGGGCGATTTACTGTGCGCTATCGGATTACCAAAAACAGCATAGGCTTCTTTCATATTACCCCTGTCGAAACTGTTCACCCGTCAGAGCATCACGGATCTCCGAAGGATTCAAACGCCCTCCGGTCTCCCCTTCAACTACGGGAAAGTCTGTACCAAACTGCGCGCGGACTTCCTCTACCGTTCTGCAAGGCGGTAAGCCACTCAAATTAGCACTGGTGGAGACTAACGGTTTGCCATAAGCCTGGCACAATGCAACCACCAGCGGGTGATCGGTGACACGCACGGCCAACGAATCAAAACGACCGGTCAACCAACGGGGCGTTGTCACAGGCGCCGGGAATACGAAGGTGACAGGACCTGGCCAGCGGGCGAACACCGCCTCACGTTGGGCATCAGTAAGCGTGCTATCGTCAATGTAAGGCTTAAGCTGGTCAAAGTTTGCCGCAATCAAAATTAAGCCTTTATCGACCGGGCGTTGTTTTAGCTCCAACAGACGGGTAACAGCCGTTTCGCTGTCGGGATCGCAGCCGACGCCAAATACAGCTTCTGTTGGATAGGCGATGACTTTTTCTTGTTTCAGAACCGCTATCGCCGCAGCGATAGGGCCTGTGGGCAGGTTATTATTCACTTTTTTATTCCGCCGGGATCGGCTTTCCACATTGTTTACTGGCACAGAAATGTTTCACACCCTGCGCGGTTTTCTTTTCTATGAGTAGCGGATAATGACACTCAGAACACTCTCCGGCTAACGGTTTGAAGTTAATGACAAACTGGCACTCCGGATAGCGATCGCAGGAGTAAAAGGTTTTGCCATAACGGGAACGCCGCTGGACAAGGTGGCCAGTCTGGCATTGAGGACAGACAATTGCTGTTTCATCAGGCTTGTCGATAAGTTCCGTGTGTTCACACGTCGGATAATCACTGCATCCAATGAACATACCGAATCTTCCCTGTCTCAGAACCAGTTCAGCGCCACATGCAGGGCAAAATTTACCCTCCAGAACTTTGACAATATGTCCGTCCGCTGAAGATTTTAGCGGACGGATGTAATCGCATTCTGGATAGTGTGAACAACCGAGAAACGGACCGTGTTTCCCGGAACGAATAACCAGTTCAGCCCCGCATTGTGGGCAGGGCTCGTTTTTACGCACCGTGAACAGTGCTGATTTAGCCATAACAACTCATACTGAATGAAGATTGATTAATGCAGCATACCTTCATTCACTTCAAAGAGTAATTCTTCCATTTGCTGATAGGCATTTTCACAACCTGGAATGTTGAATAGCACCATCAGGATCACCCACTTCAGGTCTTCCAGATCGAACTCTGCCGTATCCAGCGCGAGTACACGCTCAATAACCATTTCTCGCGTTTCGAGGTTTAGCACCTGAATCTGCTCCAGGAATAGCAGGAACCCTCTACAGCTTGCATCCAGTCGATCGCACTCTTCTGCAGTATAAATACGTATAGAAAGAGGGTCAGATGCCAGCTGCATAGGTTCAGCAAGACCATCCTGATAATCAGCTAGCTTTTCCAGCCAAAGTAACGCGTTGTAAATGTCTTCACGATCAAAACCAGCGTCGGTAAGATCCCGTTCCAGTTTGTCCTGATCCACACGCAGCTCAGCTTCGTTATGGATATATGTCTCAAACAAATACATTAGTACGTCGAACATGGCATGCCCTCCTCAATCGGACATAGCCGCCGGGTACAGCTGCGATCCATCCTGCTAACTCCAGTTCGAGCAGTTGAGCCACTACCTCTGGCACAGGTTGGCCGGCACGTTCAGCGACGACGTCAACAGGTGTTACCTCATCTCCTACGTTAGCCAGGAGCTCCGGAAATGGCAATGCCACCTCTTCGTGATCTGGCGAATAAATTGATTTTTCAGGTTCATCTGGCAGCCAATGCAGCCCATATTGCAAATTTTCCAGAATTTCCTCTGGTGCGGTCACAAGCATGGCTCCCTGCTGAATAAGCCAATGTGGGCCTTCGCTTCCCGGACTCCCTATCGCTCCAGGCAAAGCAAAAACCTCCCGTCCTTGTTCCAGCGCGCAGCGCGCAGTGACCAGTGACCCGCTACGCTGGGCAGCTTCAACAACCAGGACACCTTTACTTAGACCACTAATAATGCGATTTCGTCGGGGAAAATTGCGCGGTAAAGGTAGCGTATCTAATGGGAACTCAGACACCAGTGCGCCTCCAGCATCAATCAGCCGTTCAGCCAGACGGACATGCTGTCGTGGGTGAATGGTCTCAAGCCCGTTACCCAGCACTGCTATACTCGTGCCCTGACGGTTTATCGCAGCATTGTGCGCCACGCCATCAATCCCCCGGGCCAGACCGCTGGTGATCGTCACGCCGCATGCTGCAAGCTTTTCACAAAACAACCGTCCCCAGCGTTCGCCATACCAGGAGTGCTGTCTGCTGCCGACAACGGCCACCTGGAACGAGCGGAGGCATGCGGGGTTTCCTGCGACAAAAAGCACCCCAGGATAATCCTCAATCGCACGGAGCAATGGCGGGTAATGATCGCTGTCGGCAACCACAAAATGGTGGTTTGGCTGCTCAAGCCAGCGCAGCGTTTTTTCCAGCGTCTGCTGTGAAAAAGTTAAAAACCGTCGGGCCTGACGGGGAGAGAATCCTGCCTGCAGGAGTACCGCATTGTTAATGCACGGTTGAGTATTAAGCCTGTGGGCAATGCGCACCATCTCATCACCATACAGTTCATTCACTTGCGCTAAACGTAGCCAAATTTCGATTTGGGTCATCCCTGTTCCCCTGCCACAAGCAGTCCTGGCAATCTTTGCGATTGGTCACTGATGCTGTCAATCAGAGGGGGTTTTGTCTAGAATAGAGGTAATAATCTTTTCAACTCCTGAACACAACTCTGGATAACTATGTCAGTTTTGCAAGTGTTACATATTCCGGACGAGCGCCTTCGCAAAGTCGCAAAACCGGTCGAAGAAGTGAATGCAGAAATTCAGCGTATCGTTGATGATATGTTCGAAACGATGTACGCCGAAGAAGGTATCGGTCTGGCAGCAACACAGGTCGATATTCATCAGCGCATCATTGTTATTGATGTCTCTGAAAATCGCGACGAGCAGTTGGTACTTATTAACCCAGAGCTGCTGGAGAAAGACGGCGAAACCGGCATTGAAGAAGGCTGCCTGTCAATTCCTGAACAGCGTGCGTTAGTACCACGCGCAGAGAAAGTAAAAATTCGTGCGCTCGATCGCAACGGCAAATCTTTTGAACTGGAAGCCGATGGCCTGCTGGCTATCTGCATTCAACATGAAATGGATCACCTGGTCGGTAAACTGTTTATCGATTATCTGTCTCCGTTGAAGCAACAACGCATTCGTCAGAAAGTTGAAAAACTCGACCGCCTGAACGCCCGAGCTTAAGGACAAGAATCAACGTGTCAGACTCACTACGTATTATTTTTGCGGGTACACCTGACTTTGCAGCGCGTCATCTCGACGCGCTGTTGTCTTCTGGACATAACGTCGTTGGCGTGTTTACCCAACCGGACCGCCCAGCGGGACGCGGTAAAAAGCTAATGCCCAGCCCGGTAAAAGTACTGGCAGAAGAAAAAGGGATACCGGTTTTCCAACCCGTCTCTCTTCGCCCTCAGGAAAACCAGCAGTTGGTTGCTGATTTACGCGCAGACGTGATGGTAGTGGTGGCATATGGCCTGATTCTACCAAAAGCCGTACTGGAAATGCCGCGTCTGGGTTGTATTAACGTTCACGGTTCACTGCTGCCACGCTGGCGTGGCGCGGCACCGATCCAGCGCTCACTGTGGGCTGGCGATGCCGAAACCGGTGTGACTATCATGCAGATGGATGTTGGCCTCGACACCGGTGATATGCTGCTTAAGCTGTCCTGCCCGATTACGGCAGAGGATACCAGCGGCTCGCTATACGACAAGCTGGCAGATTTGGGGCCTCAGGGGCTGATTGAAACGCTAAAACAGCTGGCTGCCGGCACGATAAAACCAGTGGTACAAGATGAATCACTGGTTACGCATGCAGAAAAACTCAGCAAAGAAGAGGCCCGCATCGACTGGTCGCTTTCGGCTGCTCAGTTGGAACGTTGCGTCCGCGCCTTTAACCCATGGCCCATGAGCTGGCTTGAAATCGACGGTCAGCCAGTGAAAGTCTGGCAAGCTTCGGTTATTACAGCAAACACCCAGGCCGCGCCAGGCACTATTCTTGAGGCGACAAAGCAGGGTATTCAGGTCGCAACAGGCGACGGCATCCTGAATCTCGTCTCTTTGCAGCCTGCCGGTAAAAAAGCCATGAGCGCGCAGGATCTGCTTAATTCGCGACGGGAATGGTTTATACCCGGTAACCGTCTGATCTGACGGTTCATCTCTTTAAGCCCGGTATCTCCGGGCATTTTTATTTTTGCGCTTATGAAAAAACATCTTAATTTACGCAGTATGGCGGCCCAGGCCGTCGAACAGGTTGTCGAAAAAGGGCAATCATTAAGCAATGTGCTGCCTGCCATGCAGCAAAAAGTTGCCGATAAAGACAAAGCGCTGTTGCAGGAGCTTTGCTTCGGCGTATTGCGCACACTCTCCCAACTGGAGTGGATGATCCAGCAGTTGATGGAACGTCCAATGACGGGCAAACAGCGCACCGTTCACTATCTGATCATGGTGGGCTTCTACCAGCTGCTGCATACCCGTATTCCACCGCACGCTGCGCTGGCTGAGACCGTAGAAGGCGCAGTTGTCATAAAGCGTCCGCAGCTCAAAGGGCTGATCAACGGCGTGTTGCGCCAGTTTCAACGCCGTCAGGATGAACTGTTGGCCGAGTTCGCACAAAGCGATCTGCGTTTCTTACACCCTTCCTGGCTGGTAAAACGTATTAAGAGCGCGTATCCGCAGCAGTGGGAAGCCATTCTTGAAGCCAATAACCAGCGACCGCCAATGTGGCTTCGTGTCAATCGTATTCACCATACGCGCGATGCCTGGCTGGACCTGCTTACCGAAGCGGGATTAACCGGTTTCCCGCATCCGGACTACCCGGATGCAGTACGTCTGGAAACGCCGGCCCCTGTACACGCTCTCCCTGGTTTTAGTGAAGGCTGGGTAACCGTCCAGGACGCTTCCGCTCAAGGATGTGTAACTTATCTGTTGCCAGAGAACGGTGAACAGATCCTCGACCTGTGCTGCGCGCCGGGCGGGAAAACCACTCACATTCTGGAAGTTGCTCCGCAAGCTAACGTCATGGCCGTCGATGTCGATGAAAAACGCCTGTCACGCGTTTACGACAATCTGAAACGCCTGGGCATGAAGGCAACCGTAAAACAGGGTGATGGCCGCTATCCACAGCAGTGGTGCGGTGAACAACAGTTTGACCGTATTTTGCTGGACGCTCCATGTTCTGCCACCGGGGTGATACGTCGCCATCCGGATATCAAATGGCTGCGCCGGGACCGGGATATTGCCGAACTTGCCCAATTACAGGCTGAAATCCTGAATGCAACCTGGTCACACCTTAAACCTGGCGGCACGCTGGTTTATGCAACGTGCTCTATCCTGCCAGAAGAAAATCAGCAGCAAATTGCCGCCTTCCTGGCACGCACGCCGGATGCGGTATTAAGCGAAACCGGTATACCGGAAAAACCCGGGCGTCAGAATTTACCGGGTGCGGAAGATGGCGATGGCTTCTTTTACGCTAAGCTAATCAAAAAGTGATGAGATAACGGGTCGCGACTGATGAAAATTATCATTCTGGGCGCAGGTCAAGTTGGCGGTACGCTGGCTGAAAACCTGGTCGGAGAGAACAACGATATCACGGTAGTCGATACCAATGGTGAGCGCCTGCGTAGCTTGCAGGACAAGTTTGATCTCCGCGTCGTGCAAGGGCATGGTTCGCATCCCCGCGTTTTGCGTGAAGCTGGGGCCGACGATGCCGATATGCTGGTTGCCGTAACCAGCTCAGATGAAACAAATATGGTTGCCTGCCAGGTAGCTTATTCACTGTTTAATACGCCTAATCGCATCGCCCGAATTCGTTCACCGGATTACGTTCGTGATGCCGACAAGCTGTTTCAATCCGATGCGGTACCTATCGATCACCTGATTGCGCCTGAGCAACTGGTTATCGATAGCATTTATCGGCTGATTGAATATCCGGGTGCATTGCAGGTAGTAAATTTTGCCGAGGGTAAAGTCAGCCTTGCTGTGGTGAAAGCCTATTACGGTGGGCCGCTGATTGGTAACGCACTGTCGACAATGCGTGAGCATATGCCGCACATTGACACCCGCGTGGCAGCGATTTTCCGTCATGACCGACCGATCCGCCCGCAAGGTTCTACCATTGTTGAAGCGGGTGATGAAGTCTTCTTTATCGCAGCATCGCAGCATATTCGCGCCGTAATGAGCGAATTACAGCGTCTGGAAAAACCGTACAAACGCATTATGTTAGTGGGTGGCGGTAATATCGGCGCTGGTCTGGCACGTCGTCTGGAAAAAGATTACAGCGTCAAACTGATCGAACGTAATCAACAACGCGCATCGGAGCTTGCGGAGAAACTGCAAAATACGATCGTCTTTTTTGGTGATGCCTCGGATCAAGAGCTGCTGGCAGAAGAACATATCGATCAGGTTGATCTGTTCATCGCGGTGACCAACGATGATGAAGCGAATATCATGTCGGCGATGCTTGCCAAACGGATGGGCGCCAAGAAAGTAATGGTGTTGATCCAACGCAGAGCATACGTCGATCTGGTGCAGGGCAGTGTGATCGATATTGCGATATCACCGCAGCAGGCGACCATCTCCGCGCTGCTCAGTCACGTGCGTAAAGCTGATATTGTCGGTGTGTCTTCACTACGCCGCGGCGTCGCGGAAGCCATTGAAGCCGTCGCACACGGTGATGAAACGACGTCGCGGGTTGTGGGGCGTTCAATTGATGAAATTAAACTTCCACCAGGAACCATCATTGGCGCCGTTGTGCGTGGTAACGATGTGATGATTGCCAATGATAACCTGCGCATTGAGCAGGGCGATCACGTAATTATGTTCCTGACAGATAAAAAGTTTATTACCGACGTCGAGCGATTATTCCAGCCAAGTCCTTTCTTCCTGTAATAATTTGGGCGCTAATACAGCGCCCTTTTTATTTCCCTTTATTTTTCATGGTCTAATAAATTTTCCTTTCGGCAATACATAAATGGAAATTGCCTAAACATTTGTTAAACTTATAAACGTCAGCTGCATAGGGAGAATAAAATGAGCATTATTAAAGAGTTTCGCGAATTCGCGATGCGCGGGAATGTTGTCGATTTGGCAGTGGGTGTCATCATTGGTGCGGCATTCGGTAAGATTGTTTCATCACTGGTTGCCGATATCATTATGCCGCCGCTGGGGCTGTTAATTGGTGGAATTGATTTTAAACAGTTTGCTGTAACGTTACGTGATGCGCAGGGAGATATCCCGGCTGTCGTCATGCATTACGGTGTATTTATTCAGAACGTCTTCGATTTCATTATCGTTGCGTTTGCTATCTTTATGGCAATCAAACTGATCAACAAACTGAACCGTAAAAAAGCGGAAGAGCCGGCAGCACCGCCAGCTCCATCGAAAGAAGAAGTATTGCTGAGTGAAATTCGTGACCTGTTGAAAGAACAGAATAACCGCTCTTAAGCACTCAGTGAAGCAAGAAGGCCAGTGGTAAAAAAGTGAATGACTTTCTTGCCACTGGCCTCCCAGTTACCCCGATTGCCATGTTTACCTTTACGTAGATAACTTCCTTTCCCTTTCTTATTTTTCTCGACGCGCTGTCTGAAAAGTGGATCGTGCAAAAGCGCCTCAATAGCGTTGTCCTTTATCTGCCCTTTGGTGTGCTGATAACGACTCATAATATCTCCAGTTTGTAGTAATTTACGCCGCGAGTGTAGACCTGACCGTTCAATAAATCAACAGCCTGATGCTGAGCCGCTGGCGCCCTGCTCAAGTGCTTCAAGGATAGAGCAGTACACGCTGCTGTGTGCTTTTCCACAACACGCGTCATTCAATCTCTGCAGCGACCGTTGCATCGCCTGAAGCTCCGCTATTCGTGCTTCGACCTCCTGCAATCTTTCCTGGACGATCCCTTTTGATTCCTGGCAGGTATGATGTTCGGGATCAATGCGGATCGACAGCAGCTCGCGGATCGATTCCAGAGTAAACCCAAGCTGACGGGCATAACGAATAAACTTCAGACGCTGAAGATCGCTTTCCGTATAGAGGCGAAACCCGCCTTCTGTACGTATTTCATGTTCCATCATCTGCTGCTTTTCATAGTAACGGATAGTATCAGGCGTTACGTCAGCCAGTTTCGCTAATTCACCAATACGGTACATGCTCTCTCCGCTAATCGTCGTTGATCTTCTGTAGCAGCTTATCTGCATATTCGCCGCGTAAAAACTCGGTACTGAGTCCAGCCTGCCGAAGTTTGAGTTCCAGTAGTGACAGTCTTCGACTCAGCTCCGGATAACTGGGATCATCTTTGCGGATCCCTGCGAGTATTTCAAGCAACTGTATTGCCTCTCTGCGCTGCTCAAGCTCAGGAGGAAGACATCCAGCATTCTTTAATAGACGGAATCCGGCACGAAGTTCAGGCGGGACATGAGAATCATCGTCAAGGATCAGCGGCTCACCTGTACCAGGTAAACCATCAAATTCACCTTTAGACTGTGCTTCAATAATATGGCGCTCTGCCCACTGGTCCAGTAACCACATACAACACTCCAGGGGATGAACAAAAAGAGTACAGATATTGTAGGTAATTGGGGATATGACGGATATAAAAAAACCCGCCGAGGCGGGTTTTTTTACGTTACTACAGATTACTCTGCAGCAGCTTCTGTTTTCTCTGAACGATCAACCAGCTCGATGTATGCCATCGGCGCGTTGTCGCCTGCACGGAAACCACACTTCAGAATGCGAGTGTAACCACCGGCGCGGCTCGCGAAACGCGGGCCCAGTTCGTTAAACAGTTTTGCCACGATCTCGTTATCACGAGTACGGGCGAATGCCAGACGACGATTAGCTACGCTATCAGTCTTGGCAAGAGTAATCAGCGGCTCAACTACGCGACGCAGCTCTTTCGCTTTCGGCAGAGTCGTCTTGATGATTTCATGACGAACCAGTGAACCTGCCATATTGCGGAACATAGCCTGGCGATGGCTGCTGTTGCGGTTCAGTTGACGACCACTCTTACGATGGCGCATGACCTTATCCTTCTCAGTAAAACCTTAACCTGTGATCCGGTTACTCGTCAGCGATGCTTGCCGGTGGCCAGTTTTCCAGGCGCATACCCAGAGACAGTCCACGGGAAGCCAGCACGTCTTTAATCTCGGTAAGAGATTTTTTACCAAGGTTAGGCGTCTTAAGAAGCTCAACCTCAGTACGCTGTACCAGATCACCGATATAGTGGATAGCTTCTGCTTTGAGGCAGTTAGCAGAGCGGACAGTCAATTCCAGATCGTCAACAGGGCGCAGCAGGATCGGATCGAATTCTGGTTTCTCTTCTTTAACTTCCGGCTGACGTACATCACGTAAGTCAACGAAAGCTTCAAGTTGTTCAGCCAGAATGGTTGCCGCACGACGAATCGCCTCTTCAGGATCGATTGTGCCGTTGGTTTCCATTTCGATGACCAGCTTGTCCAGGTCGGTACGCTGTTCTACACGCGCTGCTTCAACATTGTAGGCAATACGCTCTACAGGGCTGTAGCATGCGTCGACCAGCAGACGGCCGATTGGGCGCTCATCTTCTTCCGAATGAATTCGGGTAGAAGCCGGCACATAACCACGACCGCGCTGAACTTTGATACGCATGCTAATAGATGCGTTCTCATCGGTCAGGTGGCAGATCACGTGCTGTGGCTTGACGATTTCGACATCACCATCATGGGTAATGTCGGCTGCAGTCACAGGGCCAATGCCAGATTTATTCAAGGTAAGAATAACATCATCTTTACCCTGAACTCTCACCGCCAGCCCTTTCAGGTTGAGCAGGATTTCCAGGATATCTTCCTGAACGCCTTCTTTGGTGCTGTACTCATGTAGTACACCATCAATCTCAACCTCGGTCACCGCGCAACCCGGCATCGATGAGAGCAGAATACGGCGCAGTGCGTTACCCAAAGTATGGCCAAAGCCACGCTCTAAAGGCTCAAGGGTCACCTTGGCGTGCGTCGAACTCACTTGCTCGATATCTACCAGGCGCGGTTTTAGAAACTCTGTCACAGAACCCTGCATTGTGTCCTCTCTTTGGTACTAAGCTTTACTTGGAGTAAAGCTCGACGATCAGGTGTTCGTTAATGTCCGCAGACAGATCAGAACGCTCCGGCTTACGCTTGAACGTACCTTCCATCTTGCCAGCATCAACTTCCAGCCAGGTTGGCTTTTCACGCTGCTCAGCCAGCTCCAGAGCGGCTTTCACGCGAGACTGCTTCTTCGCTTTCTCACGAATGCTAACAACGTCATTCGGACTAACCTGATAAGAAGCGATGTTAACAACACGACCGTTTACCATAATTGCTTTATGGCTGACCAGCTGACGTGCTTCTGCACGAGTGGCACCGAAGCCCATACGGTATACAACGTTGTCCAGACGACCTTCCAGCAGACCCAACAGGTTTTCACCGGTGTTGCCTTTCAGACGTGCTGCTTCTTTGTAGTAGTTACGGAACTGACGCTCCAGCACACCGTAGATACGGCGAACTTTTTGCTTTTCACGCAACTGCACACCATAGTCAGACAGACGCGGTTTACGCGCACCGTGCTGGCCAGGAGCTTGTTCAATTTTACACTTGGTATCGATCGCGCGAACGCCAGACTTAAGGAATAAGTCAGTGCCCTCACGACGGCTCAGCTTGAGCTTAGGACCCAAATATCTTGCCATTTTCTTTCTCCAACAATCCTAGAAACGACAGCGTTATACGCGACGTTTTTTCGGCGGACGACAACCGTTATGAGGGATCGGAGTCACATCAGTAATATTAGTGATGCGGAAACCAGCGGCGTTCAGAGCACGAACAGTAGATTCGCGACCTGGACCCGGTCCTTTGACCATAACTTCCAGATTCTTGATACCGTATTCTTTTACGGCTTCAGCGCAACGCTCTGCTGCAACCTGAGCTGCAAACGGAGTGGATTTGCGAGAACCACGGAAACCGGAACCACCGGCTGTTGCCCAACCCAGTGCGTTACCCTGACGATCAGTAATGGTAACGATGGTGTTGTTAAAAGAAGCATGGATATGAGCCACGCCGTCAGAGACTTGTTTTCTTACACGTTTACGTGCACGAATTGGTGCCTTTGCCATTATTCAATCACCCCGATTATTTCTTGATCGGTTTGCGCGGACCCTTACGGGTACGTGCGTTGGTCTTGGTACGCTGACCGCGAACCGGGAGACCACGACGATGACGCAAACCGCGATAGCAACCAAGGTCCATAAGGCGCTTGATGCTCATGCTAACTTCACGGCGCAGATCACCTTCAACGACAAATTTGGCAACTTCGTCACGCAGCGTGTCGATTTGTTCTTCAGACAGCTCACTGATCTTAACATCTTCAGCGATACCCGCGGCAGCCAGAATGGCTTTAGAACGGGTCTTGCCGACGCCGTAGATCGAAGTTAATGCGATCACAGCATGTTTCTGATCAGGAATGTTAATGCCTGCTATACGGGCCACTATGCACTCCTACTATTTAATATGTACGCACCATGCTGAAAAGCCCGTTTTCAGGATACTCAAATGGAAACGCACAGACATACAAAAGATTGGCTGGCTAATCTAGCCAGCTCAACCCAACTTTGCAAGAAAAATATGCGAATAAATCAGCCTTGGCGCTGTTTATGCTTCGGCTCGGCACTGCAAATCACACGGATGACACCATCACGCTTAACGATTTTGCAGTTACGGCATAATTTCTTGACGGAAGCACGAACTTTCATTTTTACTCTCCGTAACTTCTCGGGCGACTGTTAACGGCCGTAGCCTTTCAGATTCGCCTTCTTCAATGCAGACTCGTACTGACTTGACATCATCAGAGTTTGCACTTGAGCCATAAAGTCCATAATCACGACAACAACGATAAGCAGTGAGGTCCCACCGAAGTAGAACGGTACTTTCATTGCATCACGCATGAACTCCGGGATCAGGCAGATAAAGGTAATGTAGAGCGCACCAACCAAAGTCAGGCGGGTCATTACTTTATCGATATACTTCGCCGTTTGCTCTCCCGGACGAATTCCTGGTACAAATGCACCGGACTTCTTCAGGTTATCTGCTGTTTCACGCGGGTTGAAAACCAACGCCGTGTAGAAGAAACAGAAGAATATGATTGCAGACGCATAGAGTAACACATAAAGCGGTTGCCCAGGCTGCAAATACAGCGAAATTGTTGTCAGCCAGTTCCAACCAGTCCCGCCCCCGAACCATGACGCGATGGTTGCCGGGAACAGAATAATACTGGAAGCGAAGATTGCCGGGATTACCCCCGCCATATTCACTTTCAGCGGTAAATGTGTGCTCTGTGCAGCATAGACACGACGACCTTGCTGACGTTTCGCGTAGTTTACCACAATGCGGCGTTGACCACGCTCAACAAATACAACAAAGAACGTCACTGCGAATACTAATACTGCAACCAACAGCAACACGAGGAAGTGCAGGTCGCCTTGACGCGCTTGCTCGATAGTATGGGCAATGGCTGGCGGGAGTCCCGCGACAATACCGGCGAAGATAATGATTGAGATACCGTTGCCGATACCACGTTCAGTAATCTGTTCGCCCAACCACATCAGGAACATTGTCCCTGTAACCAGACTTACAACAGCGGTGAAATAGAATGCAAAGCCTGGGTTCATCACCAGGCCCTGCATACCAGGCATATTCGGCAGACCGGTAGCAATACCGATCGACTGGAATATTGCCAGCACCAGAGTACCGTAGCGGGTGTACTGGCTGATCTTACGACGACCAGACTCCCCTTCTTTCTTAATTTCTGCCAGCGTTGGATGAACCACCGTCAGCAGCTGGATAATGATCGACGCCGAAATATACGGCATGATCCCCAGAGCAAAGATAGAAGCACGGCTGAGAGCACCACCAGAGAACATGTTAAACATTTCAATGATGGTGCCTCGCTGTTGCTCAAGCAGTTTGGCAAGTACAGCGGCATCAATACCAGGGATCGGAATGAAAGAGCCAATACGGAACACAATCAGCGCGCCGATTACAAACAGCAGTCTGCGTTTCAGCTCGCCTAAGCCACCTTTGGCACTTTGAAAATCTAATCCCGGTTGTTTAGCCATCTGCTACTTATTCCTCGATTTTACCGCCAGCAGCTTCGATAGCAGCACGAGCGCCTTTAGTAACACGCAGGCCACGAACAGTTACCGGAGTAGTGACTTCACCAGCCAGGATCACTTTCGCGAACTCGATCTGGATACCGATAATGTTAGCTGCTTTCAGCGTGTTCAGGTCTACAACACCGCCTTCAACTTTAGCCAGGTCAGACAGACGAACTTCGGCTGTAATCGCTGCTTTACGTGAAGTGAAGCCGAATTTCGGCAGACGACGGTACAGAGGCATCTGACCACCCTCGAAACCGCGACGTACGCCACCGCCAGAACGAGACTTCTGACCTTTGTGACCACGACCACCGGTTTTACCGAGGCCAGAACCGATACCACGACCCAGGCGGCGAGCCGCTTTTTTAGAGCCTTCGGCCGGAGACAGAGTATTTAAACGCATCTCTTACTCCTCAACTTTAACCATGAAGGAAACCGCGTTGACCATACCACGAACAGCAGGAGTATCCTCGCGCTCTACGGTGTGACCAATACGACGCAGACCCAGGCCAAGCAGCGTTGCCTTGTGTTTCGGCAGACGACCGATTGCACTGCGGGTTTGAGTAATTTTAATAGTCTTTGCCATGGTTTATTTCCCCAGAATTTCTTCAACGGATTTACCACGCTTGGCAGCGACCATTTCCGGAGATTTCATATTTTCCAGACCATCGATAGTTGCACGAACCACGTTAATCGGGTTGGTGGAACCATACGCTTTAGCCAGAACGTTACGAACTCCAGCGACTTCCAGAACGGCGCGCATTGCACCACCGGCGATGATACCGGTACCTTCGGAAGCCGGCTGCATGAATACACGAGAACCCGTGTGAGTACCCTTAACCGGGTGCTGCAGGGTGCCGTGGTTCAGCGCGACGTTAATCATATTGCGACGGGCTTTTTCCATCGCTTTCTGGATCGCTGCTGGAACTTCACGCGCTTTACCGTAACCAAAACCAACGCGACCGTTACCATCACCAACTACAGTCAGAGCTGTGAAGGAGAAAATACGACCACCTTTTACGGTTTTAGATACGCGGTTAACCGCGATCAGCTTTTCCTGCAGTTCGCCAGCTTGTTTTTCGATGTGAGCCATCTTACACCTCTACCTTAGAACTGAAGGCCAGCTTCACGGGCAGCATCTGCCAGTGCCTGGACACGACCATGATATTGGAACCCGGAACGGTCAAAAGAAACATCTTTGATGCCTTTTTCCAGAGCGCGTTCAGCAACAGCTTTACCTACAGCTGCAGCAGCGTCTTTGTTACCGGTGTACTTCAATTGTTCAGCGATAGCTTTTTCTACAGTAGAAGCAGCTACCAGAACTTCAGAACCGTTCGGTGCAATTACCTGTGCGTAAATATGACGCGGGGTACGATGTACCACCAGGCGAGTTGCACCCAGCTCCTGGAGCTTGCGGCGTGCGCGGGTCGCACGACGGATACGAGCAGATTTCTTATCCATAGTGTTACCTTACTTCTTCTTAGCCTCTTTGGTACGCACGACTTCGTCGGCGTAACGAACACCCTTGCCTTTATAAGGCTCAGGACGACGGTAGGCGCGCAGATCTGCTGCAACCTGACCGATCAGCTGTTTATCAGCGCCTTTCAGCACGATTTCAGTCTGAGACGGACATTCTGCAGTGATACCCGCAGGCAGCTGATGGTCAACTGGGTGAGAGAAACCTAAAGCCAGGTTTACTACATTCCCTTTAACCGCTGCACGATAACCTACACCAACCAGCTGTAGCTTCTTAGTGAAGCCTTCGGTAACACCGACAACCATTGCATTCAGCAGGGCACGCGCGGTACCAGCCTGAGCCCATCCATCTGCGTAACCATCACGCGGACCGAAGGTCAGTGCATTATCTGCATGATTTACTGCAACAGCATCGTTGAGAGTACGAGTCAGCTCGCCGTTTTTACCTTTGATCGTAATAACCTGACCGTTGATTTTTACATCAACGCCGGCAGGAATAACGACCGGTGCTTTAGCAACACGAGACATTTTTTCCTCCGATTAGGCTACGTAGCAGATAATTTCGCCACCAAGACCAGCCTGGCGCGCTGCACGATCAGTCATAACACCTTTAGAGGTAGAAACAACTGCGATACCCATGCCAGCCATAACTTTCGGCAGCTCGTCTTTACGCTTATAAATGCGCAGACCTGGGCGACTGACACGCTGAATGCTTTCTACAACAGCTTTACCCTGGAAATACTTAAGAGTAAGTTCCAGTTCCGGCTTGGTGTCGCCTTCAACTTTAAAATCTTCAATAAAACCTTCTTCCTTCAGCACGTTGGCAATTGCCACTTTCAGCTTGGAGGAAGGCATGGTGACCGCAGCTTTATTCGCGGCCTGACCGTTACGGATACGGGTCAGCATATCCGCGATCGGATCTTGCATGCTCATCTGTCTTTACTCCCGTGATTCAATTGGTAATTACCAGCTAGCCTTTTTCAAGCCTGGTACTTCACCGCGCATGGCGGCTTCACGCAGTTTGATACGGCTCAACCCGAACTTGCCCACATAGCCATGCGGACGACCTGTTTGACGGCAGCGGTTACGCTGACGGGACGGGCTGGAATCACGCGGCAGAGACTGCAGCTTGAGAACTGCGTTCCAACGATCTTCGTCGGTCGCGTTCACATCAGAGATAATAGCTTTCAGTTCAGCGCGTTTTGCGAAGTACTTATCAGCTAAAGCTACGCGCTTTACTTCGCGTGCTTTCATTGATTGCTTAGCCATTCAGTAACCCTACCTTACTTGCGGAACGGGAAGTCAAAGGCAGCCAGCAGAGCACGGCCTTCTTCGTCAGATTTCGCAGTAGTGGTAATGGTAATATCCAAACCACGCACGCGGTCGACTTTATCGTAGTCGATTTCTGGGAAGATGATCTGCTCACGGACACCCATGCTGTAGTTACCACGACCGTCGAAAGACTTAGCGGACAAGCCACGGAAGTCACGGATACGTGGAACAGCAATAGTGATCAGGCGCTCAAAGAACTCCCACATGCGTTCGCCACGCAGAGTTACTTTACAGCCGATCGGATAGCCCTGACGGATTTTGAAGCCTGCAACTGATTTGCGTGCTTTGGTGATCAGCGGTTTTTGACCGGAGATTGCTGTCAGGTCAGCTGCTGCGTTATCCAGCAGTTTCTTGTCAGCGATCGCTTCACCAACACCCATGTTCAGGGTGATCTTCTCGACCCGAGGGACTTGCATGACAGAATTGTAGTTAAACTCAGTCATGAGTTTAGCGACTACTTCGTCTTTGTAGTAATCATGCAGTTTCGCCATCGTACTACTCCAAATTACTTGATAGTTTCGCTGTTAGATTTAAAGAAACGGACTTTTTTGCCGTCTTCGAATCTAAAGCCTACACGGTCAGCCTTGCCGGTTGCCGCGTTGAAGATAGCAAGGTTAGAGATCTGAATAGCTGCTTCTTTCTCTACAATGCCGCCTGGTTGGTTCAGGGCCGGAACCGGCTTCTGATGTTTCTTAACCAGGTTGATACCTTCAACAATGACCTTGCCGGAAGACAGGACATTCTTAACTTTACCGCGTTTACCTTTATCTTTACCGGTTAACACGATAACTTCGTCATCACGACGGATCTTCGCTGCCATGATTCGCTCCTTAGAGTACTTCTGGTGCCAGAGAGATAATTTTCATGAACTTCTCGTTACGAAGTTCACGAGTTACCGGCCCAAAAATACGCGTACCGATAGGTTGCTCGCTGTTATTGTTTAAAATAACGCATGCATTACCATCGAAGCGAATGACAGAACCGTCCGGGCGACGAACACCCTTCTTGGTGCGCACCACTACCGCCTTCAGCACATCACCTTTTTTGACCTTACCACGCGGAATTGCTTCCTTGATGGTGATCTTGATGATATCGCCGACGCCTGCGTAGCGACGGTGCGAGCCACCCAGAACCTTGATACACATTACGCGACGTGCACCGGAGTTGTCGGCGACGTTCAGCATAGTCTGTTCTTGGATCATTTTAGTGCTCCGCTAATGTCAACTACTACTGAGACCCGAAAATCAGGTCGTTAAAAAAGCCCCATATCGGGGGCGCGGCATTATAACACCGCTTCAACGATATGGGTAGAAAAAATAAACGGCTCATCGCTGAGCCGTTTATTCGTTGAGAATGCCTACTGTATTACAGAACGGCTTTCTCTACAACGCGAACCAGCGTCCAGGACTTAGTCTTGGACAGCGGACGGCATTCGCGGATTTCAACCACGTCACCAGTACCGCATTCGTTGTTCTCGTCATGTACGTGCAGTTTGGTCGTACGCTTAATGAATTTACCGTAGATCGGGTGTTTCACAAAACGTTCGATAGCAACAACGATGGATTTCTCCATTTTATCGCTAACAACGCGACCTTGCAGAGTACGGATTTTATCGGTCATTACGCACCCGCCTTCTCAGTCAGTAAAGTCTTAACGCGTGCGACGTCACGACGCACTTGCTTCAACAGGTGAGACTGTTGCAGCTGGCCACTTGCAGCCTGCATACGCAGGTTGAACTGCTCACGCAGCAGATTCAGCAGCTCGGTGTTCAGCTCTTCAACACTCTTCTCACGCAGCTCTTTTGCTTTCATTACATCACCGTCTTAGTTACAAAGGTGGTTTTAATCGGCAGTTTCGCTGCTGCCAGCTTGAATGCTTCACGGGCCAGCTCTTCCGGTACGCCGTCCATTTCATACAGGACTTTACCCGGCTGAATCAAGGCAACCCAATACTCCACGTTACCTTTACCTTTACCCATACGCACTGCCAGCGGCTTTTCAGTGATCGGTTTGTCCGGGAATACACGGATCCAGATCTTACCTTGACGCTTAACTGCACGGGTCATAGCACGACGTGCTGCTTCGATCTGACGGGCAGTCAGACGACCACGGCCAACAGCTTTCAGACCGAAGCTGCCGAAGCTAACATCCGCGCCAGCAGCCAGACCGCGGTTACGGCCTTTGTGCATTTTACGGAATTTTGTACGCTTTGGTTGTAACATCAGCGACGCTCCTTATTTACGGCCTTTACGCTGCTGCTTTTTAGGTTGCGCAGCCGGTTTTTCCGGTTGTTCAACAGCAGCCATACCACCCAGGATCTCGCCTTTGAAGATCCACACTTTAACGCCGATTACACCGTAAGTGGTGTGCGCTTCAGAGGTGTTGTAGTCGATGTCAGCACGCAGAGTGTGCAGAGGTACGCGACCTTCGCGGTACCATTCGGTACGTGCGATTTCCGCGCCGCCCAGACGGCCGCTAACTTCAACTTTGATACCTTTAGCGCCCAGACGCATTGCGTTCTGTACAGCACGCTTCATAGCACGACGGAACATAACGCGACGTTCCAGCTGAGAAGTGATGCTGTCAGCAACCAATTTTGCGTCCAGTTCAGGCTTACGCACTTCGGCGATATTGATCTGAGCAGGAACGCCAGCAATATCCGCTACGACTTTGCGCAGTTTTTCTACGTCTTCGCCTTTCTTACCGATAACGATACCCGGGCGAGCGGTGTGAATGGTCACACGGATGCTCTTAGCCGGACGCTCGATAACGATACGAGATACAGACGCTTTAGCCAGTTCCTTAGTCAGGTACTGACGTACTTTAAAATCGCTGTCCAGGTTGTCAGCGAATTCTTTGGTGTTCGCAAACCAGGTTGAGTTCCATGGTTTTACAATACCCAGGCGAATACCATTAGGATGTACTTTCTGACCCATTGCTAGTCTCCAGAGTCTCAGCGATCGGACACAACCACAGTAATGTGGCTGGTGCGCTTCAGGATGCGATCTGCACGACCTTTTGCACGCGGCATAATGCGCTTCATGCTCGGGCCTTCGTCTACGAAAATTTTCGTAACTTTCAGATCGTCAATGTCAGCGCCATCGTTGTGTTCAGCGTTAGCAATGGCAGATTCCAGGACTTTCTTAACCAGTACAGCCGCTTTCTTATTGGTGTAGGTCAGAATATCCAGAGCCTGCGACACTTTCTTACCGCGAATCAGGTCTGCAACAAGGCGAACCTTCTGAGCAGAAGAACGAGCATGGCGATGTTGAGCTAAAGTTTCCATCTCTTCCTCCTACCTTATTTCTTCTTCGCTTTTTTATCAGCAGCGTGGCCGCGATAAGTACGAGTCGGTGCGAATTCACCCAGTTTGTGACCGACCATTTCGTCGGAAACAAATACCGGAACGTGCTGACGACCATTATGGACAGCGATGGTCAAACCGATCATGTTAGGAAAGATCGTTGAACGACGGGACCAAGTGCGCAGGGGCTTCTTGTCTCCGCTTTCCACCGCTTTCTCTACCTTCTTCAGCAAGTGCAGGTCAATAAAAGGACCTTTCTTGAGAGAACGTGGCATGGCTTATCCTCTAAAATTATTTGCTACGGCGACGTACGATGAATTTATCAGTACGCTTGTTGCTGCGGGTCTTCTTACCTTTGGTCTGAACGCCCCACGGAGTTACCGGGTGCTTACCAAAGTTACGACCTTCACCACCACCATGTGGGTGGTCGACTGGGTTCATCGCAGTACCGCGAACGGTAGGACGAACACCACGCCAGCGTGCAGCACCTGCTTTACCCAGAACGCGCAGCATATGCTCAGCATTGCCAACTTCGCCCAGAGTTGCACGGCAGTCTGCTTCTACTTTACGCATTTCACCAGAACGCAGACGCAGGGTGACATAAGCACCATCACGAGCAACGATCTGAACGTAAGTACCAGCGGAACGTGCCAGCTGACCGCCTTTACCTGGTTTCATTTCTACGTTATGAACAGTAGAACCAACCGGGATATTGCGCATCGGCAGGGTGTTACCTGCTTTGATTGCAGCATCAACGCCAGATTGAATCTGGTCGCCAGCTTTCAGGCCTTTAGGGGCCAGGATGTAACGGCGTTCACCGTCTTTGTACAGAACCAGCGCGATGTTCGCGGAACGGTTCGGATCGTACTCAAGACGTTCAACAACTGCCGGGATACCGTCTTTGTTGCGTTTGAAGTCAACAATACGATAAGCCTGCTTGTGACCACCACCGATGTGACGAGTGGTGATGCGGCCATTGTTGTTACGACCACCGGATTTGCTGTTTTTTTCAACCAGCGGAGCAAAAGGTTTGCCCTTGTGCAGCTCTGGGTTGACCACTTTAACAACGTGGCGACGACCCGGAGATGTCGGTTTACATTTAACAACTGCCATTGTATTACTCCTCCGACTTACTCAGCGCCGCCGACGAAGTCCAGATTCTGGCCTTCCTTCAGGGTGACGTAAGCTTTTTTCCAGTCGCTACGACGACCGATACGCTGTCCGTGACGTTTAACTTTCCCTTTAACTACCAGGGTGTTAACGACTTCGACTTCGACTTCAAACAGTTTCTGCACAGCAGCTTTGATTTCTGCTTTGGTCGCGTCTTTAGCAACTTTGAGAACGATGGTGTTAGTTTTTTCCATCGCAGTAGACGCTTTTTCAGAAACGTGCGGTGCGCGCAGCACTTTCAGCAGACGTTCTTCACGAATCATGCCAGCATCTCCTCAACTTGCTTAACAGCATCAGCAGTCATTACGACTTTGTCGAAGGCGATCAGGCTAACCGGGTCGATACCAGTTGCATCGCGTACGTCAACCTTGTGCAGGTTGCGCGCAGCCAGGAACAGGTTTTCGTCCAGCTCACCGGTGATGATCAGCACATCTTCCAGAGCCATGTCTTTCAGTTTCTGTGCCAGCAGCTTAGTTTTAGGCGCTTCTACAGAGAATGATTCGACAACGATCAGACGATCCTGACGTACCAGTTCGGACAGAATGCTTTTCAGCGCGCCGCGGTACATCTTTTTGTTAACTTTTTGACTGTGGTCCTGTGGACGAGCAGCGAAGGTCACGCCACCTGAACGCCAGATCGGGCTCTTGATAGAACCTGAACGCGCACGGCCGGTACCTTTCTGGCGCCACGGCTTTTTGCCTGAACCAGTTACTTCAGCACGAGTCTTCTGAGCACGAGTACCCTGACGAGCACCAGCTGCATAAGCAACAACAACCTGGTGAACCAGCGCTTCGTTGAAATCACGACCGAAGGTAGTTTCGGAAACAGTCAGCGCGCTCTGCGCGTCTTTCAATACTAATTCCATTGCTATCCCCTTACGCCTTCACAGCTGGTTTAACGATCAGGTCGCAACCGGTCGCACCCGGAACACCACCTTTAACCAGCAGCAGGTTGCGCTCAGCGTCAACACGTACTACGTCCAGGCTCTGAACGGTTACACGTTCGTTGCCCAGCTGACCTGCCATTTTCTTGCCTTTGAACACTTTGCCCGGAGTCTGGTTCTGACCGATAGAACCCGGAACGCGGTGAGACAAGGAGTTACCGTGAGTAGCGTCCTGGGTACGGAAGTTCCAGCGCTTAACGGTACCAGCGAAACCTTTACCTTTAGAGGTACCGGTTACGTCAACTTTTTTAACGTCAGCAAACAGTTCAACGCTAATGTTCTGACCAACGGTGTATTCTTCACCATCTGCCAGACGGAACTCCCACAGGCCGCGGCCAGCTTCTACGCCAGCTTTAGCAAAGTGGCCAGCTTCCGGCTTAGTTACGCGGTTAGCTTTTTTAGCACCGGTGGTAACCTGAACAGCGCGATAGCCATCGTTAGCCAGATCTTTAACCTGAGTAACGCGGTTTGCTTCAACTTCGATAACGGTTACTGGGATAGATACGCCATCTTCAGTGAAGATGCGGGTCATACCCACTTTTTTACCGACTAAACCAATCATTGTATCAACCTCTCAATCGCTCGATGACCTGATTAACCCAGGCTGATCTGCACGTCTACACCGGCAGCCAGGTCCAGACGCATCAGAGCATCAACGGTTTTTTCAGTTGGCTCAACGATGTCAACCAGACGCTTGTGAGTACGGATCTCGTACTGATCACGCGCGTCTTTGTTGACGTGCGGGGAGATCAGAACGGTGAAACGCTCTTTGCGGGTCGGCAGCGGGATCGGACCACGAACCTGCGCACCAGTGCGCTTGGCAGTCTCGACGATTTCCGCGGTTGATTGATCGATCAGACGATGATCAAACGCTTTCAAACGGATACGGATTCTTTGGTTCTGCATGAGACCAGAGCTCCAATTATTTTATAGACGAAATAGTTACTCCTCAAACCCATTACGATTGATGGGAGAGTGTAACCGTTCTTACAGAGTTCCCCGATTGGGAACATTGTCTGGTATTGCTTTCGCAGTACCGGTGGCTCATATCGAACCGCTGTCAATATTAGACAAGCCCGCGCATTATACGTAAATCTCAGTCTTAAGCAAGTGCCGCGTAGAAATTAATCACTCGTTCACAAATGCGGGTCCCCTTCCACTCTGATTGTATGTCCTGTGGTGCAACGCGTTTTCCCTGGAAGAGAGCAAACATAACCCACATCCCGGACTTGTAGAGCCGCCGGGTTTACCCGAGGGTAAACGCTTTTCCAGATGAGGCTTGCCCATGTACATCGATTTTCCCTTTCTGCTGATTTATGTTTCGCTATCAGGGTTGCTCTTAGTCCATGACCTACGTACCGGACTGCTGCCCGACAAATTTACCTGCCCTCTTTTGTGGGGCGGTCTTATTTATCATCAGTGCTGCAGACCGACGCAGTTATCCGACGCGCTTTGGGGTGCCGTAGCGGGGTATGGGGTATTTGCTTTGTTCTACTGGGGGTATCGTCTGATATGCCGTCAGGAAGGGTTAGGCTTTGGTGATGTCAAATTTCTTGCCGCGCTAGGCGCATGGCATCGCTGGGAATCATTACCACTGTTGGTTTTACTTGCCGCAGGCATGGCCTGTTGCCTCACCGGGATTTCCTGCGTCCGGTGCGGGAGACAGGTACTAAAAAACCCGCTGCCGTTTGGGCCATATCTGGCGGCTGCGGGTTTTGTCATTGGTCTGGTAAGTATGATACAGGGCAGTTAGTCGCTGACTTTAATTTGCGATTGCAGATAGTTTTGCAAGCCAAGTTTTGCAATCAGGTCCAGCTCTGTTTCGAGCCAGTCAATATGCCCTTCTTCTTCAGTCAGGATCTCGATCATCATATCCCGGCTGACATAGTCATGAACGCTATCGGCATAGGCAATGGCTTCACGTAAGTCTTTAGCACCATCGAGTTCGAGTCGAAGATCGGATTGCAGCATCTCTTCAACGTCTTCGCCTATACCCAACTTACCGAGGTCCTGTAAGTTTGGGAGCCCTTCTAAAAATAAAATACGCTCAATATATTTATCAGCGTGCTTCATCTCATCGATAGATTCATGGTACTCAACATCATTGAGGCGAGTCAGTCCCCAGTTTTTAAACATACGGGCATGGAGAAAATACTGGTTGATTGCGACAAGCTCATTTCCCAATAGTTTATTGAGATAATTTATGATTTTAACATCACCTTTCATTTTATAGTCCCTCCGCTTCCACTATTAGAGCGTAGATGGGGCTACAGGGATGTCAAAAAAAAGAGTGTGACTTAGGCGATCTCTTTAAATTCTGGCATTTGCGTTAATTCATCCTGCATGACTTCGCGGGCGGCACGAATACACTTACCACATTGATTTCCAACAGGAATAAATTTACGTAATTGTTGAAAGGACTGAGGATGAAACTGGCGAACAGCCTGACGTATTTTTTTATCACTTATCGCATTACACAAACAAACGTACATGATCGCTCCCGTTCAATTTCTGCGCAAAGTGTAAATGAGAATAGTTATGATTACAATAGCACAACGCTATTTACGCGGCGGGAGAATGAATAAAAAATGCGAATAAATATGACAATCGCTAAATAGCAGGCAGCAAAAAGGGCGCCGAAGCGCCCTTTTTAAGCTCAAAGCTAATTAACTAATAATTAGCTCATTACTTTAGCAACAACGCCCGCACCAACAGTACGGCCGCCTTCACGGATTGCGAAACGCAGACCGTCGTCCATCGCGATTGGGTGGATCAGGGTAACAACCATTTTGATGTTGTCGCCCGGCATTACCATCTCAACGCCTTCCGGCAGTTCGATGGTACCAGTCACGTCAGTAGTACGGAAGTAGAACTGCGGACGGTAGCCTTTGAAGAACGGAGTATGACGGCCGCCTTCGTCTTTGGACAGAATGTACACTTCAGATTCGAACTTGGTGTGCGGCTTGATAGAGCCCGGCTTAGCCAGTACCTGACCACGTTCGATTTCTTCACGTTTGATACCACGCAGCAGAACACCAACGTTCTCACCAGCACGGCCTTCGTCCAGCAGTTTGCGGAACATTTCAACGCCGGTACAAGTAGACTTAGCAGTGTCCTTGATACCAACGATTTCAACTTCCTCACCAACTTTGATGATACCGCGCTCTACACGACCGGTAACAACGGTACCACGACCGGAGATGGAGAATACGTCTTCGATAGGCAGCAGGAACGGCTTGTCAATCGCACGCTCTGGTTCTGGGATGTAAGAATCCAGGAAGCCAGCCAGTTCGATGATTTTCGCTTCCCACTCTGCGTCGCCTTCCAGCGCTTTCAGAGCAGAACCACGAACGATCGGCGTGTCGTCGCCCGGGAAATCGTACTGAGACAGAAGTTCACGAACTTCCATTTCTACCAGTTCCAGCAGCTCTTCGTCATCAACCATGTCGCATTTGTTCAGGAACACGATGATGTACGGAACGCCTACCTGACGACCCAGCAGGATGTGCTCACGAGTCTGCGGCATCGGGCCGTCAGTCGCAGCAACAACCAGGATCGCGCCGTCCATCTGCGCAGCACCGGTGATCATGTTTTTAACATAGTCGGCGTGGCCCGGGCAGTCTACGTGTGCGTAGTGGCGAGTCGGGGTGTCATATTCAACGTGAGAAGTGTTGATGGTGATACCACG
>NZ_JAOWDS010000055.1:0-89961 GCF_030334545.1 Citrobacter sp. Ce129
TTGTTCCGTGTCAGTGGAGGCGCATTATAGGGAGTTATTTCAGGCTGACAAGGGGAAATTTAAAATAATCTTCCGAGTGCGTATTTTTTATTCTTTACGCTTATTTTGACAACGTTTTGTTGGTTAATTGGACGATTTCTCGCGCAAAACCTGCGACCTGTTCCCAATCGGTATACACCACTTCTTTATTCGTATCCGTTTCACCGCCAGACATCTTCATTATCAGTTGGATCATAACGCGGTCATACCAGCGATAGCGGGGATACAGCAAAGCGCCGGCAATAACCGCACTGCGATCTGGTCGCCACGGCGAACTCATCAGGAACTTACGCGCATAGCTGTTGGTTTGCGGCGTACGTTTTTCCGGTTTACGGGCAACAAGGTTTACGGAGTAGAACGCACTCGGCATCGCGTTCAGCCGCGTGGCATGCTTTTTCACAAACTCCTGAAAAGCAGCATGGTAATGCCCATAGCGAATCGAAGCGCCAATCACCACGCTGTCATAATTTTGCCAGTCAGGCTCCGCGGTACGATGCAAATTTACGACATCCGCCCAAACACCCAGCTCTTTGAGCTCAGAAGCCAGATACTCGGCGATTTCACGGGTTTGTCCGTCCCGGGAAGAAAAAAGAATCAGTGTTTTCACGTGTTACTCCATTATTCACGCCAGAAGGTAGGGGTAAAGAGTACCAGCAGAGTAAAGACCTCCAGACGACCAAACAGCATATTGGCAATCAGGATCCACTTCGCCACGGGGTTCATACTGGCAAAGTTGTCAGCGACAACACCCAGCCCTGGCCCCAGGTTATTCAGCGTCGCCACAACGGAGGCAAACGCGGAGAAGTCATCAACACCGGTCGCAATAATCGCCAGCATACTGATAATAAAGACCAGCGCATAGGCAGAGAAGAATCCCCACACAGCTTCAAGGATTCGCTCCGGTAACGCACGGTTACCCAGTTTGATACTGTAAACCGCATTCGGGTGGACCAGTCGTTTCAATTCACGGTTACCCTGCTTAAACAGCAGCAGGATACGAATCACCTTCAAGCCACCGCCCGTCGACCCGGCACAGCCGCCGATAAAAGCAGAACACAGTAACAGCACCGGCAGGAACAGCGGCCAGCGGGCAATACTGTCCGTGGTAAATCCGGCGGTCGTCGCCATCGACACCACCTGGAAAAAGGCCTGGTTGATCGTCGTGAGCGCCGATCCATAGGTATTATGTATCCACAACACCAGCGTACAGATAACTACCAGCGTCAACTGCACACCAATGAACATGCGGAATTCCGGATCGCGCCAGTAGACCTTCAGACTACGCCCACTTAATAAAGAGAAGTGCAGGCCATAGTTACAACCGGAGATCAGCAAGAAGATAGCAATAATGGTGTTAATCGTGGGACTGTCGAAATACCCCACGCTGGCATCGTGTGTGGAAAAGCCGCCGATGGCAATTGTGGCAAAGCTATGACCAATGGCGTCAAACGCGGGCATCCCGGCAAACCATAGCGCCAGCGCGCACGCCACTGTCAGTAATACATAGATAAGCCACAGTGTTTTCGCCGTTTCGGCAATACGCGGGCGCATCTTATTATCTTTCAGCGGCCCGGGCATTTCTGCCCGATAGAGCTGCATACCACCCACGCCAAGAATAGGCAGGATAGCCACCGCCAGCACGATGATCCCCATCCCGCCGAACCATTGCAGCATCTGGCGATAAAAGAGAATCGCGTGTGGCAATGAATCAAGCCCCACCAGCGTCGTCGCACCCGTGGTGGTTAAACCGGAAAAGGATTCAAAAAAAGCGTCGGTTATCGTGAGGTTAGGACTTTCCGCAAAAATGAACGGTAGCGCACCCACGCTGCCCAGCACGGTCCAGAACAAGACGACTATCAGAAACCCTTCGCGCGACTTCAGCTCGCCCTTCTCTTTACGGTTTGGCCACCACAGCATAGAGCCGATAGCCAGAGCAACAAAGAAAGTTTGGGTAAATGCACGCCCTGCCCCATCACGGTAGATGAGCGCTACCAGTCCGGGGATGATCATTGTCCCCGAGAATAAGATGACCAGTAGTCCAACGATTCGGGTGATGGCGCGAAAATGCATCTCTGCCGCTTCCTTAGTTCTTTAAAATGAGGTGGGGATTATTCTTCAATCGCTAACAATTGCAATGAACCACGACTAAAATCCGCCAGTTTTGCCGAAAATTCATCCACTTTGGCATAAGGAAGCGCCACTCTGAGCCGAACAAAAGCCTGGTAATCACTGGCAACGACTTTACCGTCAAACTGCCCCAGCAAAGCTTCAATGCCTGCCAGCTGACCGTACTCACACTGCAAAGTATATTCGGTTAATGGCGTCTTGCGCTGTGTCGTTAACTGGCGCAGCGCCTGATTCACACCGCCACCGTAGGCTTTTACCAGACCACCCGTACCGAGAAGGATACCGCCGTAGTAGCGCACCACCACCGCGGTAATCTCGCCGACGCCGCTCCCCATCAGCTGCGCGAGCATCGGTTTGCCTGCCGTACCCGCCGGTTCGCCATCGTCTGAAAACCCCAACTGCTGCGAGTCGTTGGGCGCACCCGCCACCCACGCCACACAATGGTGGCGGGCGTCAGGGTGTTCCGCTTTGACTGACTCAACAAACGCTTTTGCCGCTTCTACGCCGTCCGTATGGGCGAGCAACGTAATGAAGCGGCTTTTTTTGATCTCTTCAACGACGCTAACCGGCGCCGCAGGGATTAACCAACTGTCCATTACGCCAGTTTTAAATCCCGCGTCATGTTTTCGATATTGTTCTCGTGGACCACCACGTTGTCTTCAATACGAATACCGCCGAACGGTTTCAGGGCTTCAATTTTCTGCCAGTTGAAGTGTTTGCTGAATTGCCCTTCACGCCACGGTGCCAGCAGCGATTCAATAAAGTAGATACCCGGTTCGATGGTCAGAACCATGCCCGGTTGCAGAACACGGGTGCAGCGCAGGTAAGGATACTTCGACGGCGCGGCCAGATGAGTGCCGCTGTCGTCCTGCATAAAACCAGCGACATCGTGTACCTGCAGGCCCAGCGGGTGCCCGATACCATGCGGCATAAACGGCCCGGTAAGATCGTTTTCCACCATCGCCTCTTCACTCATATCGGTGATGATTTGATGCTTACGCAGCAGCTTCGCGATGCGCTGATGAAACTGAATGTGATAATCCACGTAGCTGGTGCCTGCTTTCATGGTAGCAATCAGCGCCAGCTCTTCGTCGTTAACGTCTTTCACCAGATGCGCATAGTCGTTGTCGCTTTTCGCCGACCAGGTACGCGTCAGGTCTGCCGCATAGCCGTTGTATTCCGCACCGGCATCCAGCAGGAAGCTGCGGATTTCAGACGGAGCCTGATGATCCAGCCTGGTGTAATGAAGTACCGAGGCATGCTCGTTAAGCGCCACGATGTTGCTGTACGGTACGTCGGTATCGCGGTGACCAGTCGCAGTCAGGTAAGCGAGGTTGATGTCAAACTCGCTCATCCCGGAACGAAACGCTTCTTCCGCGGCCCGGTGTCCATTCACCGCCATTTTCTGCGCTTCGCGCATACAGGCCAGCTCGTAATCCGTTTTATAGGCGCGGTAATAATGCAGGTAGTCGATCACCCCTTTCGGGTTGATGTTGCTGGCCGCGATGTCCAGTTGCAGCGCACGCTCCGGAACCGGGCCGATGTAACCGATATTGCCGCGAGCAGCAGGCAGTTGGCTACCGATACCATCCGCTTTTGGCAGCGCGATGATCTCAATTTCTTCCGTCCAGAAGGAGGTCGGCAGCGGCTCAACGTTGTGCCAGTAATCGACCGGCAGGTAGAACCACAGTTTCGGCTTGTTCACGCCATCCACCAGCAACCAGCAGTTAGGAACCTGCGTTACAGGCACCCAGGCTTTGAATTGCGGATTGACCTTAAACGGGTACGGATGATCGTCGAGAAAGACGTTAACAAGTTCGCCTGAGTGAATAAGTAACGCATCCAGCTTAAAGCGTTCCAGCGCGTCGCGCGTCCGTTCTTGTAAGGTAACGATATGATTTTTATAGAGTGCGGCCAGTGATTCCATTTTCTATCCTTCTGTTTTTTGACCTCAAGTCTCCGCATCTTAGCACATCGCTTTGTGAGTGCGTGATTTCTGCCGAGCGTGATCGAATCGTCATTTCTTTAATCATTCATTTGCATTTTTTTAACATAAAACACACACTTCGATTCATCTGGTATGACCAGATCACCTTGCGGATTCAGGAGACTGACATGCTTTACAAAGGCGACACCCTGTACCTCGACTGGCTGGAAGATGGCATCGCCGAACTGGTGTTCGATGCCCCTGGCTCGGTCAATAAACTCGACACGGCCACCGTTGCCAGCCTGGGCCATGCGCTTGATGTGCTGGAAAAACAACCGAATTTAAAAGGGCTGCTGCTGCGTTCTAATAAAGCAGCCTTTATTGTTGGTGCCGATATCACCGAATTCCTTTCACTGTTCCTCGTGCCTGAAGAACAACTGAGCCAGTGGCTGCATTTTGCCAACAGCGTCTTTAATCGCCTCGAAGATCTGCCTGTTCCGACCCTCTCAGCGGTAAACGGCTACGCGCTGGGTGGCGGCTGCGAATGTGTTCTGGCAACCGATTATCGTCTGGCAACGCCGGACCTGCGCATTGGCCTGCCGGAAACCAAGCTGGGCATTATGCCGGGCTTTGGCGGTTCCGTGCGTATGCCACGTATGCTGGGTGCGGACAGCGCGCTGGAAATTATTGCGGCAGGTAAAGATGTTGGTGCTGAGCAGGCGCTAAAAATCGGCCTGGTCGATGGCGTAGTGAAACAAGACAAACTGCTTGATGGCGCGATCGCGGTATTACGTCAGGCGATTAACGGTGACCTCGACTGGAAAGCCAAACGTCAGCCGAAGCTGGAGCCGTTGAAACTCAGCAAAATTGAAGCGGCTATGAGCTTTACCATCGCTAAAGGCATGGTGGCGCAGACGGCAGGTAAGCATTATCCCGCACCGATTACCGCGGTAAAAACCATTGAAGCAGCGGCCCGTTTTGGTCGTGAAGAAGCGCTAAATCTGGAAAATAAAAGCTTTGTTCCACTGGCGCACACCAGTGAAGCCCGCGCCCTGGTTGGGATTTTCCTTAACGATCAGTTCGTGAAAGCCAAAGCCAAAAAGCTCACCAAAAATATTGAGGCACCAAAGCAAGCGGCGGTGCTGGGCGCAGGCATTATGGGCGGCGGCATCGCGTACCAGTCGGCCTGGAAAGGCGTGCCGGTTGTCATGAAAGACATCAACGACAAATCATTAACGCTGGGCATGACCGAAGCGGCCAAGTTGCTGAACAAACAGCTCGAGCGCGGCAAAATTGACGGTCTGAAAATGGCGGGCGTGATTTCCACTATCCATCCAACCCTCGACTACAGCGGTTTTGAGCGTGTGGACGTGGTGGTTGAAGCGGTTGTGGAAAACCCGAAAGTGAAAAAAGCGGTACTGGCGGAAACCGAAGATCAGGTTCGCCCGGACACCGTACTGGCGTCGAATACCTCCACCATCCCCATCAACGAGCTGGCCAGCGCGCTTAAGCGCCCGGAAAACTTCTGTGGGATGCATTTCTTTAACCCGGTGCACCGTATGCCGCTGGTTGAGATCATTCGCGGCGAGAAAAGCTCGGATGAAACCATCGCTAAGGTAGTCGCCTGGGCAAGCCAGATGGGCAAAACGCCGATTGTGGTTAATGACTGCCCCGGTTTCTTCGTCAACCGCGTGCTGTTCCCCTATTTTGCCGGTTTCAGCCAGTTGCTGCGCGACGGGGCGGATTTCCGCAAAGTCGACAAAGTAATGGAAAAACAGTTTGGCTGGCCGATGGGTCCGGCTTATCTGCTGGACGTGGTGGGTATTGATACCGCGCATCACGCACAGGCTGTGATGTCCGCAGGCTTCCCTCAGCGTATGCAGAAAGATTATCGCGATGCGATAGATGCACTGTTTGATGCTAACCGTTTCGGGCAGAAAAACGGCCTCGGATTCTGGCGTTATAAAGAAGACAACAAGGGCAAGCCGAAGAAAGAAGAAGATACCACCGTTGACGGTCTTCTGGCTGAGGTCAGCCAGCCGAAACACGACTTCAGCGATGAAGAGATTATCGCCCGCATGATGATCCCAATGGTCAACGAAGTGGTGCGTTGTCTGGAAGAAGGCATTATCGCCAGCCCGGCAGAAGCCGATATGGCGCTGGTGTATGGCCTGGGCTTCCCTCCGTTCCACGGCGGCACGTTCCGCTGGCTGGATACGCTTGGCAGCGCGAAGTATCTCGATATGGCTCAGCAGTATCAGCACCTTGGCCCGCTGTATGAAGTTCCGGCCGGTCTGCGTGACAAAGCGCGCCATAACGAACCGTATTATCCCCAGGTTGAGCCTGCCCGCCCGGTTGGCAGCCTGAAAACGGCTTAAGGAGTCACAATGGAACAGGTTGTAATTGTTGATGCGATCCGTACCCCGATGGGCCGTTCGAAAGGGGGGGCGTTTCGTCACGTGCGGGCAGAAGATCTCTCCGCACATTTAATGCGTAGCCTGCTGGCGCGTAATCCGGCGCTGGAGCCAGCCGCGCTTGATGATATTTACTGGGGCTGTGTGCAGCAAACGCTGGAGCAGGGTTTCAACATCGCCCGTAACGCCGCGCTGCTGGCGGAAGTTCCACATTCCGTTCCGGCCGTCACGGTCAACCGTCTGTGCGGTTCGTCCATGCAGGCGCTACACGATGCGGCACGCATGATCATGACCGGCGATGCTCAGGCGTGCCTGATTGGCGGCGTGGAGCATATGGGTCATGTGCCGATGAGTCACGGCGTTGATTTCCACCCGGGCATGAGCCGCAACGTGGCAAAAGCCGCGGGAATGATGGGTCTGACCGCGGAAATGCTCTCTCGTATGCACGGCATCAGCCGTGAAATGCAGGACGCCTTCGCCGCGCGTTCACACGCCCGTGCCTGGGCAGCAACGCAGTCTGGCGCGTTTAAAAACGAAATCATCCCGACCGGCGGTCATGATGCCGACGGCGTGCTGAAACAGTTTAACTACGATGAGGTTATCCGCCCGGAGACAACCGTTGAAGCGCTCTCCACCCTGCGCCCAGCGTTCGATCCAGTTAGCGGAACGGTCACTGCCGGTACCTCCTCCGCGCTTTCCGATGGTGCTGCCGCGATGCTGGTCATGAGCGAAAGCCGCGCCCGTGAGCTGGGTCTGACGCCGCGTGCCCGTATTCGTTCGATGGCTGTTGTGGGTTGCGACCCGTCAATCATGGGTTACGGTCCGGTTCCGGCCTCAAAACTGGCGCTGAAAAAAGCGGGACTCTCCACCAGCGACATCGGTTTGTTTGAGATGAACGAAGCCTTTGCCGCTCAGATCCTGCCGTGCATTAAAGATCTGGGGCTGATGGAGCAGATCGACGAGAAGATCAACCTCAACGGCGGGGCGATCGCTTTGGGTCATCCACTGGGCTGTTCCGGGGCGCGTATCAGCACCACCCTGCTCAACCTGATGGAACGCAAAGACGTACAGTTTGGCCTCGCGACGATGTGTATCGGGTTAGGCCAGGGCATCGCGACGGTATTTGAGCGAGTTTAATCAAAGCATGCCGGGGGCGCTTCGCTTGCCCGGCCTACGAAATGTTATCTCAAAGCCATTGGTGCCAGAACAAGGCGGCAAGTGAATGACAAATTCGTCAGGAACGAATTTGAACAGCCGAAGGCTGCTTTCAGTGAGGGACACGGATGTCCCTCATTCATCCCGATGAGCTTACGTGTAGTAAGTGATTCGGGTGAATGAGCGCAGCCAACACAGTTATGGTGCCAATGGCGAAGAGAGAAAGTTTAGTTGCCGTTTTTCCCGCCTGTCAGGGGCGGGTTTTTTATTTCTCTGAACTACCGCGCACCACTAACTGCACCGGCAATAGCAGATTCTCTTCCTGCTTCTCTTCCAGCAGTAAACGCAGCGCTTCACGCCCCAACTGCTTTTTATCAACCGCAATGGTGGTCAGTGGCGGGTGCGACCAGGCCGCAGCATCGATATCATCAAACCCCACCAGCGCGAGATCTTCCGGAATACGTATACCCCGCTGTGCACACACCCGCTGAACAACCAGCGCTGCCGCATCGTTATAGGCAAAAATGGCATCAGGCGGCTCCGGCAGACTGAGCAACTCCTTCACCGCCTCCACCAGAGATTGCTCGGTATCCAGCAACGGCGGTGCAACGGCGTCGTACTCTGGCGGCATTAGCAAACGGGCCTCATACAATGCCTGACGGTAACCCTTCTCGCGCTGACGGATGCTGTAGTGCGCGAGCGTGCTGGCGAGAAAAGCAATGCGGCTGCGCCCTTGCGCAATCAAATGTTGCGTGGCCAGATAACCGCCTTGAGTGTTGTCCGGATTCACGCAAGGTAAGCCCGACGCCCAGAGATCCACCAGTACCAACGGCAATTTCATCTGTTGCAGCAGCCCAAGCAATTCAGGCTCAAAAAATCCCGCGCAGATCAGCGCATCAGGCTGATGCAGCATCACCTGCTCACTCACTGCATCACCAGGGCCGATTGAGAGAAAACTCAGCGCAATCCCGTGTTCGCGACAACGATCTTCTATGCCCAGCAGCAGCTGAGAGTAAAACGGCAAAGCCCGGCTGATATTGTGCTGGCGATGCAGTAAAAACAGGACACGTTTGATTTTGTCTGCACGCAGGCGAGAAAAATCATAACCCTGCTGCTGCGCCACTGAAATAATGCGCAGCCGGGTGTCTTCACGCAGCCCCGGCTGCCCTTTCAGGGCGCGGGAAACAGCGCCAACCGAGACACCACACGCTTCGGCAATATCTCTGATGCGTACAGGTTTCGTCATTTCGCTCTCATTAATTTATGCTGGCTTGTTGTGCTCCCAGCCAGGCCGCGCCGCGTACGCCGCTGCTGTCGCCGTGGCGGGCCCGAACGATCGGTGTGCGGCACTGCTTACCAAATACGTACTGCGCCACTCGTGCCTGCAAGCCTGAATACAGTGTATCAATATTAGATACCCCACCTCCCAGCACGATAACATCGGGATCGAGCGTATTCACAATGCTTGCCAACGCGCGCGCCAGTTGATCGCAATAGCGTTCCCATAACAAACAGGCATCTGCATCGCCCGATTCTACCCGTTGCATAATTTGTGGCACACCCGCATGTTGCGCGGTGTAATTCAAATACTGGCGTTCCAGCCCGCTGCCTGAAATAAAGCTCTCAATACAGTTCAACTGTCCGCAATAGCAAGTCACTCCAGCCCCGTCCTGAGATTCGTGGTAGCGCGGTAATGCATTATGCCCCCACTCACCCGCACAGGCGTTAGGGCCGGAGATCAATCGGTTATCGATGCATACTCCACCGCCGCATCCGGTACCAAGGATCACGCCAAATACCACGCTATGCCCACGCCCACTGCCGTCCATCACTTCTGACAGGGTAAAGCAGTTGGCATCATTGGTAACCGGCACTGGCATTCCTGATGCTCGCTCAAGGTCTTGCGCAAAGGCCTGCTGATTCAGCACCAGGATGTTCGAATTCTTAATCAAACCTTCGCTATCCACCGCGCCAGGCACCCCAACGCCAACCGATAAAGGCTGATTAACGGCCAGCCTTGCCTTAGCAATCATCTCCGTCACGGCCTGGAAAAAATCGCCGTAACTCTGCTTCGGTGTCGCGCATCGCTCGCGGTAAACAATTTCACCCGCGTTATCAATCACCACCGCTTCAATTTTAGTCCCGCCGATATCCAGTCCGAGCCTCATGGATTTTCCTCGTTTGCGTCTCGCAATGTGATGCTGTCTAGTTTGCCAATTTTGTTTACTAAACAAAAAGAGGCCTGTCACAAAACCTCAGTTTTATGATTAATAGACAGAAAAAAACGTGTTTACTAAAAATGTGCTGAAAAAGAGAAACAACGAAACCGGGCTTGCACCCTGCCAGAGGAAGTAAGGTGGGTAATGGATGCGCCGGAAGGGCTCCGGCGCACAGCGCTTAAATGAACGCGAAAGCGTCGCCAAACAGGCGATCTTCACGCGCACTGCGTTCATTACAGAACAGATCGCGCGCGATTTTGGCCATTTCGAAGCGACCGGCGATGTAGATATCATGCTCCGCCAGGGTACCGTAATCCTGCAGTACTGCCGTTAACACGGTTCCCGTACGACCACGCCAACCGTCTTCAGGCTGTTCCACCACTGGCTCAACGCGCAGATTCGGGTGGTTCACTGACAGCGCTTCCAGCTCTGAGAGATCGTAGAGATGCTTCTCTTCGCGCCCGCCCCAGTAAATGGTGATATCGCGGTTTGGATTGCGCGCCAGTGCAGTAAGCAGAATAGAACGCACGTAAGAGAACCCTGTACCACCGGCAATCAGGATCAGCGGGCGCTCGTCTTCATCGCGCAGCCAGGCCTCGCCATGCGGAATGTCGACCTTGATTTCCCGGTCTTTCAGAATGCGATCCATCACGGCCATGGCATAAAGATTTAGCTCAGAGGCGCCAACGTGCAGCTCAATGAATCCTTGCTCGTCCGGCGTTGATGCCATGGAGAACGGACGCTTATCCCTTTCGTCCATCACGACCATTAGATACTGGCCGGCACGAAAGGAAAACGCCGCGTCTGGCACTAAACGAACGCGATATACGGTGTCAGTGATAGCTTCTACCGAGGTCACTTTACAGCTTAAGGTTGTCATGCGCTCTCTCTGTCGGATCAATAGGCAAAACGATCGCGCCTCAGGCGCTTTTGCCGTCATTAAAGATGGCCAGTTCATCCCAAATTGCGTCAATACGCGCAGTTACTTCAGGATCTTTTTTAATCGGACGTCCCCATTCGCGTTGGGTTTCGCCCGGCCATTTATTAGTGGCATCCAGCCCCATTTTTGAACCAAGACCGGAAACCGGCGAGGCAAAGTCCAGGTAATCAATTGGGGTATTCTCTACCAGTACCGTATCCCGGGCAGGGTCCATACGGGTAGTAATTGCCCAAATCACATCATTCCAGTCGCGTGCGTTGACGTCATCATCGCAAACAATAACAAATTTGGTGTACATAAACTGGCGCAAAAACGACCAGACACCCATCATGACGCGTTTGGCATGACCAGCGTACTGTTTTTTCATCGTCACTACGGCCAGACGATATGAACAGCCTTCCGGAGGCAGGTAAAAATCGACAATCTCCGGGAACTGCTTTTGCAGAATAGGAACGAAAACTTCGTTCAGCGCCACGCCGAGTACCGCGGGCTCATCTGGCGGACGTCCGGTATAGGTAGAGTGATAAATCGCATCTTCGCGCTGGGTAATGTGCGTGACGGTAAAGACCGGGAAGCTATCTACTTCGTTGTAGTAGCCGGTATGATCGCCATACGGCCCTTCCGGGGCCAACTCACCCGGTTCGATATACCCTTCCAGCACGATTTCAGCGCTGGCAGGCACTTCCAGATCGTTGGAAATACATTTGACCACTTCGGTCTTGGTGCCGCGCAACAGTCCGGCAAATGCGTATTCAGATAACGTATCCGGGACAGGTGTAACAGCGCCCAGAATTGTTGCCGGGTCTGCTCCCAAGGCCACAGAAACCGGGAAGCGTTCACCCGGATGCGCCGCGCACCACTCCTGATAATCAAGCGCGCCGCCGCGATGGGACAACCAGCGCATAATAAGCTTGTTTTTACCGATCAGCTGCTGGCGATAGATGCCCAGATTCTGCCGCTCTTTATGCGGGCCACGCGTTACGGTTAGCCCCCAGGTAATCAGTGGCGCGGCATCTTCCGGCCAACAGGTCATAATCGGAATTCGGTTTAAATCGACGTCATCGCCTGAGTAGATTTTTTGCTGACAAGGCGCACCGCGTAACCGCTTAGTCGGCATGTTCAACACCTGCTTAAACTGCGGCAGCTTATCAAACAGATCGCGGAATCCTTTCGGCGGCTCTGGCTCTTTCAAAAACGCCAACAGTTTACCGACTTCCCGTAGCGCCGAGACATCTTCTTGCCCCATCCCCATCGCAACACGCTTTGGTGTGCCAAACAGGTTACACAGCACCGGCATTGAATAACCTTTAGGATTCTCAAACAATAACGCAGGCCCACCGGCACGCAGAGTGCGATCGGCAATTTCAGTAATTTCCAGGTGGGGATCCACCTCAAGCGAAATGCGTTTGAGCTCGCCCTGCTGTTCAAGCAGCGTCAGGAAGTCGCGTAAATCGTGATATTTCATGGCGTCCATTATGGCCTCTTCGTAAGCGCTTCATTATACGGCGTTCATCATTGCGATGCTGTATTTTTGTTAAATTAGCGTGAACTCTGGCGATACATATAAGCCCCGGGAGTATATACCCATTGGGTTTCAGCCTGCTTTGAGGCGGGTATAATTAACTTAACTCATGGCTTTTGCTATGCTGGCGCTCAGAACAAGCGGATAAGAGTTATTATGCAATCCTGGTATTTACTGTACTGCAAACGTGGGCAACTTCAGCGAGCCCAGGAACACCTGGAAAGGCAGGCGGTGAACTGCCTGACGCCTATGATCACCCTGGAAAAAATAGTGCGCGGTAAACGTACCACAGTCAGTGAACCACTATTCCCTAATTACATGTTTGTCGAGTTCGACCCGGAAGTGATCCACACCACCACCATCAACGCCACGCGTGGTGTCAGCCATTTCGTCCGTTTTGGCGCGACGCCTGCGACTGTCCCTTCTCCCGTTATTCACCAGCTTTCTATCTACAAGCCTGAAGGTATTGTGGATCCGCAAACGCCGCAGCCTGGGGACAGTGTGATTATCACTGAAGGGGCGTTTGAAGGGCTAAAAGCGATCTTCACCGAACCGGATGGCGAAGCGCGTTCCATGCTACTGCTTAACCTGTTGAATAAAGAGATTAAGCAGAGCGTGAAAAACACCGGTTTTCGAAAAATATAAGGCGGTTAGAAGGTCACTTCGAACAGCGTTCTGACGTTGGCATCAATGGTGGCTGACAGCCATTGAGGATCTTCCCCGCGCCAGTGGGCAATACGCTCAAGAATATGCGGCAGGTGCGCCGGTTCATTGCGTCGTGACGTCGGCTTAGGCGTTAAGTCGCGAGGGAGTAGATAAGGCGCATCGGTTTCTACCAGCAGTCGTTCTACCGGAATAAACGGCAGCAGCTCACGCAGTTCCATTCCCCGGCGCTCATCACAGACCCACCCGGTGATACCAATATAAAGCCCTCGGTCCACGCAGTCCTGCATCTCCTGGCGCGAGCCGGTGAAACAGTGCAGCACCGCGCCGGGCAGGCTGTCCAGCCACGGTTCCAGCAACGTCAGAAAACGCTCATGGGCGTCCCGACAATGCATGAAAATCGGCATCTGCAGTTCAGCAGCAATGCGCAGCTGCGCCTCAAAAGCACGTTCTTGCTCCTGCGGCGTGGAGAAATTTCGATTGAAATCCAGGCCGCACTCACCAATTGCAACCACCTTCGACTGGTTTGCCAGCGCGATAATCTCGTCTTCCGTTGAGGATTGCCATTGGCTGCTGTCATGCGGGTGCACGCCAGCCGTAGACCAGCAATGTGGATAATGCTGCGCCAGCTTTAAAGCCTGCTGACTTTCGTGCAGGTTTGTTCCGGTCAGAAGCATACCGTTTACGCCCGCAGCAAAGGCCCGCGCCACGACCTCATCCCGGTCTTTTGCAAATTGTGAACTGGTTAAATTAACGCCAATATCAAACATGCTTCCTCCCATATGACAACCGCCCTGACGGGCGGTTGAGTTTATTCTTCAGTTTTCTCGGTGGCTTCGGCTTCTTTTGCTTCTTCAGCCTCGTTGTCCTCATCTCGCGTACGTCGCTTACCGACATAGAAACGAGAGAAGAAAACCCCCACCTCGAACAGGCAGTACATCGGTATCGCCAACAGCGTTTGCGAGAAGACATCTGGCGGGGTCAGTAGCATCCCGACGACAAATGCGCCCACCACAACGTAAGGGCGTTTCTTGCGTAAATCATCAGGCGTCGTAATGCCCATCCAGCATAGCAGCACGATGGCGACCGGAACCTCAAAAGAGACACCGAAAGCCATAAACAGCGCCATTACAAAACTGAGATAGCTGGCAATGTCCGTCGATACCTGCACGCCTTGCGGAGCCGTGTTGGCCAGAAAACCAAACGCCAACGGAAAGACGACAAAATAGGCGAATGCCATGCCGATGTAGAACAACAACGAACTGGAAACCAGCAGCGGCACAACCAGTCGACGTTCATGTTTATACAAAGCAGGCGCAATAAATGCCCACACCTGGTAGAGGATCACTGGCGCTGACAGGATCAGCGACACCATGAAGGTCAACTTTATCGGGGTAAAGAACGGCGAGGCCACATCGGTGGCGATCATCGTTGCACCCTGCGGCATCTGTTTAATCAGCGGCGCCGCAACCATATGGTAAATGTCGTTGGCAAAGTAAACCAACGCCAGAAAGATCACGATTACCGCAATGATGCAGTTCAGGAGTCGCTTACGCAGTTCAATAAGATGCGTAATGAGCGGTTGGGTATCTTCTACAGCCATGTTTACGGTTTATCACTCGACGAGGGGGAGGATTCGACAACAGGTGCGGCAGCTTTCTTATCTGCATCCATTAACGTTGCGGAAGTGTTTTCCGTTGGCTCTGGCGTTTTAGCACCCGTGGATTCCGGTTTTTGCTCCGGCGAACTGGCCTGGTTTTCTGCGGCGGCAGGGGTAACCCCTTCTCGCTGCGCTTCCGCATCTTTCACTACCGGGTTATGGATAGTGTGCGCTTCATCGCTCGCTTTCTCAGGATCGTGCACGCTGTAAGAACGCTTCATCGACTCTGCCGCTTCACGCAGCTCATCCATTGAGGCTTTCAGCTCCGGGGTCAGATTTGTCAGGCTCGCTTTCTCTACTTTCTTCAGGCTGTCCTGAAACTCCTGAAGCTTAAGCTCCTGGGTCAGTTCATTCTGAACAGTAGTCGCCAGGGAACGCAAAGCACGAACCCAGCCAGCAACCGTTTTTACCGCTACGGGTAATCGTTGCGGCCCCAGGACGATGAGGCCGATAACGAACACCAATAACAGTTCGCTAAAACCGATATCAAACACGGATTATACCTGCTCTTTATCTTGGCTTTTGGCGTCTTCCTTTTTCACTTCGCCCTGCTTATCGGTGATGGATTTAGCAGTAAAATCAGCGTCCTGGCTGGTTTTATCTTGCTTAGGCTCATCATCACCCATCGCTTTTTTAAAGCCTTTAATCGACGCGCCAAGATCGGAACCGATGGAGCCGAGTTTCTTGGTGCCAAATAGCAGTACAACGATGACGGCAATGATCAACAACTGCCAAATACTGATACCACCCATACATGTTCCTCTGTCATAGATGATGAATTAATAAGGCCGTAGTATACGTTACACGACCTGCCTTGGGCGATGAAAAATTCAGCGCATTTTGCGCCAGCCGATCAACCAGGCTAAGACGCCGCCTGCCATTAACCAACCCGGCATAAGCCCCCACTCAGGACGGCTTACCAGCAGGAATGTTCCACTTAGCAACAATGTTGCGCCAATGCCCAATAAATAACGGGATTGTCCCTGGCGTACATGATTCGCGTGAAGCTCGCGGGCAATCTTATCAACACTGTGCTGTAAATATTTGCCCTGGCGCAAACTGTCATACACCAGTTCAGGTATTTCTGGCATTTTTTCGACCCAGAACGGTGCTTTTTCTTTAAATGCTCTGACAAGCGCCGGAATACCGACCTGATCTTTGATCCAGGACTCGAGGAAAGGCTTGGCCGTTTTCCATAAATCTAACTGCGGGTAGAGCTGTCGTCCGACGCCTTCAACGTACAGCAACGTCTTCTGTAGTAAGACCAGTTGAGGCTGAACTTCCATGTTGAATCGGCGCGCAGTGTTGAACAGATTCAACAGCACATGACCAAAGGAAATCTCCGCCAGCGGTTTTTCAAAAATCGGTTCGCACACGGTACGAATGGCGAATTCAAACTCTTCTACGTTGGTATCCGGCGGAACCCAGCCAGAATCAACGTGCAGTTCAGCAACTTTGCGGTAGTCGCGGTTAAAGAACGCGATGAAGTTTTCAGCCAGGTAACGCTTATCTTCTTTGTTTAAAGACCCCACAATCCCACAATCAATACCAATGTATTTCGGGTTTTCAGGGTGCTCATAACTCACGAAAATGTTCCCAGGGTGCATGTCCGCATGGAAAAAGCTATCGCGGAATACCTGAGTAAAGAAGACCTGAACACCACGTTCAGCCAGCAGCTTCATATTGGTGCCATTCTTCTCAAGCGTGGTGACATCTGAAACGGGAATACCGTAAATGCGCTCCATCACCATCATATTCTGACTGCAATAGTCGGAGTACACTTCCGGGATGTACAGCATTGGGCTGTCTTCAAAATTACGTCGCAGTTGAATTGCGTTCGCCGACTCACGCAGCAGATTCAGCTCATCAATCAACGTTTTTTCATATTCACGGACCACTTCGGTTGGTCGCAGGCGGCGGCCATCTGGGAGCAGACGAGGAACCCAACGAGCAAGGCGGTAGATCAGTTTCAAATCTGCTTTGATTACCGGCAGTATGTCCGGGCGAATAACTTTGATCACCACCTCTTTGCCATTCGATTTCAGTCGCGCGGTGTGAACCTGAGCAATAGACGCAGATGCCAGCGGCGTGATCTCAAAATCATCAAACCATTCCTCAACGGGTAGCCCACCCATCGCCTCTTCGATTTGTTCTTTGGCTCTTTGCCCATCGAATGGGGCAACCCGATCCTGCAATAGCGCTAGCTGATCGGCGATGTGCGGAGGGAAAAGGTCACGACGGGTAGAGAGCATTTGCCCAAATTTGATCCACACCGGGCCGAGTTCCTGCAAAGCGAGCCTCAGCCTTTCTCCCAGCGGTTTGTCTTTATGTCGGTTGGGCATCCAGAACAGCGAGTAGCGCCACAACCGGATCGGCAGCGTGATACGCATTTTGGGGATGAGTTCATCAAGGCCGTAGCTTAAAAAAGTGCGTATGATGAAATAAAGGCGCCGTACTTCACCTGGCGTCATTTGGCCTCCAGTTTTTCCAGCCGTTTAGCCAGGGATTCAACCGCACGCTCAACGGCTGCCGTTTCCTCTGCAAACCATGCAACCTCAAGCGGACCCGGAGCCATACGCCACTCTTCGGTGATCGCTTCGGCAACATAGCGCTGCTGGCGCTGAATGTTATGGCGCAGGAACTTCGCTCCACCACGCAATACTTTGCTAACCCCTTCCGCGACAATATCGCCGGTATAGGGCGCTAACAGTTCTGCGGGATCAAACTCCGCCAGATCGGCCAGTGCGACAAAATTCTGCACGATCTGGATATCGCCCTGAACTTCCAGCTCACCGCTGCGGATAAGCGTGGTTAGTTGCTGCCGGTCGCGTAATTTCGGTAACACGCTGGCATGTGTGATTACGGTGCAATCGGCTTCGCCTTCCCATGCCCCCAGCACATCGACCTGGCGCTCACTAAACACCAGCACTAACGGTGTTGAAAATCCTTTGAGCTCAACACGCAGAACTTTGCCCTGTAAGCGCGTTCTGGCTGACTTAAGCGCAGGAGAACGGTACAGAAAGCTGTTGAGCAAATTTTCAACGCCGGCGGTCACTAAGGGTTTTAAAGGCATCCCCAATCTCCTGTCAGAACTTGTAACCACGATGCAGCGCAACGACACCTGCCGTCAGGTTGTAATAATCAACGCTTTCGAACCCGGCATCTTGCATCATAGCTTTTAAGGTGTCCTGATCGGGATGCATGCGGATAGACTCCGCCAAATAGCGATAACTATCTGCGTCGCTTGCCACCATGGAACCAATGCGTGGCAGAACATGGAAAGAGTAGGCGTCGTAAGCTTTGCTCAGCGGTTCGATAATCGGTTTGGAGAACTCCAGCACCAGTAAGCGTCCGCCCGGTTTCAACACGCGATACATGGAGCGTAATGCTTTGTCTTTATCCGTTACGTTACGCAGACCGAAAGAGATGGTGATGCAGTCAAACGTGTTGTCAGGGAAAGGCAGTGCTTCCGCGTTCGCCTGAACGTACTCAACGTTACCCACTACGCCGATATTACGCAGCTTTTCGCGTCCCATTTTGAGCATTGAGTCATTGATATCCGCCAGCACAACTTTGCCGGTTTCGCCTACCATGCGAGAGAATTTTGCCGTCAGATCGCCGGTACCGCCCGCCAAATCGAGAACGGTTTGCCCGCGACGCACGCCACTGCAGTCAATGGTGAAGCGCTTCCACAAACGATGAATGCCAAATGACATTAAGTCATTCATAACGTCATATTTAGACGCCACAGAATGAAAAACGTGGGCCACCATGTCAGCTTTCTGCTCTTTAGCGACGGTCTGAAAGCCAAAGTGCGTCGTTTCTTGTGAATTATCCACCATCTCAGTGCCTGCTCATCCAAAAAATGTTCGAGAAGTGTAACAGATTGGGCCAATTTGCCCTACCCTTCTGCCCGGTTCAACTACCCCAAACGAACTAGTTTGATTGCTGATTTACCGCTTCATCATCAGGGTAAGGTTCATCCTGTTGCGTCTCAGGGACCGAGCGCAAGCGGTATTCTTCATCCTGCGTAGTGGCTTGTTCAGCCAGCTCAGGATTAATCTCGCGCTTAATTTCTACACCTAAACTGCGAAACGCTTCTGCCTGCGACAGGACGTTTCCACGGCCTGAAGAAAGTTTTTTCATCGCCTGTCGGTAGTTATCCTGGGCTTTATCCAGGCTTTGGCCAATTGCCGACATATCATCCACAAACAATCGCATCTTGTCATAAAGTTTGCTGGCCCGATCGGCAATTTGTTGCGCATTACGACTCTGATGCTCGTAGCGCCACAGATTGGCGATCGTGCGCAACGCCACCAACAGCGTGGTAGGGCTCACCAGCATAATGTTATTTCTAAGCGCTTCGGTAATCAGTTCGGGCTGTCTGTCGAGGGCCAGTAAAAAAGCAGGCTCAACGGGGATAAACATCAGCACATAGTCAAGCGTGCGCAGCCCCGGGAGCTGCTGATAGTCTTTGCGCCCCAGCAAACGAATATGGTTTCGCACCGAGGCAATGTGCTCCTGCAACGCGCTCTCGCGGGTGTATTCATCTTCAGCGTTAAAATAGCGTTCATAGGCGACCAGCGTCATTTTCGCATCGATCACCACATCTTTACCCTGCGGTAGCCGGACGATGACATCAGGCTGCATCCGCGAACGGGCGTCGTTCTCGATACTGACCTGGGTTTCGTATTCATAGCCTTCGCGCAGACCAGAAGCCTCAAGCACCCGCGTGAGTACGACCTCACCCCAGTTGCCCTGCGTTTTGTTATCGCCTTTTAATGCCCGCGTCAGGTTTACCGCTTCCTGCGCCATCTGCGCGTTCAGTTGCTGTAGATTACGAATTTCGTGCGCCAGGGTATGGCGCTCCTGCGCCTCTTTACCAAAGCTATCCTGAACCTGACGTCGAAAACCGTCCAGTTGTTCGCGAAGCGGTGCCAGCAGATTGTTCAGACTTTGCCGGTTTTGCTCATCTACGCGACGGTTACTGTGCTCAAAAATACGGTTCGCCAGATTTTCAAACTGTTCGCTCAGCCGCTGTTCGCTGTTGATCATCTGGCGGATTTTATCTTCCGCATGCTGCTGCGTCGCTTCCAGCCGGGTGGTGACTTCACGGAGATCGGCTTCGAGAGAGGTGTTGATGCTGTGCAGGCTGCGCAATTCGTTATTGAGGAGTTCGCACTCATCACGCCAGTGAGCTTCCTGAGAAAGCTGCTGGCGGGCGGCGCTTAGCGCAATATCCATTTCACGTCGCTCTTCGATGAGGTCGGCACGGATCCTGTCGGCGTGCGCTTTTGTTGCGAGCCATCCCACCAACAACCCTGCGGCTAACGCCAGCACGGCACTCATCATAATTGAAATATCCACAACGCCCCCCTTACAGCAACGACTTACCCGCACAAAATAGAATTGTGCTGTATAAACGTCCAGTTTAAAAGGAATTTCCTGCGAGGCACTACGCAAAATAAAAAGGCCGAACGCGTCGGCCTTTTTGAATAGACGGGAGAATTACAGTAAACGACGCGCGGCTTCCACCACGATTTTCACCGCGTGGCTTTCCGTTTGTTTCATCGTTTCCGCATTAGGGATCTCTTGCTGAGTACGGTTCACGATAACACCCGCAACCATACCGGCACGCAGACCCTGGCTTGCGCACATGGTCAGCAACGTCGCAGATTCCATTTCGTAGTTCATGACGCCCATAGACTGCCACTCTTCCATTGAGCCTTTGAAACGGCTCACGACGCGACCAGAGAAGGTGTCATAACGCTCCTGTCCCGGATAGAAGGTGTCAGAAGACGCGGTAACGCCCACGTGAGTGGTAGCGCCGATAGATTTCGCTGCTTCCACTAGCGCGGTGGTGCACTCGAAGTCCGCAACGGCCGGGAATTCCATTGGCGCGAAATGCAGGCTTGCACCGTCCAGACGAACAGATGCAGTGGTAACCAGTACATCACCCACGTTGATATGCGGCTGGATAGCGCCAGTCGTACCGATACGCAGGAAGGTACGAATGCCCAGTTGTGCCAGTTCTTCTACGGCAATAGAGGTGGACGGGCCGCCGATACCGGTAGAGCACACGATCACGGCTTTACCATCCAGCTCAGCACGCCAGGTAGTGAACTCGCGATGAGATGCCAGCTTAACCGGCTTATCCATCAGCGCGGCGATCTTTTCCACACGCTCCGGGTCGCCAGGGACGATAGCAAGCGTAGCCCCTTGTAAATCGTTCTTAGTGAGGCCGAGATGAAAAACATCAGACTTAGACATAAAAACTCCTCTGTGAATCGGTTTTGTCAGAAGAAGCAAAAACACACTTTACCGAAGGCATAAACATATTTTCGTGACAGTCATCACTATGATGTAAATCAATTGCATTCAATTACCATAAAATGGTGATGCATATCACATAAATGATGCGATGTAAGGAAGCCTTGCACAAAAGATAGACCGTTTAAGGCAATGTGGTTCGTTGCATGTGTCTATAGTTAACAATGCGCTTTTTGGCTGAATATTTAAGGGTACGGAGAATACCATGACAACACGACAACCTGGCTTTGCACCTGCTGTATCTCCACCGACGTCTACCACGGTCCACACTCCGGATAACGCAATTATCGCCGGGGTAACGTCCATACCGTCACAAGGCGATGATATGCCAGCGTATCACGCACGACCAAAACAGACCGATGGCCCCCTGCCCGTGGTTATTGTCGTGCAGGAAATTTTTGGCATTCATGAACACATTCGTGACGTTTGCCGCCGTCTGGCTCTGGAAGGGTATCTGGCTATCGCACCAGAACTCTATTTTCGCGAAGGCGATCCCAATGACTTTGCCGATATCCCTACGCTACTCAGTGGCCTTGTCGCCAAAGTGCCTGACTCTCAGGTACTGGCCGATTTGGACCACGTCGCCAGCTGGGCCTCCCGCAACGGAGGAGATGCGCACCAGTTGATGATCACCGGATTCTGCTGGGGTGGACGCATCACCTGGCTGTATGCCGCACATAATCCGCAGTTAAAAGCGGCGGTGGCGTGGTACGGCAAGCTGGTAGGTGATAAAACCCTCAACTCGCCGAAACATCCCGTTGATATCGCGACCGATCTTAACGCCCCCGTTCTGGGACTGTATGGCGGCCAGGACACCAGTATTCCGCAAGATACCGTTGAAACAATGCGTCAGGCGCTGCGCGCCGCCAATGCAAAAGCGGAAATCGTAGTGTATCCCGATGCCGGACATGCTTTTAACGCCGATTATCGCCCGAGCTATCACGAAGAGTCCGCGAAAGACGGCTGGCAGAGGATGCTGGAGTGGTTCGCGCAATACGGCGGGAAGAAATAAACGTTAATTGCCCGGTGGCAGCAACACCTTACCGGGCCTACAACTGTTGCGATTTCCAATAACCCGGGCAAGCGCCAGCGCTTCCCGGGCACCGAATTACGCCTGACGCAGATTCTGCGCTGCTTTGACCATGTTCGCCAGCGCCGCCCGCGTTTCCGGCCAGCCGCGCGTTTTCAGGCCGCAATCCGGGTTCACCCACAGACGCTCAGCCGGAATACGCTGCTCGGCTTTCTTCAGCAGGGCTTCAATCCACTCCACGCTCGGGACGTTCGGCGAGTGAATATCGTATACGCCCGGCCCGATTTCGTTCGGATAGTCGAACTCTTCAAACGATTCCAGCAGTTCCATATCAGAGCGTGACGTCTCAATGGTGATCACGTCCGCGTCCAGCGCCGCAATGGAGTCCATGATGTCATTGAACTCGCAATAACACATGTGGGTGTGGATCTGGGTTTCATCCTTCGCCACCGCCGCGTTAATGCGGAAGGCTTCCACGCCCCACTCCAGATACGCTGCCCAGTCGCTGCGGCGCAGCGGCAGACCTTCGCGCAGCGCCGGTTCATCAATCTGGATGATGCCAATACCCGCCGCTTCCAAATCCGCTACCTCGTCACGCAGCGCCAGCGCAATCTGCTTAGCGATGGTTTCACGCGTCACGTCTTCACGCGGGAATGACCAGCAGAGAATGGTCACCGGACCCGTCAGCATGCCTTTTACCGGTTTGTCGGTCAGCGACTGGGCATACTTCGCCCACTCAACGGTGATCGCTTCCGGGCGGCTGACATCGCCAATCACCACCGGCGGCTTCACGCAGCGAGAGCCGTAGCTCTGCACCCAACCGTTTTGGGTAAAGACGAAACCGTCCAGGTGTTCGCCAAAGTACTCGACCATGTCGTTACGCTCGGCTTCACCGTGCACTAGCACATCGAGCCCCAGACGTTCCTGTTCAACGATCGCTTGTTTGATATGTTCTGCGATACCGGTGCGGTAGTTACCGGCATCCAGGTTGCCCTTTTTGAAGTCCAGACGCAGACCACGAATTTCGGTGGTTTGCGGGAATGAGCCGATAGTCGTGGTCGGCCATGCCGGCAGATTAAAACGGGCACGCTGTGCCTCGGCACGAACTGGATAAGCGTTGGCGCGCTGGCTGTCCTGGGCGGTGATCGCCGCCAGACGTTTTTCCACTGTGGCGTTATGTACGCGGGTAGAGTGACGACGCGCCTGGATCGGTGCGCTCCATTCCACAATTGCCGCCGTATCGCCGCTGTTCAACGCATCGCGCAGCAGCGCCAGCTCGCCACATTTTTGCAGCGCGAAGGCAAACCAGCTCTTCACTTCTGCATCAAGGCGGGTTTCCACGCTGAGATCGATTGGGCTGTGCAGCAGAGAGCAGGAGGAAGCCACCCACAGGTCACGTTTCCCGACGATATCTTTAATTTGCGCATATTTTTCGCTGAGATCGGCACGCCAGACGTTGCGACCGTTCACCAGACCCGCTGACAGCAGCCAGTCGGCAGGCAGACGTTTATGCAGCTCGGCGACATCATCTTTGCCGTGCACGAAGTCAACGTGCAGCCCCTGCACCGGCAGCGCAGTAATGGTATTCAGGTTTGGCGTTACGCCTTCGAAGTAGGTGGTCAGTAGCAGCTTCACCTGGCCTTGCAGGGCGTCATAAGCCGGTTTAAAAGCATCCAGCCACGCTTGCGGCAGCTCCAGTACCAGAGCAGGTTCATCAATCTGCACCCACTCAATACCGCGTTTCGCCAACTCAGCCAGCACCTGCTGGTAAACCGGCAGAATATCGTTCAACAGGCTCAGGCGGTCAAACTGTTCGCCCTTCACTTTCCCCAGCCACAGATAAGTTACCGGTCCCAACAGCACAGGCTTCACCTTGTGACCGAGCGCCAGCGCTTCGTCCACTTCATCCAGCAGTTGGGTCCAGGTCAGTTTGAACTGCTGACCTTTGGTGAACTCCGGCACCATGTAGTGATAGTTGGTGTTAAACCATTTGGTCATTTCTGCCGCCGCCGCGGGTTCACCCGTTGGTGCGCGGCCACGGCCAATGCGGAATAAGGTGTCGATATCGACAGAGCCATCTTTATTTTGATGACGAGCCGGAACGTTGCCGAGCAACAGACTGGTGGTCAGGACGTGATCGTACCAGGCAAAATCGCCCACCGGCAGCAGGTCAACCCCCGCCTGCTTCTGCTGATCCCAGTGGCGGGCACGCAGCTCGCGGCCAACTGTCAGCAAATCTTCACGGGAGGAATTTCCCGCCCAGTAGCTTTCTTGCGCTTTCTTCAACTCGCGACGCAGGCCAACGCGAGGGAAACCGAGGGTGTGATTCAATATTGTCATTTTTCTTCCTCTAATTATATGTAAATCCTATGGATTTTGAATTTAGGGAAGGCGGCAAGTTTACTCATCCCCAGGAGCTTACTGAAGTAAGTGACTGGGGTGGGGAAACGAAGCCAACGCACCATAAATTTAAAAGACGAAGGATTTTAGCCGTCCAGATGTTTACACATCCATAATTGGCGGTTACTGTATATTCCTCAAGCGCAATTTGTTCATGCCGAAGTGAAGGACTTTCATGATCGAGATTAAACACCTGAAAACGCTACAGGCGTTGCGGAATAGTGGTTCTCTGGCAGCCGCAGCGGCAACGTTGCATCAGACCCAATCCGCCCTTTCTCACCAGTTCAGCGATCTGGAGCAGCGCCTTGGCTTTCGACTTTTTATCCGTAAAAGCCAGCCTCTGCGCTTTACGCCGCAGGGGGAAATCCTGCTGCAGTTAGCTAATCAGGTGTTGCCGCAAATTGGTCGTGCGCTGCAGGCTTGCAACGAACCACAGCAAACCCGGCTGCGAATCGCGATTGAATGCCACAGCTGTATCCAGTGGCTGACGCCCGCGCTGGAGAATTTTCGTGCCAACTGGCCGCAGGTGGAGATGGACTTTAAATCCGGCGTGACGTTCGATCCGCAACCGGCGCTACAGCAGGACGAGCTGGATCTGGTGTTAACCTCCGACATCCTGCCGCGCAGCGGATTGCACTACTCGCCGATGTTCGATTTTGAAGTCCGTCTGATATTGGCGCCGGACCATCCGCTGGCCAACAAAACGCAAATTACGCCGGAGGATTTAGCCAGCGAGACGCTGCTTATTTACCCGGTGCAACGGAGTCGACTGGATGTCTGGCGACACTTCCTGCAGCCTGCGGGCGTGAGTCCTTCGCTAAAGAGCGTGGATAACACCCTGCTGCTGATTCAGATGGTTGCAGCCAGAATGGGTATTGCGGCTTTACCACACTGGGTGGTGGAGAGTTTTGAACGCCAGGGTCTGGTGGTGACTAAAACTCTGGGCGATGGATTGTGGAGCCGACTGTACGCCGCCGTACGTGATGGCGAGCAGCGACAGCCGGTCACAGAAGCGTTTATTCGCTCAGCGCGGAATCACGCCTGCGATCACCTGCCGTTTGTACGGAGTGCGGAACGACCCACTTTCGATGTACCCACAGTGAGGCCACTATCACAGCCGCCCCAATGATGAAGCTTGGCCAGTGAGGCTGTTGATGCCAGATAGCCAGATTAACCAACAGCCCGGCCGGCACATGCATATTGTTCATGATACCCAGCGTACCCGCATCCACCTGGGTCGCGCCATAGTTCCACATAAAGTAACCAATGCCGGACGCCGCCACGCCAAGAAATACCAGAATTCCCCACTGTAGCGTAGTTGCAGGCATTTTCTGCGCATTACCCAGCATGAACCAGGCAACTACTGCCACCATAAAGGCACCCATATAAAACCAGGCAAAGGCGTTGTGCTGCGGCATTGGCCGCGTTTCCATCAGACGTTTATAGCCCACCATACCAATGGCAAAGCTGATATTGGACAACTGCACCAGCAGCAGGCCGGTCCAGAAGTGACTGGTCACCTGATCGTAACGAATGATCCCTGCGCCAATCACCGCCAGCAACGCACTGAAGGCATAGCTCCAGCGCAGACGACGTCCACTCATCAGATCGTAAATCAGCGTAATGTAGAGCGGCGTCAGCACGGTAAAGAGCAGCAGTTCTGAAACCGTCAGGTACAGATAGGCGTGAAAACTCAGCATATACATGATACCAAGCTGCATGGCCCCCACCAGCATATACAACGCGATCGTTTTTACGCTGTGCCCACGGGTACGTAGAAACGGCAGGAACACCAGCGCCGCCAGCCCAACACGCACCAGCACCGCAAAATAGCTATCGACATGACCGGCAAGGTACTCGCCAAACAGGCTAAAGGAAAAGGCCCACAGAATTGTGGTAATGATGAGTAACGCCACAATGGATGTCTCTTAACAGAAGGTACACCCATTGTAGCGAAGTTTTTAGTTGACGACTGGTCAACTAACGAACAAAAAAGTTATTGCAAAAACAGCTCACGCAGATAGTGCGGGACGGCATCGTCGGCATTAAGACCAATGACTTCCAGTTCCGGGTGCAGATCCTTCAGGCGCTGGTGGGCGTTGCCCATGATGCAGCCTTTACCTGCCATGGAGAGCATTTCCGCGTCGTTCATCCCATCGCCAAAAGCGATGCAGTCTTTCAGGCTGTAGCCCATCGCTTTCGCTACCGCTTCCAGCGCATGACCTTTCGATACGCCGCCAGCCATGACTTCCAGACAGGTAAGCGTAGAAAAGCTGACGTTGACACGATCGCCCCAGCGGGCGTTAATCGCCTGCTCCAGCGGCAGCAGCCTTTCGTGAGAATCGGTGGTGAAGAACACTTTGCTGACGCCTTCAGGCTCCAGTAACGCAGGTTCAAACAGGGAATAGTTAAACACCGCTTCTTTAAAAAAGCGCATTTCGTCCGGCCGGTGGCGGTTCATAAACCACTCATCATCGCGATAAACGTTGGTCACGATGTCCGGATTTGCATTCACTACGCCAAACAGGTCGCTGGCAATGTCGCGATCCAGATTATGCGAAAACACCAGATTCCCGTCAGAATCATGCACGCGCGCGCCGTTAGACGTGATCATGTAGGTTTTAATGCCGAGGTTATCGCGAATTTGCCCCACATCAACATGATGACGGCCTGTCGCAAACACGAAGTTAACGCCGCGAGCGGTCAATAACTTCAGCGTCTCTTTGGCATAAGGGGACAAAGTATGGTCGGGAGAAAGCAGCGTACCGTCTAAATCAGACGCAACAACCTGATACATAAGAAAATTCAACCTCTAGGCAAAGCGGGTTCCGCTGGATGAGTTATGCTTGTCGAAAAATTCGACAATAGCGTTAAGCGCGACTGAGCGCATTGCGTCCTTTTCAAAAAGGATCTCATGGTACGCGCCTTTGATGACAAGCGGCTGACCCCCTTCTACAGGATGGCCTGCTGCGGCGCGGAGTTCACAAAAACGATCGTGCATGCGGTTATCTACCACCCGCTCTTCTTCAGCCTGAATCAGCAGCGTCGGCGTCGCGTCGTCTCCTGCTCCGGCCAGAACCTGTTCGCCTGCCAGAATACCTTCACGAACCCAGTGGTATGTGGGGCCGCCAACGCGCAGTCGCGGCTCATCCGCATAGAAGCGGAGATTGCGCCGATAGCGCTGTCGACTATGCGTTAACGCATTCATACCGAATGGCAGCGCCCGCCAGCGCCCGGTTCCCATCGCATAGCCTTCTCGGATCCGCGGATGCCCTTCAGCCCAGTCCAGAATATGGCGCACCATCCAGTCGGGAAAGCGCATCACAATACCAAACATCGGCGCACAAAGCGCGATAGCATCACACTGATTCGGGTGGCGCTGCAGGAACAATGTGGCAATCGCACCGCCCATAGAATGCGCCAGTATATAGCGTTTTCTCCACGGACCGGGTAGCACTTCCTGCTGCCAGAAGGCGGTTAAATCATCGACATAGTCATTAAAGTTATCGACATGACCACGATGCGGATCCGAAAGCATACGCCCGGAACGGCCCTGCCCACGGTGATCGATAATGAGGACGTCAAAACCAGAGTGAAACAGGTCATACGCCAGTTCAGCGTATTTCACGTAGCTTTCAATGCGTCCAGGACAGACGACGATGACGCGATCGTTTTTTTCTGCATGAAAACGAACAAAATGTACGGGGATATTATCCACGCCCGTAAATTCCGCTTCTTCCCGCTGACGCCAGAAATCTGTCAGTGGCCCCATGGAAAAAGCAGCAAACGCGTTTTCTCTTGTTTCCCAGTCTTTTTGCTGCTGAAACATCGGGTATCCAGCCTCGCTGACCAAGTAAAATCGTTTTTTTCGCCGTCGCTGACACAACCTAACGGCAGTAGAGTATTGTGGCATAAAAATAGACAATCCGGGAGTTTCTCATGACCTTTGAATGGTGGTTCGCCTACCTGCTGACCTCTATTATTTTGAGCTTGTCTCCAGGCTCTGGCGCAATCAACACCATGACCACCGCCATCAGTCACGGCTATCGCGGTGCAAGCGCGTCGATTGCGGGTTTACAGACCGGGTTGGGCATTCATATCGTTCTGGTTGGCGTAGGACTGGGAACGCTATTCTCACGTTCGGTGATCGCATTTGAGGTGCTGAAGTGGGCGGGAGCGGCCTATCTGATTTGGCTGGGAATCCAGCAGTGGCGCGCGGCGGGCGCTATCGATCTGAATACCATGGCGAATACGCAATCGCGCAGCCGCCTGTTCAAACGTGCGGTCTTTGTTAATTTGACCAACCCCAAAAGCATTGTTTTTCTTGCCGCTCTGTTCCCGCAGTTTATCCTGCCGCAGGAACCGCAGCTGATGCAGTACGTGGTGCTTGGCGTTACGACCATCGTGGTCGATATCATTGTGATGATCGGTTACGCGACGCTGGCCACGCGCATTGCAGGCTGGATTAAAGGACCAAAGCAAATGAAGGCGCTCAACAAAGTGTTTGGCTCGCTATTTATGCTGATAGGCGCTCTGCTGGCATCGGCAAGGCATGCCTAGCAAATGGAACGGCGCTCGCAATGAAATGCTAACTGTAAGAGCGTCTGAACATGACAGTTCGTACTTCGCCGCAAAGGGAGAAAAGTCTTTCATTCTGCACTGTTAGACGTTGATTGCTAATGCCAGAATGCTGCCACATTCACCACTCACGGATGATGGACGATGGCGGAAGCAACGACACCACATGATTCAGTATTTAAGACCTTCCTCTCCCGCGTGGAAACCGCGCGGGACTTTATTGAACTTCATCTTCCACCCTCGTTAATCAAAATCTGCAAGCTGGAAACGCTCCGCCTGGAATCAGGCAGCTTTGTGGAGGACGATCTGCGCCCCTATTTCAGCGATATTCTCTACTCACTGGAAACCACCAGCGGGCATGGCTATGTACATGTGCTCATTGAGCATCAAAGCTCACCGGACAAACATATGTCATTTCGCCTGATGCGCTACGCCATCGCCGCGATGCAACGTCATCTTGAGGCGGGAAACGACACATTACCGCTGGTTATTCCTGTGCTCTTTTACCATGGCAAGCAAAGCCCCTGGCAAGGTTCGATGAACTGGCTGGATCACTTTGAGGATTCGGGTACCGCTCTTCAACTTTACAGCGCACCGTTCCCGTTGGTGGATGTGACGGTTATTCCAGATGATGAGATCATGCAGCATCGCAGTATGGCAGCGCTGACATTAGTACAAAAACACATTCGCCAGCGCGACATGGCGCAGCTGCTGGATAAACTTACCCGTCTGTTTATGCTGGAGAAGATGAGCGGACAACAATTAACCGTGCTGGTAAACTACATGGTGCAAGCAGGGAATACACAAGATGTTCAAACATTATTGTATAAGCTGGCACAGCGTGTGCCGCAGCATGGAGACAAACTGATGACAATGGCGGATCAACTAAAACAGATAGGCCGTGAAGAAGGGAGGCGCCTTGCCCTTACTGATGTAGCAAAAGCAATGCTCAAACGGGGTCTTGATACCGACGCAATTATGGAAATGACCGGCCTTTCGAAGGATGAGCTACAGAAACTTGCGCAATAAACCGCATTCCGCCTGGGACGCCCAGGCGGGTAACAAATTTAGCGCGAAATAATCAGATGGATACCGAAGCCTGCGAACAGCGCGCCGGCAAAGCCATCAATCCACTTCGCCAGACGCTGATAGCCGCGACGCATCTTCGGGAGTGCAAACAGGCTGGCGACCACGGTGAACCACGCCAGCGTTTCCACGATGATCAGCGCGAAAATGCCCCATCGCGCGCCTGTTCCTACGCTATCGCCAACAAACAATGAGAACACGGAGCCAAAATAGATAATGGCTTTAGGATTCGCCAGATTGGTCAGCAGACCTTTCAAAAAGCTGCGTCCGCTCTGTGCCAGCTCAACCTGTGGGGTAGGGGCCGCTACGTCCTGTTTTTTTAACGCGCCGCGCAGCATCTGGTAACCCATCCAGCACAGATACAGACCGCCGCCCACCATGATAATGGTATGCAACCAGGCCATTTTTTCGATAATCAGATGCAGGCCGAGCAGCGCCACGCCAGCCCAGACCATGACGCCACAGGTAATACCCAGCACGCCCATCATGGCTTCTTTGCGCGAACGGCTAACGGCCGTTTGAGAAACAAAGAAAAAATCGGGACCGGGACTCATCAGCGCAACGATATGCACCAACGCAACGGTGAAAAATAGCGTTAACATAAAAATGACTCGCGGGGGAATAGTTCAGTGAGTCACCATCCTGGCACTTTTTTGCCTCGCTGACTACTCTTCGTCGTCACCATCAACGTGCGCGCGAATAAGTGCCATAAACTCTTTGCCAAAACGCTCAAGTTTACGCATTCCCACGCCGTTGACGCTCAGCATTTCGCTCGGCGAAACCGGCATCTGCTCGGCCATTTCAATCAACGTGGCGTCGTTAAAGACGACATACGGCGGGATATTCTCTTCATCGGCAATGGCTTTACGCAGCTTACGCAATTTGGCGAACAGTTTGCGGTCATAGTTGCCACCGAAGGATTTCTGCATCGCACGCGGTTTCAGCGCCACAATACGCGGTACCGCAAGCTGTAGCGCAACGTCACCACGCAGCACAGGACGCGCGGCTTCAGTTAGCTGTAACGCGGAGTGATGGGCAATATTCTGCGTCACCAGACCAAGATGAATAAGCTGGCGAATAACGCTAACCCAATGTTCATGGCTTAGCTCACGGCCAATGCCATAGACCGGCAGCTTGTCATGGGCCAGTTCGCGAATACGCTGGTTATTCGCTCCGCGCAGAACCTCCACGACGTAACCCATACCAAAGCGTTGATTCACACGGTAGATAGTCGACAGCGCTTTGCGCGCATCCATAAGTCCGTCGTACTGTTTTGGCGGATCGAGGCAGATGTCGCAGTTACCACAGGGCTCCTGCCGCCCTTCGCCAAAATAGTTCAGCAGCACCAGACGACGACAGGTTTGCGCCTCGGCAAATGCCCCCATCGCATTGAGCTTGTGCCGTTCGATATCCAGCAGCTGTCCTGTGGGTTTTTCTTCAAGGCAACGGCGCAGCCATGCCATATCCGCCGGATCGTAAAACAGCATCGCTTCCGCCGGCAGGCCGTCACGTCCGGCACGGCCTGTTTCCTGGTAATAGGATTCGATATTGCGCGGAATATCGAAATGCACCACGAAGCGTACGTTAGGTTTGTTGATTCCCATACCGAACGCCACGGTCGCTACCACGATTTGCAGGTCATCGCGCTGGAATTTCTCCTGCACTTCAGCGCGTACGGCGTTTTCCAGCCCGGCATGATAAGCCCCGGCGCTGATACCCCGGCTTTGCAAACGCGCGGCGGTATCTTCAACTTTGGCGCGGCTGTTGCAGTAGATAATTCCAGACTTACCGCGCTGCTCTTGCACGTAGCGCATCAGCTGATCGAGCGGCTTAAATTTCTCCATCAGCATGTAGCGAATATTCGGGCGGTCAAAGCTGCTGATCTGAATTAACGGATCGTTGAGCCCCAGCAGACGCACAATATCCAGCCGGGTGGTTTCATCCGCCGTTGCGGTCAGCGCCACAAACGGCAGGCTCGGGAAACGCTGGCGCAACTGTCCCAGCGCGGCGTATTCCGGGCGGAAATCATGCCCCCACTGCGAGATACAGTGCGCTTCATCAACGGCCAGCAATACCGGATTCCAGTGCGCCAGATTTTCAAGGAAGTTATCCAGCATCAGACGTTCTGGCGCAATGTACAACAAGCGAATCTGCCCGCTGCGACAACCTGCCATGACCTCAAGCTGCTGCTCACGACTTTGGGTGGAGTTCAGACACGCAGCCGCCACGCCGTTGGCCAGCAGTTGATCGACCTGATCTTTCATCAGGGAAATCAGCGGAGAAACAACAACGGTGAGCCCGTTAAGCAATAATGCGGGAATTTGATAGCACAGGGATTTACCGCCACCGGTCGGCATAACGACCAGGCAGTCGCGACCAGAGATCACGGTATCAATGATTTCTTCCTGACCGGGGCGAAACTGTTGGTAGCCAAAGGTTTCCTGCAAAACCTGTTTAGCGCCCATTTCCAGATTCAACACTTCCGCCTGCGCCACATTAACCCCATTAGCCTGAAATAAAAACAGGCGCTATTTTCAGCGCCTGAGAGAGAAACTGCAATGATTAAAATACTCTCAATATCTGTCAGAAGATATCGTTGAGCATCACACCCACGCCAACACGAGTCTGATTGAAGTTGTAGTCAATCAGCGATTCGCCGTAACCGCTGTACACCTGGGTGTAAAGACGCACATGTTTCGTAATAGGATAGCTGGCACCAAGCTCTGCGCCGCCATAGCCGGTATTCCAGTTGTACTGACCTTTCACACTGATGACCGCGTCACCCAGGTGATAGCCCATTTTCAACTGATAGTAGCCCATATATTTGGTGATATCAGGGTTATCGTCGGTGCTTCCAATAACGTACCACGGCTTAACTTCCACCAGCCAGTTACCATTTTCAGCCATCAGTCGGGTGTAAAGACGGTTCCAGCTACGCGAAGTAGGATCGGAACGGCCGTTGGAGTCATGGTTATAACCCATTTCGATATCACGGAGCGTCCAACCGGCAAAGCGATAGTCGGTGGCAAAACCAAGGAACAATTGCGGTTCATAGTTGGTCTCGCGAAACGGTGAGGACTCTTCACTGTTCGAAAGCTGCCACCATGACTTTTGGGTATAAGAGCCGCCGAGTACCGAATTCGGCCCTAATATCCCACGCCAGAGCGGAAACGCCAGGCTTAGCTGAAACTTAACCTCATCTTTGCGCGCATTTTCGGACCAGCTATAGCTGCTGATCGCCTCTTTGTTCATGTCGCTGGTATTGGTGTAGATGAGATAGTTGGTGTCATAAGGGTAAAGCGTGAAAGGGTTGTCATGTTCCTGCAGCATGTTAGCGATAATACTGCCGCGAACCGCCGGTGCATCATGAATCTCTTTCACTGTCGCTTCCTGCGCATAAGCGGTCAACGGCAGCATGACTGCTGGTAGTAACCATCCCAGAATCGCCCGCATCGGTAATGTTCTCCTGAACCAAAATATTGATGAATTGTATAATTATCTGGCAAGCATTCTATACCCTAAATAATTCAAATTGCAGGAAGGCGGCAAGTCTGTAAACCCCAGGAGCTTACTAAAGTAAGTGACTGGGGTGAGCAGACGCTGCCAACGCACATGCAACTTGAAGTATGACGGGTATACATACTTAGCGATTTCCTCGTTAGTCATCCGGTCTTAAAGTAGAAAACAACAAATAATAAGCATAATATCAACATTTCATTAACCATTGAGGTGTAGGGATCGTATGTCTGCCGTACTTACTGCTGAGGAAGCGCTGAAGTTAGTGGGTGAAATGTTTGTCTATCATATGCCGTTTAATCGGGCGCTGGGACTGGAGCTTGAACGCTATGAGAAAGAATTTGCTCAATTAGCCTTTAATAACCAACCGATGATGGTCGGCAACTGGGCGCAAAGCATTCTGCATGGCGGCGTGATCGCCTCGGCGCTGGACGTCGCTGCTGGGCTGGTGTGCGTTGGGAGTACGCTGACCCGCCATGAAACGATCAGCGAGGATGAGCTGCGTCAGCGGATGTCACGTATGGGAACAATCGATTTACGCGTTGATTACCTGCGTCCGGGAAGAGGGAATCGCTTTACCGCCACCAGTAGCCTGCTGCGGGCGGGTAATAAAGTCGCCGTTGCGCGCGTGGAATTGCATAACGAAGAACAACTTTATATTGCCAGCGCAACCGCCACTTATATGGTGGGGTAAGTGTCCAAAAAAAGGTAAACTGCTGTTACATTTCTGCAATGAGTTTTCCCGATGGATGCTAAACAAACGCGGCAGGGCGTGTTACTCGCTCTTGCTGCTTATTTTATTTGGGGTATCGCTCCTGCCTACTTCAAGCTGATTTACTATGTCCCAGCAGATGAGATCCTGACGCACCGCGTCATCTGGTCGTTTTTCTTTATGGTGGTACTGATGAGCATCAGTCGCCAGTGGTCGGGCGTCAAAACGCTACTACAAACGCCAAAGAAGATTTTCCTGCTGGCGCTCTCTGCCGTGCTCATCGGCGGAAACTGGCTGCTGTTCATTTGGGCGGTCAATAATCACCATATGCTGGAAGCCAGCCTGGGTTATTTTATCAACCCGCTGGTGAATATTGTGCTGGGAATGTTATTCCTCGGCGAGCGCTTTCGTCGCATGCAGTGGCTGGCGGTACTGTTAGCCGCCTGCGGCGTACTGGTACAGCTGTGGACCTTTGGATCGCTGCCAATAATCGCGCTGGGACTCGCGTTCAGCTTTGCCTTCTATGGCCTGGTGCGCAAGAAGATTGCCGTCGAAGCACAAACCGGCATGCTGATCGAAACCCTGTGGCTTTTACCCGTTGCGGCCATCTATCTGTTTGGCATTGCGGACAGCTCAACCAGCCATATGGGGCAAAACCCTATGTCGCTTAACCTGCTGCTGATTGCTGCGGGCGTCGTGACCACCATTCCGCTGCTGTGCTTTACCGGCGCGGCAACCCGTCTGCGTCTTTCAACGCTGGGTTTCTTCCAGTATATCGGACCTACGTTGATGTTCCTGCTGGCAGTCACCTTTTACGGTGAAGTTCCGGGAGCGGATAAAATGGTCACGTTTGCGTTTATCTGGGTAGCGCTGGCGATTTTCGTGATGGATGCGATTTATACGCAACGACGGGTTCGTCGAAGCTAGAAGATTGCCGGATGGCGCTTCGCTTATCCGGCCTACAAAAGCACATCTCCGTAGGTCGGATAAGTCACAGCCATTACAGCCAGTTCTTGCGCTTAAAGTATAGATACGGCGCCAGACCCGCGAGCATCATAAAGACAATCGCTCCTGGATAACCGAAGCTCCAGTGCAGTTCAGGCATGAATTCAAAGTTCATCCCGTAGCTGGAAGCCACCAGCGTCGGTGGCAGGAACACCACAGAGACCACCGAGAAGATCTTGATGATGCGGTTCTGCTCGATATTGATAAAGCCCATCGCCGCCTGCATCAGGAAGTTAACCTTCTGGAACAGCGATTCATTGTGCGGCAGCAGGGATTCGATATCGCGCAGGATCTCACGCGCCTGCTCCAGCTGACTGCCCGGCAAACGCGCTTTACGCACCAGGAAGTTTAGCGCGCGCTGGGTATCCATCAGACACAGACGAACCTTCCAGCCGATATCTTCCAGTTCCGCCAGCGTCGACAGCGCTTCGTCATATTCATCGCCCTGACGCCCTTCCATGATCACACGGCTGAGTTTTTCCAGGTCGCTGTAGATGTTTTCGATCTCATCCGCCAACTGTTCAATTTTGGTTTCGAACAGGTCAAGCAGCAGCTCGTAGGCGTTGCCATCCACCATAGCCTGATTACGCGCACGCATGCGGTACAGGCGGAAAGCCGGCAGTTCGCGCTCGCGCAGGGTAAACAGGCGGCCTTCGCGAATGGTAAATGCGACGGTTGAGTTACCCGCGTGATCGTCGGCATCTTCATAAAAGAAGAAGGAGTGAATGTGCAGACCGTCTTCGTCTTCAAAAAAACGTGCGGATGCTTCGATGTCTTCCAGTTCAGGGCGCGTAGCCAGATTCTGGCCCAAGTCCTTTTGCACACGGTTTCGTTCTTCGTCATCCGGCTCGACTAAATCGACCCAAACCGAACTGGCCAGGTGCTCGATCTCGTCTGCCTCAAGGCGAGTTAAACGATTGTTTTCCAGTTGAAATGCGCTCAGCATGACCGGGACTCCCAATGCAAAAAATTATCGGACAGTTCGGAGGGCACACAGAAACAAATTGGGTTTCAGACCATTAAACAGCCTGACTCAGCGCGACGGGAAAAAAACAGAAGGTCGCTGACAACCGCGAAGGCTATCAGCAAAAAGGGATAGCCTTAGGAGTTGATCCTGGATGACAGGATAATGAGCCAGTATCTACTGGGTGTGTCCAAGGCGAATGTCCTCTTAGCGTAATCGTGCGCGCATGTTACGCCAGCAAAATTTTGACGTCAACACGCAACGGATGGCGAAAAAGTAATAATTTCCCCTTATACAGAAAGGTTAGCAGAGGGGAATTATTTATCTATGATTTCAGAATATTAACCGACAGGTTGCCGGATGTCGGCTTGGCCTTATCCGGCAAAGCCGAACCGATTAAACCGTTTCCAGTCTGGCGTAGGCCGCTACCAGCCATTTGATCCCCTGCCCCTGGAACGCGACCTGCAAACGACTATGCTCGCCGCTTCCTTCCAGGTTGACGATGGTGCCCTCGCCAAATTTAGCATGGCGCACGCGCTGACCGAGCTTGTAGCCGGTATCGTTTTCCGCCATTGGCGTGCCCATCCGCTGATGGCTCACCGGACGGCTGACCGTGGCGCGCAGGCGAACCTCTTCAACGCACGCTTCCGGCAGTTCGCCGATAAAGCGCGACGGACGATGGTAAACCTCTTTGCCGTACAGACGACGTGTTTCGGCGTAGGTCAGCGTCAGCTTTTGCATCGCGCGGGTCACGCCGACGTAAGCCAGGCGGCGCTCTTCTTCGAGGCGACCACCTTCGTCCAGCGACATCTTGCTGGGGAACATGCCTTCTTCCATCCCCACGATAAACACCTGCGGGAATTCCAGACCTTTCGCCGAGTGCAGCGTCATCAACTGTACCGCGTCCTGCCAGGTATCCGCTTGCCCTTCACCTGCTTCCAGCGCGGCGTGAGACAGGAACGCCTGCAGCGGCATTAAGTCTTCGTCTTCTTCGTTGTAGCTGAACTGGCGCGTTGCCGTCACCAATTCGTCTAAGTTTTCGATACGCGTCTGGCCCTTCTCGCCTTTTTCCTGCTCGTACATCATGCGCAGGCCGGAGTCTTTAATCACCCGGTCAGTCTGCACGTGCAGCGGCATATCCGCGGTCTCCTGGGCCAGTGCGTCAATCAGCTCCATAAAGCGCTGTAAGGCGCTGGCAGCACGACCCGCGAGAGCTTTTTCCTGCAACAGCTCACGACAGGCCTGCCACAGCGTTAGCTGACGGTCACGGGAGGTCTGACGCACCACATCTAAAGTACGATCGCCAATCCCGCGGGTTGGCGTATTCACCACGCGTTCAAACGCGGCGTCGTCATTGCGGTTGGCGATCAGGCGCAGGTAAGAGAGCGCATCTTTGATTTCCTGGCGTTCGAAGAAGCGCATCCCGCCATAGATCCGATACGGCATGCTGGCTTGTAACAGCGCCTCTTCCAGTACGCGCGACTGGGCGTTGCTGCGATACAGAATGGCGCATTGTTCCAGCGCACCGCCGTTGTCCTGCCAGGTTTTGATACGATTGACCACAAAGCGCGCTTCATCGAGTTCGTTGAACGCGCAGTAAAGCGAGATCGGTTCGCCATCAACGCCATCAGTCCACAGCTTTTTACCCAGACGCCCATTATTGTTTTCAATCAGGGCGTTAGCCGCGCTGAGGATGTTGTTGGTCGAACGGTAGTTCTGCTCCAGACGAATGGTTTCTGCGCCCGGGAAATCCGTGAGGAAGCGCTGGATGTTTTCCACCTGCGCTCCGCGCCAGCCGTAGATCGACTGATCGTCATCACCCACGATCATCACTTTGCCGGTATCGCCCGCCAGCAGGCGGATCCACGCGTACTGAATGTTGTTGGTATCCTGGAATTCGTCCACCAGGATATTGGTAAAGCGTTCGCGGTAGTGCTGCAGGATATGCGGCTTGTTAAGCCACAGTTCATGAGCGCGCAGCAGCAGCTCGGCGAAATCCACCAGCCCCGCGCGGTCACACGCTTCCTGGTAAGCCTGATACACTTTCTGCCAGGTTTGCTCAACCGGGTTACCGTAGCTTTGCAGATGATGCGGACGCAGACCTTCGTCTTTCTGGCTATTGATGAACCACATCGCCTGACGCGGTGGCCACTGCTTCTCATCAAGGTTCATCGCCTTGATCAGACGCTTAAGCAAACGCAGTTGGTCTTCGCTGTCGAGGATCTGGAAATCCTGCGGCAAGTTTGCATCCATATGGTGCGCGCGCAGCAGACGGTGCGCCAGACCGTGGAATGTACCCACCCACATACCGCCCTGGCTGGTTCCCATGATCTGACCAATACGGTGGCGCATTTCCGCCGCCGCTTTGTTGGTAAAAGTCACCGCCATAATGGAGTACGGCGAGTTGTTCTCAACCGTCAGTAACCAGGCAATACGGTGCACCAGCACGCGCGTTTTACCACTCCCCGCGCCTGCCAAAACCAGCATGTTGCTGCGTGGCGCGGCCACCGCTTCACGCTGTTTATCATTAAGGCTGTCGAGCAGGTAAGAAACGTCCATTGGCACCGCCGCGTAAAAGTAGGTAAGGCGGAAAAGCGTAGCGCCATCCGCCAAAAAGCTGGGTATATATACAGAGTTCTGCTGGTGATTATATCAGCGAGGTCAGAGATGCCAACTGTGAAATTTCGATATGCGGCAGCAAACGGCTGTCTGCGGTTTGCATCAGGTCGGCATTTTCCGGTTTGATCCAGCAGGCCTGCATACCGCAACGGATGGCCCCCGCCACGTCAGTCGTCAGGTCGTCGCCCACGTGCAGGATTTCCTCTACGGGCATTTTCAGTTTTTCCGCCGCCAGCGCGTACATGTCGCTGAACGGTTTTGAGCGCCCGTCGGGACCGGCGCGCAGCACAAACTCAAAATAATCGCCCAGGCCAAACAGTTCCGGCTGCGCATTACCGTTGGTGATCGCCACCAGCGGCCATTTGCGGGCCAGCGCCTTCAACGTGTCATGCGTTGACTGCGGGACATCAATACGGCTACGCCATTTGGCAAAATTCATCATCGCCGCATTCGCCCCCATTTTGGCTTCTGCCTCTGACAACCCCGCCTCCAGCATAGCGCGCTCTACGGCACGGTGACGCCATTGGGTAACATCGTGGTAGATTTCCGGCTCGGCGTCGCGAACAGCCTGACGTAGGCGCTGTAGGTCGCTATTTTGCAGCGAATTCAACGCCGGATGGTAATTCTGTACAAACGCGAGCGCTTCCTGCTCGGTGCGAGTGATAACGGGACGGTTATCGTAAAGGGTGTCATCAAGGTCAAAGGTGAGCGCAGATATGCGCCCCAAAGGCCGGTAAAAACGCATTATTTCCCCCGTTTGGCGCGCGGATGCGCCGCATCGTACACTGAAGCCAGGTGTTGAAAATCAAGATGGGTATAGATTTGAGTCGTGGAGAGATTGGCATGACCCAATAACTCCTGCACTCCGCGCAGATCGCCGCTCGACTCCAGCATATGCGTCGCAAAGGAGTGGCGTAATTTGTGGGGATGTACGTGGCTGTTCAGCCCCTGCTTGATACCCCATTCCGCAAAGCGTTTCTGCACGTTGCGCGCCGAGATACGTTTGCCCAGTTTTGACAAAAATAGCGCATCGTCATCGCTGCCAAATAGCCCGCGCAGATCCAGCCAATGCTCAATCCACGCCACCGCATTGCGGCCAATTGGCAGACGCCGCTCTTTACTGCCTTTGCCCATCACCCACACTTCGCCGGTGTCGAGATCGAGATGTTTAATATCCAGCCCAACCAGTTCAGATAAACGCAGCCCCGCGCCGTACATTACTTCCAGCATTGCCCGATCACGCACGGCAAGAGGGTCGTTGAGATCGATATCCAGCAGACGATTAACGTCGTCGACATCGATATTTTTAGGCAGATGACGCGGCGCTTTCGGCGCGGAAACGCTTTTTGCCGGATTGGCTTTCAGTTCGCCCTGATTAACCAGCCAGTCGAAGAAACTGCGCAACGCGGAGAGGCGCAGCGCCAGACTCGCTGGCCCCAGCCCTTTACGACGGCTGCGCACGGCAAAACTGCGTACCATCGCAGCGTCACATTGTTGCCAGCTTTGCAGACCGGTTTCTCCGGCTAACGCAATGATGGCATCAAGCTGACGCTGATAATTAAGCAATGTGATCGGGCTAAGCTGGCGCTCAACGCCCAGATAGCGCAAAAAGCGCGCCACATCCTGAGAAAGGGGTGAATCGGTCATACGCGTTCAATCCAGCGCTCCAGCAGTTCCGGCAACATCAGCGAGATTTCCTGCAGTAATTGCGTACCTTGCCCCTGCTGGTAATGATTAACGTCACGGCTACTGAACAGCATCACGCCCAGGGATCCATCTTGCCCGAGCATCGACATCGCCACCGAGCCTATCGCTTTCGCCTCCGGCATCATGACCAACAGTTCCGGACCATTGAGCGGCCCAAGATAATGCCGAGACTGGCCCAAACGCTGGATACGCAACGGTTCAAAGGCCTGACGGCTTAATGCCAGATGGGTGAATTTTGATGGTGCGCCAAGTCGCCAGCGATCCGGGAACAGACGAACCGTCGCCCCGGCCAGGCCTAACTCACGCGCCCAGCGATGAAATCGCATCAGCATGTCGTCAAGACTGCTGGCCGACACCAGCCGTCCTTGCAGATTTAGCAGACGATAGAACAGGCTTTCATTGGCGTTGGCTTGTTCCATCAACAGCGCCATGTTCTCTTCCAGCACGTTAATATGATTACGCGCCCGCGCCATATGCCATTCTACTAAAGAAATCGTGCCCCGCACCGGGTGCGGAACACGCATCGCTTCAACGGCCTGGGCATTACGGATAAAAAACTCAGGATTACGTTGCAGGTAATCGACGACCGCCCGGTCGTCCAGCTCCATGAGCGTTTCCTGTAGTTCTTCCCCTGGTTGCTTCATAAGTGAATAAATCCGTCGTAGACATGTGCCGCCGGGCCAGTCATATACAGCGGATGACCCGGACCTTTCCAGGCGATATCAAGTCGACCGCCCGGCAATTCCACCCTTACTTCTTCTGCCAGCAGCCCCTGCTGGATACCGACCGCAACGGCGGCGCACGCACCGCTGCCGCAGGCCTGCGTTTCACCCGCGCCGCGCTCATAGACGCGCAGCCGGATATGCTCGCGTTTTACCACCTGCATAAACCCGATGTTAGCGCGTTCAGGGAAGCGTTCGTGGCTTTCCAGAACCGGTCCCAGGGTTTCTACCGTGGCCGTATCTACATCATCAACCTGAATCACGCAGTGCGGATTCCCCATTGAAACCACGCCGCACAATACTGTCTGTTCAGCCGCGCGCATAATATAGGTCTTCTCTGCTTTGTTGGCGCGAAACGGAACCTGCGAGGGTTCAAAGTTGGGTTCACCCATATTCACCCGCACCAGCTCGTCGTCGGTTACGGTTAATACCATACGACCATTCGCGGTACTGACGCGGATATCACGCTTATTGGTCAGCCCTTTCAGGCGAACAAAGCGGGCAAAACAACGGGCGCCATTGCCACACTGTGACACTTCACTGCCGTCAGCATTAAAAATACGGTAGTGGAAATCCAGCTCCGGATCGTACGGAGGTTCAACCACCAGCAGTTGATCAAATCCAACGCCGAGATGCCTGTCGGCCAGGCGGCGAATCAGCTCTGGTGAGAAAAAAACATTCTGCGTTACCGCGTCGACGACCATAAAATCGTTGCCAAGGCCATGCATTTTAGAGAATTGCATCATTCACTCCGTTCACGCGGGTACAGAAATGTAACTCTATTCCTGCCGTCAGTAATTCACCTGAGAAGGTCCGTCGCTAATCCCACGATCGTTTTTCTCAGGCGTGGTGGATTGCGATTGCGGCTGAACGCTCTTGGTCGGAGGCGGCGCGGTTTTATCTGCTGGCGGAAAATAGAGCGGGCCTTTTAGCCCACAGCCCGTCAGGCTGAACAGAGTAAAAATGACAGCGAGTGGCTTTAACACGTTTTTCATTATCGGTTGCCTGTAAAGTTCATGCTTTCTGTTTTCTATCATCGCAGGAGAAGGCGTAAAAGCAAGAGTTAGCCTGTAATCTGCAACGCGTTTTGTTTCAGGTTATACTGCCGTCATCACGAAAAACAGGATAAGAAAATGAACGACAGTGAATTTCATCGCCTTGCTGACACCCTGTGGATGACCATTGAAGAGCGTCTGGACGACTGGGATGGCGACAGCGATATCGATTGTGAAATCAACGGCGGCGTGCTGACCATCAGCTTCGAAAACGGCAGCAAAATTATTATTAACCGTCAGGAGCCGCTGCACCAGGTGTGGCTGGCGACCAAACAGGGCGGCTACCACTTTGACCTGAAAGGCGACGAGTGGATCTGCGACCGTAGCGGCGAAACGTTCTGGGATCTGCTGGAACAGGCGGCAACGCAGCAGGCGGGTGAAGAGGTAAGTTTCCGTTAAGTTTTAGTGCCGGATGCGCTTCGCTTATCCGGCCTACTTTGGCCCGGTAAGCGTCGCGCATCCGGGCAAGTTAACTCACGAGAAATACTGCTGTAACAGCGGCGTTTCGCTGTCCTGACTGACTGGCGGAACGGCGCTAATTGGCTGGGTACGGAACGGGATTACCTGCGCGCGCCCGTCTGTTTTCACAATCTGATAGAACTGCGGCAAGTTAAAGTTGATGAAGCTGGAGCCGTAGGTAAAGCGATCGTGCGATGATGAGTAGAAACGGCTGACATCGCGTACCAGTTCCTCTTTGCTACCTTCGCAGTGGTGATACACCTCGGCCCGATTACTCTCGTCCAGAATGTAGATATTAAAGCCCTGCTCATCACCCGTTTCTTCGAAAAAGAACTGAATAATCCCTTCGCTGGCAAAACCGTCTACCACCGACGGCAGTTTCACATGGTTAGTCTCAACCTGAACGGAAAGCCCGTGCAGTTTGTTATGTGAAATCGCGCCATAGAATTCAATCGCGTTTTCCAGCTTCTGTACCGAAACGTTCAGGCGCTCGAAGAACAGTCCCCACGTCTGCCCGGAAACGCGCAGCGCTTTGAAGCGTCCGGTTTCCTGACGAGTGCTGGAGAGGCGTAATTCGATACACTCAGACACCAGTTGCTGCACACGGGTGCGAATTAAACCGCGCAGATGCTGGCTATAGCAGAAGACCTCAACGCTATCCGGCGGCGCGGCATCCTGGTGCATTTTGCCCAGAATCGTTTTTAACGCTTCAATCATCGCCTGCTCGCCGTTGAAGTGCAGGGTACGCACTTCATTCCACGAGTTGCGGTACAGCAGGTCGACGCTACCCACCAGGCAATTTTGTTCTTCGCCAAAGCTGAAGACGTCCAGCTTACGGAAATCAAAATGCACCACCTGATTGCGAAACGCCGCCGTCGGGTCATATTCAAGGTTAACGATAATCGCCAGATGGCGAATTTCGCATGGGCTATAGAGCGCTTTCGGCGTTGGCGCGGGCAGTCGCAACGGGAAGTGGTGCGACACGTCGGCGACCATTTCCTGCAACTTCGGCAAATCAACAATGCCGTTACCCTTAATAAACAAATGCGTACGCGAGGTCAGCAGGCCGTTGAACCAGGCCCACGCCACCAGCTTATTGAGATAGCGGTTATATTCCAGCGGCTGATGGCTGATGATCGAGTCCATGTTAGGCGCGCGGTTATAGAGATACCAACCCGAACGGTTGGCACGACCCGGCGGCACATGGATAAAGGTCAGATTCGGTTCCGAGAGATCCGGAGATATCTGTGGGTTCACCAGCGTAACTTTACCCGGCAACGCTTCAAAGGCGGCATACAGCTTACGGGTCAGCACGCCGATATCCTGCGGACTGGCGCTGACGCTGAGGTTATTGCGCCGCGCAAAGCGGATCAGATTACGATAGCTCTGCATCATCGCATCGAGCAGTTCGTTATGCGCTTCGCGTACCTGGTCAATCTTCCAGTTAGCGCGGTTATCCAGCATAGTCAGACGCGCGTCATCCCAGCCCCACTCATTCACTAACTGACTTAATACTTCACGACGCCAACCCACGCAGGCGCGCTCGCGGCTCAGTTTCTCACACACTTTTAAGTAGAAACATCGACGCACTAAATCCAGGCGCGTCGGGTCTTCAATGGCCGTGAGGTACTCGGTCACGCGCTCCAGCATCATGCAGTAAGGGTCGAGACCAAAAGAGACGATCTCGCCATCGTGCAGGCGCTGTTTTATATCTTTCGCCAACAGGCGCGGATTGGGGTATTCCCAGGAATAGGCTTCCAGCAGCAGCGTTTTCAGCACCGCTTTGTACGGGGAGTCGATACTCTTGTACAGCTGCCACAGGCTGGCGCCAAAGTACTCTTCGGCGGAGAGCGAACTGAGTCCGCCGAGATCCAGCCATTCATTTGGCGTTAACACCCCCTGTGCGTAGAGCGTCATGACGTAATCGTCGTAATGCTCTTCTTCATCTCCCGGCACCATATTCCACAGAATACGTTTACCCGCGAGGCGCACAGCGGTGCGATAGAATTCATCAAGCAACAGGATATGTTGCGTCGAGCCACAGTCTTCGCCACCGAGACTGCCGCTTTCATTGTGACGGAAACGGTTTTCATCAATCAGGAAGAAGCTGACTTCCACGCCCAGCGAGGCGGCCCAGCTTTCGAGCAGGCTACATTTACGCTGCAGCAACTGGCGCTCTTCGCTATCCAGCCAGGATTGATGGCAGACCCAGATATCAAGGTCAGAGGAACAGCTTTGCCCTACCGAAGAGGTGCTGCCCATTGAGTAAACGCCGGTGATCGGCAGCTCGCCTTTGGGAGGATCCTGCGGCGACATACCGCGGTACAGTTCCAGTTCGTTCAGGTAGTGGCGTTGGGTTTCATCAGGCGTGTAAAGACATATGCCTTTGGGAACGTTACCATCGAGGTAACCCGGCATCAGCGGATGGTGGTAGTGCAATAATGTCGGCAGCAGACTGTATACCTGCTGGAAGGCAGGTCCCATGGCAGCAAGCGCGCGATCCACACGCAGTTGATTTATGGCATCCAGTCTCTGTTTCAGAGTCTCAATATAGAGGTACAAGACGTATCGCCTGATGTTGCTACCCGTCATGTTGGCGATTGCTGCGGCGCAAGCGCGCACAATAATCGTCATCAATTCGGATAAACCGTATGTCAAAAATAACCGTTACCTGTTTTTCGGCCATATTTTTTTATGCTGTACAGCCGAAAAAATGGTCTAAAACGTGATCAATTTAACACCTTGCTCATTGACCGTAAAGAAAGATGCGCTACATACAAGTGTAGCACCGTTCGTTACGTGTAAATTCCTTCATACGGTCGGGAGGTTTCTCGTCATTATTCACTGCCAGTGATGATGCAGCGCCTTTTTCCTCTCACTTACGTTTGAGCGTAACGCTGACATCCCTTTGATAAGGATGTTAGGATGGTCAATGATTGATAATGACGGTAACAAGCATGTTAGACAATGTTTTGAGAATTGCCACACGCCAAAGCCCCCTTGCGCTCTGGCAGGCACATTATGTCAAAGACGCCTTAATGGCAAACCACCCCGGTCTGATCGTGGAACTGGTTCCTATGGTAACCCGTGGCGATGTGATCCTTGATACCCCGCTGGCGAAGGTTGGAGGGAAAGGGTTGTTTGTTAAAGAGCTGGAAGTCGCACTGCTGGAAAAACGCGCCGATATCGCCGTGCATTCCATGAAGGATGTGCCGGTTGAATTCCCTGACGGCCTTGGACTGGTGACCATTTGCGAGCGAGAGGATCCGCGTGATGCTTTCGTCTCAAATAAGTACAACACGCTGGATGAACTCCCCGCGGGCAGCATCGTCGGGACATCCAGTTTGCGTCGCCAGTGCCAGTTGGCAAAGCGACGCCCGGATCTCGTCATCCGTTCGCTGCGCGGCAACGTAGGCACCCGTCTCGGCAAACTGGATAACGGCGATTATGACGCTATTATTCTGGCGGTCGCCGGACTAAAACGTTTAGGTCTTGAGTCGCGAGTCCGTACCGCTCTGCCGCCGGAAGTCTCCCTGCCCGCTGTCGGGCAAGGCGCAGTAGGCATAGAATGCCGACTGGATGATATGCGCACTCAGGCGCTGTTAGCGCCGCTCAATCATGAAGAGACCGCCCTACGCGTTAAAGCCGAACGCGCGATGAACACCCGCCTGGAAGGGGGCTGTCAGGTCCCGATCGGCAGTTATGCGGAACTCATCGACGGTGAGATTTGGCTGCGGGCGCTGGTCGGCGCGCCTGACGGTTCGCAGATGGTATGCGGAGAGCGTCGCGGTGCGGCGCAGACTGCTGAACAAATGGGCATCTCTCTGGCTGAAGAGCTACTGGAGAACGGTGCACGCGCCATTCTGGCTGAAGTTTACAACGGAGAAGCCCCCGCATGAGTATTCTGGTCACCCGCCCGTCTCCCGCAGGGGAAGAGTTAGTGAGCCGTCTGCGCGCACTGGGGCAGGTGGCCTGGAGTTTTCCGCTCATCGAGTTTTCACCGGGTCGGGAACTGGCAACGCTTGCTTCCCGACTGTCAGCGCTGACGGAGAACGATCTGGTCTTCGCCCTTTCGCAGCATGCCGTTACCTTTGCAGATGCTGAGCTTCAGCAGCAGAGGAAAAGCTGGCCCTCACTTCCGGGTTATTTTGCCATTGGCCGCACAACGGCGCTGGCGCTGCACACCGTTAGCGGTTTCAATATTCACTACCCTCTGGATCGGGAAATTAGCGAAGTCTTGCTACAATTACCTGAATTACAAAATATTGCGGGAAAACGCGCGCTTATATTACGCGGCAACGGTGGCCGTGAGCTGATAGGTGAAACCCTAACAGCACGCGGAGCTGATGTCGATTTTTGTGAATGTTATCAACGCAGTGCAAAATATTACGATGGTGCAGAAGAAGCGATGCGCTGGCAATCTCGTGGCGTGACCACGGTGGTTGTTACCAGTGGAGAGATGCTACAACAGCTCTGGTCGCTCATTCCGCAGTGGTATCGTGAGCACTGGTTACTACGCTGTCGGCTGCTGGTCGTCAGTGAGCGTCTGGCGCACCTCGCCCGGGAACTGGGCTGGCAAGATATTAAGGTCGCTGATAACGCCGACAACGATGCGCTACTACGCGCATTACAATAACTCTCATAATGGGATGCCATAATGACGGAACAAGAAAAATCCTCCGCCGTGGTTGAAGAGACCAGGGAGGCCGTGGAAACCACGTCACAGCCAGTCAATACTGAAAAAAAGAGTAAGAGCAGCACGGCGCTGATTCTGAGCGCTGTGGCGATTGCTATTGCTCTGGCAGCAGGCGTTGGGCTGTATGGCTGGGGGAAACAGCAGGCAACAACGCAGACGGCAACCAGCGATGCGCTGGCGAACCAGCTGACGGCGCTGCAAAAAGCGCAAGAGAGTCAAAAAGCTGAGCTGGAAGGCATCATTAAACAGCAGGCAACGCAGTTGGATGAAGCCACACGCCAGCAGGCCGCGCTGGTCAAACAGCTTGACGAAGTCCAGCAAAAGGTCGCCACTATCTCCGGCAGCGATGCCGGGACATGGCTACTGGCGCAGGCTGATTTTCTGGTGAAACTGGCCGGTCGCAAATTATGGAGCGATCAGGACGTTACTACCGCCGCAGCGCTGCTGAAAAGCGCTGACGCCAGCCTTGCGGATATGAACGATCCGAGCCTGATCGCCGCCCGTCGCGCGATTACCGACGATATCGCGAGCCTCTCCGCGGTGACTCAGGTCGACTATGACGGCATTATCCTGAAAGTGAATCAGCTATCTAACCAGATCGATAACCTGCGTCTGGCCGACAACGACACCGACGATTCGCCGATGGATTCCGACAGCAGCGAGCTTTCCAGCTCGATCAGCGAATGGCGCGTCAATCTGCAAAAAAGCTGGCAGAACTTTATGGACAGCTTTATCACCGTTCGCCGTCGTGATGAAACCGCCGTCCCGCTGCTGGCACCAAACCAGGACGTGTACTTACGGGAAAACATCCGTTCCCGCTTGTTAGTAGCCGCCCAGGCCGTGCCACGTCATCAGGAAGAAACATATCGCCAGGCGCTGGAAAACGTCTCCACCTGGGTGCGCGCCTACTACGACACTGACGATGCAGCAACGAAAGCTTTCCTGGAAGAAGTAGACCAGCTGAGCCAACAAAGCATCAGCATGGACGTACCGGATACGCTGCAAAGCCAGGCTCTTCTCGACAAGTTAATGCAGACCCGCGTACGTAATTTACTGGCACAACCCGCCACAGCACCTGCACCTGCAGCAGACGCTCCGGCAACTGCGCCGCAAGGAGAATAATGATGCTAAAAGTATTATTGCTCTTTGTGCTGTTGATCGCCGGGATCGTTGTCGGTCCGATGATTGCCGGTCATCAGGGCTACGTGCTGATCCAGACGGATAATTACAATATTGAAACCAGCGTGACGGGCCTGGTGATCATCCTGATCGTCGCCATGGTCGTCCTGTTCGCGATTGAATGGCTACTGCGCCGAATTTTCCGCACAGGCGCGCATACCCGCGGATGGTTTGTCGGTCGGAAGCGTCGTCGCGCCCGTAAGCAAACCGAGCAGGCGCTGCTCAAGCTGGCAGAAGGCGATTATCAGCAGGTTGAAAAGCTGATGTCGAAAAACGCCGATCACGCAGAACAGCCGGTAGTGAATTACCTGCTGGCGGCAGAAGCGGCTCAGCAGCGCGGTGACGAAGCTCGCGCCAACCAACACCTTGAGCGTGCTGCTGAACTGGCTGGAAATGATACGATCCCGGTAGAAATCGCTCGCGTTCGCCTACAGCTGGCGCGTAATGAAAATCACGCCGCGCGCCACAGCGTTGATAAACTGCTGGAAGTGACGCCACGTCATCCGGAAGTGCTGCGTCTGGCTGAACAGGCCTACATTCGTACCGGCGCATGGAGTTCGCTACTGGATATCATTCCATCCATGGCGAAAGCGCGCGTGGGTGATGACGAGCACCGCGCTATGCTGGAACAACAGGCATGGGTTGGTCTGATGGATCAGGTTCGCGCCGATCAGGGCAGCGAAGGGCTACGCGCATGGTGGAAAAACCAGAACCGTAAAACCCGTCACCAGGTCGCCCTGCAGGTGGCGATGGCTGAACATCTGATTGAGTGTGACGATCACGATACGGCGCAGCAGGTCATCATTGATGGTCTGAAACGCCAGTATGACGACCGCCTGGTGCTGCCGATCCCGCGTCTGAAAACCAATAACCCGGAACAGATAGAAAAAGTGCTGCGCCAGCAGATTAAAGCCGTCGGCGATCGCCCGTTGCTGTGGAGCACGCTGGGTCAGTCGCTAATGAAGCACGGCGAATGGCAGGAAGCCACGCTCGCCTTCCGTGCAGCCCTCAAGCAGCGCCCGGATGCCTATGACTACGCCTGGCTTGCTGACGCGCTGGACAGACTGCATCAGCCGGAAGAAGCCGCCACCATGCGTCGTGATGGCCTGATGTTGACGCTGCAGAACAACAACTCCCCGCAGTAACTCCTGAATGCCCGGTGGCGCTTTCGCTTGCCGGGCAATCGTATACACAAAATCATTCAAGATGCATAAAAAAACGCCCGCTCTTTTGGAGCAGGCGTTAAACAGGTCTGTATGACAACATAAATGGGTGCTTCACTCAACGTTATGTCCATGGTGTTTGATGAGGCTATATGCTTCATCCTTCACGCTGTCTCTTCGTTGGCTGCACACGCTCACCCCTGTCACTTACCTTTGTAAGCTCCGGGGGATTCCCATGCTGGCCGTCTCGACACATCATGAATGATTTAGCATATAAGATGCGACATCTGTCTGTGGACGATAAGCACCGTAAACGGCTCTGCATCATTCCTGAGTTTATGAGGCCAGATGGCGAACATAAGAGATGGAATGAGCATCTACCTGCATATTATTGCACAAGGCATGCCACGATTGCACTGCAAAAACCATGGATCCGGACTTTTTAAGACATCAGGTAATTCGCGGGAATAAAGGCTGAGAAGGGGAAATCAGAAAACAAAAAACCCCGCCGAAGCGGGGTTCAAAATTGGTCGGCGAGAGAGGATTCGAACCTCCGACCCACTGGTCCCAAACCAGTTGCGCTACCAAGCTGCGCTACTCGCCGTTTTACTGCTTTTTGAATTTTTAGTTCAATTCTTTAAGTCGTGGTGCGAGGGGGGGGACTCGAACCCCCACATCCTAAGGACACTAACACCTGAAGCTAGCGCGTCTACCAATTCCGCCACCTTCGCATTTCACAACTTTAAATTAATGGGGTGGCTAATGGGATTCGAACCCACGACAACTGGAATCACAATCCAGGGCTCTACCAACTGAGCTATAGCCACCACTGCAAATCTTTTACGCGGTATTAAAACCACCGCAGCTCCGGCACCTAACTTAATGGTGCGCCCGACAGGATTCGAACCTGAGACCTCTGCCTCCGGAGGGCAGCGCTCTATCCAGCTGAGCTACGGGCGCTTAGCGCCGTTGCGGGGCTGGATATTACGGAGGTCTCGGTCTTCTGTCTAGTGCTTTTTTAAAATAAATTATCGTTTGGTCATGGTTTGTGCGTTTTGTCGCTTATTCCCGCAATTTATGGGCTGCACCATGACGATTCAGACCAAAAACCTTATAAATGAGCGTCACGGCCAGTAAGAAGATAATGCCAACAAACAGCGACATTCGGGTATCTTCATTAAAATACATGCCGATTAGTACGCAAATCAGGAACGCCATCGTCAAATAATTCGCCCACGGGAACAAAATCGAGCGGAAAGGATGACTGGCGATCGCCGCTTTATGCGCCTGACGGAAACGCAGCTGGCTTATCAGGATCACAAACCACGGCACCATCCCCGGCAGCACGCTGGCGCTATAAACATACACGAACACACGCTGCGGGTTGGGAATGATGTAGTTCAGGCACGAACCAATCAGCAGGATCGCGATAGAAATAGCCACACCAGCAACCGGTACGCCATGACGAGATACTTTTCCAACAACGGCAGGAAGCTGGCGATTCTTTGCCAACGCGTAGAGCATCCGCCCACAGCTGTACATGCCGCTGTTACAGCCAGATAGCGCCGCCGTCAGCACCACAAAGTTAATAATCCCCGCTGCGGCGGTGATACCAATTTTGGCAAAGGTCAGAACGAACGGACTACCGTTGCTGCCAATCTCATTCCACGGGAAAATAGTGACGATAACAAAAATCGCGCCAACGTAGAAAATCAGGATACGCCACAGTACTTTACCCACCGCGCTTCGCAGAGTGACCTGTGGATTCTTCGCTTCACCCGCAGTAATACCGATCAGCTCTACGCCCTGGTAAGACGCCACAACAATACACAATGCCGTCAGGAAGCCCTTCCAGCCGCCGGCAAAGAAGCCGCCGTGCTCGGTCAGGTTGCCAAAGCCGATTGCCTGACCACCGTTGCCAAAGCCGAAAAAAATCACCCCTAATCCAATGACGATCATCACAATGATAGTGGTCACTTTGATCATGGCAAACCAGAACTCAATTTCACCATACAGACGAACTGCGGCGAGGTTTGCCAACGCAACCAGTCCGACAGCAATCAGTGCGGGTATCCATTGTGCCATCTCCGGGAACCAGAACTGAACGTACACCCCGATGGCGGTAATCTCTGATATCCCCACCGCCATCCACATAAACCAGTATGACCAGGCGGTGAGATAGCCAAAGAAGGGGCTCATATAACGATGGGCGTAAACAGCGAATGAACCGGCAACCGGCTCGAGGAACAACATCTCTCCCATAGAACGCATAATGAAAAAGACGAACAGCCCGGCGACGATATACGCCAGCAAGACCGAAGGCCCCGCCCATTTCAGGGTACTGGCGGCCCCCATAAACAGCCCAACGCCAATAGTGCCCCCAAGGGCAATTAATTCGATGTGACGAGCCTCCAGCCCACGCTGAAGCTCAGGTTTGTTCTCGGCCATAAATCCTCTTGTTGTGTTTGCATATTGTCCGGTACTACCGGTTCTCGTTATGGGTACATCTTGTTATTCCATCACAGGCCATACGGCACCGACCGCATAACGGTTGGCGCTAAAAACACCGCGGCACTGCAATGATTGTTGCGAATGGTTTCCTAAAATCGCTTAAATGGCAATTAAAGCATTCAAAAAATAAATAGATTGTGCGAGAAAGCAGCGATAATGTTGTGAATAAGTAGCGTAATTAGCAGATAACGCTACTTATCAGAGGAGAGAGGACGTCAGAGGTTGCCGGTATAGTGCCAGCGGAGGTAGCGTAATAAGCGAAGTTGACGAGAGATACGGCTTGGCTGTGACAGTAAGCGATACAGCCACTCCAGCCCCAGATTTTGCCAGATTTTAGGCGCACGCTTCACATGACCGGTAAAGACGTCGTAGGTCCCCCCGACGCCCATATACAGTGCGTCGGGATGAATCTTCCGGCAATCACGCATAAAGATCTCTTGTTTCGGCGAGCCCATCGCCACCGTCACAAATTGCGCGCCGCTGGCGTGGATACGCTCAAATAACGCCTGACGCTGCTCCGGCGTAAAATAACCGTCCTGGCTACCCACAATGTTCACGCGCCACTGAGCACGTAGTTTGGCTTCAGTTTGCGCCAGAACTTCAGGCTTGCCGCCAATCAGGAAAACAGGCGTTCCTTCCTGCCCGGCTCGCGCCATCAGCGCTTCCCAAAGATCGGCCCCCGCCACGCGTGATACCTGCGCCTGCGGGTATTTTTTACCCAAGGAGCGCACAACGCTAATTCCATCTGCATATTTAAATTCAGCAGCATCAATCAGTGTGCGGATCTCTGGGTTATCCTCCGCTGTCAGCATTTTCTCAGCATTAATAGCCACCAGCGTTCCCCGTCTGAGATGCCCCTCTGCAAACAGGTAATTCAGCGCATGCTGCATATCACGCCAGCCAATCAGTTGTAATCCACGCAGCGAATACAGCGGCGCAGTATTATTATCCGTCATTACGATCCTTCAACCTGTGTCCGGGGCACCGACTTTATTCGTTTATGAATGAGTCCCGCGCTATCAAACAGCCAGAATAACAATTTTGCCACCAGCAGACAGACACCGAAAATCACGAGGAAAAAGACCACTCGTGAGACAAACGAATCTAACCCTTCACGTGCCAAAACGATCATATTAAAAATGGCACCGAAACAGAAACTGTGCAAAATCGCCGACTTATAGCGATTAGTTTCTCGGTTACCTAATTCATACAGCCAATCAAACCATTTGATGATTAACCCGACGACAATCGCGCCTAACGGTATAAAAAACGCCCCGCCCATCACCACCAGCGAGCCAATTAACGTCGGCGAGATCGCCAGACCCGAGTGGTTGTTCAACACTTCCCAGGTAAAGTAATTCGCTGAATTGAGTACAATACTCGGCCGCCCTGGCCACAGCCAGGAGGGGATAAAGACGTAGAAGTCACGGACAATCGGCGCCAGCCCCTGGAACTCAATATTGTTGTAGTTCTGCAGCAACAGCGCCAGATTCTCCCACGGCGAGAAGGTGTCACGCGTGAGATACAGGAAAGTATAGAACGCCTCGTCACCGCTCACGTTCATCCCGTAGCGCTTCAGCGCCAGCCAGAACATCCCGATGATACCCAGTACGCCCGCGGCGGCCAGCATCCACAGTGAAATCCAGCCGCGAATGATGCCGATAAACAGGAAAATGGCAAACGCGATAATGATATTGGCGCGAGTTCCGCCCACAATCATATAGGTCAGTAAACCAAACGCGACGGTGCTCACCAGGAAGAACAACCACGCTTTGCTGTCCTGACGCAGGAAATAGACCACCAGCATTGCCGGAATGAAGAAGTAGAAGAAACGCTTCAAAGCGACCCCAGAGACTTCACTGGAAAAAATCTGGCTATAGGATTGCAGTCTGAACAACAGGAACCCGTTGTGCATAAAGAAGATGCCCACGCTCACCAGCGCAATCGCCATCAGGATAATCCAGGTCAAATGGGCTTCAACACGATTGATGGTAAACAGCGGCCTGCGCGGCTTATTCTCTACTCGCTTGCGCAGACGCGTTTTATACGTCACGTAGTAGACGGCATAGAAACAGGCAGCTGATAGCAGAGCCTGCAGCAGGATCTCCGGCGGAGCGACTGCCACATCAAAGCGGAACACCAGGATGCTGGTCAGCGGGAACCCAAAGAAAAACGTCAGCAAAAACAGCAACGAGAAGAAAACATTGAAGTTAAAGCGCACGCGACGGAATTCAAACCAGGTCAGCGTGGCGATAAACAAGGTGGAGAGCAGCCAGACCACCAGCAGACCGCTGAATTGCATCAGGCTCATACGATTTCTCCTGAAGCAACGCGCAGCGCGTTATGCCATGGCTGCAGATAATTCGGGCTAAAAAAGGTGATTGTATTTTTATCTACCGATGCTAACTGGCGCTGCGCTTCGCGTACAACGCCTTCATTGAGTTCATCAGTGGTAAATAATACCGGGAGATTCTGTTCCACCATATCCTGCCAGAAGGGATTTTCTCGGTTGAGCACGCACGGAATACCTGCCTGGATCAGCAAACACAGGGTTCCGATCCCTTGCTGGCGGGCAAAAATAAAGTAACCCAAATCACACTGACGCAATAATGCCAGATAGGCATCAAATTCCAACTTTTCGCTTAAAATTTGCAGATTATCAGCGCTAAACAATGCCAGGCCCGCCTGGCGAACCTCGTCGATATAGGCGGTATTATTGGCAGGATAACCCATCGGCACGATCACATTCACCGTGTCGCCGAACTGCTGATGCACGGCGCGTAGCGCGGCTACATGCTCATTACTACGATCGCCAGAGTTACCAACCAGCACCGTCATCTTGCCGCTGCGTGGGCACTCACTGCTCATATTATTGAGCGACGGATCCATCCGCGTTGGGAAATAGAGCAACTCACCACGCACACGCGGGTGTTGTTCGGCGAAATAGTGTAGATCACCCCGCGTGGCAAACACGCATCCCACGCGATTCTGCGCCATACGCCGAATCGGGTAAAACAGGCGGAATTTCAGTCCACTGGAGACTTCATATAAATCCGCCCCCCAGATATGCCAGTAAAACTGCTCTGATTTAATCCCCCCACTCAGCAACGCTAACCACAAGCTGATGTTGAACTGACCGTGGAAGAAAAATCGCTGTTGGCGATCCGCTTTCGCCTTCGCAATAACCGCTTCAGCCAACGCCTTTTTCCCGTCGTAGAAACTCAGCGATAATGCCGGGCAGCTCTCACTGAACCCCGTATCCTGGCCTGCAACCATAAACGTGCGTGCGTGCTCGCTCGTTGCGGCCAGCGAGTCGTTGAAAAACCGCAGCACGGTTTGGTTATGGTGAGGGATATCCGATCCCAGAACGTGAATCAGTACAGTCATGCCCGCCTACGCCAGAGTAAAAACACGCCACAACAAAGAGAAAAATAGACAATGTACGTTGCCATGTAAGCCTGCGCCGCGCCCAACGCGCCGTGTACAGGGATCAGCCAATGGGCAAACGCCGTCAACAATACGAACTGGCTAATTTCAGCCAAAATATAAAACCGCAGTGACGCTTTCGCGATTACCAGATAACCAAAAACGTAGGCGCCGACTTTCAGCACATCGCCGACCAGTTGCCATGCGAACAGGTCGCGCATGGCGGTAAATTTAACGGAGAAAAGCAGCCAGATCGCAAAATCGCGCAGGAGCCAGACGGTAAAGCTCGCGGCGGCAACCGCCGGTAACACAAACTTTAACGACTTGATCACCTCGCGTGTAATGTCGCGCTTTTCGGTCAAACGCGACAACGTTGGCAGCAAGTAAACGCTGAATGAGGCGGTGATAAATTGCAGATAAGCATCTGAAATACTGCTCACTCCCTGCCAGATCCCCACATCATCCCAGCTATACTGCGCCGCCAGCAGATTTCGCATCATCACGTATGCCACAGGCAGCGTTACGGAAGTTATCAACGCCATCAGCGTAAACTTGCTCAACTGTCCTGCCAGACCATTGTCCCACGAGGGCTTCAGATAATGCAGGGGGATCGCCCCGCGCTTAACCAGCATAATAGCGGCAGGGATAACAACCAGCGCAGGTACCAGTGCCAGACCCAGCAAGGCGCCTTCATATCCTCCCAGGCGATAACAGCCATAATAAGCCGCCACGCCCACCAGGCTCCCCACAATCAACGACAGCGCGTTACCCGCCGCATCGCGGAAGCCCTTCATCAGTGCCAGCAGCAGGTTCGCCCAGGCAATACCCATCTGCACCAGCGCAACCAGCCTAACCAGCCCCTGGTAATGTGTATGACCAAATAACCCCTGACTGATAGGCGCGGCCGCCAGCAGGAAAATCACCGCCATCAGCGTAGAGAATCCCAGCACCATCGCGGAAGATGTACCGACCACCTTACGGAGCCGGCTCGGATCGTCATGATGCTGCGCAACGTATTTCGTGACGCCATTGAAAATGCCGGCTCCCGCCAACACGCCAAGCACGGTGACCATCTGGCGGAAGTTACCCGCCTGCCCCACGCCTGCCGGGCCAAACGACACCGCCAGGAGCTTCACGACCAGCAAACCTGCACCGATTTTTACCAGCGTACTGGCCGCCGTCCATAAGGACGCTTTTGCAAGCGACATATTAGGCGAAATAGTTGAGTAAGGTCGTAATGACGGTACGTTGGTTCACCGGCGACAGATTGTAGAACAGCGGTAAACGCAGCAGGCGCTCGCTCTCTTTGGTGGTGTAACGATCAACACCGGAGAACACGCCAAATTTATCGCCAGCCGGGCAATCATGCAGCGGGATATAGTGGAATACCGCCATAATTTCAGCTTCTTTCAGGAAGTTAATCAACGCAGTGCGATCGTCGATATCACGCAGCTTGATGTAAAACATATGGGCATTCTGCACGCAGTTTTCCGGAACAGAAGGCAGATCAATGCGCCCGGCGCGCGCCAGCGGCTCGAGGGCATCGTAATACTTTTGCCACAGTGCCAGACGCTGCTGGTTAATACGGTCCGCTGCTTCCAGCTGCGCCCACAGATAAGCGGCCTGCAGATCGGACATCAGATAGCTGGAGCCGATATCACGCCAGGTATACTTATCGACCTGCCCGCGAAAAAACTGACTGCGATTCGTCCCTTTTTCACGGATGATCTCCGCACGTTCGACTAATTTTTTATCATTAATCAGCGTCGCGCCGCCCTCACCGCCTGCGGTGTAGTTTTTGGTCTCATGAAAGCTAAAGCAGCCGATGTGGCCAATCGTCCCCAGCGCACGACCTTTGTAAGTCGACATGACGCCCTGAGCCGCATCTTCCACCACATACAGGTTATGTTTATCGGCCAGCGCCATAATGGTATCCATTTCACAGGCCACGCCCGCGTAATGTACCGGCACAATAACGCGGGTTTTGTCGGTGATCGCCGCTTCAATCAACGTTTCGTCAATATTCATGGTATCCGGGCGGAGATCAACAAAGACAATTTTCGCGCCGCGCAGAACGAAGGCATTAGCCGTGGAAACAAACGTGTAGCTCGGCATAATAACTTCATCGCCAGGCTGGATATCCAGCAGCAATGCCGCCATCTCAAGCGATGCGGTGCAGGACGGCGTCAGCAGCACTTTCTCGCTGCCAAAATGCTGCTCCAGCCACTGCTGACAGCGGCGGGTAAAGCCACCGTCACCACACAGTTTGCCGCTGTTCATTGCGGACTGCATGTAATCGAGTTCAGTTCCCACCACCGGCGGTGCGTTAAATGGAATCATCATGTCACCTGTATAACCAATACGCGGTGCTTTCCACATTCGCACCACTGTGTATGTAACGTTTAAGCGCGGCGGTGTTGCCCATTTGGGTCGCCACACGCAATGTTGTTTTTCCGCGAGCCTGTGCCCAGCAAAGCGCCGCCTGCATCAGTTCTGCACCCGCGCCACGCCCGGCCAGCAGGCCAATTCTCGCCTCGGTCGCATTCAGTTCACGCAGCGAGACATAGCCACGAATCTCCCCTGTAGGCGTACGAAAAACGAGACACTGATGGTCAAACGTGCCCAGTACTGCATTTTCAATCCACTGCGCGTAAAAACGCGCGCTGGCATCAGCGGCATACCACGGCGCGCGAAAACGACTTAGCGCAAACGCCTGTCCTGCCAGATAGCGTAATGCAGGGATATCCGAAGATTGCGCGACCTGCGCGCCGGGGTCGCCACTGGCACACGTTACCGGCAGTACAAAATCCACTTCACCTTCGACCAGTGAAAAGCCCAACTGCTGCAGGGCGTCTAATTCCAGGGTATTACCGGCAGGTATTTTTGCCTGTACCCGCGACCAGGGCAGCAATGCATCCGTGGTCAGAACCGGCGCGCGTTGGTCAAAACGGACAATGGCGCTATTGACGCCAAAGAACGTATTTTCCCAGCTAAGCGGTTCAATACTGGCGCGGACGAGCACGGAGCAGCTCCAGCAGATATTGACCATAACCCGTTTTGGCCAGCGAACTGGCGGCACGCTTCACGCCTTCGTCATCCAGCCAGCCGTTACGCCAGGCGATTTCTTCCAGACAGGCTATTTTAAAGCCCTGACGTTTCTCCACCGTCTGCACAAACGTGCTCGCTTCGATCAAACTGTCATGCGTACCGGTATCCAGCCAGGCAAAGCCACGCCCAAGCAATTCGACCGTCAGATGTCCGTCATCAAGATACATTTGGTTGATAGACGTAATCTCCAGCTCCCCACGCTCAGAAGGTTTCACGCGTTTTGCGTATTCCACCACTTTGCTGTCATAGAAATAGAGCCCGGTCACCGCCCAGTTGGACTTTGGTACTTTCGGCTTCTCTTCCAGAGAGACTGCGCGAAAATTGTCATCAAACTCAACCACACCAAATCGCTCAGGGTCCATTACCTGATAACCAAACACCGTCGCGCCTTGCGTTCTGGCAGCGACATGACGCAGTTTTGGACTGAATCCCTGACCAAAGAAGATGTTGTCCCCTAGCACCAGGCACGATGGTTCACCGTTGAGAAACGTTTCACCGATAATAAAAGCCTGCGCTAATCCATCCGGGCTCGGCTGCTCAGCATAGTGCAGTTCAATGCCGAACTCAGACCCATCACCCAGCAGACGCTGGAAATAGCCTTTATCTTCCGGTGTAGTGATAATCAGGATTTCGCGAATTCCCGCCAGCATTAGTACTGATAGCGGGTAGTAAATCATCGGCTTATCGTAAATGGGCAATAGCTGCTTCGATACGCCACGCGTAATGGGATACAGGCGAGTACCTGAGCCACCCGCCAGAATGATACCTTTCATGCGTTGTCTCCTCCGGGAGCCAAAACCAGGCTGTTAGCCCTTCAGACCTAAACGTTCGCCCTGGTAACTGCCGTCCTGCACGGGTTTCCACCATGCCTGATTATCCAGATACCACTGCACGGTTTTGCGCATTCCGCTTTCAAACGTTTCCTGCGGCATCCAACCTAGTTCACGCGCAATTTTTGAAGCGTCAATGGCGTAACGCAAATCATGGCCAGGGCGATCGTCCACAAAAGCGATCAAATCGCGGTACTGTGCAATGCCCTGCGGTTTATGCGGCGCCAGCTCTTCCAGCAGGCTGCAAACTGTTTCGACAACATCCAGGTTTTTACGCTCGTTATGACCACCAATATTATAGGTTTCTCCAACCACGCCCGCCGTCGCCACGCAATAGAGCGCCCTCGCGTGATCTTCTACATACAACCAGTCACGGATCTGTTGACCATTGCCGTACACCGGCAACGGTTTCCCCGCCAGTGCGTTGAGGATCATCAGCGGAATCAGTTTTTCCGGGAAATGGTACGGACCATAGTTGTTAGAACAATTGGTAATCAGCGTTGGCAGACCGTAGGTACGCAGCCAGGCGCGGACAAGATGATCGCTGCTGGCTTTCGATGCGGAATAAGGGCTGCTTGGCGCATACGGCGTGGTTTCGGTGAAGAAATCATCTATGGAATGGAGATCGCCATATACCTCGTCAGTCGAAATATGGTGGAAACGAAACGCCAATTTTTTCTCGCTGGCCAATGCGTTCCAGTAAGCACGCGCCGCTTCCAACAGCGTGTAGGTTCCCACAATGTTGGTTTCGATAAAGGCAGCCGGACCGTCGATTGAGCGATCGACATGGCTTTCAGCAGCCAGATGCATCACGCAGTCCGGCTGATAGTGTTGAAACACCCTGTCGAGCGATGCCCGATCGCAAATATCCACTTTCTCAAAGGCAAAACGGTCATTCTGCGCAACTGGCTCCAGCGACATCAGGTTTCCGGCGTAGGTCAGCTTATCGACCACAACCACCGCATCCTCGGTATCATGAATGATATGCCGCACAACCGCCGAGCCGATAAATCCCGCTCCGCCAGTAACAAGAATTCGTTTCATTATCGCCAAACCCCTTTGGTATCAACGATGTACTGCTGTTGAACCTCATCGCCTTTGATGGCTTTAAATTCATTATGGTCAACCAGCATGACCAACACATCGGCACTTGCCAACGCATCGTCCAGCGCCGCCAGTTGGCAAAGACCATCCAGTTTTTTCGGCAGTTGATGGATGTTCGGTTCCACCACCAGCGTTTCGCCTTTGTGCCATTGCGCGATGTTTTGCGCAATTCCCATCGCCGGGCTTTCACGCAAATCATCAATATTAGGTTTGAATGCCAGACCGAAACAGGCAATTTTCACTTCGCTGGCCCGTTTATTGGTCTCCGCCAGACAGTCAGCTACGGCAGCCTTCACCCGATCGACCACCCAATGAGGCTTACCATCGTTTACCTCACGCGCGGTACGGATCAGTTTCGCCTGCTGCGGATTCTGCGCCACGATAAACCACGGATCGACCGCGATACAGTGTCCACCCACGCCGGGGCCGGGTTGCAAAATATTCACGCGCGGATGGCGGTTTGCCAGGCGAATAAGCTCCCAGACGTTGATCCCCTGGTCGGCGCAAATCAGCGACAGTTCATTGGCGAAAGCAATATTAACGTCGCGGAAGCTATTTTCCGTCAGCTTACACATTTCGGCGGTGCGGGCGTTGGTTACCACACATTCACCTTCGAGAAAGATGTTGTACAGCTCACTGGCCCGCGCGGAACAGACGGAGGTCATTCCACCAATTACGCGGTCATTTTTAATCAGTTCGACCATTACCTGGCCCGGCAGCACGCGCTCTGGGCAATAAGCAATGTTAATATCTGCTTGTTCACCGACCTGCTGCGGAAAAGTCAGGTCAGGACGCATTTCAGCCAGCCATGCGGCCATCTGTTCAGTTGCCCCGACAGGTGAAGTGGATTCCAGAATCACCAACGCACCTTTTTTCAGTACTGGCGCAATAGATTTAGCCGCGGCTTCTACATAGACCATATCGGGTTCATGATCTCCCTTGAACGGGGTAGGTACCGCAATCAGATACGCATCAGCGTCTACGGGTGTCGTGGTTGCACGCAGAAATCCATCTTCGACCGCCGTTTTCACCACCGCACCCAGATCGGGCTCAACGATGTGAATTTCACCGCGATTAATGGTATCCACCGCATGCTGGTTTACATCTACGCCAATCACATGTTTTTGACGGGAAGCAAAGGCAGCCGCCGTTGGCAGTCCGATATAACCCAGCCCAATGACAGAAATGGTCGTAAAACTCATAGCGATATCCGATTATTTTTTAACGCGTGTAAAATGCGGTCACATGCCTGCCCGTCACCATACGGATTATGGGCACGGCTCATGGTCTGATATTCATCGTCGTCTTGCAGCAAACGCGTGACTTCTTCGACAATACGCTGCGGGTCAGTCCCCACCAGACGCACAGTTCCTGCGGTTATCGCTTCCGGGCGCTCCGTTGTCTCACGCATTACCAGCACGGGTTTTCCCAGAGACGGCGCTTCTTCCTGAATCCCGCCGGAATCGGTAAGGATCAGCCAGGCGTGATTCATAAGCCAGACGAATGGCAGGTAGTCCTGCGGTTCGATTAAAACCACGTTTTCAACGTGACCCAGGATGCGATTGACCGGCTCGCTGACGTTAGGGTTCAGGTGTACCGGATAGACAATCTGCACATTCTGGTTAGATGCGGCTATCTCCGCCAGGGCATGGCAGATTTGCTCAAAACCGCGACCAAAGCTTTCCCGACGGTGACCGGTAACGAGGATCATCTTTTTATCAGCATCCAGGAAAGGATAACGCTCAGCCAGCTCCGCACGCAGCGTCTCATTGCCCAGTACACGATCCCGAACCCAGATCAACGCATCAATAACCGTATTACCCGTGACGAAAATACGATCGTCAGGAATAGCTTCCCGCAACAGATTTTGGCGCGAATTTTCTGTCGGGGCAAAATGATACATCGCCAGACGCCCGGTCAGCGTGCGGTTCGCCTCTTCCGGCCATGGTGAAAAGAGGTCACCTGTACGTAAACCAGCCTCTACATGCCCCACCGGTATGCGCTGATAGAACGCGGCCAGACTGGCGGCAATGGTGGTTGTGGTATCACCATGAACCAACACTACATCAGGTTTAAAATCAGCCAGAATTGGCTTTAACCCTTCCAGAATGCGGCAGGTTATTTCGGTTAATCCCTGACCTGGCTGCATAATATTGAGATCGTAGTCAGGTACAATGGAAAAGAGATTCAACACCTGATCGAGCATCTCCCGATGCTGCGCCGTGACGCAAACTTTCGCCTCAAAATCAGGATCTTTTTCCAGCGCATGAACCAGAGGAGCCATCTTAATGGCCTCCGGTCGCGTGCCAAATACAGTCAGTACTTTCACATCGATTCTCTTCGGATTGGCAGCGAGGGCCCAGCCCCTCACTGCAACGGCATTGCTAAATCGGACGGCGACGGGTTAACGCGACACCAGCACCGATCAGAGCCCCGACAATACCCCACATAATCATCAGGAAGGCGCGACGAGGGCTGTCACGTTTTACCGGTTCTTCCGGCGTCCTCAAATAACGATAGGTCTGAAAACGGGGATCTAAAGTTGGCCCGACATTCAGGGTGTTCAGCATGGCTCTGTTCTGAAAATAGTCCAGATCGAAATCCGGACCAATTGACTGCAAATTCTCGAGTCGAGCCTGCAACATAGGACGTCCGAGTAAGAACAATTCTGAATCTGGCAACTCATCAGCTGGAACATCTGTGGAAGTACGCGAAATATTATGCTGCTCGGCAATTTTAAGCGCTTGTTCAATGCTGTGGACGCGGCGAGAGAAAATGGATTTTGCTACTTCTTCCTGGCGTTTAACCTGCGCTTTCATTTGCACCGTGCGTGCGGCCCATGCGCCTTTTAACTCATCGTTAAGATGACGTGCCGCGCGCTGGCTGGCAAACGCCACGTACTGGCGCAGCAGATTGTTGGCATCCGGCGCCGTCTCGGCAATCAGCTTCACGCTGTCATTGGTGTTACGCAGCGCATCGCCAGGCAAAAACTGAATGTTATTGATCAGTTCATCCAGCATCGCCGCATCGGCTTTGCTGTTACCGACCATACGTTGCTTGTAATAATCAGTCTGCTGCCAGAATTCTCGGCGTGTATCCCAGGAAGCAAGCTGCATGATGAATTCTTTATAGGCTTCATCCATTACCGACGGTTGGTCGGCAGATGCGAGACTGGCCTTTATATCCAGGTTACGTAAAAACTGTTGTTGAGAGTAAAACCCCCCCAACATATTGACCGTTGGCCTGTCAGTAATCGCTGTTGCACTCCACTCCTGACGAGCAAAAAATGTATAGGCGAGAGCCACTATCGCGAAGGCGAGAGCCATACCGACGATCCACACCTTCCCTGCCCACAAGGTACGAAACAACCCACGGATATCCAGTTCATTTTCAGCGCTCACGGCGTCTTCCCCCGGTAATGGTTGTCTCATTGCATCCTCAATTTACTTGGTTAAGTTTGGTTTGCCTTCACGAACTCTTCGCAATCTGCGCTTCACTCGTTTGATAAATCTCGCTACCTTCCAGGCGCGCTTGATACAGTAACCGTAGAGGCCAAAGGCCAGTAAAAAAAGCAACAACATGGCCCATTCAGGGACTAAGCGAAAATATTCAGCCAACACGCCGATAGACGCCAGAACCGCCGCAGCCAGCGTAATCAGAACAAATGCCTGTCGGGAAGTAAACCCTGCCCGCATCACCAAATGATGTATGTGCTGGCGGTCCGCTGAGAAAGGACTCATGCCTTTTCGCAAGCGTCGGTACATGATTGCCACCATATCCATTAACGGAATGGCTATAATCCACAGTGCTGTGACCGGACTAATAGGATGCGTTTTGCCTTGAGTAGTTTCGAGCAGGATCCAGATCACTGTGAAGCCGATCAGCGTACTGCCCGCATCACCCATAAAAACTTTATAGCGACGTCCAAGAATGCCCAGATTTAGCAGAATATAAGGCAGAATGGCGGCGATCATGGCAAAACACCAGATAGCCAGGCTCGTCTGCCCATCGAACCACAAAATGAACCCCATCGCCGCAAATGAAACGCTGGACAACCCGCCCAGCAGACCATCAATCCCATCCACCATATTAAAGGCGTTTATCGCCGCCCAGACGGCAAACAGAGTAAGTAGATAACCGAACGGACCGAGCACCATCTCCCAGGGGCCAAAAATATACCCAAGGCTAAGCAGATAGAGTTTACCAACTGACATCATGATAATGCCGATTGCGGCCTGGATAACTGCACGAATTTTTACACTAATATCAAAGCGATCGTCTAACGCGCCGACCAAAACCAATACTCCAGCACAAGCCAGATAGAGAGAAGCATGCGGGATGTAATAGTCAGCAATGGCAAACGTAAAACATACACCCGCGTAAGCCGAAATCCCCCCAACCAACGGAATCAGTCCCTGATGCCGTTTACGGAAGTTGGGTTTATCCACTAAACCAATCTTTTTTGCGACCTTGCGGGCAAAGAAAAGAAACAGTGTTGTGAATAAAAAAATACTGATGAGATCAGTGCTTACTGTCAGTAAATTCACAATGCATGCTCTCAGAGAATATTAATAGCAGAAGTATAACCACGAAGACCTTTATTCAGAAGGGAAACCCGACTTCATATCCAATGGTTTTGTATAATTATCAACCACAAGATACAGATTACGAATCTTTTTCTACTTGTTGGTAAGTCATACCGTATTATCGTTATTGTGTCGTTAAGATTACAGCCATAAAAGCAAAACGCCACGTAAAAACGTGGCGTTTTCAGATGATGCCTGAATCAGGAACGCTTCATCATGTCGAAGAAGTCGTCGTTAGTCTTGGTCATCGCCAGCTTGTTAATGAGGAATTCCATTGCATCGATCTCACCCATCGGATGGATGATTTTACGCAGGATCCACATTTTCTGCAGCTCTTCCTGAGTGGTAAGCAGCTCTTCTTTACGGGTACCGGAACGGTTGTAGTCGATAGCCGGGAAGACGCGTTTTTCAGCAATCTTACGAGAGAGATGCAGTTCCATGTTGCCGGTACCTTTAAACTCTTCGTAGATAACTTCATCCATTTTAGAGCCGGTATCGATCAGCGCAGTGGCGATGATGGTCAGGCTGCCGCCCTCTTCCACGTTACGCGCCGCACCGAAGAAACGCTTCGGACGATGCAGGGCGTTGGCATCCACACCACCGGTCAGAACTTTACCGGAAGCAGGTACCACGGTGTTATAAGCACGCGCCAGACGGGTGATGGAGTCGAGCAGAATGATAACGTCTTTCTTGTGTTCAACCAGACGTTTCGCCTTCTCGATAACCATTTCCGCAACCTGGACGTGACGGGAGGCGGGTTCGTCAAAGGTAGACGCAACCACTTCACCTTTCACCAGACGCTGCATCTCGGTCACTTCTTCCGGACGTTCGTCAATCAGCAGCACCATCAGCACGCAGTCTGGATGGTTGTAAGCAATGCTCTGCGCAATGTTCTGCAGCAGCATGGTTTTACCTGCTTTCGGCGGAGCAACAATCAGACCACGTTGGCCGCGACCGATCGGTGATGCCAGATCCAGTACACGCGCCGTTAAGTCTTCAGTAGAACCGTTACCACGTTCCATACGCAGACGAGAGTTTGCGTGCAGCGGGGTTAAGTTCTCAAAGAGGATTTTGTTACGGGCGTTTTCTGGTTTGTCGTAGTTAACTTCGTTAACTTTCAACAGCGCAAAGTAGCGTTCACCTTCTTTCGGCGGGCGAATCTTACCAGAAATGGTATCACCAGTGCGGAGGTTGAAACGGCGGATTTGGCTGGGAGAAACGTAGATGTCATCAGGACCGGCGAGGTAGGAGCTGTCTGCAGAGCGGAGGAAACCAAATCCATCCTGCAATATCTCCAGCACACCGTCACCAAAGATATCTTCGCCACTCTTTGCGTGCTGCTTCAGGATGGCAAAAATAATGTCCTGCTTGCGCATACGAGCCAGGTTTTCAAGGCCCATATTTTCGCCGAGAGTGATCAGCTCAGAAACCGGCGTATTCTTTAATTCGGTAAGATTCATAATGGTGTGAGTTCTTAAACTTGGGGTAAATCTCGAACTTAATGTTGTGAATGGTATGGCAGGGTCATCCATGCCTGTTTACGGCCATCAACTCATGTCTGTTCGCTGTCTGGTCACAGGAAAGTACACAGAACTGAAACGACAAGACGGATTGAGTGACAAGCCAGGAATCTGTCCACTTCTCGCGCGAGAAACTACGGGAAGTATTGGATATAACTAGATTCAAACTTAATAAGGTATGTTTAATACGAAGTCAACACTAACTTAGCACGACTCAAGTCGGGCGTCCAGTCATCCGAATCATTTCGAAGTATGGTCGCCCGATCATGAGACTTCCTTACGCTAAATTAGCGTCGAGGAATTCTTTCAACTGACCTTTGGACAGTGCGCCGACTTTCGTCGCCGCAACTTCGCCGTTTTTAAACAGCAGCAGGGTCGGGATGCCACGGATACCATACTTCGGCGCGGTGCCTGGGTTTTGGTCAATGTTCAGTTTAGCAACCGTCAGTTTGCCCTGATATTCGTCAGCGATTTCATCCAGAATTGGAGCGATCATTTTGCACGGACCGCACCACTCTGCCCAGAAATCAACAAGGATAGCTCCGTCCGCTTTGAGTACATCCGTGTCAAAACTGTCGTCAGTCAGGTGAATAATTTTATCGCTCATATTAACTCCACAGGAATAAGCCTGGTGCGTTGGTGTACTCTTAATCAACGACGTGTTGATGTAGCATTAACCAACTAAAGGTTGACTTTATTTCACCGGATACGCTTTCGTAAAGCAATAGTAAGCTGATATTCTACCACACTATGAGCAAAACACATTTAACAGAACAGAAGTTTTCCGACTTCGCCCTGCACCCAAAGGTGATAGAAGCCCTTGAAAATAAAGGCTTTCATAACTGCACGCCCATTCAGGCCCTCGCGCTGCCGCTAACACTGGCAGGTCGTGATGTTGCAGGGCAGGCGCAAACCGGTACCGGAAAAACGATGGCGTTCCTGACGTCAACGTTTCATTATCTTCTCTCTCATCCCGCGATTGCCGATCGCAAGGTGAACCAACCGCGTGCGTTAATTATGGCGCCAACGCGTGAGTTAGCCGTGCAGATCCACGCCGACGCAGAACCGCTGGCGCAGACCACCGGTCTGAAATTAGGTCTGGCTTATGGCGGCGACGGTTACGACAAACAGCTGAAAGTGCTGGAAAGCGGCGTCGATATTCTTATCGGCACGACCGGTCGTCTCATCGACTATGCAAAACAGAACCATATTAACCTGGGCGCGATTCAGGTCGTGGTGCTGGATGAAGCCGATCGTATGTACGATCTGGGCTTTATCAAAGATATCCGTTGGCTATTCCGCCGTATGCCGCCAACCACCCAACGTCTGAACATGCTGTTTTCTGCAACTCTCTCTTACCGCGTTCGCGAACTGGCGTTCGAACAGATGAATAACGCCGAGTACGTTGAAGTCGAACCGGAACAGAAGACAGGTCACCGTATTAAAGAAGAGCTCTTCTATCCTTCCAACGAAGAGAAAATGCGTTTACTGCAAACGCTGATTGAAGAAGAGTGGCCAGATCGCGCCATCGTCTTTGCTAACACCAAGCATCGCTGTGAAGATATCTGGGGCAGTCTTGCCGCTGACGGTCATCGCGTCGGTCTGCTGACCGGTGACGTGGCGCAGAAAAAACGTCTGCGTATTCTGGATGAATTCACCCGTGGCGATCTCGACATTCTCGTTGCGACGGATGTCGCCGCGCGTGGTCTGCATATCCCAGCCGTAACGCATGTATTTAACTATGACCTGCCGGATGACTGTGAAGATTACGTTCACCGTATCGGTCGTACCGGACGCGCAGGAGCAAGCGGTCACTCTATCAGCCTGGCCTGTGAAGAATACGCGCTGAATTTACCCGCAATCGAGACCTATATCGGCCACTCGATCCCGGTCAGCAAGTACAACCCGGATGCGCTGATGACCGATCTGCCGAAGCCATTACGCTTAACGCGTCCACGCACAGGCAATGGCCCACGCCGTACCGGTGGTGCTCCGCGTAATCGTCGTCGTTCAGGTTAAGAAAAGTTATGCCATACACAAAATCATTCAGCCTGTATCAAGGCGGCAAGAAAACGAATCCCGATGAGCTTACTTTAGTAAGTGATTCGGGTGAGAGAACGCAGCCAACACAGATACAGGTTGAAGGATGAAGTGTATGAATTCTACTTCGCTGTACGCCGCAATCGATTTAGGCTCGAATAGTTTTCATATGCTGGTTGTACGCGAGGTGGCGGGAAGCATTCAGACGCTTACGCGTATTAAACGCAAGGTGCGTCTGGCCGCTGGGCTCAACAGCGACAACGTTCTTTCCGTTGAAGCCATGGAGCGCGGCTGGCAATGCCTGCGCCTGTTTGCTGAACGTCTGCAGGATATCCCTCAGCCGCAAATACGCGTGGTTGCAACAGCAACATTACGCATCGCGGTAAACGCCGATGAGTTTATCGCCAAAGCGCAGGAGATCCTCGGCTGTCCTGTACAAGTTATCAGCGGTGAAGAAGAAGCGCGCCTGATTTATCAAGGTGTTGCCCACACCACTGGCGGTGCCGATCAGCGTCTGGTCGTCGACATTGGTGGGGCCAGCACTGAGCTGGTTACCGGTTCTGGCGCGCAAACCACTTCCCTGTTCAGCCTGTCAATGGGCTGCGTCACCTGGCTCGAACGCTATTTCACCGATCGTAATCTGGCACAGGAAAACTTTGACGAGGCCGAGAAAGCCGCTCGCGAAGTTCTGCGCCCGGTCGCCGACAAACTGCGTTTTCATGGCTGGAAAGTTTGCGTTGGTGCCTCTGGCACCGTCCAGGCGTTACAGGAAATCATGATGGCGCAGGGTATGGATGAGCGCATTACGTTGGCCAAACTTCAGCAGCTCAAACAGCGCGCCATCCATTGTGGTCGTCTGGAAGAGCTGGAAATCGAAGGGTTAACGCTGGAACGCGCGCTGGTTTTTCCCAGCGGGTTGGCCATTCTGATCGCCATTTTCACCGAACTGAATATTCAGTGCATGACTCTGGCCGGCGGCGCACTTCGTGAAGGTTTGGTCTACGGTATGCTGCACTTGCCGGTTGATCAGGACATTCGCAGCCGTACGCTGCGTAATATTCAGCGTCGATTTATGGTCGATACCGATCAGGCGAATCGCGTCACGCAGTTGGCTGTTCATTTGCTCGAACAGGTTAAAGATGAGTGGCATCTTGAAGCCATTAGTCGCGAACTGCTGCAAAGTGCCTGCCAACTGCATGAGATAGGGCTGAGCGTGGAGTATAAGCAGGCACCGCTGCACGCCGCCTGGCTGGTACGTAATCTCGATCTCCCGGGCTTCACTCCCGCGCAGAAAAAACTGTTAGCCACGCTGTTGCTCAACCAGACCAACCCGGTCGACCTCTCTTCGCTCCACCAGCAAAACGCGGTGCCACCGCGCATCGCGGAGCACCTTTGCCGTTTACTACGCCTGGCGATCATCTTCGCCGCTCGCCGTCGCGACGATTTAGTGCCACATATCACCCTGCAAGCTCAGGATGAGGATCTGACGCTAACGCTGCCGGAAGGCTGGCTGGAACATCATCCATTAGGTACAGAGCTGATCGATCAGGAAATACAGTGGCAAAGCTATGTCCACTGGCCGCTGGAAGTGCGTTAGATACTGGCTGCCGGATGGCGCTTACGCTTATCCGGCCTCCAAATATTACTTCTCTTTGGCTTTCGCCATCATTGCCCGAATATTAGCGATGCTGGCCTGCCCTTTTTGCATCCGCTCCTCGGCGCTGACCACTTTACGCTCCTGTTCCCAGATAACGTCATCCTGCGGCAGTTCCAACAGGAAACGGCTCGGTTCCGGTCGCACCAGCTCACCGTACTGGCGACGTTCTTTACACAGCGTGAAGATAAGTTCTTTCTGCGCACGCGTAATTCCGACGTAAGCCAGACGACGCTCTTCATCGATATTGTCTTCATCGATGCTGCTCTGGTGCGGCAAAAATCCTTCTTCCATTCCCACCATAAATACGTACGGGAACTCCAGTCCTTTTGAAGCGTGCAGCGTCATTAACTGCACCTGATCCAGCTCTTCCTCGCTCTCTCCGCGCTCCATCATGTCGCGCAGGGTAAAGCGGGTAACGACCTGAGTCAGTGTCATTGGCTCTTCCAGTTCACTGCCTTCCAGCATCTCCGTCATCCAACTGAACAGCGTGTTGACGTTTTTCATACGCATTTCAGCCGCTTTCGGGCTCGGCGAGGTTTCATACAGCCAGGATTCGTAATCAATGCCATGGATCAGATCGCGCACGGCGGCAACCGGCTCGCGCTCCGCCAGGCGTTGAATTTCACCCAGCCAGTGCGTAAAGCGGGTCAGAGAATCATACCCGCGCCCGGTCAGCGTTTGGCTAAGCCCCATATCAAAGCTGGCGGTAAACAGGCTTTTATTACGCGTCATCGCCCATTCCCCCAGCTTTTGCAGCGTGGCCGGGCCGATTTCACGTTTTGGTGTGTTTACGATGCGCAAAAATGCGCTGTCGTCATCCGGGTTGCTCAGCACGCGCAGGTAAGCCAGCAGATCTTTAATCTCCGGGCGCGAGAAGAACGACGTCCCGCCGGAAATTTTGTACGGGATGCGGTTCTGCATCAGAAACTTTTCGAACACGCGCGACTGATGGTTGCCGCGATACAGGATGGCGTAGTCTTTATATTGCGTCTTGTTCACAAAGTGATGGGCAATTAATTCCCCGGTCACTCGTTCAGCTTCATGCTCTTCATTATTTGCGCTCAGCACCTTCAGCTCAGCACCGTAGCCCAGCTCAGAAAAGAGCCGCTTTTCAAAGACGTGTGGGTTGTTCGCAATGAGGATGTTCGCCGCCTTCAGGATACGCCCTGATGAGCGGTAGTTTTGCTCCAGTTTAACCACCTGCAAGGCCGGGAAGTCTTTGCTCAACAGCACCAGGTTCTGCGGACGCGCGCCGCGCCAGGAGTAGATCGACTGATCGTCATCGCCCACGACGGTGAAGCGCGCCCGTTTCCCCACCAGCAACTTCACCAGCTCGTACTGGCTGGTGTTGGTATCCTGATATTCATCCACCAGCAGGTAACGAATTTTGTTCTGCCAGCGCTCACGCACTTCTTCATTGCGCTGAAGCAGCAGCGTGGGGAGCAGGATCAGATCGTCAAAATCGAGAACGTTACACGCCTTCATATGGGCGTCATACAAACCGTAGCAGTGAGCAAAAATACGATCCCGCTCGCCCTTTGCGCTGGCTGCCGCCTGCACCGGGGTCATCAGATCGTTTTTCCAGTTGGAGATCGTCGAGATCAGCTGTTGGAGAATAAGCTTATCGTCTTCAATTAGCCCTTCAGTCAGTTCCTTAAGCAGGGCCACCTGGTCGGTATCATCAAACAACGAGAAGTTCGACTTCATCCCCAGCGCCGCATATTCACGCTTAATGACATCCAATCCCAGAGTGTGGAAAGTGGAGATCATCAATCCGCGTGCCTCTTTACGACCCAGCGTTTGCGCCACACGCTCTTTCATCTCGCGCGCAGCCTTATTGGTAAAAGTTACGGCCGCAATATGTCGTGCCTGATAGCCACATTCACGAATCAGATGGGCGATTTTGTTAGTGATAACACGCGTCTTGCCGGAACCCGCACCCGCCAGCACCAGGCAAGGTCCGGTGACGAATTCGACGGCTTGTTGTTGTCCGGGGTTCAAACGCATAAAGGATTGCTCAATCTGTAAACACGGGGAGATGGATTGTAGCAGAAAGAGGGAGAGAAAGAGTAACGGGCTACCCGTGCGGGTAGCCCGAAAATCGGGTCAATCAGGAAACAGTCGCGGCAAGCGGTGTAGAGCCGTTTCGCTGCGCACTCTTGATCCAGCTATACGATCCCATCACCGCAATCACCGTCAGCAGGACATACTCAAGCGACATGGCGTAAACGCCCTGCACCGCGTAAATAACCACGCTAATCAAATCGATAAGTACCCACAGCAGCCAGTTTTCGACGAACTTGCGCGTCATCAGGACCATGGCCGCAATCGACAATACCAGCATGGTGGAATCCCAGAACGGGAAGGCATCGGGCTGGAGGTCAGGCATAGCGACCTGCATACCAAATGTTTGCAGCAGGGCAATCATGATGCGGGTGAGCGCCGCAAACACCGGGTCGATAAACAGCGTCATCAGAACAATCGCCACCGCACAAACGCCGCCTAATGCCAGGGTTTGCTGACGGGAAAGCCAACGTACTTTGAGCGCTGCTTCCTGCGCCTCATTTTGTCGACTCCATGCATACCAACCGTAAATGTTAGCGGCGAAGAAAAACACCTGTAGCAACAAGCTGGCATAGAGCTGAATCTGGAAAAAAATTGCCGCAAACAGCGTGACGTTAATCAGACCAAACAGGTAATTGATGATTTTTTCCCGGCTGGCGCACCAGATACATAGCAGACCAAATACGGTACCAATGGCTTCAATCCACGATAGCGCATAGCCGCCTTGGCCGAGAGGAATGTTAACCATGACATTGTTAATGCTGAAAAAATCCATCACTTACCTCCTGGCTGACTAGCGGAATAAATGGCGCGTAGCGCCAGGGTAATTTGCCGTTCTTCACCCTGCTGACACAGCGCGTCCTGCTGAACATAATCATTGATACTGCTATCCAGACAACCGTTGTGGGCAACCACCACATTGAGTAATGACGCCGTACGTAACCCGCGCAGCGCGCCGATGGTCATCAAAGCGGCGCTCTCCATATCCGCGCCCAGAACGCCGAGTGCCGACCACTGCGCATCCAGTTCCGTTTCCCGGTCGGTATAAAAACTATCGTGGCTTCGAACCAGGCCGCACGCGGTGGGGATATTCATCTGGCGCGCCTGCGCCATCAGTTCCCAGGTTAACTGCGGGTCGGCGCAGGCCGGATAGCCCGCAGGCGCATAGGTACGGCTGGTCCCGTCATCCGTTACCGCGGCATGGGCGATAATCACGTCGCCGAGCGCAAGATTATCCTGCAATGCCCCACAGCTGCCGATACGAATCAGGGTCGTTACGCCGATCTGACGCAGTTCTTCAATAGCAATCGCAGTAGACGGCCCACCGATTCCGGTAGAGAGCACCAAAATCTCAACACCCTGATACCAACCTCGCGCGGCGCGAAATTCGCGGTTTTGACCAAGCGGTTCTGGGTTATCAAGAAAATTGGCGATGCGATCGACCCGCAACGGATCACCCGGAAGTAGCGCATAGCGTGCGCCGGTCATCTCCTTGCTTAACTGGATATGGGGTTGCAGCGACATTCTCCCGCCTCCTTCACTCTTGCGGTTATCCGATATCAGCCTCCCGCTTTAATTTTTCAGGGGCTGACAACACAATACTTTCACCATCGGTATCAATAATCTGTAACGCTTTCAGGTCATGTAAAATACGGTTAATACTGCGTGTCGTCGCCGCCAGTTCCTGGCTGAGGTTAAGCTTATCCAGCAAGATTTCATTCGTTCCATCTTGTTGATAACGCAGCCATAACGCCTGACACACTCGCTGATGCAGCGAGTAAAGATTGTCACTGCTGGCCTTTTTTGACAGCTGATAATATTGCTGACTAAAGAAGCGCAGCATCCGCTGGTTAAAATGGTTATCTAAGGCCAGCCAGCGGCAAAAATATTCCTGCGACAAACTCAGGAGCTGCACATGCCCTACCGCTACCACCGAACAGATGTAATGACGCGACTCAAAGATCTCGAGCTCGCCCAGCATGTCGCCTTTCTGGTAGCGGGCCTGACGATAACGACGTCCATCTTCAGCCTCATAGAACACATCCACTTCACCGGAAATAATCAGCGAAAAGCGCTGACACATTTCCCCCTGTCGGCAAATAAAGGCTCCGCGCTGGCGCTCTTCAAAACGCCATCGCTGCATGATTTCCAGAGGGCAATATTTCAGTAATTCGTAGAGCTGTGGATCGCCAATAATATCACTAAGCCCGGAAAGCCAGCCGACTGAAAATTCAGGTTTTTTCATTGTATCCATGTTATCTCGCTCCACGGCTTCAGGGACAGGACGGCTGTCCCCGGCAGGAAGGAATAGGGCAGATAAAAGTGTCGCTTATCTCCCGCTTCCATACATCAGGCGAGACATCTGTCCCGCGATGGCGAAGAGTATATGTTCACGGCGAAGGCGGGTGATAAAGTAACAGGACATCTTTGAGACATGAGAACAAAATAATGGCTAAGCACGCGGCAGCCCTGCATATCCTGGTAAAAGAAGAAAAACTTGCTCTGGAGATCCTAAGCAAGCTGGATCGCGGTATTAGCTTCGATCACCTGGCAAAACGCTACTCTCGCTGTCCATCCGGGCGCAACGGCGGCGATCTGGGTGAATTCAAACAGGGGATGATGGTGGGACCATTTGATGCCGCCGTATTTAGTTGCCCACTACTTAAACCTTACGGGCCGGTCAAAACCAAATTTGGCTATCACATCATCAAGGTGCTGTATCGCCGATAAGCCATGCTAAAATCGCCAGCCTTATATATTCCCTTTTGAAGGCACGATCATGGCAAAAACAGCAGCAGCAGTGCATATCCTTGTTAAAGAAGAGAAACTGGCACTGGATCTTCTGGAACAGATTAAAAACGGCGCCGACTTCGGCAAGCTGGCGAAGAAACATTCCATCTGCCCATCAGGCAAACGCGGCGGTGATTTAGGCGAATTCCGCCAGGGCCAGATGGTTCCGGCGTTCGACAAAGTGGTCTTTTCCTGCCCTGTGCTGGAGCCAACCGGCCCGCTGCACACTCAGTTCGGTTACCACGTGATTAAAGTGCTGTACCGTAACTAATAGAAAGCCCGGTGTTTAAACACCGGGCTTTTTTTGCCGGATGGCGCTTCGCTTATCCAGCGACTGCAATACGTTTCATATCAGTCATGTAGCCACGCAGTTTCTGGCCCACTTTCTCGATAGCATGGCCGCGAATTGCGTCATTCACGTCGCGCAGTTGCGCGTTATCTACCGCGCCTTCGGCAATCGCTTTACCCAGATCGCCGGTCTGCAGGGTGGTCATGAACTCTTTCAGCAGCGGTACGCAAGCGTAAGAGAACAGGTAGTTACCGTATTCGGCGGTATCGGAGATAACCACGTTCATTTCGTACAGACGCTTACGGGCGATGGTGTTGGCGATCAGCGGCAGCTCGTGCAGTGATTCGTAGTAAGCGGATTCTTCGATGATGCCGGAATCCACCATAGTTTCGAACGCCAGCTCAACGCCCGCTTTCACCATCGCGATCATCAGCACGCCTTTATCAAAGTACTCCTGCTCGCCGATTTTGCCTTCATACTGCGGAGCGGTTTCGAACGCGGTTTTGCCGGTTTCTTCACGCCAGGTCAGCAGTTTCTTATCGTCGTTAGCCCAGTCAGCCATCATGCCGGAAGAGAATTCGCCGGAGATGATGTCATCCATGTGTTTCTGGAACAGCGGCGCCATGATCTCTTTCAGCTGTTCGGACAGCGCGTAAGCACGCAGTTTCGCCGGGTTAGACAGACGGTCCATCATCAGGGTGATGCCGCCCTGCTTCAGCGCTTCGGTAATGGTTTCCCAGCCGAACTGAATCAGTTTTTCCGCATAAGCCGGGTCGGTGCCTTCTGCCACCAGCTTGTCGAAGCACAGCAGAGAACCGGCCTGCAGCATACCGCACAGGATAGTCTGCTCGCCCATCAGGTCAGATTTCACTTCCGCAACGAAAGAAGATTCCAGTACGCCCGCACGGTGACCGCCGGTGGCCGCAGCCCAGGCTTTAGCAATCGCCATACCTTCGCCTTTCAGATCGTTTTCCGGGTGAACGGCGATCAGCGTCGGAACACCGAAACCACGTTTGTACTCTTCACGCACTTCGGTACCCGGGCATTTCGGCGCTACCATCACCACGGTGATGTCTTTACGGATCTGCTCTCCCACTTCAACGATGTTGAAGCCGTGGGAGTAGCCCAGCGCCGCGCCATCTTTCATCAGCGGCTGTACAGAACGTACAACGTCGGAGTGCTGTTTGTCTGGCGTCAGGTTAACCACCAGGTCAGCCTGCGGGATCAGCTCTTCGTAGGTGCCTACTTTGAAGCCGTTTTCGGTCGCTTTACGCCAGGAAGCACGCTTCTCAGCAATCGCTTCTTTACGCAGGGCGTAGGAGATATCCAGACCGGAGTCACGCATGTTCAGGCCCTGGTTCAGACCCTGAGCGCCACAGCCGACGATGACCACTTTTTTACCCTGAAGGTAGCTCGCGCCGTCGGCGAATTCGTCGCGGCCCATAAAGCGACATTTACCCAGCTGTGCCAGCTGCTGGCGCAGGTTCAGTGTATTAAAGTAGTTAGCCATGATGGTGTACTCCGTGATGTTGTGTTGTGGTGCTTATTATTTGGTTCGCTGTTCAGCGAAAGTAAACCCACATTACAACAGGAAATTTATTGCGGAAATTGATATATTCACAACGTCACGTTGCAATTTATGCAATATAGAACCGTGAGGTGAAATCGGTGGATTTACGCGATCTGAAAACCTTCCTGCATCTGGCGGAAAGCCGCCACTTTGGCCGCAGCGCGCGGGCGATGCACGTCAGCCCCTCCACGCTCTCCAGGCAGATTCAGCGGTTGGAAGAAGATCTCGGGCAGCCGCTGTTTGTGCGCGATAACCGCACGGTCACGCTGACTGAAGCCGGTGAAGAGCTGCGGGTGTTTGCCCAGCAGACGCTGTTGCAATACCAGCAGTTACGTCACACCCTTGACCAGCAGGGGCCGTCGCTGTCGGGCGAACTGCATATTTTCTGCTCGGTAACTGCCGCATACAGCCATCTGCCACCCATTCTCGATCGTTTCCGCGCCGAGCATCCATCGGTGGAAATTAAGCTCACCACCGGCGACGCCGCCGATGCGATGGACAAAGTGGTCACCGGTGAGGCCGATCTGGCGATTGCCGGTAAGCCCGAAACGCTGCCCGGCGCGGTGGCGTTCTCGATGCTGGAGAATCTGACGGTCGTACTGATCGCCCCGGCGCTGCCCTGCCCGGTGCGTAATCAGGTTTCGGTCGAAAAGCCAGACTGGTCGACGGTGCCGTTTATTATGGCCGATCAGGGTCCGGTACGCCGCCGCATCGAGCTGTGGTTCCGCCGTCACAAAATCAGCAACCCATCGATTTACGCCACGGTGGGTGGCCACGAAGCGATGGTTTCAATGGTGGCGCTGGGCTGCGGCGTAGCGCTGCTGCCGGAAGTGGTGCTGGAAAACAGCCCGGAGCCAGTACGTAATCGCGTGATGATTTTAGAGCGCAGTGACGAAAAAACACCGTTCGAGCTGGGGGTCTGCGCGCCGAAAAAGCGGCTGCATGAACCGCTGATCGATGCGTTCTGGAAAATTGTTCTGGAGCGTAAATCCGCCGAGTAGCGCCAGCGTCAGGCCTAAAATCAGTGGTAGATTCAGTATTGGCGCTCCTTTTCTGTATAATGTCCCGTGCCATAATAGATGTGGGGGGCTTGTTAACCATCACGTTTAGCAAGCCAGAACAGACGGTGTCATTGCGCACTTGACAGCGAAAATACAAACTTAATTAGCCATCATTATGATAATCAAACCAAAAATTCGTGGATTCATCTGTACAACGACCCATCCGACTGGCTGCAAAGTCAATGTGGAAAAACAGATCGATTATGTGAAGAAAAACGGGAAAATCGCTAACGGCCCTTCCCGCGTGCTGGTCATCGGTGCTTCCACCGGTTACGGCCTGGCTTCCAGAATTTCCGCCGCGTTCGGCAGCGGTGCCGCCACTATCGGCGTATTTTTCGAAAAACCGGGCACGGACACCAAACCAGGTTCCGCGGGCTGGTATAACTCGGCGGCTTTTGATGAAGCAGCCAAGCGTGAAGGTCTGTATTCCAAAAGCATCAACGGCGACGCGTTCTCCGATGAGTGCCGCGACGAAGTGATCAAACTGATCAAAGAAGACCTGGGTCAGATTGACCTGGTGGTTTACTCACTGGCTTCCCCGGTGCGTAAAATGCCGAAAACCGGTGAAGTAGTCCGTTCTGCGCTGAAGCCAATCGGTGAGGTTTACACCTCTAAAGCGATCGATACCAACAAAGATCAGATCATCACCGCCAGCATTGAGCCGGCAACCGAAGAAGAAGTTCAGAACACCGTTACCGTGATGGGCGGCGAAGACTGGGAACTGTGGATGGGCGCGCTGAGTGAAGCAGGCGTGCTGGCTGACGGCGTGAAAACCGTAGCCTACTCCTACATCGGTACCGACCTGACCTGGCCAATCTACTGGCACGGCGCGCTGGGCAAAGCGAAAGAAGACCTCGATCGCGCGGCGGGTGAACTGCGTAACCAGCTGGCGCCGCTGAACGGTTCCGCTAACGTTGCCGTACTGAAATCCGTCATCACCCAGGCATCTTCTGCGATTCCGGTAATGCCGCTGTACATCTCCATGGTGTTCAAGTTGATGAAAGCGCAGGGGATTCACGAAGGTTGTATCGAGCAGATCAACCGTCTGATGACCACCAGCCTGTATGGCGACAAGGTGGAGCTTGATGATAACCAGCGTATCCGTATGGATGACTGGGAACTGCGTGACGACATTCAGCAGGCATGCCGCGATCTGTGGCCGCTGATCACCACCGAAAACCTGGCGCAAGAAACTGACTATGCAGGTTACAAGCAGGAATTCCTGAACCTGTTCGGTTTTGCCCTCGACGGTGTGGATTACGATGCTGACGTGAATACCGAAGTCGAATTCGACGTCATCACGCTGTAATCTGCTGATACAGTAGCAAAAAGGGTTCATGTTTTTACATGAACCCTTTTTTAATGGCTGCCGCTAACCTGCCAGGAAGAACCTGAACGCCGGGTTATGCGTTTCATCGTGGCAGTCATAGCCCAGTTCATTCAGCCGCGTTTCGAAATCAGGCTCGTGTTCGCCCAGCTCAAACGCCGCCAGTACGCGACCATAATCGGTGCCGTGACTGCGATAGTGGAACAATGAAATATTCCAGTGCGTCCCCAGGGTATGCAGGAATTTGAGCAGCGCTCCCGGAGATTCCGGGAATTCAAAGCTGTAGAGCCGCTCCTGTAAGGGTTTCGACGGACGCCCGCCAACCATATAGCGCACGTGCAGCTTCGCCATTTCGTCGTCGGACAGATCCACCACGCTATAGCCTCCCTCGCTGAGCAACTGGAGGATTTCCTTACGCTCTTCCAGCCCACGGCTCAGGCGTACGCCGACAAAAATGCAGGCGTCTTTCGCATCAGCAAAACGGTAGTTAAACTCGGTCACCGAACGGCCACCCAACAGTTGGCAAAACTTCAGGAAGCTGCCCTTTTCTTCCGGAATGGTTACTGCCAGTAAGGCTTCACGCTGTTCCCCCAGCTCGCAGCGTTCGGAAACGTAGCGCAGGCCGTGGAAGTTAACGTTAGCGCCGGAAAGAACATGCGCCAGACGCTCGCCGCGAATATTATGCTGGGCGATGTATTTTTTCATCCCCGCAAGCGCCAGCGCCCCGGAAGGCTCCGCCACCGCGCGCACGTCTTCGAACAGGTCTTTCATTGCCGCGCAGATAGCATCGCTATCGACGGTGATGATGTCGTCGAGATATTCCTGACACAGGCGGAAGGTCTCATCGCCAATACGTTTCACCGCCACGCCTTCGGCAAAGAGACCCACACGCGGCAGATCCACCGGATGGCCCGCATCCAACGCCGCTTTCAGGCAGGCGGAATCTTCGGCTTCCACGGCAATCACTTTGATTTGCGGCATCAGCTGTTTTATCAGCACCGCCACGCCCGCCGCCAAACCACCGCCGCCAACTGGCACAAAAACGCGGTCAAGGTGAGCATCCTGCTGAAGTAACTCCAGCGCCAGCGTGCCCTGCCCGGCAATCACCATCGGATGATCGAACGGCGGAACCCAGGTAAAACCCTGCTGCTGCGACAATTCAATCGCTTTGGCTTTGGCCTCATCAAAATTCGCGCCGTGCAGCAATACTTCACCGCCGAAGCCGCGAACGGCATCGACTTTGATATCGGCGGTAGCCGTTGGCATGACAATCAGTGCCTTCACACCTAATCGCGCAGAAGAGAACGCGACGCCCTGGGCATGATTACCAGCCGACGCGGTGATGACACCATGCGCTTTTTGCTCTTCGGTCAGGCCCGCCATCATGGCATAGGCTCCGCGCAGCTTAAAGCTGTGAACGGGTTGACGGTCTTCGCGCTTCACCAGAATCACGTTATCGAGGCGCGAAGAGAGTTTTTCCATTTTTTGTAGCGGCGTTACTTGCGCCGCTTCATAAACCGGTGCTCGCAGTACCGCTCTGAGATACTCGGCGCCTTCTGGCGCGCCGGAAAGGGGTTGAGAATCCGCCATGGTCATTATCCCCCCAGTTTCGACTTATCGCGCACCGCGCCTTTGTCGGCGCTGGTAGCCAGGCTGGCGTAGGCGCGCAGTGCAAAGGAGACCTGACGCTGACGATCTTTTGGCGTCCAGGCTTTGTCACCGCGTGCTTCCTGCGCTTCACGGCGCGCAGCGATTTCCGCATCACTCAGTTGCAGTTGAATGCCACGATTCGGGATATCGATGGCAATCATGTCGCCGTCTTCGATAATCGCAATATTACCGCCGCTTGCCGCTTCCGGAGAAACGTGACCAATGGAAAGCCCCGAAGTACCGCCGGAGAATCGACCATCGGTTATCAGCGCACAGGCCTTGCCGAGGCCCATCGATTTCAGGAAGGTGGTTGGGTAGAGCATTTCCTGCATGCCCGGCCCGCCTTTCGGCCCTTCGTAGCGAATGACAACCACGTCGCCAGCTACCACTTTACCGCCGAGGATGGCTTCAACCGCATCGTCCTGGCTTTCATACACTTTTGCCGGGCCGGTGAACTTTAGGATGCTGTCATCCACGCCTGCGGTTTTTACGATACAGCCGTTTTCCGCGAAATTACCGTACAGAACTGCCAGTCCGCCGTCTTTGCTATAAGCGTGCTCCAGCGAGCGAATGCACCCTTCAGCGCGGTCATCATCCAGAGAGTCCCAACGGCAGTCCTGTGAGAACGCCTGGGTGGTACGGATGCCGGCCGGGCCTGCGCGGAACATTTTTTTCACCGTATCGTCTTTGGTGAGCATAACGTCATATCGATCAAGCGTTTGCGGCAAAGTCAGTCCCAGCACGTTTTTCACGTCGCGGTTCAGCAGCCCGGCTCTGTCCAGCTCGCCTAAAATGCCCAATACGCCGCCTGCACGGTGCACGTCTTCCATATGGTATTTCTGCGTACTCGGCGCAACTTTACACAGCTGCGGGACTTTGCGGGACAGCTTATCAATATCACTCATGGTGAAGTCGATTTCCGCTTCCTGCGCGGCCGCCAGCAGGTGCAGAACGGTGTTGGTGGATCCGCCCATGGCGATATCCAGCGTCATAGCGTTCTCAAACGCCGCCTTGCTGGCAATGTTGCGCGGCAGGGCAGAAGCGTCATCCTGCTCGTAGTAGCGTTTGGTCAGCTCGACGATACGTTTACCCGCGTTGAGGAACAGTTCTTTGCGGTCGGCGTGAGTCGCCAACAGCGAACCATTACCCGGCTGCGACAGACCCAGCGCTTCGGTCAGGCAGTTCATCGAGTTGGCGGTGAACATCCCGGAACACGAGCCGCAGGTCGGACAGGCGGAACGCTCAACCTGCTCACTTTGCGAGTCGGAGACTTTCGGGTCAGCGCCCTGAATCATGGCATCAACCAGGTCGAGCTTGATGATTTGATCAGAAAGCTTGGTTTTCCCGGCTTCCATCGGGCCGCCGGAAACAAAGATCACCGGAATATTCAGGCGCAAAGAGGCCATTAACATACCGGGGGTGATTTTGTCGCAGTTGGAAATGCAGACCATCGCATCGGCGCAGTGGGCGTTAACCATATACTCCACTGAATCGGCGATCAGCTCGCGCGACGGCAGTGAATACAGCATGCCGCCATGACCCATGGCGATACCATCATCCACAGCAATGGTGTTGAACTCTTTCGCCACGCCGCCTGAGGCTTCGATTTGTTCGGCAACCAGCTTACCGAGATCGCGCAGGTGGACATGACCCGGCACAAACTGGGTAAAGGAGTTCACCACAGCGATAATCGGTTTACCGAAGTCATCATCGGTCATCCCGGTGGCGCGCCACAGCGCGCGGGCACCCGCCATATTGCGGCCGTGAGTGGTGGTGGCAGAACGATACTTAGGCATGCTTGATTAACTCCCGTCTGTCTTTCCCCTGCATACTTCACGCCGCAGGTGCGTTGGCTGCCTCGCTCACCCCAGTCACTTACTAAAGTAAGCTCCAGGGGACTCGCTGCGTTGCCGTCTTCCTGCAACGTGAATTATTTTGGGGAAATATTAATTTTGTTATTGGTTTACTGAATCCAACCAGCCGTATTTATCTTCCGTTTCACCGGTAAAGAGGCCGAAGAAGGCCTGCTGGATGCGTTTGGTGACCGGACCGCAGCGGCCTTCGCCCACCTGGATACCATCGACGCTGCGTACTGGGGTGATTTCGGCTGCGGTACCGGACATGAACACTTCGTCGGCCAGATACAGAGATTCACGAGACAGCACCTGCTCACGCACTTCGATATCGAGATCTTTCGCCAGCTTAATGATCGCGTCACGGGTGATACCCGGTAGCGCGGAAGAGGTAAACGGCGGGGTAAACAGAATGCCGTCTTTTACTTCAAACAGGTTTTCGCCCGCGCCTTCGGAGATGTAGCCATTCACGTCCAGCGCAATGCCTTCCTGATAGCCATGACGACGCGCTTCGCTGCCCACCAGCAGCGAAGACAGGTAGTTACCACCAGCTTTAGCAGCGGTAGGGATGGTGTTCGGCGCAACGCGGTTCCAGGAAGAAACCATCGCGTCGATCCCCTGCTCCAGCGCTTCAGCACCGAGGTAAGCCCCCCACGGGAACGCAGCAATAATCACATCGGTGGTGTATCCCGCTGGCGGGTTAACGCCCATCCCCACGTCGCCAACAAACACCAGCGGACGGATATAGGCGCTGGTCAGATTGTTTTTACGAATCACCTCACGGCAAGCTTCCATCAGCTCATCAACGCTCTGAGAAACCGGAAAACGATAGATCTTGGCTGAATCACGCAGACGCTGCATGTGTTCGCGATGACGGAACACCACCGGCCCTTTGTGAGAATCGTAGCAACGGATGCCTTCAAATACAGAAGTACCGTAATGCAGCGCGTGGGACATCACGTGAACCTTCGCGTCTTCCCAACGAATCATCTCGCCATTAGACCAAATGTAATCAGCTTTTTTCGTCGTCATTTTTCTTCCTTTTGCGCTCAGGCGCGGATTTGTTGTGATGTGGTTGTGCTCTGGCAGATAGCAACATGTGCAACGTCTACCAGTTTACTTAACTGACTAAACAGTAAGTCGACCGACCGGGGGCTGGCAACGGTCAATTCGATATTTATATTCTGCGCATCGCTGGCGGCTTCCATATTCATGGAGCACACCTGAAAACCACGATGGCGTACCACGCGTAAAACGCGTTCTAACGTTTCCGGATTGAAGCGAGCCTCAACGGCGACCTGATGTTGCATCATGATAATTTCTCCAGCATTTCTGAGTTGCTGGCGCCAGGTGGCACCAGAGGCCAGACATTCTCAAGTTCGTCGATTGAGACATGAAGCAGGTATGGCCCCTCGCTGTTCAGCATGGTGTCGAGTGCCGCTTCAACCTGGTCTTTATGGGTGATGTGTTGACCAGGTATGCCGAAGGCGCTGGCCAACATGAGGAAATCGGGGTTATCGGTAAGAGTGGTTTCGCTATAACGTTCCTGGAAAAACAGCTGCTGCCATTGTCGCACCATGCCTAACCGCTGGTTGTCGAGTAAAACTATCTTCAGCGGCAACTGCTTACGTTTTACGGTGCCCAGCTCCTGCACATTCATCATGAAGGAGCCGTCACCGGAGATACAGATTACCGTATCGTTAGGGCGAGCAACCTGCGCACCAACCGCAGCAGGCAGGCCAAAGCCCATCGTACCCAGACCGCTCGACGTGATGAAATTTTCCGGGCGGGTGTAGGTCATATGCTGGGCCGACCACATCTGATGCTGGCCAACATCCGTGGTCACTACGCTGTCCGCTGGTTTGCGATCGGACAACTGCTTTAACAACAATGGCGCATAGATAGCTTCACCTGGATGATCATAGCGCCAGGTATGTTCTGAGCGCAGTTCTGCACTGTGCTGACGCCATGCATCAATCTTCAGCGATTGCTGCAATGCCGGCAGTAGAGAATTTAAATCACCCTGCAGGGCGACGTGCGCCTGGCGCAGTTTGTTCATTTCCGCCGGATCGATATCCATGTGGATAACGCTGGCGTTCGGTGCGAAGGTATTCAGCTTCCCGGTCACCCGGTCATCAAAACGCGCGCCCACTGCAATCAGTAAATCACACTCTTGCACGGCGAAATTTGCCGCTTTAGTGCCATGCATTCCCAACATGCCCAAATAGTACTGGTAGTCAGCATTTACTGCGCCCAGACCTTTCAGCGTGCAGGCGACTGGCATTTGGGTTACGGCGATAAACTCACGCAGGGCCGGGACCGCCTGCGCCATACCAACGCCGCCACCGATGTACAGGATCGGTTTCTGCGCCTGCGCGATCATTTTACGCGCCAGTTCAACGTCAGCATGCGGGAAAGCCTCTACGTTTTCGACGGTCGTAAAATACGGCTCCAGCGTACCGCTGGCTAATTGGATGTCTTTCGGGATATCAACCAGAACCGGACCCGGACGACCGGAATTCGCCACGGCGAAAGCCTCAGCCATGATGCGCGGCAGCTCTTCCAGCGACTGCACCAGGAAACTGTGTTTGGTGCAGGACAGCGACATCCCCAGAACGTCCACTTCCTGGAACGCATCCGTTCCGATAAAAGGTGATGCCACCTGACCGGTGATCGCTACAACAGGAACAGAATCTAACAGCGCATCGGCAAGGCCCGTGATCAGGTTGGTAGCACCAGGACCGGAAGTTGCGATACAAACGCCGGTTTTACCGGTCGCACGGGCATAGCCAATCGCCGCCATCGCTGCGCCCTGCTCGTGTCGGCACAACAGGTGCTCTACGCCGCCGTCATACAATGCATCGTAAACCGGCATAATTGCGCCACCGGGATAACCAAAGACGGTTTGAACCCCTTGTGCACGCAACGCATGTACCACCCACTGTGCCCCATTCATAGTTACATCCCCGCCGTAAATCTTGAGAAACAGAATTTTATGCTACCGTTCACTTTCTGCTCCTCGTGTATGTTTTTAAGGTCAAAAAAAACCCCCGGACCTTTCGGTGCGGGGGTCTTAGTTCGTTAAGGCTTGTTTTCTAAGCCTTTCCTCGTCCAAGTGCAGCCCCGCACGGTGGGATAATAATCACCACCACGCTAATCACGACCAGGCTAATCACTCGTAGAAGGGCTGTCATTTTTGTATTTTCTTGCATCTTGTTCGAAGGAATACCTAAAGAGTTACCATAGAATTTGCAAATGACACAAGATATTTTTTTATTCGTTTTTCTGACGCCGTTAACGGTTTAGATAAATACCATTGTTTTTTATACAAAAAATCAAAAATGAAAATATTTCACGTTTCAGGCGATTGTCGACATCCCAATCCCCAATAAAAACACCATTCCAAATCATTTGCGGCCCTCATTCCAGGCTAAATGCAAGCAACGATCTGTTACACAAAAATACGGGAATCAGCATTTAAAAACCGCAATAACATTAAATCTTGCCGCGATGTATTGCGACATAATGCTTCTATCAGGAGGGATTATGTCACTATCGATTGTTCACACACGCGCCGCGCTGGGCGTGAATGCGCCAGCCATTACTATCGAGGTGCATATCAGCAACGGATTGCCTGGCTTAACCATGGTGGGGCTACCCGAAACGACGGTGAAAGAGGCACGCGACCGAGTACGTAGTGCGATTATAAATAGCGGTTATGAATTCCCGGCGAAGAAAATAACCATAAACCTCGCTCCGGCCGATCTCCCGAAAGAAGGGGGGAGATATGATTTACCTATCGCTGTTGCGCTTCTGGCCGCTTCTGAGCAGCTTACAGCCCACAATCTCGATACCTACGAGCTGGTAGGGGAATTAGCGCTTACAGGCGCATTACGCGGCGTTCCCGGCGCGATATCAAGCGCAACCGAAGCCATTCGTGCAGGCAGGCGAATTATTGTCGCCAAAGAGAACGCCGCTGAAGTTGGACTCATACATGGCGAAGGATGCCTGATCGCCGAACACCTGCAGACCGTATGCGCATTTCTTGAAGGTAAGCACGATTTAGATAAGCCCTCATCCGCAGATTTTACGCCCAACGCATTAGTCGATGATCTGAGCGATGTTATTGGCCAGGAACAGGGTAAACGGGGGCTGGAGCTTACCGCAGCTGGCGGTCACAACCTCTTGCTTATCGGCCCGCCGGGCACAGGCAAGACCATGCTCGCCAGCCGCCTCAGAGGGCTGCTCCCGCCACTTAGCAATGATGAAGCACTGGAAAGCGCCGCGATACTCAGTCTGGTTAATTCAGACACAATACAAAAACAGTGGAAGCAACGCCCTTTTCGTTCGCCGCATCACAGTGCTTCATTGACCGCTATGGTCGGTGGAGGCTCAATTCCTGCGCCAGGCGAAATCTCTCTGGCGCATAACGGCATACTGTTTCTGGATGAACTACCCGAGTTTGAGCGACGCACGCTGGATGCGCTGCGCGAACCCATCGAGTCCGGGCAGATCCATCTCTCCCGCACCAGAGCAAAAATAACCTACCCCGCGCGCTTTCAACTCATAGCTGCGATTAATCCAAGCCCGACAGGCCATTATCAGGGAAACCATAACCGCTGTACCCCGGAACAGACGCTGCGTTACCTCAATCGATTGTCAGGTCCATTTCTTGACCGCTTCGATCTCTCCCTCGAAATTCCCTTACCACCGCCTGGCATACTCAGCCAGAGCGCAGTAAAAGGGGAAGATAGCGCCACGGTGAAGCAACGCGTTATGGCAGCACGAGAGCGTCAGTATCAGCGGCAAAATAAGTTAAACGCGCATCTGGGTAGTCAGGATATCCATAAATACTGCGTACTGCGCAGCGACGATGCGCAGTGGCTTGAAGAAACGCTCGCACATCTCGGATTGTCTATCCGCGCCTGGCTGCGCCTGATAAAGGTCGCACGAACAATTGCGGATATCGAACAATGTGATCACATCTCTCGCCAACACTTACAGGAAGCCGTTGGGTACCGGGCGATAGACAGATTACTCATTCATTTGCAGAAACTACTGACATAAAAAAAGGGCTTTCGCCCTTTTTATTAATCATCAGATTCGGTGTAGTCTTCTGCACCTTCCACCTGAGGTTTCCCACCAGACAGCGTGTGGAAACGTTTTGGACGCTTAATACGCGTCATGTACTTAGACCACACACGTTCAGCTTCGGTAACCGGCTCACGTTCGCCACGACATACCGCAACAAACAGTTTTTCTTCTTCAGTTACCGGCTCACGCTTGCCCAGATCCAGCTCGTTGAAAGCATAACCGTGACGCTCAAGCAGTTGTGCTTCTTTAATGGTGAAATCACCATGACGGGAGAATCCGCGGGGATAATATTTATTATCGAAATATCGATTAGTCGTCGTAAAGCTTTCCGCCATCCTGCACGCTCCTAATTCTTTGGCCGAGCTATTTATGGCGCGGAGTATTAGTTACGCTTGACAGAGCGTCAAACAAAAGATTTAAATCATAACGACAAATAATTTTATGGAGCGAGTTGTGGATACGGAATTGTTAAAAACTTTCCTGGAAGTTAGCCGGACACGCCATTTTGGCAGGGCTGCTGAAGCGCTCTATCTGACCCAATCAGCGGTTAGTTTCCGGATAAGACAACTGGAAAATCAATTGGGTGTAAACCTGTTCACCCGGCACAGAAACAATATCCGTTTAACCGCTGCAGGTGAAAAATTATTGCCTTACGCTGAAACGTTGATGAATACGTGGCAAGCCGCACGTAAGGAAGTCGCGAATACCTCGCGGCATAACGAGTTTTCTATCGGTGCCAGCGCCTCTCTTTGGGAGTGCATGCTTAATGACTGGTTGAGGCGTTTGTATCAATCTCAGGAGCCACAGTCCAGCCTGCAGTTTGAAGCGAGGATCGCTCAGCGCCAGTCGTTAGTAAAACAGCTTCATGAACGACAGCTTGATCTACTGATTACGACCGAAACACCCAAAATGGACGAATTTAGCAGCCAGCTGTTGGGGTATTTCACGCTGGCGCTCTATTGCAGCTCTCCTTCACAAACCAAAGATGAATTGAATTATCTACGCCTGGAATGGGGACCCGATTTTCAACAACACGAAGCGGGATTGATTGCGGGAGATGAAGTGCCGGTACTCACCACCAGTTCGGCAGAATTGGCCAGGCAGCAACTTTCAGTGATTAAGGGCTTTAGCTGGCTTCCCGTGCACTGGGCCAAAACCAAAAGCGATCTCCATACGGTTACCGACAGTACAACGCTTTCACGCCCTTTATATGCAGTTTGGCTACAAAACAGCGATAAACATGGACTGATTTGCGATCTGCTGAGAACGAATATTCTGGAAGATTAAATAAATACGGGCAAGGATGCCGGGAATAAAACAGCAGGAAGGCACAGATCAAATTGCAGGTAAAAAAAAATCCTTAGCAAAAATGCTAAGGATTGTTTCTGGCAGGGGCGGAGAGACTCGAACTCGCGACACCCGGTTTTGGAGACCGGTGCTCTACCAACTGAGCTACGCCCCTAAATTTTCTTATCATTAAGCCTGCTTGGTAGCAGGCTTAATTTTCTAATAAGTGGCGGAACGGACGGGACTCGAACCCGCGACCCCCTGCGTGACAGGCAGGTATTCTAACCAACTGAACTACCGCTCCACC
>NZ_JAOWDS010000056.1:0-32851 GCF_030334545.1 Citrobacter sp. Ce129
AATGACAGAAAAATGACTGAGTGCTGCATTCCACAGCAAAACCCCGCCTTATACCCATTTACACACAGAGTTATCCACAAACCACACGATCGTTTCTGCGATCCTCTCTTTATAACAGCCTCTTTCAACAGAAATAAGAAGGGGTCAAAATCGAAAATTAAAAATTCGCGAGCGTTGCGCAAACGTTTTCGTTACAATGCCCCCGCACAACAAGGATGCCCCGTAAGGGGCGTTAGCTGAGTTTTTAGCCAAGAATTCACCTAACGCTCTCTGTAATAGTCAAATCCAGGGGATTTACCATGCAACAACGTCGTCCAGTCCGCCGCGCTCTGCTCAGTGTTTCTGACAAGGCCGGTATCATCGAATTCGCTCAGGCACTTTCCGCACGCGGTGTGGAGCTGCTGTCAACGGGTGGCACTGCGCGCCTGTTAGCGGAGAAAGGTCTGCCAGTGACCGAAGTTTCCGATTACACCGGCTTCCCGGAAATGATGGATGGACGCGTGAAGACCCTGCATCCGAAAGTCCACGGCGGCATTCTTGGTCGTCGCGGTCAGGACGACGGAATTATGGAACAACACGGTATCGCACCTATCGACATGGTGGTCGTTAACCTGTATCCGTTCGCCGAGACCGTCGCACGCGTTGGCTGCTCGCTGGAAGATGCGGTAGAGAACATCGATATCGGCGGCCCGACTATGGTACGTTCCGCCGCCAAGAACCATAAAGACGTGGCTATCGTTGTGAAGAGCAGCGACTACGACGCGATTATTAAAGAGATGGATGCTCACGAAGGCTCTCTGACCCTCGACACCCGTTTCGATCTCGCGATTAAAGCCTTCGAACACACCGCCGCCTACGACAGCATGATTGCCAACTACTTCGGCAGCATGGTTCCGGCTTATCACGGTGAGAGCAAAGAGGCCGCTGGCCGTTTCCCGCGTACGCTGAACCTGAACTTCATTAAGAAGCAGGATATGCGCTACGGTGAGAACAGCCATCAGCAGGCTGCCTTCTATATAGAAGAGAATGTTAAAGAAGCGTCCGTTGCCACCGCACAGCAGGTACAGGGCAAAGCGCTTTCCTACAACAATATCGCTGATACCGACGCAGCGCTGGAGTGCGTGAAAGAGTTCAACGAGCCAGCCTGCGTGATCGTTAAACACGCTAACCCGTGCGGCGTGGCGGTAAGCACTTCTATTCTCGATGCTTACGACCGCGCCTATAAAACCGACCCGACCTCCGCGTTTGGCGGCATCATCGCTTTCAACCGCGAGCTGGATGCCGAAACCGCGCAGGCCATCATCTCCCGCCAGTTCGTGGAAGTGATCATCGCCCCATCGGCTACCGAAGAAGCACTGAAGATCACCGCCGCTAAACAGAACGTTCGCGTTCTGACCTGCGGCCAGTGGGCACAACGTGTGCCGGGTCTGGACTTCAAACGCGTTAACGGCGGTCTGCTGGTTCAGGACAGGGATCTGGGTATGGTGAGCGAAGGCGAACTGCGCGTAGTGTCCAAACGTCAGCCGACCGAACAAGAGCTGCGCGATGCGCTGTTCTGCTGGAAGGTCGCCAAGTTCGTGAAATCCAACGCCATTGTTTACGCCAAAGAGAACATGACTATCGGCATAGGCGCAGGCCAGATGAGCCGCGTGTACTCGGCGAAAATCGCGGGCATTAAAGCGGCAGACGAAGGTCTGGAAGTGAAAGGCTCTGCGATGGCTTCCGACGCGTTCTTCCCGTTCCGCGATGGTATTGATGCCGCCGCCGCCGTTGGCGTGAGCTGCGTTATCCAGCCTGGTGGTTCTATCCGTGATGATGAAGTCATTGCCGCTGCCGATGAACACGGTATCGCGATGATCTTTACCGACATGCGCCACTTCCGCCATTAATCCACGGAGCAGACGATGAAAGTATTAGTGATTGGCAACGGCGGGCGCGAGCACGCGCTGGCCTGGAAAGCGGCGCAGTCGCCGCTGGTCGATACCGTTTTTGTTGCACCGGGTAACGCAGGCACCGCACTGGAACCCGCGCTGCAAAACGTGGCAATCGCGGTAACCGATATTCCGGCACTGCTGAGCTTTGCCCAGAACGAGAAGATCGATCTGACCATCGTTGGTCCGGAAGCGCCGCTGGTGATTGGCGTGGTCGATGCCTTCCGCGCCGCAGGCCTGAAAATTTTCGGCCCAACCGAAGGTGCTGCACAACTGGAAGGCTCCAAAGCCTTCACCAAAGACTTCCTCGCGCGTCATAACATCCCGACCGCGGAATATCAGAATTTCACCGAGATTGAGCCTGCGCTGGCCTATCTGCGTGAGAAAGGCGCGCCGATCGTCATCAAAGCTGACGGTCTGGCTGCCGGTAAAGGCGTTATCGTGGCGATGACGCTGATCGAGGCCGAAGCCGCCGTTCACGACATGCTGGCGGGTAACGCTTTTGGCGATGCAGGACATCGTATCGTTATCGAAGAGTTCCTCGACGGCGAAGAGGCGAGTTTTATCGTGATGGTCGACGGCGAGCACGTGCTGCCGATGGCCACCAGCCAGGACCACAAGCGCGTAGGTAACGGCGATACCGGCCCGAACACTGGCGGCATGGGCGCATACTCACCGGCCCCGGTGGTGACCGATGAAGTCCACCAGCGCACCATGGAACGCATCATTTGGCCAACCGTGAAAGGCATGGCGGCGGAAGGTAACACCTATACCGGTTTCCTGTACGCGGGTCTGATGATCGACAAGCAAGGCAACCCGAAGGTTATCGAGTTCAACTGCCGCTTCGGCGATCCGGAAACCCAGCCGATCATGCTGCGCATGAAGTCGGACCTGGTGGATCTTTGCCTGGCCGCCTGCGACGGCAAGCTGGATGAGAAAACCTCTGAGTGGGATGAACGCGCCTCGCTGGGTGTGGTCATTGCCGCCGGAGGTTATCCGGGCAACTACAATACCGGCGATGAGATCCACGGCCTGCCGCTGGAATCTTCAACGGAGGGTAAGGTCTTCCACGCTGGCACCAAACTCGCTGACGACGACCGAGTGCTGACCAGCGGCGGGCGTGTGCTGTGCGCCACCGCCCTGGGTCATACTGTGGCTGAAGCGCAGAAACGCGCTTACGCCCTGATGACCAACATCCGCTGGAACGGCAGCTTCAGCCGTAACGACATCGGCTGGCGCGCCATCGAGCGTGAGCAAAACTAACGGCTGAGCTTAGCCAGCAGCGTTTTGCGCGTAATACCTAACTGACGGGCGGCTTCGGTTTTGTTGCCGCCCGTTTTTTCCAGCGCCGCCAGAATCACCTCTTTTTCAACATCCACCAGCGGTTGGATCTCGCCACTGAATTCCGTTTTTATTGGCGTTGCGGCAATCGCCAACGGCAACTCGCGTTCGGAAATATATTCCCCCGTTAACAGCACCACTGAACGCTCAATCGCATTTTCCAGCTCACGAATATTGCCCGGCCAGTCATAGTGGATCAGCAGATCCATCGCCTGCGGAGTAAAGCCTTTCACCGCTTTTCGGTTACGCGCGGCAAAACGCTGGAGAAAATGTTCGGCCAGCAGCGGAATATCTTCCCGACGCTGACACAGTGCTGGCATTTCAATGGTGACGACGTTCAGGCGATAGTAGAGATCCTGGCGAAAGCGCCCGGCGCTGACCTCCTCGGCCAGATTACGATGCGTGGCGGCGATCAGCCGGACATCAACCGCAATAGTCTGGTTGCTGCCAACCCGCTGCACTTCGCGCTCCTGGATAGCCCGCAGCAGACGCACCTGCATCAGCGGTGAGATATCGCCAATTTCATCAAGAAATAACGTGCCGCCATCGGCTTCGACAAAACGCCCTTCCCGGCGTTTATCCGCCCCGGTAAACGCGCCTTTTTCGTGGCCAAAAAGTTCGGACTCCAGCAGCGATTCATTAAGCGCCGCGCAGTTGAGCGTCACCAGCGGCTTATCGCAGCGGGCGCTGCTGGCATGTAGCGCCCGGGCCACCAGCTCTTTCCCCGTGCCGGAGTCTCCGTGAATAAGCACCGTTGCATCCGAAGGAGCAACCATCGCAATTTCGTTGAGCAACTGCTGCATCGCCGGACTGCGGCCAATCATGCCAAACTGTACCGCCGACGCCGATGGCAGTTCAGCGCCCGTTTCCCGGGTATGCGCCAGCGCCTTTTCCAGCGTCTCCTGCAGACGGTCAAAATCCAGCGGCTTGATTAAGTAGTCCAGCGCCCCGGTTTTCAGCGCCTCAACGGCAGTCTCCACGCTGGAGAACGCCGTCATGATTAACACTGGAATCGCTGGATTCAGCGTTTTAATCTCTTTCAGCGTTGCGATGCCGTCCATCTCCGCCATGCGCACATCACACAGCACTAAATCAAATACGCGTTCGCGCACCTGTTCCATCGCCGCTCGCCCGCTATAGGCCAGCGCGACCTCATAACCCCAGCCGCGCAGCAACGCCTGTAAAATGGTGCAGTGGCTGATATCGTCATCGACCACCAGAATATTGATTTTTCCGCGCGTCATCCTTGTTGATCCTGTTGTTTCGCTTTGGTCGGCAGCCAAAGGGTAAAGGTCGCGCCTTTGCCCTCAACGCTTGCCACCTGAATGGTACCACCGTGTTGTTCGACTATGTTCTGCACAACCGCCAGCCCGAGACCGGTTCCGTCAGCTTTAGTCGTGAAGTAAGGCGTAAAAATGGCCTCCAGTTGTTCCGCTGCAATCCCTTTCCCGCTATCGGTCACCACGATTTTAACGCGATCGGCGCTGCTTTCACTCGCTTCAACCGTAATCGTGCCCTGATGCCTAATCGCATGAATGGCGTTCAGATACAGGTTCAACAAAACCTGAGTCAGTCGGTCAGGATCGGCCTGAATCGCGGGTAACGTGGAACTGGCCGAAAACTGTAGCTGGATTTCCCGGCTTGCCGCATCCTGACTCACCAGGTGTAATGAGTGGGTGATGACCTCATTAAGATCCACCTGTTGCAACGTCAGATGCGCAGGTTTCACCAGCTCCAGCAGCTCGCTCACTACCCGATTTAAACGATCCGCCTCTTTCGCCATCACCTGAGCCAGTTCGTGCGACTCGCCTCCTGCCGGGGTTCGTTCGGCAAAATACTTTGCTAAGCCTTTGATGGATGAAAGCGGGTTACGAATCTCATGCGCGACCCCAGCCGCCAGATGCCCAAGCGCCATCAGTTTTTCTTTACGCTTCATCGCGTCCTGCAGCTCTTTGTACGAGCGCTGATAGCGCTGATACCAGAAGAACGTCAGCACGGTGGCCAGCAGCACAGCCGCCAGCGCAAAGAGGACTATCAGAGTGTTACGCCACTCTCTTGCCTGAGTCGCGGCCAGATCGCTGGCATCAAAGGCGATAAATATGGTTTGCGCAGGCGTGATAAGCTTTCCGTCATTGCTGGCGCAGCGCGCCATGCCATGGCGTCCAGGACCATACATCGGCTGAAACTGGCGATAAATTTCCAGGGCCGGCGTTTTTTCGCCGTCCCTCGCTGGAATGTCAATATTTCGCCAGCTTTCTTGTTCCCCGGGACTAAGCTGTTGCAGAACATCCGGTGAATAGAGCGTTTTGCCGACCATTGAGGAATTGCTGTGAGTCATAATGACACCATGCTCATCAACAACGGCAAACCAAAGCACACCGGGTTGTACGGCCATTTCCTCCAGGAGCGTCTGCTGTTGAGCATGATGCATACGCATTCCCATGCCTACGCGCGTACCAGACTCCAGAGCGCGGATCAGCACGCTGCCTTTTTCCAGTAACGTTTGCCGTGCGGCGCCGCTTTCCCGCCCATAGTCCCGAATGGTCATAATCGAAAACCAGCCGACCAAAATCAGGATCGACGCCAGCAAGAGTCGGCTCGCCCACCTGGCCGCCGTGTCCTTATAAAGACGCATACGCTCTCCCTTTACCCACCTGTTCCTTTCATCGTTGCCGGTATACAGCAGAAATCATGCCATTTTTTCTCCTTAAGAACCCTGCCCTCAGACACAAACAGCTGCAAGTAGCGGGTAAAAATGACCCATTAGCGCGTTCTGGCGAGTCATTTTTACTCGCTTCTCTACAGAGACGACGAGTACAGCGCCCGCAGGGCTGGGATTACCGCTTTGGCACGGAAGATGCAAACAGGTATGTAAGCTAACCAACAGGAGAACGAACCATGAAACGGAACAACAAACTGGCGCTGATTGCACTCTCTCTTATCGCACTGGGCTCGACCCCGGCGCTGGCGCAGAATCACTGGGGATATGGTGACGGAATGCAGCAACGGGGCGGTACGCCAATGACCGCTGAGCAGCAGGCTACCGCGCAGAAAATTTATGATGATTACTACTCACAAACTAGCGCATTGCGCCAACAGCTGACCTCCAAACGTTATGAGTACAACGCGTTGCTAACAGCCAGCTCGCCGGACACGGCAAAAATTAATGCCGTGGCAAAAGAGATGGAGGCGTTGAATCAGTCCCTTGACGAGCAACGCGTTAAACGCGATGTCGCAATGGCGCAGGCAGGCGTACCTCGCGGAGCGGGAATGGGTTACGGCGGATGCGGCGGTGGCGGTAACCATCGCGGCGGCGGCCATATGGGAATGGGCCACTGGTAACAGTATTGCCTGATGGCAAATTATCAGAAGGTTTTCTCTTTCGGTTGCCAGTGACAGAAGTCTTCGTTGGCGACCAGCAGGAGCTGCGATCCTTCGGGCGCTTCCAGCCATGCCACGCTCACCTCTACGGATGAATGGCTCTGGCGGCGCTCAATATGGTTTATCGCCCACGATTCAAGATCGGGCTTCAGCGTCTCACCTTCACAGGTTGTGACCGTGTTATTCGCATGCCAGCGTCCCTGACGCAATATCACCCGTCCCTGACGCAACGCATCGCTGGTCTGGCGGATTTGATCGGCACGGTAGCGGTAAAGCGCGATTTGATCGCTGGAAAGCTGCTGCTTAAGACCGTCGACCTCACGCTGCATGAAACTCAGTTCACCCCGGTCATCAAAGCGTATACGAACATGTTCCGGCGGTTTACTGTACACGTTGAGTTCTATCAGAGAGAGCGAGTCACCCTGCCAGCGGTATTCACTGGTGGTGGTATCGCCTTTACGCCACGGACTAATTACCGAGAGCAAGTGAACATCGTCGCTGGAATCTTTACGCCAAATGCGTACTGCCCCCTGATCGCCAACATAGCCGCTGGCTGTGAACGGAGGAAGCTCAGAATGGCGACTGCAGGCAGACAGCAACAGAACACCTGAAAGCCACAGCGAATGACGCCAGATGGACAAAAGGGGCGAAACCGCCCCTTCGATAAAACTGTTCACTGCCACGCGAATTACTTAACCGCGTCTTTCAGTGCTTTACCAGAAACAAATGCCGGTACGTTAGCTGCGGCAATTTTGATTTCTTTACCGGTCTGCGGGTTGCGGCCAGTGCGCTCAGCACGGTGGTTCACTTTGAAGGTACCGAAACCAACCAGTTGTACAGCATCGCCTTCTTTCAGAGACTCAGTAATAGCAGCCAGAGTGGATTCCAGAGCAGCTTTAGCCTGTGTTTTAGACAGTTCTGCTTTGTCTGCAATTACATCAATCAGTTGAGTCTTGTTCATAAGTTATCCTTACAATGTGTTTATCGCTTGCTAAGCATCGAGTGCGACGGAAATGCCAGAAAAGCACTCTCCTGCATACACGCACCGATAGCCACTTTTTTTCGCCCCCCAAATGTAGACCAGACCGGGGGCGGATGGGAAGCCTTCAGGCACGACAAATCAGGCGTTAAATCACGTTTTGTGGTGTCATTGCTGAAAATTTATACCAATATTGCTCTCACCAGCCTCGCGCAGGTCTGCACGAAGCCCTTTTATCAGCTCAATATCGCGTTCTTCACAGTCGGCTAAAAGTCGGAAAATTTCCCACTGAATATCCCATTCTTGTTCAACAGCCGGGTTCTCTTTGAGCTCTTCATCGGTCATTTCGCGACCAGCCTGGGTCATTTCCAGCATCGCAACCGTCGTAATCGAAGCCTTACTAACTTCAATGGCATGCTCCAGCGTTTCACCGCTAAGACGCGAATGCATCAGTTCGCTTAATGCCACACAGGCATCAATCGCCGGATAAACGCCGTACAGATCGTAATCATCTGCAGAAGGAATGGCCTCTTCAAACTTTTCCAGTTGGCTATCGAAATTGATTTTCGCGTCTTTAACCGTCAGCGCTTCCCAAATCAGATCCAGAATTCTGCGGTAAATCTGTCCATCGCCAAATTCAGTTTGCTTGCAGAACATGGCGTAGTTTGGGTACATGCGTTCGCACAGGCAGGCCATAAATGTGACGTGCTGCCAGCTTTCCAGCTTCTCCAGACGCAGGTGAATCGGATTTTGTAACATGATGAGTTCTCAAATACGGAAATTAGCGGCAGTTTACCCGATATGGGGCGTTTTTGCTGCAAGCCGCGTAAAAGCCGGGCGTTCGGATGCCACCGCATCTGCCCAGCGTGTTGGTTCCGGCAGACGATAGCCGTTCATACAGCGTTGCACCCACGCCAGCGCGCTGTCCATACTCACGCGGTGCCCCGTAGAGATAAACAGCGGATTACAGCGTGCTTTGCTGCGCCAGACCCATGCCAGCTGTTCGCCTTTATCCAGCAACGGGGCTAATGCTCCGGGTTCGGCGGCAAGCGGCTCAAACTTGCCGCACAGCCGCTTTTTCGCCACGCCAATCGTCGGGACATCCACCAGCAGGCCAAAATGGCTGGACACACCCAGACGGCGCGGATGAGAGATACCATGACCGTCAACAAATAGCAGATCAGGCTTGTACGAGAGCAACTGCCAGGCGGCCATCAGCGCGGGGGTTTCGCGAAAGGAGAGAAAGCCAGGAATGTAGGGCATGGTGGTGGCGATTCGCGCCACCTTGTATTCAACCAGTTCCAGCGAGGGGTATTTCAGTAAGACCATCGCGGCTCGCGTCACTTCGCCGCCCTGCTCAAACCCAACGTCCGCCCCGCCGATCAGATCCGGCGGATCGTTCTTCAGGCGATCCTCGCGGATCACCGAAGAGGCCAGTTCAAGCTGCTGCGCGCGCAGCGACGCGAGATCCATAATAACTCCTTAGCGGTGGTATTGTTCGGACAGGCGATGCACCGCCTCCACAAACACCCCAGCATGTTCCGGCGGTACGTCCTGATGGATGCCGTGGCCGAGGTTGAAGACATGACCTTCACCGTGACCGAATCCGGCCAGAATCGTCGCAACCTCTTCTTCGATGCGGGCTGGCGGCGCATACAGCATGGACGGATCCATATTGCCCTGTAGCGCCACTTTATGACCAACACGACGACGCGCATCGGCAATATCGGTAGTCCAGTCGAGACCTAACGCATCACAGCCGGTTTCCGCCATCGCTTCCAGCCACTGACCGCCACCTTTGGTGAACAGCGTCACCGGTACGCGACGACCTTCGTTCTCACGCAGCAGGCCATCGACGATTTTGTGCATGTAGTACAGGGAGAACTGCTGATAGTCGCGACCGGTCAGCACGCCGCCCCAGGTATCGAAAATCATCACCGACTGCGCGCCCGCTTTGATCTGCGCGTTCAGGTACAGGGTGACGCTCTTCGCCAGCTTATCAAGCAGCAGATGCAGCGCTTTTGGATCGGCGTACATCATCTTTTTAATCACGGTGAAGGCCTTGCTGCTGCCGCCTTCGACCATATAGGTCGCCAGCGTCCACGGACTACCGGAGAAGCCGATCAGCGGTACTTCGCCTTTCAGTTCACGGCGAATAGTGCGCACCGCATTCATTACGTAACCCAAGCCATCTTCCGGGTCCGGGATCGGCAGTTTGTCGACATCAGCCTTGCTGGCGATCGGCGAGGTGAAGCGTGGGCCTTCTCCGGCTTCAAAGTACAGCCCAAGTCCCATCGCATCAGGAATCGTCAGGATATCCGAGAAGAGGATCGCGGCATCAAGTTTATAGCGACGTAGCGGCTGCAGCGTGACTTCGCAGGCCAGCTCGGCATTTTTGCACAGCGCCATAAAATCGCCCGCCTCGGCGCGCGTGGCTTTATATTCCGGCAGATAGCGGCCTGCCTGGCGCATCATCCATACCGGAGTGACATCAACGGGCTGGCGCAGCAGCGCACGCAGATAACGATCGTTCTTCAGTTCGGTCATTTTTGCAGTTCCTTATTGCGTCAGTCCATCAGTGTATCACCACTCGTTCTTTACTCGTACTCAGCCCGACACATTGCCACAGTGTCTTCAATCAATCGACGCGCGACGGTGCCTGGCGGGGGTAAAAGCGGTAAGTCGTCATAGCGATACCAGTTCGCTTCCAGCAGCTCTTTCGGGTCAATAACAATTTCGCCGCTATCATACTCCGCCATAAATGCGGTCATCAAAGACTGCGGGAACGGCCATGGCTGAGAAGTGACGTAGCGCAGATTTTTCACCTTAATGCCGCTCTCTTCCATGACTTCACGCGCCACCGCCTGTTCCAGGGTCTCGCCCACTTCGACAAAACCTGCCAGCACGGTATGCACGCCGTTACGATGGCGAACATGCTGGGCGAGCAGGATAGAGTCATCACGGCGAATGGCGACGATAATGCAGGGGGCAATTTGCGGGTAGTAGCGTTCGCGACAGTGGCTACACAGCATCGCCCATTCCGTTTTACTCGGGTGCATGGGATGACCACAGTAACCGCAGAATTTATGCGAACGGTAAAACTCGGCCAGCTGTACGCCGCGTCCGGCCAGTTGAAACAAGCCAACATCCTGGTCAATGATCTGGCGTACCGACCCCATATCGTGTCGACGCTGCTGCTGCACCAGCCAGACTGTTTCCCCTTCCCATTCGCCTATTGGTATGGCGCGCTGCCCGGTCAGATCAAAACGGGCTGCGTCGCCGTAAGGCAGTTCGCCATGAGGCAACCATAACTTTTGCTCATGACTGACAATCCACCAGCCGCTATCAAATTTTTCAATTATACGATCCATATCTCTTGCGCAACCTTTGCTTCACAGGCATGTTGTTTACATTATTTTTACATTTACGGGTGAGCAGTTCCTTAACACCATCTTGCGGAGTCAATCATGCTAAACCAGCTGGAAAGCCTGACGGAGCACGTCGGAGGAAGTAATAAACTGGTTGATCGCTGGCTACATGTACGTAAGCACCTGCTCGTGGCTTACTACAATCTGGTTGGCATTAAGCCTGGCAAAGAATCGTACATGCGACTCAATGAAAAAGCGCTGGATGATTTTTGTCAGAGCCTGGTCGATTACCTCTCCACCGGACACTTCAGTATTTATGAACGTATTCTCCATAAATTGGAAGGGAACGGGCAGCTTTTAAAAGCCACAAAAATTTGGCCGCTGCTGGAAGCCAATACGCAGCTGATCATGAACTACTATGATACCAGTCTGGAAACGGCGATTGATCATGATAACTTCCTTGAATTCCAACAGGTTTTATCAGATCTCGGCGAGGCGCTGGAAGCCCGTTTCGTACTGGAAGATAAGCTGATCATGTTGGTATTTGACGCGATGCACGAGAGTAGTACTCTCAAACGTCATGCTTGAGATTTGCGGCATTAACGCGTAGCTTACATTCATTACCTCTTAACTGAGGTTACTTCTTGTCGGAGTGCTTATTTTCCACAACAGCATGAGTGGAAAAGGCTGAGACCGTTAATTCGGGATCCGCGGAACCTGATCAGGTTAAAACCTGCGAAGGGAACAAGAGTCAATCTGCAATAGCATCGCCTCCGGGCGAGCTTCTCTCTTGCTTCATCCGTCGTCTGACAAGCCATATCCTTACTTTTATCTGGAATGAGCTATGTCTGCCACTACTAAACCTTCACGCCGCGAACAGCGCGCTCAAGCCCAACATTTTATCGATACCCTGGAAGGGACCGCCTTTCCAAACTCAAAACGCATTTATATCACTGGTTCGCAGCCGGAGATCCGCATTCCGATGCGCGAAATTCAGCTCAGCCCGACGCTGATTGGCGGTAGCAAAGACAACCCGCAGTTCGAAGAGAACGAAGCCGTGCCGGTGTACGACACCTCCGGGCCGTATGGCGATCCTGACGTGGCGATAAACGTCCAGCAGGGTCTGGCAAAACTGCGCCAGCCGTGGATTGTCGCGCGTAACGATAGCGAAGAATTAGACGTCCGTAGTTCCGCTTATACCAAAGAACGTCTGGCCGATGATGGTCTGGACGAGCTACGTTTCACTGGCCTGCTGACGCCAAAGCGCGCCAAAGCCGGTAAGCGAGTCACCCAACTGCATTACGCGCGCCAGGGGATAGTCACCCCAGAGATGGAATTTATCGCCATCCGCGAAAACATGGGCCGCGAGCGCATTCGTAGTGAAGTGCTGCGCCACCAGCATCCGGGGATGAGCTTTGGCGCGCGCCTGCCGGAAAACATTACGCCGGAATTCGTACGTGATGAAGTCGCCGCGGGCCGCGCGATTATCCCTGCCAACATCAACCACCCGGAATCCGAGCCGATGATCATCGGTCGTAACTTCCTGGTGAAGGTTAACGCGAACATCGGCAACTCTGCCGTCACCTCCTCTATCGAAGAAGAGGTAGAAAAACTGGTGTGGTCAACGCGCTGGGGCGCAGACACAGTGATGGATCTCTCCACCGGCCGCTATATCCACGAAACCCGTGAGTGGATTTTGCGTAACAGTCCGGTACCGATCGGTACTGTACCGATCTACCAGGCGCTGGAGAAGGTCAACGGGATCGCCGAAGATCTCACCTGGGAAGCCTTCCGCGACACGCTGCTGGAGCAGGCTGAACAGGGCGTCGACTACTTCACCATTCACGCGGGCGTGCTGCTGCGCTACGTGCCAATGACCGCCAAACGCCTGACCGGCATTGTCTCACGCGGCGGTTCAATTATGGCGAAATGGTGCCTTTCTCATCACAAAGAGAACTTCCTGTTCGAACATTTCCGCGAGATTTGCGAAATCTGCGCCGCCTACGACGTCTCCTTGTCGCTGGGTGACGGCCTGCGCCCGGGTTCAATTCAGGATGCGAACGACGAAGCGCAGTTCTCCGAACTGCATACGCTGGGCGAGCTGACCAAAATCGCCTGGGAATACGACGTGCAGGTGATGATTGAAGGCCCGGGTCATGTACCCATGCATATGATCCAGCGCAACATGACCGAAGAGTTGGAGAGCTGCCACGAAGCACCGTTCTACACCTTAGGGCCATTGACCACTGACATCGCGCCGGGCTATGACCACTTCACTTCCGGGATCGGTGCGGCGATGATCGGCTGGTTTGGCTGCGCGATGCTATGCTACGTCACACCGAAAGAGCACCTCGGCCTGCCGAACAAAGAAGATGTGAAGCAAGGGCTGATTACCTACAAGATTGCCGCCCACGCCGCTGACTTAGCGAAAGGCCATCCGGGCGCGCAGATCCGCGATAACGCGATGTCGAAAGCGCGCTTCGAATTCCGCTGGGAAGACCAGTTTAACCTCGCGCTCGACCCGTTCACCGCCCGCGCCTACCACGATGAAACCCTGCCACAGGAGTCCGGCAAGGTTGCCCACTTCTGCTCCATGTGCGGACCGAAGTTCTGCTCGATGAAAATCAGCCAGGAGGTTCGCGACTACGCTGCGGCACAAACGATTGAAGTCGGCATGGCGGATATGTCGGAAAACTTCCGTGCCAAAGGCGGCGAAATCTACCTCAAAAAAGAGGAGGCGTAATGTACCAGCCTGATTTCCCAACCGTGCCGTTCCGCCTCGGGCTTTACCCAGTGGTGGACAGCGTGCAATGGATTGAACGCCTGCTGCAGGCAGGCGTGCGCACGATCCAACTGCGCATTAAAGATAAGCGTGATGAAGAGGTCGAAGCCGACGTCATGGCCGCCATTGAGCTGGGGCGTCGCTATGACGCCCGGCTGTTCATCAACGATTACTGGCGTCTGGCAATTAAGCACCGCGCTTACGGTGTGCATCTGGGCCAGGAAGATCTTGAAACCACCGACCTGAAAGCGATTCAAACGGCGGGACTACGCCTGGGGGTGTCCACTCACGATGATATGGAGATAGACGTCGCGCTCGCCGCTAAACCTTCTTATATCGCGCTGGGTCATGTCTTCCCCACGCAAACCAAGCAGATGCCTTCCGCCCCGCAGGGACTGACACAGTTGGCAAGTCATATTGAACGACTGGCGGATTACCCGACCGTCGCCATTGGCGGTATCAGCCTTGAGCGTGCCCCGGCAGTGCTGGCGACCGGTGTCGGGAGCATTGCCGTGGTCAGCGCGATTACTCAGGCGGCTGACTGGCGTGAAGCCACGGGCCAGCTACTGGATATCGCAGGAGTGGGCGATGAATGACCGCGACTTTATGCGCTACAGCCGCCAGATCCTGCTCGGCGATATCGCCATTGAAGGCCAACAAAAGCTGCTCGATAGCCATGTACTGATTATCGGTTTAGGTGGGTTAGGTTCGCCTGCCGCGCTGTATCTGGCGGGAGCAGGCATCGGCAAACTGACGCTGGTAGACGATGACGATATTCATCTGAGCAATCTGCAGCGCCAGATCCTGTTTACCACTGATGATATCGCGCGTTCAAAATCTCAGGTTGCCCAGCAGCGCCTGACGCGGCTCAACCCGGATATCGAACTGGTATCGCTCCAGCAGCGACTGAAAGGCGATGCGCTCCGGCATGCGGTAGCACGTGCCGATGTGGTGCTCGACTGTACCGATAACATGGCCACGCGCCAGGAAATTAATGCCGCCTGCGTAACGCTCAACACACCGCTCATCACCGCCAGCGCCGTCGGCTTTGGCGGCCAACTGATGGTGCTCACGCCACCGTGGGAACAAGGCTGTTATCGCTGCCTGTGGCCAGATGATGTAGAGCCTGAACGCAACTGCCGTACCGCCGGTATCGTCGGACCGGTTGTTGGCGTGATGGGCACCTTACAGGCGCTGGAAGCGATTAAATTACTCAGCGGTATTGAGACGCCCAGCGGAGAGCTACGCTTGTTTGACGGCAAAACCAGCCAGTGGCGCAGCCTCGCGCTACGACGTGCCAGCGGCTGCCCGGTATGCGGAGGGCAACATGCAGATTCAGTTCAATGATGAGCCGATGCAGTGCGCCGAAGGACAGACCGTCAGCAGCCTGCTCGCTACGCTTAATCAGCTTAAACCGGGCGCGGCGCTGGCGCTCAATCAGCAGATCCTGCCGCGCGAGCAGTGGGAGCAGCAAATCGTGCAGGAAGGCGACCAGATCCTGCTTTTTCAGGTTATTGCAGGGGGTTGATATGTTACGTATTGCCGACAAAACGTTTGATTCACATCTGTTCACCGGTACCGGAAAATTTGCGTCATCGCAGCTAATGGTCGAGGCGATTCGCGCCTCCGGCAGCCAACTGGTGACGCTGGCAATGAAGCGCGTGGATTTACGTCAGCACAACGACGCTATCCTGGCGCCGCTCATTGAAGCGGGCGTTACTCTGCTGCCCAATACATCCGGGGCGAAAACCGCTGAAGAGGCGATTTTTGCCGCCCAACTGGCGCGCGAAGCGCTGGGCACCCACTGGCTGAAATTAGAAATCCACCCGGACGCCCGCTGGCTATTGCCGGACCCGATCGAAACGTTGAAAGCCGCAGAAGCATTGGTGAAACAGGGCTTCGTGGTACTGCCTTACTGTGGCGCAGATCCGGTGCTGTGCAAACGGCTGGAAGAGGTTGGCTGTTCGGCGGTAATGCCGCTCGGCGCGCCCATCGGTTCTAATCAGGGGCTGGAAACCAAAGCGATGCTGGAGATTATTATCCAACAGGCGACCGTGCCGGTAGTGGTTGATGCGGGCATCGGCGTCCCCAGCCACGCCACGCAGGCGCTGGAAATGGGCGCCGATGCGGTGCTGGTCAATACGGCGATTGCCGTGGCGGATGACCCAGTGATGATGGCGACAGCGTTCCGTCTGGCGGTTGAAGCAGGCTTGCTGGCTCGCCAGGCGGTACCCGGAAGCAAAAGTTCACAAGCAAGCGCCACCAGCCCATTAACCGGATTCCTGGAGGCTTTCTCATGAAAACGTTCAGCGACCGCTGGCGACAGTTGGACTGGGACGACATCCGCCTGCGCATCAACGGTAAAACCGCCGCTGACGTGGAGCGCGCCCTCAACGCTTCACAGCTTAGCCGCGATGATTTGATGGCACTGCTTTCCCCCGCCGCTACCGATTATCTGGAGCCGCTGGCGCAGCGGGCGCAGAAGCTCACCCGTCAGCGTTTCGGCAACACCGTTAGTTTTTACGTCCCGCTCTATCTTTCTAATCTTTGCGCCAACGACTGCACCTACTGCGGTTTTTCGATGAGCAACCGTATCAAACGCAAAACGCTGGACGAAGATGAGATACAACGGGAGTGTGCGGCTATCCGTGATCTGGGTTTTGAGCATCTGCTGCTGGTCACCGGTGAACATCAGGCAAAAGTGGGGATGGATTATTTTCGTCACCATTTACCCGCTATTCGCCGCCAGTTTGCCTCATTACAGATGGAGGTACAGCCGTTGTCAGAAGCTGAATATGCGGAGCTGAAGACACTGGGGCTGGATGGCGTGATGGTGTATCAGGAGAGTTATCATGAAGCGATTTACGCCCACCACCATCTGAAGGGGAAAAAGCAGGATTTCTTCTGGCGACTGGAAACGCCGGATAGGCTGGGCCGCGCCGGGATCGACAAAATCGGTCTTGGCGCGTTAATTGGTTTGTCCGACAGCTGGCGTGTTGATTGCTATATGGTGGCTGAACATCTGTTGTGGATGCAGCAGCATTACTGGCAGAGCCGCTACTCCATCTCCTTCCCTCGCCTGCGCCCATGCACCGGAGGCGTTGAGCCAGCATCGATCATGGATGAGCGACAGTTGGTCCAGACCATTTGCGCGTTTCGTTTACTGGCACCAGAAATTGAGCTGTCGCTTTCTACCCGAGAATCGCCATGGTTTCGTGACCATGTGATCCCGCTGGCGATCAACAATGTCAGCGCCTTCTCAAAAACTCAGCCCGGTGGTTATGCCGATAACCATCCTGAACTGGAACAGTTCTCCCCACATGACGCTCGTCGCCCGGAAGCCGTTGCTGAAGCACTCATGGCGCAGGGATTACAGCCCGTGTGGAAAGACTGGGACAGCTATCTGGGACGCGCTGCCCAGATGCCCTAAGTCCAACGCTATTCAGGACGGATCCGCATAAACAAAAAAACCCGCTTTCGCGGGTTTTTTCTTCACTGGCACTTAACTGCTCAGGCTCTGGCCTTCATCGCTATCGTAAGCGTTCGTGAAATTATCGGCGTTTACAGCGCGACAACGTTAACAGCAGACGGGCCTTTGGCGCCATTCTCTACGGAGAACTCTACCTTTTGACCTTCGTCTAACGTTTTATAATCGTTACTCTGGATAGCAGAGAAATGCACAAACACGTCCTTGCTACCGTCCTGAGGAGTGATAAAGCCGAAGCCTTTCTCAGAGTTAAACCATTTTACTAAACCAGTCATTTTGTTAGACATAGATACTTCCTTTCATTTTTTTGAGCCGCTTACGCAGCGAAGATGGCCTGTTTTGCAGAAATTAACTTATGGGGCACTTAGGGAGGAGGCTCATGAAGAAGAGTATCTGAGGATAACGCTTGAACTGAGAACTGCTTTACTAAAACTGCTTGCATAAGGTCTGTGTTCCAAACCGATGCCGCTATAGTAGACCTACTTCTAATCATTAAGCAAGCATTAATTTTTTTAATACTCACTGAGTGATGAAATGTTAAACCATCGCGGCTGAGCATCCCGGATAACCGCTTGATCTACAATGAACAAAAGCCCCGACTATTGCAGTCAGGGCTTTAAGTTACTACACACTTCAGATTTAACATTAATAAACTTAACGATTTAATACTGCTGATGGTACTGCTTTAAAATGTACACGTTTACCACAGATAATATTGGATATTGATACTAACTAAAACCTTCCTCTATTTACCGTTAAACACATTCCACCCGCTTGATAATAGAACTCAAGGCTGGTGACCTAAACAAGTACACTTCCCCTCGCGACATATACTCTTTGATGCGTTGCCTTATTTCCCTTGCGATAACCAGAAAAACAGATATCGCAAAAATTTACTATTAAATCATGGCGTTACATCGTCGCGTTTAACTGACTTTTTGCGATTAGTTAAATCAACTACGTGGCCTGAAAGCATTGTCGAAGTGAAAAAATAGTGTTTTCAGCATCGACTATCCCATACAAAAATACTTCGTGGCCTTTATCGCAAACCCCAATAAAGCTCTACTAACACTTACTACGTTAACAGCAAACTACAATTTCTCCGCTGTTAAGTATTAACATACGGGTTTAAAAAATGCTGTCAATACTGTTTTTTATAACATGTCTTTATTGACAGTAATTATATATTCCCGCATGTGATAAGCGAGTCAAAAAGCCGACGGCACCGGTCCAGATCGTAGGGTTTTGCCTCTTTTTGTAACCGGTTTCAGAAAAAGTGGTTTTCTTTGTGATGCCTTGCACACAATCGTTGCAAAGCAGTTGTTGCTACAGCTGGCTCGCGATAATTATCAACCCACACATATTGCTCGAGACTGCTTATGAAAAACATCGTTTTATGCTGTGCCGCCGGAATGTCCACCAGTATGCTGGTGCAAAAGATGAAAGATGCCGCCCAGAAAAAAGGTGTCGACGTCACTATCAAAGCGGTCCCGGTGGCTGAATTTGCAGAGAATATCGCCACTGCGGATATCGTGTTGCTCGGTCCACAGGTTAAGTATGAGCAGGCCAAGCTGCAGGCGCTCGCCGATCCGCTAGGTAAAAAGGTCGCCGTCATCGATATGATGGATTACGGCATGATGAAAGGCGATGCTGTACTGGACAAAGCGCTGAAACTACTGGAGTGATGGCATGGAAGAGTTAGAAACGATCATCATGGAATTATTAGTTAACGCCGGCGCTGCGCGCAGTCAGGCCCTGACGGCGCTACAACTGGCGCGTAAAGGTGATTTCCCGGGTGCAGAACAAGCGATGACGGAATCACGCGAGTACGTTAAACAAGCGCATAAAATCCAGACCCAACTGATCGGAATTGACGAAGGTACCGGCAAGCTACCGGTTAATCTCATCACCGTCCATTCGCAGGATCACCTGATGAACGCGATGGTGATTCAGGATTTGGCGGGAGATATGATTGAGCTTTATCGGCGTTTACCGCCGGTAAATTAATGACATTGCCGGTTGGATTCGTCGCCTCCCAGGCCCGACAAGCACATCGCCATCAGGCATAACATAGACATAAAAAAACCCGCCGAAGCGGGTTTTTTATTAGGGTCAGCAACGATTAATCGTTGTCAGAACCGCCCAGGCCTGCATTCAGCAGTTCTGCCAGGCTGGCAGACGCATCTTCAGCAGTCACCTGCGGAGCAGCCGGCAGTTCGCCCGCTGCGCGACGGCGCATACGATCCTGGTGGTACGCATAACCGGTACCTGCCGGGATCAGACGACCCACGATTACGTTCTCTTTCAGACCGCGCAGTTCATCACGTTTACCTGCAACAGCGGCTTCGGTCAGGACACGCGTGGTTTCCTGGAACGATGCTGCAGAGATGAAGGACTCGGTTGCCAGAGACGCTTTGGTGATACCCAGCAGATCGCGGGAGAACGTTGCACCCACTTTGCCGTTCGCTTCCAGATCGCGGTTGGCAATCTTGACGCGGGAGTATTCAACCTGCTCGCCTTCCAGGAAGTCGGAGCTACCAGCGTTTTCGATGGTGGCTTTACGCAGCATCTGACGAACGATAACTTCGATGTGTTTATCGTTAATCTTAACGCCCTGCAGACGGTATACGTCCTGAACTTCGTTAACGATGTAACGAGTTACAGCATGCACACCACGCAGACGCAGGATGTCGTGCGGCGCTTCCGGACCGTCGGAAACAACGTCACCACGTTCTACACGTTCACCTTCGAACACGTTGAGCTGACGCCATTTCGGAATCATCTCTTCGTACGGTTCGCTACCGTCTACCGGGGTGATAACCAGACGACGTTTCCCTTTGGTTTCTTTACCGAAGGAAATGATGCCGCTGATTTCAGCCAGGATTGCCGGCTCTTTAGGACGACGTGCTTCGAACAGGTCCGCAACGCGCGGCAGACCACCGGTGATATCCTTGGTACCGCCTGATTCCTGCGGAACACGCGCCAGGGTGTCACCAGAGCTGATCTGTACGCCATCTTCCAGCTGAACAATTGCTTTACCCGGCAGGAAGTACTGAGCAGGCATATCGGTGCCAGGGATCAGAACGTCGTTGCCCTGAGCATCAACAATTTTCAGTGCCGGACGCAGGTCTTTACCACCCGCAGTACGCTCTGCAGAATCCAGAACCACCAGAGAAGACAGACCGGTCAGCTCGTCGGTCTGACGAGTAATGGTCTGGCCGTCGATCATGTCAGTGAAGCGGACGAAACCACTCACTTCGGTGATAACCGGCATGGTGTGCGGATCCCAGTTCGCTACGGTTTCGCCGCCAGCAACCTGTTCGCCATCACCTTTCGCCATAACGGAGCCGTAAGGCACTTTATAGCTTTCTTTGGTACGACCGAATTCGTCGATCAGTTTCAGTTCGGTGTTACGTGAGGTGATAACCAGTTTACCGCTGGAGTTCACAACCGACTTCGCATTGCTCAGACGGATGCTACCTTTGTTTTTCACCTGGATGCTGGATTCAGCAGCCGCACGAGATGCCGCACCACCGATGTGGAACGTACGCATCGTCAGCTGTGTACCCGGTTCACCGATGGACTGTGCCGCGATAACGCCGATTGCTTCACCTTTGTTGATGATGTGGCCACGCGCCAGGTCACGACCGTAGCAGTGCGCACATACACCAAAGTCGGTGTCACAGGATACAACGGAACGGACTTTAACGGAGTCAACGGAGTTCTCTTCCAGCAGGTCACACCACTGTTCATGCAGCAGCGTGTTGCGTGGAACCAGAATATCCGCGGTGCCCGGCTTCAGAACGTCTTCAGCAGTCACACGACCCAGTACGCGATCGCGCAGCGGCTCTTTAACGTCACCACCCTCGATAACCGGGGTCATGGTGATGCCTTCCAGAGTGCCACAATCGTCTTCAGTCACCACCAGATCCTGCGCGACGTCAACCAGACGACGAGTCAGATAACCGGAGTTCGCTGTTTTCAGTGCGGTATCCGCCAGACCTTTACGCGCACCGTGAGTAGAGATGAAGTACTGGAGTACGTTCAGACCTTCACGGAAGTTCGCGGTGATCGGCGTTTCGATGATGGAGCCATCTGGCTTCGCCATCAGACCACGCATACCGGCCAGCTGACGAATCTGTGCTGCGGAACCACGCGCACCGGAGTCGGCCATCATGTAGATGCTGTTGAAGGAAACCTGCTGCTCTTCTACGCCGTCACGGTTAATAACGGTTTCAGTTTGCAGGTTATCCATCATCGCTTTGGATACACGATCGTTCGCCGCAGCCCAGATATCGATAACTTTGTTATAGCGTTCGCCTGCGGTTACCAGACCAGACTGGAACTGCTCCTGGATCTCAGCAACTTCAGCTTCTGCTTCAGAGATGATCTCGTGTTTCTTCTCTGGGATGACCATGTCATCAATACCAACAGATGCACCTGAACGCGCTGCATAAGCAAAGCCGGTGTACATTGTCTGGTCAGCGAAGATAACGGTCGGCTTCAGGCCCAGAATGCGGTAACAGGTGTTCAGCATTTTGGAGATTGCTTTCTTGCCCAGCGCCTGGTTGACGATGGAGAAAGGCAGACCTTTCGGTACGATCATCCACAGAATGGCGCGACCAACGGTCGTGTCTTTCAGGCTGGTGTGCGCAACGAATTCGCCGTTTTCATCTTTTTCATATTCAGTGATACGCACTTTAACGCGCGCATGCAGAGAGGCCAGACCTGCGCGATAGATACGCTCAGCTTCTTTCGGGCCAGTCAGCACCATGCCTTCGCCTTTGGCGTTAACACAGTCACGGGTCATGTAGTACAGACCCAATACAACGTCCTGAGACGGAACGATGATAGGTTCGCCGTTCGCCGGAGACAGGATGTTGTTGGTAGACATCATCAGCGCACGCGCTTCGAGCTGGGCTTCCAGCGTCAGCGGTACGTGAACAGCCATCTGGTCACCATCGAAGTCGGCGTTATATGCCGCACAAACCAGCGGGTGCAGCTGGATAGCTTTACCTTCGATCAGTACTGGTTCAAATGCCTGGATACCCAGACGGTGCAGTGTTGGTGCACGGTTCAGCAGTACTGGGTGTTCGCGGATAACTTCGTCCAGGATATCCCAAACGACAGCTTCTTCACGCTCAACCATTTTCTTAGCGGCTTTGATGGTGGTGGCGAGGCCACGCAGTTCCAGCTTGCCGTAGATGAACGGTTTGAACAGTTCCAGTGCCATTTTCTTCGGCAGACCGCACTGATGCAGACGCAGGTATGGACCTACGGTGATTACAGAACGACCGGAGTAGTCAACACGCTTACCGAGCAGGTTCTGACGGAAACGACCCTGTTTACCTTTGATCATGTCGGCCAAAGATTTCAGAGGACGTTTGTTAGAACCGGTGATCGCACGACCGCGACGACCGTTATCCAGCAGGGCGTCAACCGCTTCCTGCAGCATACGTTTTTCGTTGCGTACGATGATGTCCGGCGCAGCCAGATCCAACAGACGTTTCAGACGGTTGTTACGGTTGATAACGCGACGATACAGATCGTTCAGATCCGATGTTGCGAAACGACCACCATCCAGCGGAACCAGCGGACGCAGATCTGGCGGCAGAACCGGCAGAACGGTCAGGATCATCCACTCTGGCTTGTTGCCAGACTGTACGAAGGCTTCCAGCAGTTTGATACGCTTGGTCAGCTTCTTACGCTTGGTTTCGGAGTTGGTTTCGTTCAGCTCTTCGCGCAGAGTTTCACACTCTTGCTCCAGATCCATGCTCTTCAGCAGGGCCTGAATGGCTTCCGCCCCCATCTTCGCGTCGAATTCGTCACCGAACTCTTCCAGCGCGTCCAGATACTGCTCTTCAGTCAGGATCTGTTGACGTTCCAGGTTAGTCATACCGCCTTCGATAACAACATAAGATTCGAAGTACAGTACACGTTCGATATCGCGCAGCGGCATATCGAGCAGCAAACCGATACGGGACGGCAGAGATTTCAGGAACCAGATGTGAGCGGTCGGAGACGCCAGCTCGATGTGGCCCATACGCTCACGGCGTACTTTGGTCTGGGTCACTTCAACGCCGCACTTCTCACAGATCACACCACGGTGTTTCAGGCGCTTGTACTTACCGCACAGGCACTCATAGTCTTTTACCGGCCCAAAGATACGGGCGCAGAAAAGGCCGTCACGTTCAGGTTTGAACGTACGGTAGTTGATGGTTTCCGGCTTCTTAACTTCACCGAAAGACCATGAACGGATCATGTCTGGCGAAGCCAGAGCAATTTTGATCGCATCAAACTCTTCGGTTTTAGTCTGCGCTTTCAGAAACTTTAATAAATCTTTCACGGATTTGCTCCCGTCGGAGTTAGCACAATCTGGCGCTGGCTGTTACGCCAGCACCAGTGACCTGTTTGATCGAGAGTTACTCGTCTTCCAGCTCGATGTTGATACCCAGCGAACGAATCTCTTTCAACAGTACGTTGAAGGATTCTGGCATGCCTGGTTCCATCTGATGGTTGCCGTCCACGATGTTTTTATACATCTTAGTACGACCGTTCACGTCATCAGACTTAACGGTGAGCATTTCCTGCAGGGTGTATGCCGCGCCGTATGCTTCAAGCGCCCATACTTCCATCTCCCCGAAGCGCTGACCACCGAACTGCGCCTTACCACCCAGCGGCTGCTGAGTAACCAGGCTGTAAGAACCGGTAGAACGCGCATGCATCTTGTCATCAACCAGGTGGTTCAGTTTCAGCATGTACATGTAGCCAACGGTAACCTGGCGCTCGAACTGCTCACCGGTACGACCGTCGAACAGTGTGATCTGACCGGAAGTCGGCAGGCCACCCAGCTGTAACAGTTCCTTGATTTCAGACTCTTTCGCACCGTCGAATACCGGCGTTGCGATCGGCATACCTTTTTTCAGGTTTTCAGCCAGACGCAGAACTTCTTCATCGCTGAAGGTATTCAGGTCAACTTTCTGACGAACATCTGAACCCAGATCGTAAGCACGCTGGATGAATTCGCGCAGTTTCGCGACTTCTTGCTGCTGTTTCAGCATGGCGTTGATCTTATCGCCGATACCTTTAGCAGCCATACCCAGGTGGGTTTCAAGGATCTGACCGATGTTCATACGCGATGGTACGCCCAGCGGGTTCAGAACGATATCTACCGGCGTACCGTTAGCATCGTGTGGCATATCTTCGATCGGGTTGATCTTAGAGATTACACCCTTGTTACCGTGACGACCTGCCATCTTATCACCAGGCTGGATCCGACGTTTAACCGCCAGATAAACCTTAACAATCTTCAGCACGCCCGGTGCCAGATCGTCGCCCTGAGTGATTTTACGGCGTTTCGCTTCGAGTTTTTTCTCGAACTCGTGTTTCAGTTCGTCGTACTGTTCAGCCAGTTGTTCCAGCTGATTCTGTTTCTCTTCGTCGGTCAGGCCGAGTTCTAACCAGCGGTCACGCGGCAGTTTGTCGAGCTTCTCAGCTTCAACACCACCGGAAACCAGCACAGCGTAGATACGGCTGAACAGGCCAGCTTCGAGGATCTGCAGTTCTTCAGACAGGTCTTTTTTCGCCTGCTTCAGCTGCATCTCTTCGATTTCCAGCGCACGTTTGTCTTTTTCTACGCCATCGCGAGTAAAGACCTGAACGTCGATAATCGTACCGGAAACACCGTTTGGCACGCGCAGAGAAGAGTCTTTAACGTCAGACGCTTTCTCACCGAAGATCGCACGCAGCAGCTTCTCTTCTGGCGTCAGCTGGGTTTCACCTTTCGGCGTTACCTTACCAACCAGAATGTCGCCACCGGTCACTTCCGCACCGATATAAACGATACCGGATTCATCCAGTTTGGAGAGCGCAGCTTCACCCACGTTCGGGATGTCAGCGGTGATCTCTTCTGGCCCCAGCTTGGTGTCACGGGACACACATGCCAGTTCCTGAATGTGGATGGTGGTGAAACGGTCTTCCTGGACAACACGCTCGGATACGAGGATGGAGTCTTCGAAGTTGTAACCATTCCATGGCATGAATGCCACGCGCATGTTCTGACCCAGCGCCAGTTCACCAAGGTCGGTGGACGGACCGTCAGCCAGCACATCACCACGTTCAACCGGCTCGCCCAGAGATACGCAAGGCATCTGGTTGATACAGGTGTTCTGGTTAGAACGGGTGTATTTGGTCAGGTTATAAATGTCGATACCTGCTTCGCCCGGGTACATCTCGTCTTCGTTAACTTTGATAACGATACGGGAAGCATCCACGTACTGAACAGTACCGCCACGTTTAGCAACTGCAGTAACACCGGAGTCAACGGCAACAGCACGTTCCATACCGGTACCAACCAGCGGCTTATCAGCACGCAGAGTCGGAACCGCCTGACGTTGCATGTTCGCACCCATCAATGCACGGTTGGCGTCATCGTGTTCCAGGAACGGGATCAGGGACGCACCGACGGATACCACCTGCTGGGTGGATACGTCCATGTAGTCAACCTGGTCGCGGCTGAACAAGCTGGATTCGCCTTTGCTACGGCAGGTAACCAAATCTTCTACAAAGTGGCCTTCGTCATCCAGGTTGGAGTTCGCCTGAGCGATAACGTAGTTGCCTTCTTCGATAGCAGACAGGTAATGAATTTCGTCAGTTACAACACCGTCGGTCACTTTACGGTACGGAGTCTCGAGGAAGCCGTATTCGTTAGTCTGTGCGTACACGGACAGGGAGTTGATCAGACCGATGTTCGGACCTTCAGGCGTTTCGATTGGACATACGCGACCGTAGTGAGTCGGGTGTACGTCTCGAACTTCGAAGCCTGCGCGCTCACGGGTCAGACCGCCCGGGCCGAGTGCAGAGATACGACGTTTGTGCGTAATCTCAGACAGCGGGTTGTTCTGGTCCATAAACTGAGACAGCTGGCTGGAACCAAAGAACTCTTTCACTGCTGCAGAAATCGGCTTGGCGTTGATCATATCCTGAGGCATCAGGGTATCCAGATCGCCCAGAGACAGACGCTCTTTCACCGCACGCTCAACACGTACCAGGCCAACGCGGAACTGGTTTTCCGCCATTTCGCCTACGGAACGGATACGACGGTTGCCGAGGTGGTCGATATCATCGACTTCGCCCTTACCGTTACGGATATCGATGAGCTTCTTCATCACTTCGATGATGTCGTCTTTGCTCAGGATACCGGAACCTTCGATTTCGTCGCGCAGCAGAGAACGGTTGAACTTCATACGACCAACCGCAGACAGGTCATAGCGGTCTTCGGAGAAGAACAGGTTCTCGAACAGGCTTTCAGCAGCTTCACGAGTCGGCGGCTCACCAGGGCGCATCATGCGGTAGATTTCTACCAGCGCGCTCAGACGATCGTTGGTTGGGTCGACGCGTACAGTTTCTGAAATGTACGGACCGTGGTCCAGATCGTTAGTGAACAGCGTTTCGATACGCTTGTGACCAGACTGGCTCAGCTTAGCCAGCAGATCCAGGCTCAGCTCCATGTTAGCTGCGCAGATCAGCTCGCCGGTAGATTCGTCAACGTAGTCTTTAGCCGCAACTTTGCCAGCAATGTATTCAACCGGAACTTCGATATGTTTGATATCGTCTTTTTCCAGTTGGCGAATGTGGCGCGCAGTGATGCGACGGCCTTTTTCGACGTAGACTTTGCCGTTAGCTTCAATGTCAAAGGAGGCGGTTTCACCACGCAGGCGTTCCGGCACCAGTTCCATCTGCAGCTTGTTGTCACGAATTTCGAAAACAACTTTCTCAAAGAACAGGTCAAGGATCTGCTCAGTGGTGTAGTTCAGCGCACGCAGAATAATGGTCGCAGGCAGTTTGCGGCGACGGTCAATACGTACGAACAGGTTGTCCTTCGGATCGAATTCGAAGTCCAGCCAGGAACCACGGTAAGGAATGATGCGCGCGTTATACAGCACTTTACCCGAAGAGTGGGTTTTACCTTTGTCGGAGTCAAAGAAGACGCCAGGACTACGGTGCAGCTGAGAAACGATAACACGCTCAGTACCGTTGATAACAAAGGTACCGTTGTCGGTCATGAGCGGAATTTCACCCATGTAGACTTCTTGTTCTTTAATGTCTTTTACGGTGCCTTCCGGCGCTTCGCGCTCGTAGATCACCAGACGCAGTTTTACGCGCAGCGGTGCGGAATAGGTCACGCCACGGATCTGACATTCCTGAACGTCAAACACCGGTTCGCCAAGACGGTAGCTGACGTATTGCAGCTCGGAATTACCGCTGTAGCTCTGAATCGGGAAAACGGAACGGAAAGCTGCTTCCAGACCATACTGCCCTTCAGGATCTTGCTCGATGAACTTCTGAAACGAGTCAAGCTGGATAGAAAGGAGATAAGGTATGTCCAACACTTGTGGACGTTTACCAAAATCCTTACGAATACGTTTTTTCTCGGTATAGGAGTAAACCATTAGGGTTCCTCAGCTCGCTGACAAGTCGACCCATCTGTCCGACGAAGGGACAGTTTGTGCAACACTATTTTGTTGACCGGAAAATCGAATACTTTCCGCAATGCCTGTTGCTATCACGCTTAAACCATTTCATTGCGATTTACACAGAACTGACGCTCTGTCGCAGTATATTAAGACGTCGATAGAAACAAGCATTGAAAGGCACAGCAGTAGTCAAACAGTGTGAAATGCTACTGGCGCCTTACAGCGCAAAAAGGCTGGTGACTAAAAAGTCACCAGCCATCAGCCTAATTTCTTAGGCTGCAACCAGAAAAGTTGGCTTATTTAACTTCAACTTCAGCGCCAGCTTCTTCCAGAGATTTTTTCAGTGCTTCTGCGTCGTCTTTGCTCACGCCTTCTTTCAGCGCAGCCGGTGCAGATTCTACCAGGTCTTTAGCTTCTTTCAGACCCAGGCCAGTTGCGCCACGTACTGCTTTGATAACAGCAACTTTGTTAGCGCCAGCAGCTTTCAGAATTACGTCGAATTCAGTTTTTTCTTCAGCAGCTTCAGCCGGGCCTGCAGCTACAGCTACAGCAGCAGCAGCAGAAACACCGAATTTTTCTTCCATTGCAGAAATCAGTTCTACAACGTCCATTACGGACATAGCGGATACTGCTTCAATGATTTGATCTTTAGTGATAGACATTTAAATTGTTCCTGAAAATCAGAATAAGTTTATACGTAAGCAGATGCTTGAGAAAGATAACTGCGATTAAGCAGCTTCTTTCGCATCGCGTACAGCAGCCAGAGTACGAACCAGTTTGCCAGCCGAAGCTTCTTTCATGGTTGCCATCAGGCGTGCAATTGCTTCTTCGTAGGTCGGCAGAGTTGCCAGGCGATCGATATTCGATGCCGTAATCAACTCACCTTCAAAGGCTGCGGCTTTGACCTCAAATTTTGCATTCGCTTTCGCGAACTCTTTGAACAGACGAGCAGCAGCGCCCGGGTGTTCCATAGAGTATGCAATCAGGGTCGGACCAACAAACGTGTCTTTCAGGCACTCGAACTGAGTACCTTCAACGACGCGGCGCAGCAGGGTGTTACGAACAACACGCATGTATACGCCAGCTTCACGACCTGCTTTACGCAGTTCAGTCATTTTATCTACAGTTACGCCACGGGAATCCGCAACTACTGCAGACAGCGCGCCTTTGGCTACTTCGCTGACTTCAGCAACAATCGCTTGTTTGTCTTGAAGATTTAAAGCCATTAGCTTTGCTCCTGGATGTTTGCCGGAACTCATGTTCCGGAACTCACTTCACTCCCCCCAACGGAGAGAGCGTCTAAATACGGTGAGCAGAAACAAGCCAGAGTATCAGAAATAATCTTAGCGTTCTGTCACCGTCTACGCAGGGCATTAAGTTTCTTACGAAACACCTGCGGTCTTCGACGGAGGCCTGGATAGGCCAGGCTCCAACGAACAAATCTTGTCTATCTGTCGCTATTCAATTTGTGCCGGCGTTGACTGCCTTCGTTCACACCAGTCACATAGTTGACTATGGTCCTGGCGATTCACTCAGTTGTCGCCTTGCCACAGCCTGAATATCTCGGATATACGTCTGCAATTAGCAGAAACGTGGGGGTAAGATTGTAGACAAAATCACCGCCCACGTAAAGGCGAATATTAGTTCGCCACAGTCGCAGTCAGACCGGACTGATCAACGGCAACACCAGCACCCATGGTGGTGGAGATGCTAACTTTCTTGATGTACACGCCTTTTGCCTGAGTCGGTTTTGCTTTTTTCAGCGCAACCAGCAGAGCTTCCAGGTTTTCTTTCAGTTTGTCAGCGTCAAAATCCACTTTACCGATGGTGGTGTGGATGATGCCGTTTTTGTCGTTACGGTAACGAACCTGACCAGCTTTAGCGTTCTTAACAGCTTCAGCAACGTTAGGAGTTACAGTACCAACTTTCGGGTTTGGCATCAGGCCGCGCGGACCCAGAACCTGACCCAGCTGGCCAACAACGCGCATTGCATCCGGGGAAGCAATAACAACGTCAAAGTTCATTTCGCCTTTCTTGATCTGTTCAGCCAGATCTTCCATACCTACCAGCTCAGCGCCTGCAGCTTTAGCAGCTTCAGCGTTTGCGCCCTGGGTAAATACGGCTACGCGAACGGAACGGCCAGTACCGTGCGGCAGTACAGTTGCACCACGTACGTTCTGGTCAGATTTACGAGCGTCGATGCCGAGGTTAACAGCAACGTCCACGCTTTCTACGAATTTAGCAGTGGCCAGCTCTTTCAGCAGAGCGATAGCTTCGTTGATGTCGTACTGCTTAGTAGCATCAACTTTGTCACGGATCACGGACATGCGCTTGGTCAGTTTAGCCATTTCTTAGTCCTCCACTACCAGGCCCATGGAACGTGCAGTACCTTCAATGGAGCGAGTCATCGCTTCAATGTCGGAACCAGTCATGTCGGCAGCTTTGGTCTGCGCGATTTCCTGCAGCTGAGCGCGGGAAATTTTACCCACTTTGTCTTTGTTCGGCTTGCCGGAACCAGACTTGATACCAGCCGCTTTCTTCAGCAGAACTGCTGCCGGAGGCGTTTTGGTAACGAAAGTGAAAGAACGGTCAGCGTAAACGGTGATAACAACCGGGATCGGCAGACCTTTTTCCATGGAATCAGTTTTAGCGTTGAACGCTTTGCAGAATTCCATGATGTTCACGCCTTGTTGACCCAGTGCTGGACCTACCGGCGGACTCGGGTTAGCCATACCAGCTGCAACCTGCAGCTTGACATAGGCTTGGACTTTCTTAGCCATTCTAAATTCCTCTGATTGGGTTATAGCGCCTCAAGGAGGCTCCCCGTGATTAAATTCGTTTTACGGATAGGATCCATAAAAACAAAAGGCGCGAAATTGTATTCCAATCTCGCGCCTTGTGCAACGATTAAATCGTCGCTTTTTTGATCGGCGTATTAGGCTTTTTCAACCTGAGCGAAGTCCAGTTCAACCGGAGTCGCACGACCGAAGATAGATACGGAAACTTTCAGACGAGACTTCTCGTAGTCCACTTCTTCAACCACGCCATTAAAGTCGGCGAACGGACCGTCGCTAACACGAACCATTTCACCTGGCTCAAACATCGTTTTCGGACGCGGCTTATCGCCAACCTGCTGCAGACGGTTCATGATCGCATCAACTTCTTTGTCGCTGATCGGCGCCGGACGGTCAGAAGTACCGCCGATAAAGCCCATCACACGCGGCACGCTGCGCACCAGGTGCCAGCTTGCGTCATTCATCACCATCTGGACCAGTACATAGCCCGGGAAGAATTTACGTTCGCTCTTGCGACGCTGGCCACCACGGATTTCGACCACTTCTTCAGTCGGAACCATGACTTCGCCAAACAGCTCTTCCATATTTTGTAACTTGATATATTCGCGCAGCGACGTGGCTACGCGGCCTTCAAAACCGGAAAACGCCTGAACGACGTACCAGCGCTTTTTAGGGGCTTCAGACATCTTAGAACCTCAGGCCAGTGATAAAGGATACCAGGCGAACCAGAATACCATCCAGTCCCCACAGGATCAGTGACATTACTGCGGTAACCGCAGCCACAATTAATGTGGTGTGCAATGTTTCCTGGCGAGTTGGCCAAATGACCTTACGGACTTCGGTTCTCGCTTCACGGGCAAAAGCAACGGTCGCTTTACCTTTTGTTGTCAACAGCGCGACACCACCCGCTGCGGCAATCAGAATCACTACGGCCAGCGCACGCAGCGGCAGCATCATGTCACGATAGAGGTAGTTGCCAACGATAGCTACAAGCAGCAATACAGCGACAACAACCCACTTCATCGCTTCCAGGCCGCGCCCGCTTCCTTGAGCTTCGGTATTCGCACTCATAAACCAACCTGTCAGAAGTATTCTACAAACATTTTCACCCCGCGTAAGCGAGGCAATCCAAACCGAAATGCTCTGGTGCGTTTCGGACTAAACGCCCTCTTCAGAGCCTGTCTCAGCAATGATTATGACAAAAAAAATCACTGATGAGCCAGGTTCTGGTGTGAAAGCGTGCAAAAAGGGCATCAAATGATGCCCTTTTATTGCGCATTGCGTCAAATGTTATTCGGCAATTAGCTCATTACTTTGGCAACAACGCCCGCACCAACAGTACGGCCGCCTTCACGGATTGCGAAACGCAGACCGTCGTCCATCGCGATTGGGTGGATCAGGGTAACAACCATTTTGATGTTGTCGCCCGGCATTACCATCTCAACGCCTTCCGGCAGTTCGATGGTACCAGTCACGTCAGTAGTACGGAAGTAGAACTGCGGACGGTAGCCTTTGAAGAACGGAGTATGACGGCCGCCTTCGTCTTTGGACAGAATGTACACTTCAGATTCGAACTTGGTGTGCGGCTTGATAGAGCCCGGCTTAGCCAGTACCTGACCACGTTCGATTTCTTCACGTTTGATACCACGCAGCAGAACACCAACGTTCTCACCAGCACGGCCTTCGTCCAGCAGTTTGCGGAACATTTCAACGCCGGTACAAGTAGACTTAGCAGTGTCCTTGATACCAACGATTTCAACTTCCTCACCAACTTTGATGATACCGCGCTCTACACGACCGGTAACAACGGTACCACGACCGGAGATGGAGAATACGTCTTCGATAGGCAGCAGGAACGGCTTGTCAATCGCACGCTCTGGTTCTGGGATGTAAGAATCCAGGAAGCCAGCCAGTTCGATGATTTTCGCTTCCCACTCTGCGTCGCCTTCCAGCGCTTTCAGAGCAGAACCACGAACGATCGGCGTGTCGTCGCCCGGGAAATCGTACTGAGACAGAAGTTCACGAACTTCCATTTCTACCAGTTCCAGCAGCTCTTCGTCATCAACCATGTCGCATTTGTTCAGGAACACGATGATGTACGGAACGCCTACCTGACGACCCAGCAGGATGTGCTCACGAGTCTGCGGCATCGGGCCGTCAGTCGCAGCAACAACCAGGATCGCGCCGTCCATCTGCGCAGCACCGGTGATCATGTTTTTAACATAGTCGGCGTGGCCCGGGCAGTCTACGTGTGCGTAGTGGCGAGTCGGGGTGTCATATTCAACGTGAGAAGTGTTGATGGTGATACCACG
>NZ_JAOWDS010000057.1:0-453147 GCF_030334545.1 Citrobacter sp. Ce129
GCAACAACGCCCGCACCAACAGTACGGCCGCCTTCACGGATTGCGAAACGCAGACCGTCGTCCATCGCGATTGGGTGGATCAGGGTAACAACCATTTTGATGTTGTCGCCCGGCATTACCATCTCAACGCCTTCCGGCAGTTCGATGGTACCAGTCACGTCAGTAGTACGGAAGTAGAACTGCGGACGGTAGCCTTTGAAGAACGGAGTATGACGGCCGCCTTCGTCTTTGGACAGAATGTACACTTCAGATTCGAACTTGGTGTGCGGCTTGATAGAGCCCGGCTTAGCCAGTACCTGACCACGTTCGATTTCTTCACGTTTGATACCACGCAGCAGAACACCAACGTTCTCACCAGCACGGCCTTCGTCCAGCAGTTTGCGGAACATTTCAACGCCGGTACAAGTAGACTTAGCAGTGTCCTTGATACCAACGATTTCAACTTCCTCACCAACTTTGATGATACCGCGCTCTACACGACCGGTAACAACGGTACCACGACCGGAGATGGAGAATACGTCTTCGATAGGCAGCAGGAACGGCTTGTCAATCGCACGCTCTGGTTCTGGGATGTAAGAATCCAGGAAGCCAGCCAGTTCGATGATTTTCGCTTCCCACTCTGCGTCGCCTTCCAGCGCTTTCAGAGCAGAACCACGAACGATCGGCGTGTCGTCGCCCGGGAAATCGTACTGAGACAGAAGTTCACGAACTTCCATTTCTACCAGTTCCAGCAGCTCTTCGTCATCAACCATGTCGCATTTGTTCAGGAACACGATGATGTACGGAACGCCTACCTGACGACCCAGCAGGATGTGCTCACGAGTCTGCGGCATCGGGCCGTCAGTCGCAGCAACAACCAGGATCGCGCCGTCCATCTGCGCAGCACCGGTGATCATGTTTTTAACATAGTCGGCGTGGCCCGGGCAGTCTACGTGTGCGTAGTGGCGAGTCGGGGTGTCATATTCAACGTGAGAAGTGTTGATGGTGATACCACGAGCTTTTTCTTCCGGCGCGTTATCGATCTGGTCGAATGCACGAGCAGCACCGCCGTAGGTTTTAGCCAGTACGGTAGTGATTGCAGCGGTCAGGGTAGTTTTACCGTGGTCAACGTGGCCGATGGTGCCGACGTTAACGTGCGGTTTTGTACGTTCAAATTTTTCTTTAGACACGGCTATATTCCTTACTATAGTGCTCTCCCCTTTGGAGAGAGCACGGGACTTAGGTTTTAATCCTGTGGATTATTTACCACGGGCTTCAATAACGGCCTGAGCAACGTTGTTCGGCGCATCGTCGTACTTCAGGAACTCCATGGAGTAAGAAGCACGGCCTTTGGTCAAAGAACGCAGCTGGGTTGCATATCCGAACATTTCAGACAGCGGAACTTCAGCATGGATAACAACGCCAGTGACGTTGGATTCCTGACCACGAAGCATACCACGACGACGGCTCAAGTCACCGATTACGTCACCGGTGTTCTCTTCCGGAGTCTCTACTTCAACCTTCATGATAGGCTCAAGCAGAACTGGTTTCGCTTTCTTAAAGCCATCTTTGAAGGCGATAGAAGCGGCCAGTTTAAACGCCAGCTCAGAGGAGTCAACGTCATGGTAAGAACCGAAGTGCAGACGCACGCCCAGATCAACAACCGGGTAACCAGCCAGTGGGCCGGATTTCAGCTGTTCCTGGATGCCTTTATCAACGGCCGGGATGTATTCGCCAGGAATTACACCACCTTTGATGTCGTTGATGAACTCGTAGCCTTTCGGGTTTGAACCCGGCTCCAGCGGGTACATGTCGATAACAACATGACCGTACTGACCGCGACCACCAGACTGCTTAGCGTGTTTACCTTCGATATCGGTAACTTTCGCGCGAATCGCTTCACGGTAAGCAACCTGAGGTTTACCGACGTTCGCTTCAACGTTGAATTCACGCTTCATACGGTCAACGATGATGTCGAGGTGCAGCTCACCCATACCGGCGATAATGGTCTGGTTAGATTCTTCGTCAGTCCAAACGCGGAATGACGGGTCTTCTTTAGCCAGACGGCCCAGAGCCAGACCCATTTTTTCCTGGTCAGCTTTGGTTTTCGGTTCTACCGCGATGGAAATTACCGGCTCAGGGAATTCCATACGTTCCAGAATGATCGGGTGATCCGGGTCACACAGAGTGTCACCAGTGGTCACGTCTTTCAGACCGATAGCAGCAGCGATATCGCCCGCGCGAACTTCTTTGATCTCTTCACGTTTGTTAGCGTGCATCTGTACGATACGGCCAAAACGCTCGCGTGCAGTTTTCACTGAGTTCAGGATGGTGTCACCGGAGTTAACCACACCAGAGTACACGCGGAAGAAGGTCAGGTTACCCACGAACGGGTCGGTTGCGATTTTGAATGCCAGAGCAGCAAACGGCTCATCATCGCTAGCGTGACGCTCAGCCGGAGTATCTTTACCGTCGTCCAGAATACCGTTGATCGCAGGTACGTCGACTGGGGATGGCAGGTAATCAATTACCGCATCCAGCATCGCCTGAACACCTTTGTTCTTGAACGCAGAACCACAGGTTACCAGGATGATTTCGTTGTTCAGAACGCGCTGACGCAGAGCTTTTTTGATCTCTTCTTCAGTCAGTTCTTCACCACCCAGGTATTTCTCCATCAGCTCTTCTGAAGCTTCTGCAGCGGACTCGATCAGGTTCTGGTGCCATTCTTCAGCCAGTTCCTGCATGTCAGCCGGGATATCTTCATAAGTGAAGGTTACGCCTGCATCTTCTTCGTTCCAGTTGATGGCTTTCATTTTCACCAGGTCAACAACACCGGTGAACGCTTCTTCAGCGCCAATTGCCAGCTGCAGCGGAACAGGGTTCGCGCCCAGACGGGTTTTGATCTGACCAACAACTTTCAGGAAGTTCGCACCCATACGGTCCATTTTGTTAACGAACGCAATGCGTGGAACTTTATATTTGTTTGCCTGACGCCATACGGTTTCAGACTGAGGCTGAACACCACCAACTGCGCAGTAAACCATTACTGCACCATCAAGCACACGCATGGAACGTTCTACTTCGATAGTGAAGTCAACGTGCCCCGGGGTGTCGATGATGTTTACGCGATGCGGTTCATACTGCTTAGCCATACCAGACCAGAATGCAGTAGTCGCTGCGGAGGTGATAGTAATACCACGCTCCTGCTCCTGTTCCATCCAGTCCATGGTGGCTGCGCCGTCATGAACTTCACCGATTTTGTGGTTTACACCGGTGTAGAACAGAATACGTTCGGTAGTAGTGGTTTTACCGGCGTCGATGTGCGCACTGATACCGATGTTACGGTAGCGCGCGATGGGTGTTGTACGAGCCATTTGATTCCTCGTTTATCTTTTAGGCGTTCAATTTAAGTAGCCCAAAGCGGGCTGCTTACTAGAAGCGCCCGCCTGGTGACTAAAACTCCGAAGGGATTACCAACGGTAGTGTGCGAACGCCTTGTTGGCTTCTGCCATACGGTGAACGTCTTCACGTTTCTTAACTGCAGTACCTTTGTTTTCTGCAGCATCAGAAAGTTCGTTCGCCAGGCGCAGAGCCATGGATTTATCACCGCGTTTACGAGCAGCTTCAACGATCCAACGCATTGCCAGGGCATTACGACGAACCGGACGGACTTCAACTGGAACCTGATAAGTAGAACCACCAACGCGGCGAGACTTAACTTCGACAGTCGGACGCACGTTTTCAAGGGCTACTTCAAAAGCTTCCAGGCCATCTTTACCAGAACGCTGAGCCAGGGTCTCCAGCGCGCTGTATACGATGGTTTCTGCAGTAGATTTTTTACCATCTACCATCAGGATATTTACAAATTTAGCCAGCAGCTCTGATCCGAACTTAGGATCCGGCAGAATTTTACGCTGACCAATGACGCGACGACGTGGCATGGGAATACTCCGTTGTTAATTCAGGATTGTCCAAAACTCTACGAGTTTAGTTTGACATTAATATAAAACGTTTGGCCTTACTTAACGGAGAACCATTAAGCCTTAGGACGTTTCACGCCATACTTGGAGCGTGATTGCTTACGGTCTTTAACGCCGGAGCAGTCAAGCGCACCGCGAACGGTGTGGTAACGAACACCCGGGAGGTCTTTTACACGACCGCCACGGATCAGGATCACGGAGTGCTCCTGCAGGTTGTGACCTTCACCACCGATGTAGGAAGTCACTTCAAAACCGTTAGTCAAACGCACACGGCATACTTTACGCAGTGCGGAGTTTGGTTTTTTAGGAGTGGTAGTATATACACGAGTACATACACCACGTTTCTGCGGGCATGCTTCCAGTGCAGGCACGTTGCTCTTTGCAACTTTGCGTGCGCGTGGTTTGCGTACCAGCTGGTTAACTGTTGCCATTAAATAGCTCCTGGTTGTAGCTTTCGCTTCGTAAACACGTAATAAAACGACCTCATACAATATGAGGACGCAGAATTTTAGGTCGGTGTCGAAAAGGTGTCAAGAAATATACAACGATCCCACAATTACCAGGACATCTGGCTGGGATGCTTCACCGTAAGTCTGACGAAGTCAGTATAGCTAACCCTGACGACACTGTCTGAAATTTGACCACATAAGCCGCGAGCTTGAATGTCTTCTTCCAGTACATAGACCTTAATGGAGGCATTTTGCAGACTTTCAAGGAAACGGCTTCCTTCTACTGCCGCGGTCACACCATCCTGGAGCAATAAAAGTTCATCGTCTTTATCAATCAGGCGGAGAAGAGAGGAGAAATCGGTAAGCCACGCAGAGCGATGTAATGTGTGCAGCATGAGTATCTCAAAACCTTAAAATGACGTCATAGTTGCCTAGCTCACGGCGTAAATCTTCCGGTTCTAACGCTGTCGCATCGACCACAAAATTAACACCCTGCTGAAGACCCCGCTCGCGTAAAGAGGCGGCACAAAGCCAACATTGCTCAATATCGTACAATTCCAACAGTTTGAAGGTTGCGATGTAGTCTCGCGCCAACACAACATCCGGCTGTTGTCCCTGAAGGATTTGAAAAACGCCATCGCCGATAAAAAATACGCCGAGGTCTTCCGTTAATGCCGATGTCGCCAGCAAGGCATCTAATCCTTCACGGCCAGACGCGCTGCCGTGCGGCACGGTAGAAAAGACAAAAGCAACACGTTTCATTAAAACTGCACCACGCGATCGCAGGTCAGGGACGCCTCAGCCAGCGAACCCAGCCCGCTGAGGTTAAAACCTGATTGTAAATTAGCGCCTGCCAGGCCCAGACGTTTCGCTTCAGTTTCATCAACTACGCCGCGACGCAACGCCGCCGCCACGCAAATATTCAGCGTCACGCCATGCTGCTGGTTCAGCTGTTGCCAGGCCCGTACCAGATCGTATTCATCACTGGCAGGCGAAGTCAGTAAGTTGGCGTTATACACACCTTCACGATAGAAAAAGACGCTACTTAGCTCATGCCCTTCTTTGAGTAGCGCATGAGCAAATTGCAACGCGCTGCTCGCCTGCTGCGTACCATAAGCCGGCCCCGTCACCATGATGGCAAAACGCATTACTTGTCTTGCCCCTGGAAATCGCCGCTTTTGAACTGACGAATATAGAGGTAGACCGTGTGCTTGGAGATGTTCAGCCGATCGGCAACCTGGTTGATGGCATCTTTAATATCGAAGATACCTTTCTCATACAGATTCAGGACAATCTGACGATTCTTGGCGTTGTTGGAAACATTGCGATCGGCGTTCACTTCTTCGATCGTGAATTCCAGCGTTTGGGTAACCAGGTCTTCCACCGAAGAAGCGAAGTTGACGGCAGAACCCACTTCCGGGGTTTCCGGTGGGATAAAGGTATTCATTATCTGCGAGAATGGGACATCAAGGTTCATATTGATGCACAGCAGACCAATCACGCGATGCTCACGGTTGCGAATAGCAATCGTCACCGACTTCATCAAGACACCGCTTTTCGCACGTGTGAAGTAACACTTCGACACGCTGCTATCCGCACCCGTCATATCATGCAGCATACGCAATGCAAGGTCGGTAATCGGCGAGCCAATTTTGCGGCCCGTGTGTTCACCGTTAGCAATGCGGATAGCCGAGCATTTCAAATCCTGCAAAGAGTGCAATACGATTTCACAATGGGAACCAATGAGCATCGCCAACCCGTCCACAACCGCTTCGTAGGATTTGAGGATATCGAAGTCAGTTTGATCGAAAGGACGTTGATCCAGTAAATCTAGCTCACTGGTTTCGTTGGTTAAAAGCGACCTGGACATGAAAAAAAGCACTCCTTTTCAGGAGCCTGTCGTTATGTTGTCAGGGCAGGCTCATCACTATTATAGGGGCATCTAAAGTAATACAGCGCACAAGGCGCTTTCCAGTATTAATTATATCCTGTCGATAATAAAAAACCGCCGCCCTGTGGGCGGCGGTTTCTGGTCACTTATTTTTTGCTGCTGTCTGCAGCTTTATCTGCCGGTGCAGCATCTGGCTGCGCATCGGCCTTCGGTGCCGGTTTGATGTCTAACAGTTCAACATCAAAGACCAGCGTAGAGTTGGCCGGAATGCCCGGTACGCCAGTTTTGCCGTAAGCCAGATCCGGTGGGATAACCAGCTGGATTTTGCCGCCTTTCTTGATGTTTTTCAGGCCTTCAGTCCAGCCCGGGATTACCCCGTCAAGACGGAAAGAGAGCGGCTCACCGCGGGTATAAGAGTTATCAAACTCTTTACCATCAATCAGCGTACCTTTGTAGTTGACTACCACGGTATCGCTGTCTTTCGGCGCAGCGCCAGTACCTTCTTTCTCTACTTTGTAGACCAGGCCAGTAGCAGAGGTTTTAACGCCTTTCTCTTTAGCAAATTTCTCGCGGTAAACTTTACCTTTGGCTTCGTTATCAGCCGCGTCTTTTTCCATTTTCGCCTGAGCGGAGCTCTTCACGCGCGCTTCAAACGCCTGCAGAGTTTGTTCGATTTCCTGGTCAGACAGCTTGCTCTTGTCTGCAAACGCATCCTGAACGCCAGCGATCAGCTGATCTTTATCCAGTTTGATGCCCAGTTTTTCCTGCTCTTTCAGAGAGTTTTCCATATAACGACCCAGGGACGCGCCCAGCGCGTAAGCGGCTTTTTGGTCGTCATTCTTGAATGCTGCTTTGCTGTCAGCAGTAGCGGCTGGTTTCGCAGCATCAGCAGCGAAGGTGATCGGGGCATGCAGAGCAACAGCCATTGTGGTCGCCAGCAGCGTTACTTTAAACAGTGATTTCATCCATATCTCCAGGGCCGGGGCATCTCACCCCAGGGTTAGCTAAAACAAAAATGTACTATAAAGCGTTGTAGAACAAATCAACATACGGGCACGCCCTATTATCACCACATTTCAGACTCTTTTTGTTTAAATTAGTTTCGTGACCGAAGATTGAGTGCTGTGCAAACAGGCAAAGTTAAGTAGAATTCGCCGCAGTCCGCGATCTGCCGGAGAAAAAAGAAAGAGGTGAATCATGCAGGATACAACAATGGAAACTCGCCTGGCTGAACTGGAAAGTCGCCTGGCATTTCAGGAGATAACCATTGAAGAGCTCAACGTGACGGTGACCGCGCATGAACTGGAAATGGCCAAACTCCGCGACCATCTGCGTTTACTGACAGAAAAGCTCAAAGCAACGCAGCCGTCCCACATTGCGTCGCAGTCTGAAGAGACCCCGCCGCCACATTATTGAGACGTAAAAAAAGCGGGAATATCCCGCTTTTTGTGCCGGATGACGACGTAAACGTCTTATCCGGCCTACGGTAGGCCTGATAAGCGTAGCGCCATCAGGCAATCATACCGATCAGTGGCAACCGCAGCCGCCGCCGTTACCTTTACCGCCACCGCCGCAGCAGCCTTCGCCGCCGTGCTCGTGACCATGGTCGTGACCGTGGCCATGACCACCGCAGCAACCGTCATGACCGTGGTCATGATCGTGGTCGTGACCGTGCGCGCCGTGAACGTGGCCGTGAGCCAGTTCTTCTTCGGTCGCTTCGCGGATAGCAACAACTTCTACGTTGAATTTCAGGTTCTGGCCAGCCAGCATGTGGTTACCATCAACTACAACGTGATCGTCTTCCACTTCGGTAATTTCTACCGGTACTGGACCCTGGTCAGTTTCAGCCAGGAAACGCATGCCAACCTGCAGTTCGTCAACGCCCATGAAGACGTCTTTAGGAACGCGCTGCACCAGGTTTTCGTCGTACTGACCGTATGCGTCGTTTGCGCCAACAGCAACATCGAATTTGTCGCCAACTTCATGACCGTCCAGCGCTGTTTCCAGGCCAGAAATCAGGGAACCGTGACCATGCAGGTAGTCCAGCGGTGCACTCACCGGAGACTCATCAACCAACACACCGTCTTCTGTACGTACCTGATAGGCCAGGCTGACCACCAGGTCCTTTGCTACTTTCATGATATCTCCTGAGCATGGAAAGAATAGTGGCGCAGATTGTAGCGGAATTCTGCACCCGTGTACCCTCTAGCTTAAAAAAAGCTGCGCCATATCGCTAGTCCGGATGAAAAATCCCGATCACTTGCTCTTCTTTGCGAACGTGCTCGCGCGCCTCTTTATCCGCTTCCCGCATCTGATGGCCGCACTTAACACACTCAACAATATCGATATTATTTTCGCGCCACATTGCCAGCGTATCCTGCGCCTGGCAGGACGGACATTTTGCGCCTGCAATAAAACGTTTACGAATTGCCATGATTACCTCTACTCAAATTCATCCCAGCCATCCAACTGACGCCGCTCTTGCTGCATCTCTCGTTGGAAAATTTCCTCCAGCTCGCGCCGGGCTTCCCTGGCTCGAGAGATTTGTACGGTATCCGTATGCATGGGGATCAGCTCCCGCAGCATGCGCATATCCAGCCGACGAAAATGCAGCTGAGCGCGCTGAGCCTGGTGCGGATGCATCCCCAGTGTAACCAGCGTTTTACGCCCCAACTCCAGCGCACTGGAGAACGTTTCGCGGGAAAACTGCGTCACACCAGCTTGTAATAACTCATGCGCCTCTACACGTCCGCGCGCACGCGCAAGAATATGCAAATGCGGAAAATACTGTTGGCACAGTTCCACCAGTTTCATGGTGTCTTCAGGCTCATTACAGGTAATAACGATAGACTGTGCCGCCTCCGCACCCGCAGAACGCAACAGATCCACCTGCGTGGCATCACCGTAGTAAACCTTATAGCCATATTTACGCATCAAATTCACCGCGCTGATATCCCGCTCCAGAACGGTAATCCGCATTTTATTGGCCATCAACAGGCGACCAATAACCTGACCAAAGCGCCCAAACCCCACCACAATCACCTGCGGTTTATCATCTTCTACCCAGGGTTTTTCATCTTCTTCATCCGTGCCGTTAAACTGACGGGAGAGCCATTTGTCAATCAGCTTCATCACCAACGGCGTGGTCATCATCGACAGCGTGACGGTCACCAGCAGCAACGCCATTTGGTCGCCCTGAAACAGCCGTTGCGAGGATGCCGTTGAAAACAGCACGAAAGCGAATTCACCGCCCTGACTCAAAACCCCGGCAAACTGCATCCGTTCTGAGCTTCTCATGCCGTTAAGACGCGCCAGCACATACAGCACCAGCATTTTTACAACCACCAGTACTATCACGCTCGCCGCCACCCACAGAATATGGGTATAGAGCACGCCAAGATTGAGTGACATGCCTACGGAGATAAAAAACAGGCCGAGCAGCAGGCCTTTAAACGGATCGATTGCCGTTTCCAGCTCATGTCGGTATTCGCTTTCCGCCAGCAGCACGCCCGCGATAAACGTTCCCAGCGCCATCGACAGCCCCAGCGCATCCATAAATAAAGCCGAACCCAGCACCAGCAACAGCGTCGCGGCGGTAAATACTTCCCGTACGCCAGAGTCCGCAATAAAGCGGAAAACCGGACGCAGCAAATAGCGCCCGCCAATCAGCATGCCGGCAAAGGCCAGCACCTTCATTCCCACCTTGATCCAGTCAAAATGTTCGTCAGCAGAACCCGCCAGCAGCGGAACCAGCGCCAACGCAGGGATCACCGCCAAATCCTGAAACAGCAGCACCGAAAAACCCAGTTGTCCGGATTCACTGCGGTTCATGCCTTTTTCGCGCATCAACTGTAGCGCCATGGCGGTCGATGACATCGCCAGACCAATGCCGCCAACCACTGCCGCCTGCCAGGAGAACGCAGTGAGCATCAATAATCCTGCCAGCACTACTGCACTCAGCATTACCTGCGCGGCGCCGACGCCAAAAATTGAACGCCGCAACTGCCACAGCTTGGCTGGATTAAGCTCCAGCCCAATGATGAACATAAGAAAAACCACACCCAGCTCGGAAAAGTGCAGAATTTCATCCACATCGCTGATGAATCCTAATCCCCACGGGCCGATAGCAATACCCGCCAGCAAGTAACCCAGCACCGGACCGATACCCAGCTTTGAGGCCAGGGGAACTGCCGCCACCGCCGCGAAGAGGAACAACACTCCCGCCGTCAATAAATCAGAACCTTCCATCAGCGGCCTCCCACAGGGATCGGATTCGCCAGCCAGTCACCATACGCTTTCGCATGGCTGTCCAGCTCCTGCTTCGTTTGCCGCCTGGCCCAGTAGACGATAATAGGGCTCATCCAGTGCATGCGGCACATACCGGCCGTTAGCTCAAAAGGACGCAGTACATCGCTCATTGGATAACGGTTTAGCGCGTCATAGCGATAGGCGCTTTCCGGTTCTCCGGTCGTGATAACGCTCCGCCAGTACTTTCCCGCCAGTTGATTCCCTCCGGGGCCGCTGGCAAATCCGCGGCTCAGTACACGGTCAAGCCACTCCTTTAACAGCGCCGGACAGCTATAGGTGTAAAGCGGATGCTGAAAAACAATCACATCATGCTCACGCAGCAGCGCCTGCTCATGCGGAATGTCGATAAAAAAATCAGGATAGTGCGCGTACAGGTCGTGCACGGTAACATTGCTGAGCTGCATGGCCGGTTTAAGCAGAACCCGGTTCGCGACCGAGTCCTGAGATTCCGGATGGGCATACAGCAGCAAGACTTTCGCTGGCTGGAACATCATCCCCCTCCCGGTTTTGTCTTTTGTCTATTTTCGACGTTTTGGGCTACCATTGCGCCTCGGTGCGGCAAATGGCCCACACATTACATTATCATAATGATAAATTAACATGGTCTGAACATACGGCGCCTTATGATTGTTTTCTCATCGTTACAAATTCGTCGCGGCGTGCGCGTCTTGCTGGACAATGCCACGGCCACCATTAATCCAGGGCAGAAAGTTGGTCTGGTAGGTAAAAATGGCTGTGGTAAATCTACCCTGCTGGCATTGCTGAAAAATGAACTCAGCGCCGACGCCGGAGGATTTACCTATCCGGGAAACTGGCAGCTTGCGTGGGTGAATCAGGAAACGCCAGCATTGCCGCAGCCCGCGCTGGAGTACGTGATTGACGGCGACCGCGAGTATCGTCAACTGGAAGCGCAGTTGAACGATGCCAACGAACGTAACGATGGACACGCTATTGCCACCGTCCATGGCAAACTGGATGCCATCGACGCCTGGACCGTGCGCTCACGCGCCGCCAGCCTGCTGCATGGTCTCGGTTTCTCCAACGAACAGCTTGAGCGCCCGGTCAGCGACTTTTCCGGTGGCTGGCGTATGCGTCTCAACCTGGCCCAGGCGCTGATTTGCCGTTCAGACCTGCTGCTGCTCGATGAACCCACCAACCACCTCGATCTCGACGCGGTAATCTGGCTGGAAAGATGGCTGAAAAGCTACCAGGGCACGCTGATATTGATCTCCCACGACCGCGACTTCCTCGACCCGGTGGTGGACAAAATTATTCATATCGAACAGCAAACCATGTTCGAGTACACCGGCAACTACAGCGCGTTTGAAATCCAGCGTGCGACCCGCCTTGCGCAGCAACAGGCAATGTACGAAAGCCAGCAGGAGCGCGTGGCGCATCTGCAAAGCTATATCGATCGTTTCCGCGCTAAAGCAACCAAAGCAAAGCAGGCGCAAAGCCGTATCAAAATGCTGGAACGCATGGAGCTGATTGCCCCGGCACACGTGGACAACCCGTTCCACTTCAGCTTTCGCGAACCAGAAAGCCTGCCGAATCCACTGCTGAAGATGGAAAAGGTCAGCGCTGGCTACGGCGATCGCGTCATTCTCGATTCGATCAAACTGAATCTGGTGCCGGGTTCCCGCATCGGCCTGCTCGGTCGCAACGGCGCGGGTAAATCGACGCTGATCAAGCTGCTGGCCGGCGAACTGGCCCCCATTAGCGGCGAGATTGGCCTGGCGAAAGGTATCAAGCTGGGCTACTTCGCGCAGCACCAGTTGGAGTTTTTACGCGCCGATGAATCGCCTATTCAGCACCTGGCGCGCATGGCGCCGCAGGAGCTGGAGCAGAAACTGCGGGACTACCTCGGCGGATTCGGCTTCCAGGGCGATAAAGTCAGCGAAGAGACTCGCCGCTTCTCCGGTGGTGAAAAAGCGCGTCTGGTGCTGGCGTTGATCGTCTGGCAGCGCCCGAACCTGCTCCTGCTTGATGAACCGACCAACCACCTGGACCTTGATATGCGCCAGGCGCTGACCGAAGCGTTGATCGATTTCGAAGGCGCGCTGGTCGTGGTCTCGCACGACCGTCACCTGATTCGCTCCACCACCGATGATCTCTATCTGGTGCACGACAAAAAAGTCGAGCCGTTTGACGGCGATCTGGAGGATTATCAGCAGTGGCTGAGCGATGTGCAAAAACAAGAAAACCAGAGCGACGAACCGGCAAAAGAGAGCGTTAACAGCGCCCAGGCGCGTAAAGACCAGAAGCGTCGCGAAGCTGAATTGCGCACCCTGACGCAGCCGCTGCGTAAAGAGATTACCCGTCTGGAAAAAGAGATGGAGAAACTGCACGCACAGCTGGCGCAGGCGGAAGAAAAACTCGGCGACAGCGAACTGTACGACCAAAGCCGCAAAGCCGAGCTCACCGCATGCCTGCAGCAGCAGGCCAGTGCAAAATCCGGACTGGAAGAGTGCGAGATGGCCTGGCTGGAAGCGCAGGAACAGCTTGAGCAGATGCTGGCCGAATAGTCATGAGTGCCTGATAAGGCGAAGCCGCCATCCGGCTCCTGAGCCGAAAATGCCTGATGACGACGCTCGCGCGTCTTATCAGGCCTACGTTTCGTTTATGTAGTTGTGGCCCAGGCTCGCGTAACCTGCTGGCTGACTAGCGACAAAATCACATATTGGCTAACCCGCACGCGCTGTGCGCGGTATAGTTATTCTTTCCGATTATTAATTGCTCTGGTGTTATGGTTGAAATCACGTCCACAGAAATGACCCCACCTACCGACGATTCGCGAGAATTCCGCCCGATGCGCGGTATCAGTAACCGCCATCTGCAGACGATGCTGCCGCGCTTAATTCGCCGCAAGGTGAAGTTTGACGCCCACTGGCAGCGTCTGGAATTGCCCGATGGTGATTTTGTCGATCTGGCGTGGAGTGAAGATCCGCAACAGGCGAAACACAAACCGCGCCTGGTGGTTTTTCACGGTCTGGAAGGTAGTCTGAACAGCCCGTACGCACATGGCCTGATTGAAGCGGCGCAAAAGCGCGGCTGGCTGGGCGTGGTAATGCATTTTCGCGGCTGCAGCGGTGAACCCAATCGTCTGAACCGCATTTATCATTCGGGCGAAACAGAAGATGGCACCTGGTTTTTACACTGGCTGGAGCGTGAGTTCGGTCGCGTGCCGACCGCAGCGGTGGGCTATTCGCTCGGTGGGAACATGCTGGCCTGCCTGCTGGCCAAAGAAGGCACCGGGATTCCAATTGATGCCGCTGTTATCGTCTCCGCGCCTTTCGTGCTGGAAGCCTGTAGTTACCATATGGACAAGGGATTCTCCCGGGTCTATCAGCGCTACCTGCTCAATCTGTTGAAAGCCAATGCCTCGCGTAAGCTTGAGGCCTATCCAGGCTCGCTGCCGGTGAGTCTGTCCCAATTGAAATCTCTGCGTCGCATTCGCGATTTTGACGATCTGATCACCGCCAAAATCCACGGTTTCGCCGATGCTATAGACTATTATCGTCAGTGTAGCGCCATGCCGTTGCTCAACCAGATCGCCAAACCCACGCTGATTATCCATGCCAAGGACGATCCGTTTATGGATCATCACGTGATCCCGAAACCGGAAAACCTGCCTTCGCAGGTGGAGTATCAGTTGACTGAACACGGTGGCCACGTCGGATTCATTGGCGGCACGGTACGCCATCCTGAGATGTGGCTGGAATCCAGAATCCCCGACTGGCTCACAACGTATCTGGAGGTCTCATCATGATCATCCCCTGGCAAGATATCTCCCCGGACGCGCTGGACAATCTGATTGAAAGCTTTGTCTTGCGTGAAGGCACCGATTATGGTGAACATGAACGTTCGCTCGAACAAAAAGTCGCCGACGTCAAACGCCAACTACAATCAGGTGAAGCCGTGCTGGTGTGGTCTGAACTGCATGAAACGGTCAATATTATGCCGAGGAAGCAGATTCACGAGTAATCCGTAGCCGCCGGCCGACTTTACTATAATTATAACCATTTCATGGAGTTGTTATGTCTGCCAAACATCCGGTGATTGCGGTAACAGGATCCAGCGGCGCGGGGACCACCACCACCAGCCTCGCGTTTCGTAAAATTTTCGCGCAGTTAAATCTGCGTGCCGCCGAGGTGGAAGGTGACAGTTTTCATCGCTATACCCGTCCGGAAATGGACATGGCGATTCGCAAAGCGCGCGATGCCGGGCGGCATATCAGCTATTTCGGCCCCGAAGCGAATGACTTCGGTCTGCTGGAACAAACTTTCATCGAATACGGTCAGACGGGCAAAGGCCAGTCGCGAAAATATCTGCACACTTACGATGAGGCCGTACCGTGGAACCAGGTGCCAGGGACTTTCACGCCCTGGCAGCCGCTGCCTGAACCGACGGATGTCCTGTTTTATGAAGGGCTGCACGGCGGCGTCGTCACCCCACAGCAAAACGTGGCCCGGCATGTCGATCTGCTGGTTGGCGTGGTGCCGATCGTAAACCTGGAATGGATCCAGAAACTGACTCGCGATACCAGCGAGCGTGGACACTCGCGTGAAGCGGTGATGGACTCGGTGGTGCGATCAATGGACGATTACATCAATTACATCACGCCGCAGTTTTCCCGGACGCATATTAACTTCCAGCGCGTACCGACCGTCGATACCTCTAACCCCTTTGCCGCCAAGAGTATCCCGTCTCTGGATGAAAGCTTTGTCGTGATTCATTTTCGTAACCTGGAAGGGATCGACTTCCCGTGGCTACTGGCCATGCTGCAGGGCTCATTCATTTCCCATATCAATACATTGGTCGTGCCGGGCGGCAAGATGGGCCTGGCGATGGAATTGATTATGCTGCCGCTGGTCCAGCGACTGATGGAAGGCAAAAAGATAGGGTGAGGCGTGGAAAGTGCCCGATGGCGCTTCGCTTATCGGGCCTACGAATCAACATTATCCGGCGTCAGGGATTACGCGGCAACCACTTCATAGGAGTGGGTAATGTTCACCGCCTTTTCCAGCATCAGTGCCACGGAGCAATATTTTTCCGCTGAGAGGTCGACTGCGCGTGAGACTGATGCATCTTTCAGATCGTTACCCGTTACGATGAAATGCAGGTTGATGTGGGTAAACAGGCGCGGCGCTTCATCACGACGCTCTGAGGTCAGTTTCACTTCGCAGTTGGTCACATCCTGACGACCCTTTTGCAGGATCGATACCACATCAATTGCGCTACAACCGCCCGCCGCCATTAATACCATTTCCATCGGGCTCGGCGCTTTATCACCGGAGTTACCGTCCATCAGAATTTGGTGGCCAGAGGCGGACTCACCGAGGAAGGTTAACCCTTCAACCCACTTTACACGCGCTTGCATATTTCGTAACTCCAATGTTTCAATTTTCCTGACAGATTACGCGCACATAACAATTCTCGCAATGGAAGGCGACCTGCGTCATGCTGAAGCGAGACACCAGGAGACACACGGCGAAAGCTATGCTAAAACAGTCGGGATGCTACAGTAATACATTGACGTACTGCATGTATGCAGAGGACATCACATTACAGGCTGCAGTATATTTTTAGTAGCCCCCTTCCCAGGTAGCGGGAAGCACATTTTTGCAAACCCAGAGGCAGCGTCGTTTTCTGGCTCTGGAGACAGCTTATAACAGAGGATAACCGCGCATGGTGCTTGGCAAACCGCAAACAGACCCGACTCTCGAATGGTTCTTGTCTCATTGCCATATTCATAAGTACCCATCGAAGAGCACGCTGATTCACCAGGGTGAAAAAGCGGAAACGTTGTATTACATCGTTAAAGGCTCAGTGGCAGTGCTGATCAAAGATGAAGAAGGGAAAGAAATGATCCTTTCTTATCTGAATCAGGGCGATTTTATTGGTGAATTAGGCCTCTTCGAAGAAGGTCAGGAACGTAGCGCCTGGGTACGTGCCAAAACCGCATGTGAAGTCGCTGAAATTTCCTACAAAAAATTTCGCCAATTAATCCAGGTCAACCCGGATATTCTGATGCGCCTGTCTTCTCAGATGGCTCGTCGTCTGCAGGTCACGTCTGAAAAAGTCGGCAACCTCGCCTTCCTCGACGTAACTGGTCGTATCGCGCAGACTCTGCTGAATCTGGCGAAACAGCCTGATGCGATGACCCACCCGGACGGCATGCAGATTAAAATCACCCGTCAGGAAATCGGCCAGATCGTTGGCTGCTCCCGTGAGACCGTCGGCCGTATTCTGAAGATGCTGGAAGATCAGAACCTGATCTCCGCACACGGTAAGACTATCGTCGTCTACGGCACCCGTTAACCCCATCGAAGTGGCGCGTTACCCAGTAATGCGCCACTTTTGTTTGCACCGATGTGGCGAAGACTGATATACCACCCAGAGATCAACTACGCACTACGGCAGACGCTGGTGCTATGTTTACCTGTGGCTGTTGGTCTGATCATCGGTCAGCTTCATCTGGGCCTCCTCTTCTCCCTGGTCCCTGCCTGCTGCAACATTGCCGGTCTTGATACCCCGCATAAGCGCTTTTTCAAACGTTTAGCTATTGGCGCGTCTTTGTTTGCCGGATGCAGTTTGATCATGCAATTACTGCTGGCAAAAGATATACCACTGCCGCTTATCCTCACCGGCCTGACGCTAATTCTTGGTGTAACCGCCGAGTTGAGCCCTTTGCATGCGCGACTATTGCCAGCCTCACTTATCGCCGCGATTTTCACGCTAAGCCTGGCCGGCAACATGCCCGTCTGGGAGCCGCTGCTGATCTACGCGCTGGGCACGTTATGGTATGGCCTGTTCAACTGGTTCTGGTTTTGGATGTGGCGCGAGCAGCCGCTCCGTGAATCGCTCAGCCTGTTGTATCGTGAATTAGCCGATTACTGTGAAGCTAAGTACAGCATGCTGACCCAGCATGCCGACCCAGAAAAAGCGCTGCCTCCCCTGCTGGTTCGCCAACAAAAGGCAGTGGATCTGATTACCCAGTGTTATCAGCAAATGCATATGCTGTCGGCGCATCGCAACAACGATTATAAGCGCCTGCTACGTGCCTTTCAGGAGGCGCTCGATTTACAAGAGCATATTTCCGTTAGCCTCCACCAGCCGGAAGAGGTGCAAAAGCTGGTCGAGCGTAGCCATGCGGAGCAGGTGATTCGCTGGAATGCGCGTACCGTAGCCGAACGCCTTCGGGTACTGGCCGATGATATTTTGTATCACCGTTTGCCGACCCGTTTCTCGATGGAAAAACAGATTGGCACACTGGAGAAAATCGCCAGGCAGCATCCGGACAACCCGGTGGGACAATTTTGCTACTGGCACTTTAGCCGTATTGCCCGCGTGCTACGCACCCAGCGCCCGTTGTATGCCCGTGACTTGATGGCTGACAAGCAGCGTCGGTTGCCGTTGATCCCAGCCCTGAAAAACTATCTGTCGTTGAAATCTCCAGCGCTGCGCAATGCCGGACGCATCTGCGTTATGTTGAGTATCGCCAGCCTGATGGGCAGCGCCTTACACCTGCCAAAGCCCTACTGGATTTTAATGACTATTCTGTTCGTCACGCAAAATGGCTACGGGGCGACCCGGGTACGCATCTTACATCGGTCGGTCGGTACGCTCGTTGGGCTGGTGATTGCCGGCGTCACGCTGCACTTTCATATTCCGGAAGGTTTCACGCTGGCAGCCATGCTGCTGATAACCCTGGTGAGCTATCTGATCATCCGTAAAAATTACGGCTGGGCTACCGTCGGCTTTACGGTCACGGCAGTTTACACCCTGCAACTGCTGACGCTGAACGGGGAACAGTTTATCGTGCCGCGGTTTGTCGATACGATCATTGGCTGCCTAATCGCCTTTGGCGGCACGCTCTGGCTGTGGCCACAGTGGCAGAGCGGTCTGTTGCGTAAGAACGCCCACGACGCGTTAGAAGCCGACCAGGAGGCCATTCGCCTGATCCTCAGCAACGATCCGCAGGCCACGCCGCTGGCGTATCAACGCATGCGGGTTAACCAGGCGCAGAACACGCTGTTCAACTCACTGAACCAGGCGATGCAGGAGCCAGGATTCAACTCGCACTACCTTGCGGACATGAAACTGTGGGTCACGCACAGCCAGTTCATCGTCGAACACATTAACGCGATGACCACGCTGGCAAGGGAACATACGATGCTGACGCCGGATTTGGCGCAGCGGTATCTGGAATCCTGTGAAATTGCGCTTCAGCGCTGTCAGCAGCGGCTGGAGTATGACGGACCGGGAAGCTCGGGCGATGTGAATATTCTCGAAGCGCCGGAGATGCTGTCCCACGGTCCATTAAGCACTCTTGAGCAGCATCTGCAACGGGTTCTGGGGCATCTGAACACCATGCACACCATTTCGTCGGTAGCATGGCGTCAGCGACCGCACCACGGGATCTGGCTGAGCCGCCGACTACGGGACATGAAGGGTTAAAAGATTTGCCGGATGCGCTACGCTTATCCGGCCTACGAATCACACCTTACCCTGTAGGCCGGATAAGGCGCTCGCGCCGCCATCCGGCAATCAGGCAATCAGCCCACCACCTTCGCGACAGCCTGCGCGAAACGCTGCATCCCTTCATCGATATCCGCCTGCTCTACCACCAGCGACGGCGCGAAACGCATTACGTCCGGCCCGGCGTTCAGCACCATCACCCCTTCGTGCGCGGCGGCATAGAGGAAATCGCGCGCCCGACCTTTAAACTGCGGCTTCAACTCGGCGCCAATCAGCAGCCCCATCCCGCGAATATCGCTGAAAATGTCGAACTGTTGATCAATCTTGTGCAAATGCTGGACAAACGTCTGACGTTTAGCCTGAATGCCTCCCAGCACTTCCGGCGTGTTAATGATATCAAACGCTGCACCCGCTACCGCGCAGGCCAGCGGGTTACCGCCGTAAGTGGAACCGTGCGAACCCACGTGGAACGCAGAGGCAATCTCCTGAGTGGTCAGCACCGCGCTCACCGGGAAACCGCCGCCGAGCGCCTTCGCGCTGGTGAGGATATCCGGCGTCACGCCGTAGTGCATATAGGCAAACAAATCGCCGGTACGCCCCATCCCGCTCTGCACTTCATCAAATACCAACAGCGCCTGGTGCTGGTCACAGAGTTCGCGCAAACCTTGCAGGAATTCCGGCGTAGCCGCAGTGACGCCGCCTTCTCCCTGAATTGGCTCAACCACCACCGCGCAGGTGTGATCGTCCATCACCGCTTTTACCGCATGCAGATCGTTAAACGGGACATGGATGATATCTGCCGGCTTTGGTCCAAAGCCGTCGGAGTATTTCGGCTGCCCGCCAACAGAAACGGTAAACAGCGAACGGCCGTGAAACGCATTATGGAAGGCAATGATTTTGGTTTTGAACGGGCTATGACGCACACAGGCATAGTGGCGCGCCAGCTTAAAGGCGGTTTCGTTGGCTTCCGTACCAGAATTCATGAACAGCACGCGCTCGGCGAAGGACGCATCAATGATTTTACGGCCTAAACGCAGCGCGGGTTCATTGGTGAAAACGTTGCTGGTATGCCACAGGGTTTCCCCCTGGGTTTTTAACGCCTCAACCAGTGCCGGATGGCAATGCCCTAGCGCGGTAACTGCAATGCCGCCCGCGAAATCAACATACTCTTTGCCCTGTTGATCCCAGACTCGACTCCCTTTTCCTTTTACCGGGATAAACTCAGCCGGTGCATAAATCGGCAGAATCACTTCATCGAATGTCGCGCGCGTAATAGCAGTTTGTTCAGTTGCCATGTCATTACCACCCTGTTAAGCAGAAATGCTAGTGAAATTATAATCACAAAATATGAATAAAAAATCACTGAATAGCAACCACAAATCAGCGATTGAGGAAATTAGCCAGCAGCTGATGCCCCTGTTCGCTGAGAATACTCTCCGGGTGAAACTGCACCCCTTCCATATCCCACTCACGGTGACGAATGCCCATAATCTCCTGCGTTTCACTCCAGGCCGTCACTTCAAAGCAGTCAGGAAGCGTTTCGGGGGCAACCACCAGAGAATGGTAGCGCGTCACCGTTAATGGGTTGGCGAGTCCCTGAAAAACGCCCTGCCCGTTATGCGTAATCGGCGAGGTTTTACCGTGCATCACTTTTGCCGCCCGAACCACGCTCGCGCCAAAGGCCTGCGCCATCGCCTGGTGACCGAGACACACGCCCAGTAGAGGGATGTTGCCCGCGAAATGGCGAATTACATCCAGCGAGATACCGGCGTCATCCGGCGTGCAGGGTCCTGGGGAAATCACGATTTTTTGCGGGCTCAACGCATCGATTTGCGCCAGCGTCAGCTCGTCGTTACGCCTGACAAGGACATCAGCGCCCAGTTCGCAGAAGTATTGGTACAGGTTCCAGGTAAAAGAATCATAGTTATCAATAAGCAGGATCATGGCGGCTCCGGTACATAAGAACCGCGCTATTCTACTCAGTTTCCGGGGCTTCGCTTACCACTTTACGAAATATCGCCTGCAGGGCAGACAAGTCACCCATCGCCCCGCTCTGATTAGCCAGATTCCACTCATCAACCGGGATGTCATCCCAGCTCAGCATATACCCGGCATGAATCGCTAATTGTTCGAAGAAAATACGCTGCGCCAGGCCGCTGCCAATACGAAACGGATGCAGCACGTTAATTTCGCAATAATAGTGTGCAAGACGATCGACAAACTTGTCTTCCGGCAACCCCACCAGCCAGGACTCATCTTCCAGGTCCTGCATCAGCGCATTGCCCTCTTTCTCGATATAAGCGAAATGGCAAAAACGGGTATCGCCCTGGTAGATATCGACTTCCCGCAGATGTCCCGCCCAGTCAAAAATATCCCGATACAGCTGGCGATGAATGGCGCACAGATGCGGCAATCCCCGTTTAAGCGGGCCCAGCTCGATAGTGGCCGCACGCAGCGCCGTCAGTTCATAGGCCGCCTGCGTCAGTCGTTGCGCCTGATGGATCCCCAGACGGTTACGCATGACATTCAGGCCCGGATACAAATAGGGGTCGCGTCCATCACCGAATTTATCGCTCATAGTGCCTCCTCAACTCTTCAAGACGCGCCAGGGCGTCTTCAGCACTCAGAGTAACCCGTGGAATATCCACACCTTCCAGCCGCCGACTGGCCTGGAAATTGGCATTTCGTCGTTGTTCCCAGAGCCGGGACTTTTGTTTATCGGTGAGTTTTTTCACATGACCTCCCTGAATGAGCCGACACTTGCCACAAGTATAAGCAGCAATTTCGGGTTACGCAGAGAAGGGAGAGAACGCGGGCGAGAACTGCCCGCGCAAAATACGGTTATGGCAGGACTTTAGCAGACAGGATAACAATCGGTTTTGACGGAACATTCTGGTAAGGACCGACATCATGGGTCTGTACCTGAGAGATCTTATCCGCGACATCCATACCTTTCACAACTTTACCGAAGACAGCATAGCCAAAGTCGCGCTGGCCGTGATCGAGGAACGCATTGTCCGCAATGTTGATAAAGAACTGGCTGGTCGCGCTGTCTTTATCCGCTGTACGCGCCATAGCAATCGTGCCGCGGGTGTTACGCAGTCCGTTATCGGCTTCATTCTTGATTGGCGGGTTAGGTTTCTTCTGCTGCATCTGCTCGGTAAAACCGCCGCCCTGCACCATGAAGCCAGGGATCACGCGGTGGAACGTAGTGTTGTTATAGAAACCGCTGTTGACATAATCGACAAAGTTTTGCACTGAAACCGGGGCTTTCTGACTGTTCAGCTCCAGCTCAATGTTACCGGCAGAGGTTGTCAGCAGGACATGCGGGTCACCTTTTGCTGCCAGTGCTGCGGGAGAAAGAGCAGAAAGAGCGAGAACAGCTGCAACAGCCGCCAGAGTCGATTTGAGCATGAGAATTCCTTAACAAGAGCAGAAATGAAGCAAGTGAATTGATTCTAAAGAGCCTTCAAGAACAAGGCCATCCCTTTACTTAATTTTACGTACTTGAAACAAATGTAACCTTATAGCCCCAAGCCTCAATGCGATCTAGATCACATAAAAAAATGTAACGGAGCTGGTAATTGCCAATAAACATTTAAATGCATCACTAAAACGCCTAAAATCTGCCCGCTCACGGCGCAGTCAATGCGCCTCCCACTTCTATACAGGCCAGTCATGACTAACAGCAATCGCATCAAGCTCACATGGATTAGCTTTCTCTCCTACGCCCTGACAGGCGCGTTGGTAATTGTCACCGGGATGGTGATGGGAAACATCGCAGAGTACTTCCATTTGCCCGTTTCCAGTATGAGTAACACCTTCACCTTTCTGAATGCCGGCATTCTGATCTCTATCTTCCTGAATGCCTGGCTGATGGAAATTGTGCCCCTGAAAACCCAATTGCGCTTTGGCTTTATCCTGATGGTTCTGGCGGTCGCCGGACTGATGCTCAGCCATAGCCTGGCCTTGTTCTCAGCCGCCATGTTTGTACTGGGTCTGGTGAGCGGTATCACCATGTCGATTGGTACGTTTCTGGTGACTCAGATGTACGAAGGCCGCCAGCGCGGTTCTCGTCTGCTGTTTACTGACTCCTTCTTCAGCATGGCTGGCATGATTTTCCCGATGGTGGCCGCGTTCCTGTTAGCGCGCAGCATCGAATGGTATTGGGTCTATGCCTGTATCGGCCTGGTATACGTCGCCATTTTCCTGCTGACCTTCGGCTGCGAATTCCCGGCGCTGGGCAAACACGCGCAGCAACCGGACGCGCCGGTAGTGAAAGAAAAATGGGGTATTGGCGTGCTGTTCCTGGCGATCGCCGCACTGTGCTACATCCTCGGTCAGTTGGGCTTTATCTCCTGGGTGCCGGAATACGCCAAAAGCCTTGGCATGAGCCTGAACGACGCAGGTAAACTGGTCAGCGACTTCTGGATGTCTTACATGGTTGGCATGTGGGCGTTTAGCTTTATCCTGCGTTTCTTCGATTTGCAGCGCATCCTGACCGTACTGGCGGGTCTGGCCACCGTCCTGATGTATCTGTTCATCACCGGTACGCCGGAGCATATGCCGTGGTTTATTCTGACACTGGGCTTCTTCTCCAGCGCGATTTATACCACCATTATTACTCTCGGCTCCCAGCAGACGAAGGTCGCATCACCTAAACTGGTTAACTTCGTTCTGACCTGCGGCACCATTGGTACTATGCTCACTTTCGTGGTAACCGGCCCTATCGTGGCGCACAGCGGACCGCTGGCAGCATTACAGACGGCCAACGGCTTGTATGCCGTGGTATTCGTGATGTGCTTCATCCTTGGGTTCGTCACGCGCCATCGCCAGCATAACGTGCCAGCAACGCATTAATCTCACTGCCGGATGGTATCTGCGCTATCCGGCACATTCTCACTCCATCTGCCTTTCACTGGTCATGTAGGCCAATTCTTACAAAAGCCCCTTAAATTGTATGCTTTTTATACAAACACGAAAAGTCAGTTAATTCCGTTACTTATAAAAATGCTGACAAATCAGTTATATACCTCTTAAGGAGTATATAAAGGCGAATTTGATTTGCATCAATAAGCGGGGTTGCTGAATCGTTAAGGTAGGCAGTAATAGAAAAGAAATCGAGGCAAAAATGAGCAAAGTCAGACTCGCTATTATCGGTAATGGTATGGTCGGCCATCGCTTTATTGAGGATCTTCTTGATAAATCCGACGCTGCCAATTTTGATATTACCGTCTTCTGTGAAGAACCCCGCAAAGCGTACGACCGTGTACACCTGTCCTCCTACTTCTCCCACCACACCGCCGAAGAGCTTTCTCTGGTACGTGAAGGATTCTACGAGAAGCACGGCGTTAAGGTGTTAGTGGGCGAGCGCGCAATTACCATCAACCGCCAGGAGAAGGTGATCCACTCCAGCGCGGGTCGCACGGTCTATTACGATAAGTTGATCATGGCGACGGGCTCTTACCCGTGGATCCCACCGATTAAAGGTTCGGAAACCCAGGACTGCTTCGTTTACCGTACCATCGAAGACCTCAACGCCATTGAATCTTGCGCACGCCGGAGCAAACGCGGCGCCGTCGTCGGGGGTGGCCTGCTGGGCCTGGAAGCCGCCGGTGCGCTGAAAAGCCTCGGCGTTGAAACCCACGTGATTGAATTCGCCCCAATGCTGATGGCTGAACAGCTGGATCATATGGGTGGCGAGCAGTTACGTCGCAAAATTGAAAGCATGGGCGTGCGCGTGCACACCAGCAAAAACACCAAAGAGATCGTCCAGGAAGGCACCGAAGCGCGCAAAACCATGCGTTTTGCCGACGGTAGCGAACTGGAAGTCGATTTCATCGTCTTCTCTACCGGTATTCGTCCACGCGACAAACTGGCCACCCAATGCGGCCTGGACGTCGCTCCGCGCGGTGGTATCGTGATTAACGACACCTGCCAGACTTCTGACCCGGATATCTATGCCATCGGCGAATGCGCCAGCTGGAACAACCGCGTGTATGGTCTGGTCGCTCCAGGCTACAAAATGGCGCAGGTTGCCGTTGACCATATTCTCGAAACCGAAAACGCCTTTGAAGGCGCGGATCTGAGCGCCAAGCTGAAGCTGCTCGGCGTTGACGTCGGCGGGATTGGCGACGCACATGCGCGCACGCCGGGTGCCCGTAGCTACGTCTATCTCGACGAAAGCAAAGAAGTCTACAAACGCCTGATCGTTAGCGAAGATAACAAAACCCTGCTCGGCGCAGTTTTAGTCGGCGACACCAGCGATTACGGCAACCTGCTGCAGCTGGTGCTGAACGCCATCGAACTGCCGGAAAACCCGGATTCACTGATTCTGCCAGCACACGCGGGTAGCGGTAAGCCGTCTATCGGTGTCGATAAACTGCCGGACAGCGCGCAGATTTGCTCCTGCTTCGATGTCACCAAAGGCATGCTGATTGCCGCTATCAACAAAGGCTGCCACACCGTTGCAGCGCTGAAAGCTGAAACCAAAGCCGGTACCGGCTGTGGCGGGTGTATCCCGCTGGTAACGCAGGTCCTGAACGCCGAACTGGCGAAACAGGGTATCGAAGTTAACAACAACCTGTGCGAACACTTCCCGTACTCACGTCAGGAACTGTTCCATCTCATCCGCGTAGAAGGCATCAAAACCTTCGAAGAGTTGCTGGCAAAACACGGGAAAGGCTACGGCTGTGAAGTGTGTAAGCCGACCGTCGGTTCTCTGCTGGCTTCCTGCTGGAATGAGTACATCCTCAAACCGCAGCACACGCCTCTGCAGGACACCAACGACAACTTCCTGGCGAACATCCAGAAAGACGGTACCTACTCCGTGATCCCGCGCTCTGCGGGTGGTGAGATTACCCCTGAAGGGCTGGTGGCCGTGGGCCGTATCGCGCGTGAATTTAACCTGTACACCAAAATCACCGGTTCTCAGCGTATCGGCCTGTTTGGCGCGCAAAAAGACGACCTGCCGGAAATCTGGCGTCAGCTGATTGAAGCGGGCTTCGAAACCGGCCACGCGTACGCCAAAGCGTTGCGTATGGCAAAAACCTGCGTGGGCAGCACCTGGTGCCGTTACGGCGTCGGCGATAGCGTCGGCTTCGGCGTAGAACTGGAAAATCGCTACAAAGGCATTCGTACCCCGCACAAAATGAAATTCGGCGTCTCCGGCTGTACCCGTGAATGTGCCGAAGCACAGGGTAAAGACGTGGGTATCATCGCCACAGAGAAAGGCTGGAACCTGTACGTTTGCGGTAACGGCGGGATGAAACCTCGTCATGCGGATCTGCTGGCGGCGGATATCGATCGCGACACGCTGCTCAAGTACCTTGACCGTTTCATGATGTTCTACATCCGTACCGCCGACAAACTGACCCGTACCGCACCGTGGTTAGACAATCTGGAAGGCGGTATCGAGTATCTGAAATCTGTCATCATCGACGACAAGCTGGGTCTGAACCAGCACCTGGAAGAAGAGATGACCCGTCTGCGTGAAGCGGTGGTCTGCGAATGGACAGAAACGGTTAACACCCCATCCGCGCAGGTTCGCTTCAAACACTTTATCAACAGCGAAAAACGCGATCCAAATGTCCAGGTTGTGCCTGAACGTGAACAACATCGTCCGGCCACGCCTTATGAGCGTATTCCGGTGACTCTGGTGGAGGAAAACGCATGAGCCAGTGGCAAAACATCTGCAAAATCGATGACATTCTGCCTGCAACAGGCGTCTGCGCCCTGTTAGGTAGTGAGCAAGTTGCGATTTTCCGCCCGTATCACAGCGACCAGGTGTTTGCGATCAGCAACATCGACCCGTTCTTTGAGTCCAGCGTACTTTCTCGTGGGCTGATTGCTGAACATCAGGGCGAACTGTGGGTCGCCAGCCCGCTGAAAAAACAGCGCTTTCGTTTAAGCGACGGCCTGTGCATGGAAGACGAACAGTTCTCCGTGAAACATTACGAAGCGCGAGTGAAAGACGGCACGGTACAACTGCGCGGTTAATAAATTTTTGGGAGGCGCAACGCCTCCCCTTTTTTGACGTATTTGCAGGTCTTTTATTGGTAGGCCTGATAAGCGTAGCGCCATCAGGCAATTGCAAAAGCACATTGCCGGATGGCGGCATAAATGCCTTATCCGGCCTACGGTTACGATTTTTTTTATTTTTTTTACTTCAAGGATAATCAAATGTTTACTGACACTATTAATAAGTGTGCGGCTAATGCTGCGCGCATCGCACGCCTGTCGGCTAATAATCCGCTCGGATTCTGGGTCAGTTCGGCAATGGCAGGGGCTTATGTCGGTCTCGGCATCATCCTTATTTTCACCCTCGGCAATCTGCTCGACCCGTCCGTACGTCCTCTGGTGATGGGGGCAACCTTTGGCATCGCTTTAACGCTGGTCATTATTGCCGGTTCGGAACTGTTTACCGGTCACACCATGTTCCTGACGCTCGGCGTCAAAGCGGGTACCATCAGCCACGGCCAGATGTGGGCTATCCTGCCGCAAACCTGGCTGGGTAACCTGGTCGGCTCCGTGTTTGTCGCCCTGCTTTACAGCTGGGGCGGCGGCAGCCTGCTGCCGGTTGATACCAGCATCGTCCATTCGGTTGCGCTGGCGAAAACGACCGCGCCTGCAACGGTGCTGTTCTTTAAAGGCGCGCTGTGTAACTGGTTGGTTTGTCTGGCAATCTGGATGGCAATCCGTACCGAAGGCGCGGCAAAATTCCTCGCTATCTGGTGGTGTCTGCTGGCGTTTATTGCTTCCGGCTACGAGCACTCGGTTGCCAACATGACGCTGTTTGCCCTCTCCTGGTTCGGTCACCACAGCGAAGCGTATACCCTGTCAGGAATTGGTCATAACCTGCTGTGGGTGACACTCGGTAATACTTTGTCCGGTGTCGTATTCATGGGATTGGGTTATTGGTATGCTACGCCAAAATCGGAGCGTCCTGTTCCGGCAAAAATCAACCAGCCAGAGGCTGCTGCCAATAATTAAGGGGTAATGTCGTGGATCATTTGCCTATATTTTGTCAACTACGTGACCGCGACTGCTTGATCGTCGGCGGTGGTGATGTCGCAGAACGCAAAGCGCGGTTACTGCTGGAAGCGGGCGCACGTTTAACGGTTAATGCGCTGGCGTTTATTCCGCAGTTCAAAGTATGGGCAGATGAAGGCATGCTGACGCTGGTTGAAGGGCCATTCGATGAGTCTCTGCTCGACGCCTGCTGGCTGGCTATCGCCGCCACCGATGACGATACCGTCAACCAAAGCGTCAGTACCGCCGCAGAATCACGCCGTATTTTCTGCAACGTGGTCGATGCGCCAAAAGCAGCCAGTTTTATCATGCCCTCCATTATCGACCGCTCGCCGCTGATGGTGGCGGTCTCCTCCGGCGGGACATCGCCGGTGCTTGCCCGTCTGCTGCGTGAAAGACTTGAATCCGTATTGCCTCAGCATCTGGGCCAGGTCGCGCAGTATGCCGGCAAGTTGCGTTCCCGAGTGAAGCAACAGTTTGCCAGCATGGGAGAGCGTCGTCGCTTCTGGGAAAAATTGTTCGTGAATGACCGCCTGGCGCAGTCGCTGGCGAACAGTGACCAGAAAGCCGTCGAGGAAACCACCGAGCAGTTGCTCAGCGAACCGTTGGATCATCGCGGGGAAGTGGTGCTGGTTGGCGCCGGTCCTGGCGATGCCGGACTGCTGACGTTGAAAGGACTACAGCAGATCCAGCAAGCAGATGTCGTGGTCTATGACCGTCTGGTGTCCGACGACATCATGAACCTTGTACGCCGCGATGCGGACCGGGTATTCGTCGGTAAACGCGCGGGCTACCACTGCGTACCGCAGGAAGAGATTAACCAGATCCTGCTGCGTGAAGCGCAACAGGGTAAACGCGTCGTGAGACTGAAAGGTGGCGATCCGTTCATCTTTGGCCGCGGCGGCGAAGAGCTGGAAACCCTGTGCCACGCCGGTATTCCATTCTCCGTTGTGCCGGGTATTACAGCTGCTTCCGGGTGTTCCGCCTATTCCGGCATTCCGCTGACCCATCGTGATTACGCCCAGAGCGTACGTCTGGTTACCGGACACCTGAAAACCGGCGGAGAGCTGGACTGGGAAAACCTGGCGGCAGAGAAACAGACGCTGGTGTTCTACATGGGTCTGAACCAGGCGGCCACCATTCAGGAAAAACTGATCGAATTTGGTATGCAGCCCGATATGACTGTCGCGTTGGTAGAAAACGGTACTTCTGTGAAGCAACGCGTCGTCAACGGGGTACTGACGCAGCTCGGCGAACTGGCGCAGCAGGTTGAAAGCCCGGCGCTGATTATCGTCGGTCGTGTGGTAGGCCTTCGCGATAAGCTGAACTGGTTCTCGAACCATTAATATAGTTTCTGAAGATGCCCTGATATTCAGGGCATCTATTTATCCCCCAGCAGAAATAAATAAAAAACGAACCGCGCTATATACTCCCCTCAATAATCCGACTATTAATCATTAATTAAAATATAAGCATCCAGCAATCTAATTCATTAATTATATAAAGCTTATCATGTCCTTATCCGGACTACTTAAAGTTTATTTTAGTTGATATCTTAACCGCCGAGAAATGGATTTCATCCATTTAAAAATAGATATCTTACAAGGATTTTAACATGCTGAAATTTGCAAAAATCACCCTCGTCGCTGGTGTTCTGGCTACGCTGACTGCGTGTACTGGCCATATCGAAAATACAAAAAATAACTGCAGCTACGATTACTTCCTGCATCCAGCGATTTCAATTTCTAAAATTATTGGTGGCTGTGGTCCGGCTGCAAACCAGTAATAAAAGCGATTGCGCAGATACAAAAAAACCGGGAATTTCCCGGTTTTTTGCATTTATAGATTAGATGCTCATTCACATGTTATCGCACTCACGCTCTCGCGCAGAATACGTAGCACGGTCTGTTCTCCACTTCGGTTTGGATTAATACGAATCGCATAATCACCCAGCAACGGATTCGCTTCGCGAAACGTCCCCGAAAGGCGATAGAACAGCGGAGGGATCTCATACTTCGACTCAGCTCCCACCGGGTATGGCAGCGCGCCTCTCTCTTGCGCCGCTTTCAGCACGCGGGCGGCAATCGGCTGATGAAACTCCACGATCAGCACCTTCGACTGGGCATTGGCGATGACGGCCTTTTTCACCTCGGGTAGCGCTCCGCTATTAAGCATCGTCAGCAACCGTTCAGCAACGCCAGCCTGTACCGCATGCATCACCGGCGCGAAAACCAGACCACGAAGCACCTCCAGCGCCTGCGCCCCCTGAATCTGGCTGCCGCCGGAATAAAGCGTCGCGCGGATTTTCGCGATAGCCTCCGCCTTGCCGACCACCGCCCCGACGCCCTCCGGGCCGAAGAGTTTAAAGCACGAAAAAGTAGACAGCGTCGCCCCAAATTCACAGCCAATACCGTCAACTTTCATCACCGCGTAGTTGTCATCGGTTAACGTCGGTACGCCGCACCGCGCGATTTCCGCCAGCACCTCGGCTAACACGTAACAATCCTGCGGTTGCTGACGCGTATGCTGCACCAGCGCGGCGTCAGGACGATGCTGCGTAATCGCCTGGGTGATTGCCGGGAGGCAGTTAAAATCCGCCCTCACCAGGGTAATGCCCATCTGCTCGACGAGCACCTGGGTTGTAGGATACACAGGCGCATCGTGAACTAACAGCCGCTGGCCGGGTTTGAGCAGCGCAGCCAGCCCGGCGCGAATAGCCCCGGTGCCTGCGCCCTGAACCAACGCTGCGGCCTCAGCGTGAAACGCCTCGGCCAGCACCTTTTCCACGCGTTGCGTCACCCGAGGCTGATTCAGCCCCGGGGCCAGCCCTATATCACCACCGGCCAGAAAATCAGCGCCAGGAAAGTGACGGCAAAGCGTATCCACCAGCGCAAACTGCTTTTGCTGTGCCTGCGCAAGCGTCAGGCTTTGCAGAGGGAACGTCTTCATGTTTTACGCCTCCTCAAGCCGGAACAAACAGACCAAACCAGTAGAGAATATTCAGCACAATACCGGTGATCATTACCGCTACGACCGGAGCCGCCATCTTCTGAACTGGACGCCCTATCGATTCGTTGAGGAAGTAAATCGCTACCGCAATTGAGAAACCGGTGTAGCCTGCCATCTTGATGGCGGCAAAAATCGAGCCTACCAGCAGCGCCATTTCCATCAGCATATTCATCGCATTACGAATATTGTCCGATGCGTTACGCACTGACGGATAACGCCCCAGCCATTTGCCAATAGAGCGCAGCAGCAACACTTCCGCTGAAATCACGATAGCGCCAAGGATTGCCGCTATCCACGGGTTCGGCGCCAGGTAACCTACGGAGAACACGAAGGTAAAACCCGCTACCGCATACACGCCCGTCGCCAGCGCGGTTGTCGCAATCATCGGTACAAAACCCAGCCCGCGCATAAACTCCGCCAGGGCCGCCTGATTCACCAGCGTCTGCGACTGATCCGGCGAAATCCCAGCCGAGTACGCTTTTTCCAGCGTAAAAATTGAAACCTCGCTGCCAGCGAAAATCTTCATACTGGCGACGGCGGCAATCAACGCGCCGACAATGGCGATATACGGCAGGTTTTTAATAATCCGCGAGGTTCGTTCTTCAAAGACCGATAGCCCGCTGGCATCCATCTCGTCATCGCCGCGGTGGCGAATATCATGCGTAATGGCGATCGCCAGCAGCATCATCATCCCCACAAAAATCTCAATTGATTCCGGGTTCAGGTGTGGGAAGTAACGCACCACCACCACGCGGGTCATCAGTACCACCACCGCCGCGATAATGCTGTGCTTCCAGCCAAACTGATAGAAAATCGCCACCAGTGGGAAGAGTGCGAATGCGGAAACCACCGGAGAACTCAGTTCACCGAGGCTACCCAGTACATCAACCGGCAGCGCCGTGAGCAGATGGTTCACCGGCAGCAGGCAGGTCAGAATCAATACGCCCCAGATAGCGCCCAGACCGAACGCCAGCAGGCTGTTCATCGCCAGCACGCCGAGAATATCCGTCGGCAGGAACAGCAGCCAGGCGTTGAGCAAGCCGGTTTTCAGGGTAAATGAGATCCCCACCGACGCCACAAAGCCGATACTCAGACCAAACGCGATACTCCCCGCCTCACGGCGATTCATGTACCCCTCGATCAGCTGCGGCAGAATCGGGCGGATACCGTCATGAAAGACGGCCGCCGAGCGATGTGCCAGAAGTGACGTCATGCCGGTCAGGCAGGCCACCACCACAATCTGAATATACAGATCCATAGTCATGCCTTTTATTTCAAATGGTTAACCAGCATCGGAATCGCATGTTCAACATGTTCGACGGAGAGACCAAAAGCCACTTTCCCTTCCGCAACCATTTTTGCGATATGTTCGTCTTTCGCCTTAATACCCGGTTTGGCGATAGTGCAGCTTTTGTTGTAGCCAATCACCGCGATGGCAATCGACAGCGCCGCGCCCGCGCCGGTGTTACAAGCGCCGATGTAGTAATCCAGCTGTCCGGATTTCACTTTCATCGCCGCTTCCATGTCGTTATGAATGGATACTTCAAAGCAACCCGGAGCTGCGGTTTCGATGGTCTTTTTAATCTGCTCACGCTGTAAGCCAGCAACGCCAATCTTTTTCATGATTCTGTCCTTATTGGAAAAATTTTGAGGGGTTATCACGTAACATCGTGTCCACATCGGCCTGGCTGAATCCTGACTGGCGCAACTGTGGGATAAAAGTGGTTAACAGATAGTCGTAGCCATTGCCGCCATTGGCCTTTAAATGCGAGCGGCGGGTAATGTCCATGGAAAGCATCACGCGATTAAGCAGCCCGCGATTGCGCAGCGCATGCAGCATGCCAATGCGTTTCTCGTCCGGGTAATAGTTGTTTTTACCGATGGTATCGAACTGCACATACGCGCCGAGATCGATCATGCGTAAGATATTGTCGAGATTATCTTTCAGGTCGCAGTGACCAACGGTTACGCGAGAAAGGTCAACGCCGTGCGCCTGCAGCAACACCAGCTGTTCCAGGCCCATGGTGCTAAACGAGGTGTGGGTGGAGATGGGACGTCCGGTTTCGATGTGCGCCCGCGCCGCGGCGATAAACACCTTCTCTTCAAGCGGCGTAATCACCCCTTCGCTGGAGCCAATTTCCGCAATAATTCCGGCCTTCAATTCAGTACCATCAATACCGATGACTATCTCATCGACCATCTCCTGCGCGAGCTGTTCCACGCTGCGAGCCGCGACATGTTCAGGGAAAAACGCATCCTGGTAATAGCCAGTGCAGGCCATGACGTTGATACCGGTATCGCGCATCAGGTCGAGCATGAATTGTGGATTACGCCCCATATAGCGGTTGGTCATCTCAATAATATTGCTGACGCCTGACGCCCGGAGATCCTTCATCTCCTGACAAATCAGATCGTACTGATCTAACCGGCAGTCGAGGTTATTTTTGAACCCAGAGAGATCGATATGCAGATGTTCGTGGACCCAGGTATAGCCCGTCGGATCAAAGTTCATAAGGTGTCTCCTGTAAGGCGCAATGCCGAGAGAAAAGAGCAGCCATTTTGTGGCGCCGCCGCGCCGAAAAATTCACACACCGTCGCGCCAACATCGGATAACGTCGCCCGGATGCCTAATTGCGCAGGCTCCAGCCCCTGTTGATACACCAGTACCGGCACAACTTCCCGGGTATGATGGCTGTGACCGATGGTCGGATCGTTGCCGTGATCGGCCATGACCACCAGACAGTCACTTGGATCCATAGCGGCCAAAAGGCGCGAAAGATTAAGATCGACAAGCTGCAACCGTTCGGCATACCGCGCTACGTCTTCAGCGTGCCCGGCAAGATCGGTTTCCTGAATGTTGGTACAGATAAATACCGTCGGCTCAGCGTTAAATTCGTTAAGCGTGATATCCATGATCTGCTGGCTATCCACCAGGTTTTGCCAGCTGCGCCCATGCGGATTGGCAACGATGTCCGCCACTTTACCGACCAGCACGGTAGGGATTCCGGCGTCATGCAGTTTTTGCGGCACCTGTACTTGCTCATCTACGCCAAAACCCATATGCCTGACCTGGAAGCCATTTTCATAGGCGCCGGAACGTGGAGCGTTAATGCCGATAAAGCGTCCTTCTTTGGTCTCGGCTGCATCCAGAATGCGCTGGCTGTCTTTAAGCTGACCGCCAAACGCGATCACGCGCCCGACCTGAACCTGCTCACGCACCACACGGCCTATTTTTAGCACCTCATCAAATGGGATAACGGCAAGATTGGCGGTAATGTTGTAGACCTGACCTAAATCCGCTTCGAGGTTATCGCCCACTGCGACCGCATTGTTGACCCAAAGAAACGCCAGATCGCCGCCGCGGCGTTCCACCTGCCAGCCCGCGGCTTTCAGCGCTTGCTCAACGCCATTGATGACGTCGCTAAATGGCATCCGCAGCGGAGCCTGAGGTCGTGTGCCTAAAATCTCCTGATGGCCCATAAAGGTATCTCCCCCTTCATGCTGCAGCTCTGCAACGCCCCAAACCGCCGATGCTGAAGGTTTCATCACGCCAGGCGTAAAGCCCAGAGCGTTAATCAGCCCCAACTTTTCCAGGGTTGGCAACCGTAACTGCGGGAGTTCGCCCAGGATATGGCCGCAGGTATTCGCTCCCGCATCCTGCGGCCTGACCAGCGTGACGTCTTTCATTGCGCCAACACCAAAACTGTCGATCACCAACACGACGAATCGAGCCATTAGTCCTCCAGAATATTGCCGAGACTGTCGTAACGCGCGACGATTTCAGCCGCGCCGCGCTGAATGCCCGACACCAGCACCACGTCGCTACGCGTCACGAAGATCTGGGTGCGAAAACAGAAGATCACCGCGCTACTCACCGGAAATTCGCCGGCTACAGGCAGGTAGTAGTCAATGCTGCTGTCGTCGACGGGTTTAAGCTTTGCGGTTATTGGGGCGTCATTTTCCGGCGTAAAGACCAGCGCGTTTTGCGCGTGACCACGACGGTAATAGCCCCCGCCATAGCAATAACTGTCCCCACGAAACGTGTGTGAAACCTCGCTTAACCACAGCATCGCAATGCGTTCCGGCTGGTCGCCTTTTTGGTTACAAGGAATGGTGCCGGTCAGCGCATGACCCGGCTCAGCATGGGTGACGCCATATTCCGCCAACAGGGGGAGTGACGCGCAGCTACTGGCTGACGGCGCATTCAGCTGCTCAATGGCAATCCCGGCTTCCGCCAACTGACGTCGGGCGCTCACCAGCGTGTGCAGATTAGGCGTCGGCATCGTCTGCGCTGATTTTTCATCCCATAACAGGCAGGGGAAATGGGTTAACCCGCACAGACGCAGGCCCGGCAGCCTGCGGATTTCATTGACCACATCCGTCAGATACTTCAGCGGAAATCCGCTTTCCTGCCCCGGATAGAGAAAATCATCCTTGTCATACACCTTCAGCATCACGTTCTGTTCACAGCCGGCCTTCACCGCCGCAGCCGAAACTTCGCGCGCTTTCTCCAGCGAGAACAATGTGATGACCTCAGTGCCTTGCGCCACTGCCTCATTGACCAGCCGCGACGGGATCTGCACCAGATGTCCCTGATGCGCAACCGGTAACCCGGCGCGGCGCATGACGCGGCTCTCCTTGTAATCGACAACCACGATGCCTTCATAGCCAAGCTGCAACAGTTTCTCTGCCAGCCACGGGTTACGTCCTACCTGTTTGGTCATCAGATATAGCGAGATGCCATGTTGCCTGGCGACATCCAGCAGGCGTTTGCCATTCTCAATGACCTGATCAACATCAATGACCCAACTGTCAGGCGCGATCTTCCCTTGCTGCCACAACGCGATAGCGGCCGAGATAAGTGCGGGGTTCTGGCGTTTCAATGCATCTATAAACATTTCTCTGCCTCGTTCAAATCCTTCAGTTAAATATTCATTTTTTTGAATATTTAGGGTGCAATAAGCTCATTGCCCATTGATTTCAGACGCCTTCGTTCGCCGCCATCCACAATCCGTACAGGTTAGCCAACATATAGCCTTCTTCATTCGCGTGCGGCGTCACCGTGAACTCTTTCAGCAGCGCCTGATGTACCAATAAAATAGTTGGCCACAGATGAGATTGCGCCAACTCCTCCAACAGCTCACCATCCAGTGCTTCAATCACTTCCCCCTGGCGACTGCGCATTAACGCGCTCGCCATATGGGTCATCGCCATGGTCCCTTGCTCGCTATAAACCGGCAAACACCACTCTTCATCCAGCCGCCTGACCACCTGCAGCATGCCGCTACAAATATCCTTGTCGATAACGCCCGCTTCACACAGCAGGTTAAGCCTGTTTTCCATATCGTTCGCCTTCACTTAATAACTGGGTTCCTGTTCACCGTTCGCCACACGCTGTTGGTGGGCAAGCAGCGCCTCTTTATTGACGACCGCTCGTAGTAGCTGTTGCATCGGATAATCCTCAGCCCGGGTCAGCACTACCGCCTCCGTGGCCTGCAGAAATCGCGGATCGTTGGTGAGCGGCGTGGCTTCTAATCCCAGTACCGCCAACTCGGCCTCTGCAACCACGTTCCAGATAACCGCATCCACATCCCCTCTCGCGATACGCTGCAAGCTTTCGTGATAAGGCATATCGATCAATTCAACGTCACGGTCGCCAAAACAGGCCTCGGTCATGATTTTCTGATCCGCCGAACGGTTATCGAGCCCGACACGTTTTACATCTGCGGATTCGCCCTTGCGACAAATCAGCTGATGCTCGCCGACGTAGGTATGCGGTCCCAGCGCTAACGTAATGCGCAATCCATCCTGGGCAAGGTAACTTTCCGCCGCCAGGCGGGAAACTACCGCCATGTCATAGACGCCGTTCAGCAGGCATTCCACGCGAATATCAGCCCCACGCATGTGTGCGTAATAAAACGGGATCCCATCGAATTGAGCCTTAAGCCCACTCGCCAGTCCTTCATATAAACGGGTGTAGGGCAGCGGCATCGCACAGACCACGTTATTAATATCCACATGCTTTAGCAGCGTACGGTTATCCATCTCCACCAGATAGCTACCGTTACGCCCGCGGCGCTCAATACGGATCGCCCCGGAGGATTCCAGCGTTTTCAACGCGGCCTGGGTTAACCCTACCGATGAGTGACACTCGGCAGCCAGTTCATCGATAGTTTTCAGTCTGTTACCACACTTCTCACCGAGCAGGTAACGGGCCAGGGTTGTCAGCACAACCCCCTCTTTCTTGATAAATGTCCGACGCATTTTATATTTTCAGTAAAGTGAATATTTATATCTTCATTAAAGTGAAGATATAACGCAATGAGGAAATGTGCAAACGGCGAGGCGCCTCACATTTTTTGAGATTTACCAACGAACAGGCGAAAAAAAACCGGGCGTAACCCGGTTTCTTCAACAACGCAGAGCGCATTACGGCTTGGCCACAAAACCAATCGCTTCGTAAACGGCTTTCAGCGTAACAGACGCGCGGGCGCTGGCTTTCTCCGCACCGTCTTTCATCACTTTCTGCAGGAAAGCTTCATCGTTACGGAAACGGTGATACCGCGCCTGAAGCTCGGTCAGCATGCCGGAAACGGCTTCTGCGACTTCACCTTTCAGATGACCATACATTTTGCCTTCGAAGTGCTGTTCCAGCTCCGGAATGCTCTGGCCAGTGACGGCAGAGAGGATATCCAGCAGGTTGGAAACACCTGCTTTGTTCTGCACGTCGTAGCGAACAACCGGCGGCTCTTCGGAGTCGGTCATCGCTCGTTTGATTTTCTTAACCACGGATTTCGGATCTTCCAGCAGGCCGATCACGTTGTTGCGGTTGTCATCCGACTTGGACATTTTCTTCGTCGGCTCCAGCAGCGACATCACGCGCGCGCCGGATTTAGGAATGAACGGCTCAGGCACTTTGAAGATGTCGCCATACAGGGCGTTGAAGCGCTGGGCAATATCGCGGCTCAGTTCCAGATGCTGTTTCTGATCTTCGCCAACCGGTACCTGGTTGGTCTGATACAGCAGGATGTCTGCCGCCATCAGCACCGGATAATCAAACAGACCGGCGTTGATGTTCTCCGCATAGCGCGCGGATTTGTCTTTGAACTGGGTCATACGGCTCAGTTCGCCGAAGTAGGTGTAGCAGTTCAGCGCCCAACCTAGCTGGGCATGTTCCGGTACGTGAGACTGCACGAAAATGGTGCTTTTTTCAGGATCGATTCCGCATGCCAGATACAACGCCAGCGTATCCAGCGTTGCTTTACGCAGTTGCTGAGCATCCTGACGAACGGTGATGGCATGTTGGTCAACGATGCAGTAGATGCAATGGTAGTCATCCTGCATGCTCACCCACTGACGCAGCGCACCCATATAGTTGCCAATGGTCAATTCACCTGAGGGCTGTGCGCCACTAAAAACGATGGGCTTAGTCATTTTTTAATTCCTGATTTTCGCTATGCGGAAGCCCGAGAGCGGGCAGTAGTTCATTAATACGGTCGTAAATAACGTCGGGCTGGCTCAGCGCAATCGACTCGCCGTAGTTGTAGCCATAGGTCAGGCCAACGGACGGACAGCCAGCAGCTTTTGCCGCCTGAATATCATTGCGTGAATCCCCTACGAAGAGCATGTGCTCAGGCTTGATGCCAAGCTTGCTTGCCACCAACAGCAGCGGATCCGGATGCGGTTTTTTATTCTGCACGTCGTCACCACCGATGACCACGCTAAAGTATTTGGCGATATCCAACGCCTCGAGCAATGGCGCGACAAACGGGGTCGGTTTATTGGTCACCAGACCCAGCGGCAATCCTTTCGCATGCAGCGCGCCCAGCGTATCGGCAACATCAGGGAACAGGAATGTTCCCTCTTCTGCGACATCGCCGTAGTATCTGTCGAACAGCTTACGCAAAATACGTACCTGTTCCTCGGCGGGAATATCATCATCAACGGGGGGTTTACCCATCGTTTTGCGTAAAGTTGCGCGCTCCTGACGAGACCACGCCAGCGCGCGCTCCATCAGTACATCTGCACCGTTACCAATCCAGGTGATAACACGTTCTTCACCGGCAACCGGCAGTTCCAGCGCATACAGCGCCATATCAACCGCAGCGGCTAATCCCGGCGCGCTGTCGACCAGCGTGCCGTCGAGGTCAAATGCAGCGCCCCGAATATCCTGAAACTTATCCATGACTTACCTTCGCCAGTTCATTGCGCATTTCATCAATGACTTTTTTGTAATCTGGTTGGTCGAAAATAGCAGAGCCTGCGACAAACATATCTGCGCCTGCCGCGGCGATTTCACCAATGTTGTTCACTTTGACGCCGCCGTCCACTTCCAGACGAATGTCATAGCCAGATTCATCAATGCGGCGACGCACTTCGCGCAGCTTATCCAATGTTTGCGGAATGAAGGACTGCCCGCCAAAGCCTGGGTTAACGGACATCAGCAGGATCACGTCGAGCTTGTCCATGACGTAGTCCAGATAGCTCAGCGGCGTTGCCGGGTTGAACACCAGGCCCGCTTTACAACCATGCTCTTTGATCAGCTGTAAAGTGCGATCGACATGCTCGGAGGCTTCCGGATGAAAAGTAATGATGCTGGCGCCAGCGGCGGCGAAGTCCGGGACAATACGATCGACCGGTTTCACCATCAGGTGAACATCAATCGGGGCGGTGATGCCATATTTACGCAGCGATTTCAGGACCATCGGTCCGATGGTCAGATTCGGTACGTAGTGATTGTCCATGACGTCGAAGTGCACAACGTCGGCACCGGCAGTCAGCGCTCTCGCGGTGTCCTCACCCAGGCGGGCAAAATCAGCCGACAGAATTGAGGGGGCGATCAAATACTGTTTCATCCGCTTCTCCTTGAGAATTATTTCTTCGCAGGCGTTACAACTCCTGGTTTATACAGTGCCAGCAGTTCGTTCACCTTTTTACGCGTGCCGCCATTGCTGCTAATGCTGCGCCGCACTTTGACCTGAAAATGTTTCGCCGATCGGTACCACTCACGGGTATCGGGCGTGTCATGATTCGAAATTAACACCGGGATCTGCTTACTGACCAGCTTTTCTGCCATTTCGGCCAGATGCGCCTGCTCTTTTGGGCTGAAGCTGTTGGTATGATACGCGGTGAAATTTGCCGTCGCCGAAAGCGGTGCATAAGGCGGGTCACAATAGACCACAGAGTTGCTATCCGCACGATCCATGCACTCTTCATAGGAGAGGCAATGAAACTCCGCATTCTGCGCTTTTTCAGCAAAATGGTACAACTCGGCTTCCGGGAAATACGGTTTTTTATAACGACCAAACGGCACGTTAAACTCGCCGCGCAGGTTATAGCGACACAATCCGTTGTAACCGAAGCGGTTCAGATACAAGAACAGCACTGCACGGCGGAAGGGGTCCTGGCTGGCATTAAATTCTTCTCTGAACCGATAGTACACCTCAGCCTGATTGGTTTCAGGCATAAACAGCTCACGTGAAGCCTGCACATACTCATCGGTACGCGTCTTCACGATGTTATAGAGACTGATGAGGTCGCTGTTGATATCGGCAAGAATATAACGAGAAAAGTCGGTGTTAAGAAACACCGACCCGGCACCCACGAAAGGTTCAATCAGGCATTCACCCTTAGGTAAATGCCGTTTGATATCATCAAGCAGGGGGTATTTTCCCCCTGCCCATTTCAAAAAAGCGCGATTTTTTTTCATGCTGACTAACTAATTACACCTTCTCCGGCTGTGGAGAAAGCTCCGACAGCATCCTGCGCTTTAGTCTTTGTCCCGCAATTGGGCGAAACAGCAAACCATTGCAGAACATATCCTATCTTACTTCAAATCGGCCTGAACCTGGTGCAGCGGTTTTGCCCACGGGTTTTTCGCCTGAATATCGGCGGGTAACGTAGACACTGCACGTTTAGCATCTTCTTTAGACGCATACACGCCCGTCACCAGAACATACCACGGTTGACCGTTACGCGTCGTCTGATACACCACGTAGTTCTTCAGGTTTTCTTTCTTCGCCCAACCGTTCAAGTTGTCGTAGTTAGAAGAACTGCTGAGCTGCAGCGTGTAATGACTGGACGGCGCAGATTTTAACGCTCCAACATTTCCTGTACTTTTCGCTCCGCCAGCAACAGGCGTTGACGCTGTTGCGGTTGGCGCAGGCGTTGCGGTCTGAGCAGGCGTGGTAGTCGCGGTTGCTTTCGGCTCAGCCGTCGCCTTCGGCGTAGCGGTAACCACAGGTGCTTTGGTTGTGGTCGTCGGCGCAGTTGCGGTTGGTTTTGCCTGAGCAACAGGTTTCGGCTCTGTCGGCGTCGCTTTCACCGTAGTTTGCGGTTTGCTCTTCGGTTCAATGACGGCCTGTTTACGTTCCTGATGCGTAGCCACAGGACGTTCAGTCGTTTCCGTTTTCGCAGTCTGGCGCGCAGCATTACCATTACGCATCGGCGCAACGGTCGCAGGCTCGGTCGGCAGCGTAGAGTTAACCACGACGTTGTTAACCTGCTCCTGACCTTGCGGCTGCGTCAGAGCGTTGTTCAGATCGCCCTGCACTTCAACACGCTGCTGGCCTTCAGTTGCCACAGGCGTCTGACCTTGAGTTGGGGTTGAGGAAATCGGCGGCAGGGAAACATCCTGCTGGGTATTGCCAGCGGTCTGCTCAGCGCCCGTTGCAGGCGTAGTCGTACCCGCCTGATCCGTCGCGTTGCTGCCAGAAAGATCGATGCTCTTCTCGCCAGATGCAGTAGGCTCACTGGAAGAGGATGAGGGGGCTTTCAGCGCAGAACCGATACCGATGATCAGCAGCAACAGCACCAGAACACCGACACCCATCATCATATACTGACGAGAGGCAGGCTTACTGGCGGCTTTCTTACGCTTGCGCGGACGACGTTCTACACGCTCTTCATCCACGCCATCGTCATCAGATTCATAGTCTTCTTCAATGTCCCGCTCTTCTTCACGCTCTTTACGCGCGCGCGCAGGACGGCGATCGTCAGCATCCAGATCAACATCATCAAAATTGATTTGCGGCTCATTATCGCGTTCAGACGATTGACGAGAACGACCAGTACGACGATCGCTGGGATCGGGTTTCAGCTCGTCTTCTGGTTTGAATTCATCCATTTAACACCCCACTCAAAGGTTAATGCTTACGACTTTGCACATAACCTGAAGCTAAAAGACCTACGTTTTGCAACGTAAGCCAGACCTTTCTTGTTGTTACGCCTGCTGGCAATCAGCAATAGCGTTAAGAACCACCTCGTGCGACACTCCGCCGCGCACTTCACTCTTCCCTATGGCCCGCGGAAGCACTAAACGAATCTCTCCCGCTAACACTTTTTTATCTCGCAGCATATGCGGCAGATAAGCTTCAACAGACATCTCACGCGGCCCATTAACCGGTAAGCCCGCTCGCTGCAGTAGCGTAATGATGCGCTGCGTATCTGCGGAGGTAAACTGCCCAAGGCGTTCTGACGTACGAGCAGCCATTACCATACCTGCTGCGACTGCTTCACCATGTAACCAATTGCCATAACCCATTTCAGCTTCGATCGCATGGCCAAACGTGTGTCCCAGATTCAGTAAAGCACGTAAGCCCATTTCGCGCTCGTCTGCTGCGACAACTTCTGCTTTCAGCTCACAACAACGGCGAATACAGTACGCCATCGCCGGACCGTCCAGACGCAGTAACGCATCCAGATTGTCTTCCAGCCAGCTGAAAAATTCACCGTCAAGAATGATGCCATATTTGATCACTTCCGCCAGCCCCGATGCCAGCTCACGCGCAGGAAGCGTTTTCAGACAATCGAGATCCACCACCACGGAGGCCGGTTGGTAAAACGCGCCAATCATGTTTTTACCGAGGGGATGGTTTACGGCGGTTTTGCCGCCAACGGAGGAGTCGACCTGTGACAACAGGGTTGTCGGGACTTGAATAAAACGCACACCACGCTGATAACTGGCTGCCGCAAAACCGGTCAGATCGCCAATCACGCCGCCGCCAAGTGCGACTAACGTGGTATCACGACCGTGCGGTTTTTGCAGTAACGCGGTGAAAACCGTATCCAGAACCGTCAGGCTTTTATACTGCTCGCCATCGGGAAGGATAACGCTATCAACGTTAACACCCGCCTGTTCAAGTATGCCGCGAACCTTATCGAGATAAAGGGGAGCCAGGGTTTCGTTGGTCACCAACATAACCTGATCGCCCGATTTCAGCGGTAAGAATGAAGCTGGCTCATTGAACAAACCAGCCGCGATGGTGATAGGGTAACTACGTTCCCCGAGAGTGACTGTGATCCTCTCCATTACGCGACATCCACCTTAGTTACTTGTACCCGCAGACGAGTGTGTATTCAGCCAGAATTAGTTGCTTTCCAACATATGAATAATCTGGTTTGCTACGACTTTTGCGCTCTGATCGTCGGTGCGAATGGTCACGTCAGCAATCTCTTCGTACAGAGGATTGCGTTCGTCAGCCAACGCTTCCAGAACTTCACGAGGCGGTGATTCTACCTGCAGCAGCGGGCGTTTCTTGTCGCGTTGAGTACGCGCAAGTTGTTTTTCAATTGTCGTTTCAAGATAGACCACGACGCCACGCGCGGAGAGACGGTTACGTGTTTCACGTGATTTTACAGAGCCACCGCCAGTTGCCAGCACAATACCCTGTTTTTCCGTCAACTCGTTGATGACTTTTTCTTCGCGATCACGGAAGCCGTCTTCACCTTCTACATCGAAGACCCAGCCCACATCAGCTCCGGTTCGTTTCTCAATCTCTTGATCAGAATCGTAAAATTCCATATTGAGTTGTTGAGCTAACTGGCGCCCAATAGTGCTTTTTCCGGCACCCATAGGCCCAACCAGAAAGATATTGCGTTTCTCTGCCATTTTTTCGGTACTACTAAGACTATTCGTTAATGATAAACCCGCTTCGCAGACACCCAGCGCAGCAGGACATGAACTGAAACCTCATAAGATATTGCGAGAGTCAGACTGAAAATTATCTCAATACTCAAGCGGGTTTGGCAACTGAATAAATCACCAAACCTTACGCATTTCTGGTCGTGGCAGGCATGCTACCCTGCAAACATCAGACCTGGCGACGTATCGCGCAGCCAAATGACACCAAATAAGCCTATGACACACCACCAGAAAGGCAAAGCGTATTTACTGCCGCATAAGTAAAGAAAAGCACCGACGCTCAAATCGGTACTCCTTGTATGCTAAATACACCCGCACGTCAAATCCCTGAAACGTGTTCAGTGCAAAAACAACGGCTTTTCATGCATAAGTTATTGCGCTGAAACCAGTCTGGGCGTAATAAAAACCACTAATTCGCGCCGTTCGTCTTCTTTACCATCATGGCGAAAGAAAGTGCCAAGCCAGGGAATGTCGCCTAACAACGGCACGCTGTCGGCTGCGGATTTATTCTTATGTGAAAAAATCCCGCCCAGCGCAATCGTCTCGCCGCTTTTTACCTCGACCTGGGTTTCAATCTCCTGCTTATCAATAGCCAGAACCTCGCCATCCGCCTGCTGCAGCACCTGCCCGGGAACATTCTGGCTGATATGCAGTTTCAGTCTGATGCGCCCTTTCTGCAATACGGTGGGCGTTACCTCCATCCCCAGTACCGCTTCCTTAAACTCGACGGATGTCGCGCCGCTTTCACCGCTGGAGACCTGATAAGGGATCTCGCTACCCTGCTTAATACTGGCAGGTTGCAGGTGAGAAGCCAGTAAGCGAGGACTGGCAATGATATCCAGTTGCTGTTTTTGCTCCAGCGCAGACAGCTCCAGCTCAAGTAAACGGCCGTTAATACGGCCAATGTTAAATCCCACACGTGATGTGGCGGCGGATACAGAGAGATCGCTGGCAAGCGTTGTGACGTTCCCTACCGCCCCCGGTTGCTGTGCGTCAGCCAGCGACCACTTAACCCCCAGCTCACGCAAACTTTTTTCATTAATCGTGACGATATGCGCCGCCAGTTCGACCTGGGCAACCGGCAAATCCATTTGCGCCACCCATTTTTCCAGTGCATTAAGCGCAACACTATGATCACGCAGCAGTAAGCGGTTGGTTCGTTTATCCACCGTCATGCTTCCTTTGGCGCTAAGCAGCTTTTCTCCGGCTTTGGCCAGCTCGGCGGCATCGGCATATTGCAAAATAATGCTGCGCTGCTCCAGTGGCAAACTGGCCTGAACCCGTGCCTGTTCATTGTCCTGGCGGGCCGCATTTTCACTCTGCCATTGGACAGAATGTACATGCAGAATATTGCCCTCCTGTCGTAATACCAGCCCGGCGCTTTTCACCACCGTTTGCAATGCCTGTTTCCAGGGGACATCCGTCAAATGCAGCGACAGCACGCCGCTGACATCTGGCGAAACGACCAGGTTTTTCTGCTCCTGTTCAGCCAGCGCCTGCAATACCTGTACAACCGGTACATCATCGACCACCAGCGTCACGTTTTGTGGTTTTCCCGCCAGCGCGCTCGTTATTCCAACCGCCAGCGCGAAGAGTATCCACGCTATCCATCGCTTCATTTACCGCTCCTTGTCGTTGCCACTGCCACCGCGGCGGCTCGCAGTTTTTCCCTGTGTCGAGCGTTACGCTCTGGGCCGTTATCTGTGTAATCGTCCAACCGTTTTTCAGGAGGTCATTTCGCTCAATCCGTCGCCATTTTTTCTGGCTATCCTGAACAATGCCGATAGGTCGTGCGCCCTGGCTCACCATGCCCTGAAAACGCCATGTCGGCAGCTCAGCAATTTGGCAACGGTCCTCCGGCGGCAGAAAGGGATTACGCATACCAGTGAGCATCAGTACGCTTACGCATACCAACAGCCAACGTTCAACCGTCATTCAGGCGCTCCAGTTGTAGCGTTAGCAGCAGCTCCGAACCTTCAGCGCTAAGCGAAAACCGGCTGACGTTCATCCCCTGATCCGCCAGTTGGGCAAACATCGGCGGGATGGCATCCCAGGCGGGCTTCAGCGTCATCTCTCCGCCCTGTGCAGAGGGCTGCCAGTGGAGAAGACGTGCCAGAGGAGTCTGAAACCGCAGCGGGGAAAACGGAATCAACGTCTCTTCAGGCTCTCCTGGCGATGCCGCCAACAGATATAAATTTCGCCATTGCGCCTGAATGGCCGCGCGTTGCTGGCTTAGCGCCTCTTGCTGCATAATCCGTTTCTGCCAGGGGGAGTTGAGGCATAGCAAGACGGCGATGAGCAGTCCCAACATCCAGGCGCACCAGCAGAAAACTCGAAAACGTGGCGACTGCGCTAACCAGCTTTCACAGAGCGTTATCATGCGCACCGCTCCGCGTCAGTCGATAGTGGAATTGCCAGCGTCCCTGCGCATCCTGCAGCGTTTCACCAGGACTGCCCAATGTAAACAGCGGTTGCTGGCGTAATTGCGCTTCCAGCGCTCTCAGCGCGGCAAAGTTCAGCGTGTTTCCCGTCAGTTCCAGCGTCTCCTGCTGCCAGGTGATTTTTGTTAGCCACGCCTGCTCCGGCAGTAATTCCGCCAGCCCTTGCAAAACCTGCTGCCAGTTTCGGGTCTGCTCACGCTGTTTGTTCCGCGCCTGAACCTGTAGCCATCGTTGCTGGCGCTGCTGCATACGCGGCTTTAGCGCCATTAAGGCCTCGGCCCGCGTCTTTTCGGCATCTGCCAGCAGTAATTCAGCCCGGTTTTCGACGTTTATCACGCTGTAACCGCGCAATAACACGCCGATACTGAGCAGGATTGAAGCGCTAAATAAAACACACCAGAAGCGCAGGCAGGCGCGGCGTCGCGTTTGGCGCCAGGGCAGAAGGTTGATAGTCGCTATCATTAGCACGCGCCTCCCATAGCGAGTCCCAGAGCAATGGCGAAGCGATGGCCTGGCGTTGGAATTGGCGGCTGGCGTACAGACACCACGCTTAACGGATCGAAGCCGCCGGGACCGCATAGCGCAATGGCTGTCGTGGGAAGCGACAATGTCGCGGCAAGCTCGTCGATACTGTCAATATCGCCTGTTGATTTACGTCCCCATGCCGAACGGGTCGCCCATAGCCACTGGGCGTCATCACGCCATGCCAGACACTGATGATGTTCGGGCAGGTAGGGCATAAATCGCTGTAATGCGCTGGCATCCGGCGTAATCGCCGTAACGTGTACCTTCAACGTTTGGATAAGCGTCAGAAGCGCTGAAATCTCTTTGCTTTGCGCAGCCGTGACGTTAAACGCCGGGCTCAACGTGTCTTCGCTATAATCAAAATGCAGCGCATCCGGCGCCATATCCAGCTCTCGCGCCATCGAGCCGGACAACCAGGCGGTTTGCTCCGGCTCACGCAACGTCATTTCCGGACGAGGGTACTTTTTTTGTAACGTCCTGTTGGCGGGAAAGGAGAGATGAATATGGTGTCGGCGAGGAAGCTCCCGGCTCCACGGCAGTAGCGCTGCGACAAGCTGTTCAGGCTCGCGAATGTGGCCATCGACGATAACCTGGGACGTCAGCGGTATACGCCACCAGCGCTGGAGAAACCAACCGGATGCGTCGTAAACAGCGGCGACAGCCAGCGCTTCATGTTGCTGAATATGCAAACCAATTTTCCAGATATTGAAAGCCATTGCTGATGATCTCCTTATCACCCGTTGCTTTAACGGGTATATCAATGCGTCTGGCTTGCCTTTATACTACCGCGCGTTTGTTTATAAACTGCCCAAATGCCACTAAATGGGAAATCTCCAGTGAAGTTCGTAAAGTATTTATTAATCCTTGCAGTATGTTGCATCCTGCTGGGAGCAGGCTCGATTTATGGCCTCTATCGCTATATTGAGCCGCAATTACCTGACGTCGCGACGCTCAAAGATGTGCGTTTACAGATCCCGATGCAGGTTTACAGCGCTGACGGCGAGCTGATCGCGCAATATGGCGAGAAACGTCGAATTCCGGTTACGCTGGATCAAATGCCGCCGGTGATGGTTAAAGCCTTTATCGCCACAGAAGACAGTCGCTTTTATGAGCACCATGGGGTAGACCCGGTGGGGATCTTCCGTGCAGCCAGCGTCGCGTTGTTTTCCGGCCACGCATCGCAAGGGGCGAGTACCATTACCCAACAGTTGGCGAGAAACTTCTTCCTCAGCCCGGAACGTACGCTGATGCGTAAGATCAAGGAAGTGTTCCTGGCGATCCGCATTGAACAACTGCTAAGTAAAGATGAGATCCTCGAACTGTATCTGAACAAGATCTATCTGGGGTATCGCGCCTATGGCGTGGGTGCTGCCGCTCAGGTCTATTTCGGTAAGACCGTAGATCAGCTGAGCTTAAGTGAAATTGCGGTGATTGCCGGTCTGCCAAAAGCGCCGTCAACCTTCAACCCCCTCTATTCGATGGACCGGGCAACCGCGCGACGTAACGTCGTGCTGTCGCGTATGCTGAGCGAAAACTACATCACGCAGGCCCAGTACGATCAGGCACGCGGCGAGGCCATTGACGCCAACTACCATGCGCCGGAAATCGCCTTCTCCGCGCCGTATCTGTCTGAAATGGTGCGCCAGGAGATGTATAACCGTTATGGCGAGAAAGCCTATGAAGACGGGTATCGCATCACCACCACCATTACGCGCAAAGTACAGCAGGCAGCCCAGCAGGCGGTACGTAACAACGTGATGGATTACGACATGCGCCACGGCTACCGCGGCCCGTCGAATGTGCTGTGGAAAGTGGGCGAAAGCAGTTGGGACAGCAAGAAAATCACCGATACGCTGAAAGCACTGCCGACTTATGGCCCATTGCTTCCGGCGGTTGTTACCAGCGCTAATCCGCAGGAAGCCATTGCCACGCTGGCGGATGGTACCTCCGTGTCATTACGAATGGATGGTATGCGCTGGGCGCGTCCTTACCGCTCGGATACCCAGCAAGGCCCAACGCCGCGTAAAGTGACCGACGTAGTACAGACCGGCCAGCAAATCTGGGTACGCCAGGTTGGCGATGCCTGGTGGCTGGCGCAAGTGCCGGACGTCAACTCCGCACTGGTGTCCATCAATCCGCAAAACGGCGCGGTGCTGGCGCTGGTCGGTGGTTTTGACTTCAACCAGAGCAAGTTTAACCGTGCAACCCAGGCGCTACGCCAGGTGGGTTCCAACATCAAACCCTTCCTGTATACCGCTGCGATGGATAAAGGTCTGACGCTGGCGAGTATGCTCAACGACGTACCGATCTCCCGCTGGGATGCCGGTGCCGGTTCCGACTGGCAGCCGAAGAACTCACCGCCGCAGTATGCTGGTCCTATTCGCTTACGTCAGGGGCTGGGCCAGTCGAAAAACGTGGTGATGGTACGCGCCATGCGCGCCATGGGCGTGGATTACGCGGCAGAGTATCTACAACGTTTTGGTTTCCCGGCACAGAACATTGTGCACACCGAGTCGCTGGCGCTGGGTTCGGCCTCGTTCACGCCGTTGCAGGTGGCGCGCGGTTACGCGGTGATGTCTAACGGCGGTTTCCTGGTCGACCCGTATTTCATCAGTAAGATCGAAAGCGATATGGGCGGCGTTATCTTCGAAGCGAAGCCGAAAATTGCCTGTCCGGAATGCGATATTCCGGTGATTTACGGCGATACCCAGAAATCTAACGTACTGGAAAACAGTAACGTAGAAGATGTCGCCGTCTCGCAGGAACAGCAAAATGCCGCCGTGCCAATGCCGCAGCTTGAGCAGGCCAACCAGGCGCTGGTCGCACAAAGTGGAACGCAGGAGTACGCCCCACACGTGATCAACACGCCGCTGGCCTTCCTGATTAAAAGCGCACTGAACACCAATATCTTTGGTGAGCCAGGCTGGATGGGAACCGGTTGGCGCGCAGGTCGTGATTTACAACGTCACGATATCGGTGGGAAAACCGGGACCACCAACAGCTCTAAAGATGCGTGGTTCTCCGGCTACGGGCCAGGGGTGGTGACGTCAGTATGGATCGGCTTTGATGACCATCGTCGCAACCTTGGCCACACGACTGCTTCCGGGGCGATCAAAGACCAAATCTCCGGCTACGAAGGCGGCGCGAAGAGTGCGCAGCCTGCATGGGATGCCTACATGAAGTCCGTGCTGGAAGGCGTGCCTGAGCAGCCGCTGACGCCGCCGCCGGGTATCGTGACGGTCAACATCGATCGCAGCACCGGTCAACTGGCAAACGGCGGCAACAGCCGCGCAGAGTACTTCATTGAAGGCACACAGCCGACGCAACAGGCGGTGCATGAGGTGGGGACTACCATTATCGATAATGGTGAGACGCACGAACTGTTCTGATCGATTGCCGGATGGCGCTTCGCTTATCCGGCCTACATTTTCGGCGTAATCATTTGATATTGCTGGATGTTGTAGGCCGGATAAGGCGTCAGCCGCCATCCGGCAACATAAACTACAATCGTCCCTGCCCTTTCAGCCATTCGCGTACGAGGAACAGCGCACTGACATTACGCGCTTCGTGAAAATCAGGATCTTCCAGCAGGTCCATCAGATGCGCCAGCGGCCAGCGTACCTGCGGTAATGGCTCAGGTTCATCACCCTCCAGCGATTCAGGATATAAGTCCTCTGCCACCACGATGTTCATCTTGCTGGAGAAATAAGATGGCGCCATGCTGAGTTTCTTTAAAAAAGTCAGATCCTTTGCGCCAAACCCCACTTCTTCTTTTAACTCCCGATTCGCCGCCTCAAACACGCTTTCGCCAGGATCGATTAATCCCTTGGAAAAACCCAGTTCGTAAGATTCGGTCCCAACCGCGTATTCGCGGATGAGGATCAGGTGGTCGTCCACAATCGGCACAATCATTACCGCTTCACGCGTGGACGGACGCATACGTTCATAAACGCGGCGCACGCCATTGCTGAACTCAAGGTCCACGCTTTCGACTTTAAACAGCCGGGATTGGGCGACGGTTTCCACTTTCAAAATCGTGGGTTTCTGTAATGATTTGCTCATTGTGAGGATCTTTGCTGTGAAATCTGGGGTTATTGTGCGATATACCGCACGGTTTCGGCAATGTGAATTGCCGTTTATTTACATTTATGTAACGTACTAAAAGTTAATCCCTATTTCAAATTAAAAGTCAATAGGTTGAAATAACTCCAGGAATTTGCTGATATTCCATTTTTGGTGATTTTGCTATGATTCGCATTTACTGGGCTGTACTTAAAGATGCTCAAGTTCGACTCCACACTTGCCGATAGCCAACCACAGAATCACGAATATTGAACAGGGTGCGACTGGCCACGCCTGACAGACTAAGTAAGATGGGGAAAGCATGAGCACCATTCTGATTTTTTTAGCTGCTTTGCTGGCCTGCTCATTGCTTGCAGGATGGCTACTCAGAACGAAATCCAGACGGAAAAATTTACCCTTGAGCAACGTCTTCTCAGACGCCTCAAAGCGTAAACTCACGCCTGAAGAGCGCAGTGCAGTTGAAAACTATCTCGAAAGCCTTAGTCAAATTCAGCAGGTGCCGAGTCCAACGGGCGCCAGCTCCGCGCCGGTATCGTTAACGCTGAATGCCCAAAGTAATAGCGTCATCGTACTGACGCACGCGATTACACGTTACGGCATTACTACCGACGATCCTAACAAATGGCGTTACTATCTCGATTCCGTTGAGGTGCATCTTCCCCCTTTCTGGGAACAATACATCAATGACGAAAACAGCGTTGAGTTAATCCACACCAATACGATACCGCTGGTTATCTCTCTGAACGGCCACACGCTGCAGGAATATATGCAGGAAGCGCGTGGCTATGCGCTACAGCATACCACCTCTACCCAGGCGTCCATTCGCGGTGAAGAAAGCGAGCAGATCGAACTGCTGAATATTCGCCAGGAAACCCATGAAGAATACGCACTCAGCCGCCCGTCGGGATTGCGCGAAGCGCTGCTGATTGCCGCATCATTCCTGCTGTTCTTTTTCTGCTTAATCATTCCGGATACGTTTGCTCCGTGGGCCGTTGGTAGCGCGGTGCTGCTGCTGGCGGCAGGTCTGTGGGGACTGTTCGCCCCGCCGTCTAAAACCGCCCTGCGGGAAATTCATTGTCTGCGCGGTACGCCGCGTCGCTGGGGACTGTTTGGCGAAAACGATCAGGAGCAAATCAATAATATCTCGCTAGGCATTATTGATCTTATTTATCCCCCTCACTGGCAGCCTTACATCGCACAGGATCTTGGCCAGCAAACGGATATCGATATTTATCTCGATCGCCATGTTGTCCGCCAGGGGCGTTTTTTATCCCTGCATGATGAAGTGAAAAACTTCCCGTTACAGCACTGGCTGCGCAACGCCGTCATCGCGGGCGGCTCATTGCTGGTACTGCTGATGCTGCTGTTTTGGATCCCTCTGGATATGCCGATAAAGCTAACGCTTTCCTGGATGAAGGGCGCGCAGACTATCGAAGCCACCAGCGTTAAACAGCTCGAAAACGCGGGCGTTCGCGTGGGTGACACGCTGCACCTGAGCGGTACGGGTATGTGTAACATTCATACCCAGGGGAGCTGGAATGCGCAGCCTGCCACGCCGTTTATGCCTTTCGATTGCACGCAAATTATCTGGAATGACGCGCGCGCATTGCCGCTGCCTGAGTCCGATCTGGTAAATAAAGCTACCGCGCTCACGCAAGCCGTGAACCGCCAGCTGCATCCCAAAGCTGATGATGACTCTCGCGTCAGCGCATCGTTACGCTCGGCCATCCAAAAGTCCGGCATGGTGTTACTTGACGATTTTGGCGAGATTGTCCTGAAAACGGCCGATCTGTGCGCAGCCAAAGATGAATGTGTACGTTTAAAAAATGCGCTGGTAAACCTTGGTAACAGTAAAGACTGGACCGCGCTGGTGAAACGAGCAAACGCAGGAAAACTGGATGGCGTGAACGTGCTGCTGCGTCCGGTAAGCGCGGAGTCGCTGGATAATCTGGTGAATACCTCTACGGCGCCGTTTATTTCACGCGAGACTGCGCGAGCGGCCCAGGCGCTGAATAGCCCTGCTCCCGGCGGTTTCCTGATTATCAGCGACGAAGGCAGCGATCTGGTCGATCAGCCGTGGCCGACGACCTCGTTATATGACTATCCTCCCCAGGAACAGTGGAACGCCTTTCAGCGCCTGGCGCAGATGCTGATGCAGACGCCGTTTCGCGCGGAGGGGATCGTCACCAATATTTCGACTGACGCCAATGGCACCCAGCACATTGGTCTGCACCGTATTCCGGATCGTTCAGGATTATGGCGCTACCTTGGCACGACGCTGCTGATGTTCTCCATGCTCGGATGCGCTGTCTACAACAGCATACAGGCATTCAGACGCTACCAGCGTAACCGCACCCGCATCGCGGAAATTCAGAGCTACTACGAAAGCTGCCTGAATCCAACGCTGATTGACGACCCGGAAAGCCTGATTCGATAACACGCTCGCGCGACAGGATATGCTACTCTGTCGCGCATCATGTTTTCTTCTGGGGAGTTTCCATGCATATCAATATTGCCTGGCAGGATGTCGACACCGTGTTGTTAGATATGGACGGCACGCTGCTCGACCTGGCATTCGATAACTATTTCTGGCAAAAGCTGGTGCCGGAAACCTATGGCGCGAAGCAGGGTATCTCTCCCCAGGAAGCCCAGGACTATATTCGTCAGCAGTATCATGCCGTGCAGCATACGCTAAACTGGTACTGCCTGGATTACTGGAGCGAGTGCCTGGATCTGGATATTTGCGCCATGACTACGGAACAGGGACCGCGCGCCGTTTTGCGTGAAGATACCGTACCGTTTCTTGATGCCTTAAAAGCCAGCGGCAAGCGCCGTATTTTGCTCACCAACGCGCATCCGCATAATCTGGCGGTGAAGCTTGAGCATACCGGTCTGGCCTCACACCTTGATTTATTACTTTCCACCCACACATTTGGTTATCCCAAAGAGGATCAGCGGTTATGGCACGCTGTGGCTGAAGAAACGGGAATGAGTGCAGAGAAGACGCTATTTATTGACGACAGCGAACCCATTCTCGACGCCGCTGCCCTGTATGGTATTCGTTACTGCCTCGGCGTAACCAATCCCGACTCTGGCATTGCGGAAAAACAGTACGCACGCCATCCGTCATTGAATGACTACCGCCGACTGATCCCCTCACTGATGTGAAGGAGACGCCATGAAAGAAAAGCCCTCTACTGAAGTCAGGCTGGATAAATGGCTGTGGGCGGCACGCTTTTACAAAACGCGTGCGCTAGCCCGCGAAATGGTTGAAGGCGGTAAGGTGCATTACAACGGCCAGCGCAGCAAGCCGAGCAAAATTGTTGAGCTGAACGCCACCCTCACCCTGCGCCAGGGAAATGACGAACGAACGGTCATTATCAAGGCTATTACCGAGCAGCGTCGCCCGGCCACGGAAGCCGTTACGCTGTATGAAGAAACCGCGGAAAGCGTGGAAAAACGCGAAAAAGTGGCGCTGGCGCGTAAACTTAACGCGTTAACCATGCCGCACCCGGACAGGCGACCGGACAAGAAAGAGCGCCGCGACCTGTTACGATTTAAACATGGCGACAGTGAGTGACTGTCACCTGCAAGAGAGATGATTATGCCGCAACATGACCAATTACATCGTTATCTGTTTGAAAACTTTGCCGTGCGCGGCGAGCTGGTGACCGTTTCGGAAACTCTGCAACAGATCCTCGAAAATCATACTTACCCGCAGCCGGTCAAAAACGTGCTGGCTGAACTGCTGGTCGCCACCAGCCTGCTCACCGCCACGCTGAAGTTTGCCGGTGATATCACCGTGCAGCTGCAGGGTGATGGTCCGCTGAGCCTGGCCGTCATTAACGGCAACAACAATCAGCAGATGCGCGGCGTGGCCCGCATGCAGGGTGATATTCCTGAAGGCGCGGATCTGAAAACGCTGGTAGGCAACGGTTACCTGGTGATCACCATTACCCCGGAAGAAGGCGAACGCTATCAGGGCGTGGTCGGTCTGGAAGGTGACACGCTGGCCGCCTGTCTGGAAGATTACTTCATGCGTTCTGAACAGCTGCCGACACGCCTGTTTATCCGTACTGGCGACGTCGATGGCAAACCTGCTGCTGGCGGAATGCTGCTGCAGGTAATGCCGGCGCAAAACGCGCAGGCCGATGATTTCGATCACCTGACCGCCCTGACCGAAACCATTAAAACCGAAGAGCTGTTGACGCTGCCGGCCAACGAAGTGTTGTGGCGCTTGTACCACGAAGAAGAGGTCACCCTCTACGATCCGCAGGACGTTGAGTTCAAATGCACCTGTTCACGCGAACGCTGCGCTGGTGCACTGAAAACGCTGCCGGACGAAGAAGTGGACAGCATTCTGGCGGAAGAAGGCGAGATCGATATGCACTGCGATTATTGCGGTAGCCACTATCTGTTTAACGCCATGGACATTGCTGAGATCCGCAGCAATGCATCCCCGGCAGACCCGCAGGTACATTAAATCACTAGCCCGGTAGTTTGCTCTACCGGGCTAAATTCCGCTTACTCTGCGTAATACTGCATCTTTATCCGTGCGCCGTGAATGACAATATACGCCACGCTCTGAACGCTGAATCCAGTTGCTCATTCGCCCCCGTCTGCCGCAGACCAATAGATCTCATGCTCCAGTAAGTGATTCGTGAACGTTCAACACTATGCATGTCGTCATCCAGCATCACGAGAAAGCCTCATAATCGCATCAACTTCACAATTTTGAGCATTGATGGACCGAATTCAGACCACCGCCACGGGAAGTGAATCGATATTGTTTATGTATGAGTTACGTTATTTTCTTACGTGAATGCGATTACACTCACAAGATTCCCGCCAAAAACACTCTCTATTAACGTTTTAAGAACATTTTCCACAACAAAAAAGGGTTTCCTGCCATAATATCTGCCTCTTTGTGACAGGAGTCGCAGCGCATTCGGTTACCCGTGATTTTCCCGGATGCGTAAATCTATGAGCCTTGTCGCGGTTAGCAATCCCTAAAAAACCTTACTATTCCAGGTAATACATATTGGCTAAGGAGCAGTGAAATGCGTGTGAACACCAGTTTAACCCCGCAAGATCTCAAGGCTTATGGTATCAATGACGTTCAGGATATCGTTTACAATCCAGACTACGACACACTTTTCCAGGAGGAACTTGATCCTTCCCTGCAAGGTTATGAGCGTGGCGTGTTAACGAACCTGGGCGCCGTTGCAGTTGATACCGGTATCTTTACCGGACGTTCGCCAAAGGATAAGTACATTGTCCGTGACGACACCACGCGCGACACGCTCTGGTGGTCAGACAAAGGTAAAGGTAAGAACGACAACAAACCGCTCTCCCAGGAAACCTGGCAGCATCTGAAAGGATTAGTCACCCAGCAGCTTTCAGGCAAGCGTCTGTTTATCATTGATGCTTTCTGCGGCGCTAACGCCGATACCCGCCTTTCCGTACGCTTCATTACCGAAGTTGCCTGGCAGGCGCATTTTGTCAAAAACATGTTCATCCGCCCAAGCGAGGAAGAGCTGGTTGATTTCAAACCTGATTTCATCGTGATGAACGGCGCTAAATGTACCAACCCACAGTGGAAAGAGCAGGGTCTGAACTCCGAAAACTTCGTAGCTTTCAACCTGACTGAGCGTATCCAACTGATTGGCGGAACCTGGTACGGCGGCGAAATGAAGAAAGGTATGTTCTCCGTAATGAACTACCTGCTGCCGCTGAAGGGCATTGCCTCCATGCACTGCTCGGCAAACGTCGGGGAAAAAGGTGATGTGGCGGTCTTCTTTGGCCTGTCCGGCACCGGTAAAACCACGCTGTCCACTGACCCGAAACGCCGCCTGATTGGCGATGACGAACACGGCTGGGATGACGATGGCGTGTTTAACTTCGAGGGCGGTTGCTACGCGAAGACCATCAAACTGTCTAAAGACGCCGAGCCGGAAATCTACAACGCGATCCGTCGTGATGCGCTGCTGGAAAACGTCACCGTGCGCGAAGATGGTTCCATCGATTTCGATGACGGTTCCAAAACTGAAAACACCCGTGTGTCCTACCCGATTTATCACATCGAAAACATCGTTAAGCCGGTGTCGAAAGCGGGCCACGCGACCAAAGTTATCTTCCTGACCGCCGACGCGTTTGGCGTGCTGCCGCCGGTTTCTCGCCTGACGGCAGACCAAACCCAGTACCACTTCCTGTCTGGCTTCACCGCCAAACTGGCCGGTACCGAACGTGGCGTCACCGAACCAACCCCAACCTTCTCTGCCTGCTTCGGCGCAGCATTCCTGTCGCTGCACCCAACGCAGTACGCAGAAGTGCTGGTGAAACGCATGCAGGCGGCAGGTGCGCAGGCATATCTGGTTAACACTGGCTGGAACGGTACCGGCAAGCGTATCTCTATCAAAGATACCCGCGCGATTATCGACGCCATCCTGAACGGTTCGCTGGATGACGCGGAAACGTTCCGTCTGCCGATGTTTGACCTCGCTATCCCTACCGAGCTGCCGGGCGTAGACACTCGCATTCTCGATCCGCGTAATACCTACGCGTCTCCGGAGCAGTGGCAGGAAAAAGCCAATGCACTGGCGAAACTGTTTATCGAGAACTTCGAGAAATACACCGACACCCCTGCGGGTGAAGCGCTGGTTAGCGCCGGACCGAAGCTGTAACGAAAAGTGCCGGATGGCGGTTTCGCCTTATCCGGCCTACAGCAACAAAAAGGGAGGCATTTCGCCTCCCTTTGTTATGCGTCTTTCGTGTTACCCGGCGCGCGAGTGAAGGGCACCGGAAGCCAGGCGCGAATCGACAACCCTCCTCGCTCGCTGGTACCAATTTCCAGCATACCGTTATGGTTATCGATAATACGCTGCACAATCGCCAGACCCAGCCCTGTGCCGCTGGTACTACGCGCGCTGTCGCCGCGGACAAACGGCTGGAACAGATGCTTACGCTGCTCAGGCTTGATGCCCGGACCATCATCCTCTACCTGGAACCAGGCGCGATGCGTCTCCGTACCGCTGCTGACCTTAATCCAGCCGTTGCCGTAGCGGGCGGCGTTAACCACCATATTGGCAACCGCACGCTTGATCGACAGTGGATGCATCTTCACCTGAATGCTGCCAGGCAGCAGCGCGGTTTCGATTTCACGTTCATAGCCGCTTTCCGCCGCGACCACTTCGCCTAACACCGAATTCAGATCCGCCATCTCCATCGGCATCTCCTGACCGGTACGCAGGTAATCGATAAACTGCTCGATAATGGCGTTACATTCTTCGATGTCCTTATTGATGGATTCCGCGAGATAACCGTCCTCTTCGCCCATCATTTCGGTCGCCAGACGAATACGCGTCAGCGGAGTACGTAAATCGTGGCTCACGCCCGCCATTAACAGCGTACGGTCATCGGCCAGTTGCTTCACACCTGCGGCCATATGGTTAAAGGCTCGGGTTACGGAGCGCACCTCTGAAGCGCCATACTCACGCAACGGCGGCGGAATGATGCCTTTCCCCACCTGCAGCGCCGCATGCTCCAGATCCACCAACGGTCGGTTCTGGATACGAATAAACAGCCATGCCCCACCGATAGCCAGCAGCATAATCGCCAGCGTATAGCGGAACAGCGGTGAGAAATCGCCCTGGTGGATTTCGGTCAGCGGTACGCGTACCCAGATATTGGGCGACAGCCAGGTTTTCAGCCAGACGACCGGCGAGCTTTTGTTCACCTCAACGCGGACTTCCGTTGGGCCCCCCAGCTGCTGCGCCATCTGATGGCTTAAGAATTCATAGTGTTGCGCCCAACGCAGCCCGGCTTCTTCCGCGGCCTCGTTGGAGTAGAGGGAAATGCCCAGCTCACGGTAAATTTCCCGGCGGAATGCGGGCGGCACCACCAGTTGCGTACCGTCCTCCAGCTGCAGTTTATCGGTCATCAGCATACGAACTTCGTAGGCCAGGACCTTATTAAACTGCTGGAGGCTCGGCAGAATCGCGAAGTTCAGCACTACCAGGTAAGTCGTCACCAGGCTGGCAAACAGCAAGGTGACGATGAGCAATAACGTGCGGGCAAACGAACTTCGTGGCGAGAAGCGCATTCGCCTCATGCTTTAGAACCGTCCGGAACAAAGACGTAGCCCAGACCCCATACGGTCTGAATGTAGCGCGGATGCGCCGGATCTTCTTCCACCATACGACGCAGACGGGAGATTTGGACGTCGATAGAACGCTCCATCGCCGAGTATTCACGGCCACGGGCCAGGTTCATCAGCTTGTCGCGGGACAACGGTTCACGCGGGTGACTTACCAGCGCTTTCAGTACCGCAAATTCCCCGCTGGTGAGCGGCATTGGCTCATCTTCGCGGAACATTTCACGCGTACCGAGGTTCAGTTTGAACTTACCAAACGCAATGACCGCTTCTTCCTGAGAAGGCGCGCCCGGCAGTTCGTTCGCCTGACGACGCAGTACAGCGCGAATACGCGCCAGCAGTTCACGCGGGTTAAACGGTTTCGGGATGTAATCGTCAGCGCCGATTTCCAGCCCTACGATACGGTCAACTTCTTCACCCTTCGCGGTGACCATAATGATCGGCATCGGGTTGCTCTGGCTGCGCAGGCGACGGCAAATAGACAGGCCATCTTCTCCCGGCAGCATTAGATCCAGCACCATCAGGTGGAAGGACTCACGGGTCAGCAGACGATCCATCTGCTCAGCGTTTGCGACGCTTCGAACCTGGAAGCCCTGCTCGGTCAGATAACGCTCCAGAAGCGCACGCAAGCGCATGTCGTCATCGACCACCAGAATCTTATAGTTCTCTTGCATTGTTATTACTCCCAAAGGTTCGCAACAATTAAGTGTATATTCTTAAGAAAGCTAACGTGAGTCACCAGCGAATTCTGGTATGAATTCCAGGCTAAATTGTTACAAAGCATATTAAACAGCAGCTTAAGTATACAATGTTTCTCGCAATACATTATTTATTCTGTTGATATGCTCACGTAATACCAATTGTGCGCATCATCACAGAGTCGAAGGTAAAACAATAAGATGAAAACGCCCCTGATAACCCGTGAAGGGTATGAAAAACTTAAACAAGAGCTGAATTATCTCTGGCGTGAAGAGCGCCCGGAAGTCACCAAAAAAGTTACCTGGGCCGCAAGTCTGGGTGACCGCAGCGAAAATGCCGACTACCAGTATAATAAAAAGCGCCTGCGTGAGATCGACCGCCGCGTCCGTTATTTGACCAAGTGCATGGAGAATCTGAAAATCGTCGATTACTCCCCCCAGCAGGAGGGCAAAGTCTTCTTTGGCGCATGGGTTGAGATTGAAAATGACGATGGCGACATCCGCAAATTCCGCATTGTCGGCTACGATGAGATCTTCGGTCGTAAAGATTACATCTCTATCGACTCGCCGATGGCGCGGGCGCTGCTGAAAAAAGAGGTCGGCGATCTCGCGATAGTAAACACTCCCGGCGGTGAAGCCAGCTGGTACGTGAACGAGATTGAATACGTGAAGTGAGACCGGAACAATCCGAAGCCCCCGTAGATGACTGGCATTTTTGCCAGTCAATCCGTATAACTATCCCCTGATTTTTTATCCTATAGACGAAGCTATCCATGAAGAATGATTCTTTCTGCCGCATTATCGCAGGTGAAATTCAGGCTCGTGCTGAACAGGTAGAAGCTGCCGTTCGCCTGCTTGATGAAGGGAACACCGTGCCGTTTATCGCACGTTATCGTAAGGAAATCACCGGCGGTCTGGACGATACGCAACTGCGTAATCTGGAGACCCGTCTGGGATATCTGCGTGAACTGGAAGACCGCCGTCAGGCAATCCTGAAATCTATCGGCGAGCAAGGCAAACTGACCGAGGATCTGGCGAACGCGATCAACGGCACGTTAAGTAAGACCGAACTCGAAGATCTCTATCTGCCGTACAAACCTAAGCGCCGCACCCGTGGGCAGATCGCTATTGAGGCCGGACTGGAGCCACTGGCAGACCTGTTGTGGAACGAACCCTCCCACGACCCGGAAACGGAAGCCGCAAAATATCTCAATGCCGAAAACGGCGTGGCGGATACCAAAGCCGCCCTCGACGGCGCCCGCTACATTCTGATGGAGCGCTTCGCCGAAGACGCCGCGCTGCTAGCCAAAGTGCGTGATTATCTGTGGAAAAACGCCCACCTGGTCGCCACTGTGGTCAGCGGTAAAGAAGAGGAAGGCGCTAAGTTCCGCGACTACTTCGATCACCACGAGCCTATCTCCACCGTGCCATCCCACCGTGCCCTGGCCATGTTCCGTGGTCGTAATGAAGGTGTGTTGCAGCTTTCACTGAACGCCGATCCGCAATTCGATGAGCCGCCAAAAGAGAGCCACGGCGAGCAGATTATCCAGGATCACCTGGGACTGCGCCTGAACAATGCACCTGCCGACAGCTGGCGTAAAGGCGTGGTTAGCTGGACGTGGCGCATCAAAGTGCTGATGCACCTTGAAACCGAGCTGATGGGTACCGTGCGCGAACGTGCGGAAGATGAAGCGATCAACGTCTTTGCCCGTAACCTGCATGACCTGCTGATGGCCGCCCCGGCCGGACTGCGCGCCACCATGGGGCTCGATCCTGGTCTGCGTACCGGTGTAAAAGTGGCGGTAGTTGACGGTACCGGCAAGCTGGTCGCGACCGATACCATTTATCCGCATACCGGCCAGGCCGCCAAAGCCGCCGTTGCCGTTGCGGCGTTATGCGAAAAATATAACGTTGAGCTGGTGGCGATTGGTAACGGTACGGCGTCGCGCGAAACCGAGCGTTTCTTCCTCGACGTACAGAAGCAATTCCCGCAAGTGACGGCACAGAAAGTGATCGTCAGTGAAGCTGGGGCATCGGTTTACTCTGCTTCCGAGCTGGCGGCGTTGGAGTTCCCGGACCTCGACGTTTCGCTACGCGGTGCGGTGTCTATCGCCCGTCGTCTGCAGGATCCGCTAGCTGAGCTGGTGAAAATCGATCCGAAATCTATCGGTGTGGGCCAGTATCAGCACGACGTTAGCCAGACGCAGCTGGCGCGTAAGCTGGATGCGGTAGTGGAAGACTGTGTGAACGCCGTCGGCGTCGATCTGAATACAGCCTCCGTACCACTGCTGACCCGCGTTGCCGGCCTGACGCGCATGATGGCGCAAAACATCGTCGCCTGGCGCGATGAGAACGGTCAGTTCCAGAACCGTCAGCAACTGCTAAAAGTCAGCCGTCTGGGGCCTAAAGCCTTTGAACAGTGCGCGGGCTTCCTGCGTATCAACCACGGCGATAACCCGCTGGATGCCTCTACCGTTCACCCGGAAGCTTATCCGATTGTGGAACGCATTCTGGCCGCCACCGAGCAATCGCTGCGCGATCTGATGGGCAACAGCAGCGAACTGCGCAATCTGAAAGCCGCCGATTTTACCGACGAACGCTTCGGGGTGCCGACCGTCACCGACATCATCAAAGAGCTGGAAAAACCGGGCCGTGACCCACGTCCTGAATTTAAAACCGCGCAGTTTGCTGATGGCGTCGAAACCATGAACGATCTGCTGCCGGGAATGATTCTGGAAGGGGCTGTCACCAACGTCACCAATTTCGGCGCGTTTGTTGATATTGGCGTGCATCAGGATGGTCTGGTGCATATCTCTTCGCTGTCGAATAAGTTCGTCGAAGATCCACACACCGTGGTGAAAGCGGGCGACATTGTGAAGGTGAAAGTGCTGGAAGTGGACCTGCAGCGTAAGCGTATCGCGCTGACCATGCGTCTGGACGAGCAGCCGGGTGAAACCAATGCGCGTCGCGGCGGCGGGAATAACGATCGCACTCAGAGCAATCGCCCGGCGCCGAAAGCCGCGAAACCGCGTGGTCGTGACGCCCAGCCTGCGGGCAACAGCGCCATGATGGATGCGCTGGCGGCGGCAATGGGTAAAAAGCGCTAAGTTTAAACCGTGTGCCGGATGGTGGAGTAAACACCCTCTCCGGCCTGGTTGTCGCCATTAATTTGTAGGCCGGATAAGACACATGAGCGTCGCCATCCGGCATATTTAATCTATTTCCCGCTTTGCTCCACAATATATTTATCACTTCATTAACAGATGAAACCTTAATTAAACATTAAGATCCTCACTAATTACTTCCGTGAATCCTTCATGCCCAACCAGAATAAATATTGAGGAATATCAAAATTGGCTCAAATTATTATCCAATTGTACATTCCGTCACATTTATTCTATTGATGATAGAAACCATTCTCATTATCATTGATTTGTTGATTATTTACTCTTTCCTTACGTTGGCTAATCATCTGGTCTCATGCCGCCCTTTCGCCCCATGAGGTAATCATCCAGTTAGCGAGATATAAGTAGGTCCCTATGCAATTCACTCCTGACAGTGCGTGGAAAATTACCGGTTTTGCCCGTGAAATCAGCCCAGCTTATCGTCAGAAACTGTTGTCACTTGGCATGCTACCCGGCTCATCCTTCAACGTGGTACGCGTCGCCCCGCTCGGCGATCCTATCCATATCGAAACGCGTCGCGTAAGTCTGGTATTGCGTAAAAAGGATTTGGCGTTATTAGAAGTGGAAGCGGTTTCCTGTTAATACAGTGAGTCTATAAAAATGAAAAAACTAACCATTGGTTTAATTGGTAATCCTAATTCCGGCAAGACAACTTTATTCAACCAGCTCACCGGCGCGCGCCAGCGTGTAGGCAACTGGGCTGGCGTTACCGTTGAGCGTAAAGAAGGTCATTTCGCCACAACGGACCATCAGGTCACGCTGGTCGATTTACCCGGCACCTATTCCCTGACGACAATCTCATCGCAAACTTCTCTCGATGAGCAGATTGCCTGCCACTATATTTTAAGCGGCGACGCGGATCTCTTGATCAACGTGGTCGATGCTTCAAACCTTGAGCGCAACCTCTACCTGACGTTGCAACTGCTTGAGTTGGGCATCCCCTGCATCGTCGCACTGAACATGCTGGATATCGCTGAGAAGCAGCAAATCCGTATCGATATCGACGCCCTCTCCGCTCGTCTTGGCTGCCCGGTGGTTCCGCTGGTTTCCACCCGCGCTCGCGGCATTGAAGCGCTGAAGCTGGCGATCGATCGCTATAAAGAAAACGACACCGTCGAGCTGGTCCATTATGCCCAGCCGCTGCTGCAAGAAGCGGATTCCCTGGCCGACGCGATGACCAAAGATATGCCGCTTAAACAGCGTCGCTGGCTGGGCCTGCAGATGCTGGAAGGCGATATCTACAGCCGTGCTTACGCCGGTGATGCCGCGCAAAACCTTGATGCCGCCATTGCGCGCCTGAGCGAGACAATGGACGATCCGGCGCTGCATATCGCCGATGCGCGTTATCAGTGCATTGCCGCTATCTGTGATACCGTCAGTAACACCCTGACGGCAGAGCCAAGCCGTTTCACCACCGCTGTAGATAAAATCGTCCTTAACCGCTTCCTTGGTCTGCCGATTTTCCTGTTCGTGATGTACCTGATGTTCCTGCTCGCCATCAACATTGGCGGCGCGCTGCAGCCCTTGTTTGACGTCGGCTCCGTGGCGCTCTTTATCCATGGTATTCAGTGGATTGGCTACACGCTGCACTTCCCGGACTGGCTTACCATCTTCCTGGCCCAGGGCCTTGGCGGCGGGATTAACACCGTGCTGCCGCTGGTACCGCAAATCGGCATGATGTACCTGTTCCTCTCCTTCCTTGAAGACTCCGGCTACATGGCGCGCGCCGCGTTTGTGATGGACCGACTGATGCAGGCGCTGGGACTGCCGGGCAAATCGTTTGTCCCACTGATCGTCGGCTTTGGCTGTAACGTACCGTCTGTAATGGGCGCACGTACGCTGGATGCCCCGCGTGAGCGTTTGATGACCATCATGATGGCGCCGTTTATGTCCTGTGGCGCACGTCTGGCGATTTTCGCCGTCTTCGCCGCAGCGTTCTTTGGTCAGAATGGCGCGCTGGCGGTCTTCTCACTGTACGTGCTGGGTATCGTTATGGCGGTGTTGACCGGTCTGATGCTCAAACACACCATCATGCGTGGTGAAGCAACGCCGTTCGTGATGGAGCTGCCGGTGTACCACGTGCCGCACATTAAGAGTCTGATCATTCAGACCTGGCAACGCCTGAAAGGCTTCGTTCTGCGCGCGGGTAAAGTCATCATCATCGTCAGCATTTTCCTCAGCGCGTTTAACAGCTTCTCGCTGAGCGGAAAAATCGTCGACAACATCAACGACTCTGCTCTGGCCTCCGTTAGCCGCGTTATTACCCCTGTCTTTAAGCCGATTGGCGTTCACGAAGATAACTGGCAGGCAACCGTAGGTCTGTTTACCGGCGCGATGGCGAAAGAAGTGGTTGTCGGTACGCTGAACACGCTCTATACCGCAGAAAACATTCAGGAAGAAGAGTTCAATCCGGCAGATTTCCACCTCGGTGACGAACTGCTCGGCGCGGTGGATGAAACCTGGCAAAGCCTGAAAGACACCTTCAGCCTGAGCGTGCTGGCTAACCCTATCGAAGCCAGCAAGGGCGACGGTGAAATGGCGACTGGCGCAATGGGCGTGATGGGCGAGAAATTTGGCAGCGCCGCCGCCGCGTACAGCTACCTGATCTTTGTTCTACTGTATGTACCGTGCATTTCAGTGATGGGCGCAATCGCACGTGAATCCAGCCGTGGCTGGATGAGCTTCTCGATTCTGTGGGGTCTGAACATCGCCTACTCTCTGTCGACGCTGTTTTATCAGACGGTCAGCTACAAAGAACACCCGACCTACAGTCTGGTGTGCATTTTAGCCGTCATCCTGTTTAACATCGTGTTGCTGGGCCTGCTGCGTCGAGCTCGCAGCCGCGTGGACCTCGCGCTGCTGGCAACCAACAGGACGGCAAGTTCCTGCTGTTCAAGCACCACTGGCGATTGCCACTAAGGTTATCGACGATGGCATCGCTTATTCAGGTTCGTGATTTATTGGCTTTGCGGGGGCGCATGGAGGCGACACAAATTAGCCACACGCTGCATACCCCGCAGCCCATGATTGACGCCATGCTGAATCAGTTAGAAAAGATGGGCAAAGCGATGCGGATTCAGGAAGATGCCGACGGGTGTCTCTCCGGAAGCTGCAAAAGTTGTCCGCAAGGTAAAGCCTGCCTGCGCGAGTGGTGGGCTTTACGCTAGTGCGATGCCGGATGGCGCTACGCTTATCCGGCCTACAAATAACTGCAAACGTTCAGGCCGGATATAGCGTTTAAGCTGATATCCGGCTTTTTGCGTAATGGATTCCACAAAGACCTCTCTGTTTTCAGCAAAACAGATCTATCCTCCAGCCTGCCGCGCATCGTTATCAACTCGTGGATGATTACTGCCGACCAGAGAAGTAGAGTCCCGTCATCTTGTTTCTCAGGTGACGGATCGCCATGAATACTGACACGACAGCTACACCGCATGACGCGATTTTCAAAACGTTCTTAAACAACCCTGCGACCGCACGCGACTTTATTCAGCTTCATCTTCCAGCCTCTTTGCGAAAACTTTGCGATCTTAAAACGCTGCAACTGGAATCCGGCAGTTTTATTGAGGACGATTTGCGCGCCTACTATTCCGATGTGCTGTGGTCGTTAAAAACGCGCGAAGGCGATGGCTATATTTACACCATTATTGAGCATCAGAGCACCGCCGATAGCCATATGGCATTTCGGCTGATGCGTTATGCCATTGCGGTAATGCACCGCCATTTAGCGGCAGGCCATAAGAAACTCCCGCTGGTGATCCCCATGCTTTTTTATCATGGCTCAGCAAGCCCATACCCCTACTCACTTTGTTGGCTGGACGAGTTTGATGACCCTGAATCCGCCAGACAACTTTATAGTACCGCGTTTCCACTGATCGATATCACCGTCGTGCCCGATGACGAGATCATGCAGCATCGTCGGATGGCGCTGCTGGAACTCATCCAAAAACATATTCGTAAACGCGATTTGATGGGGCTGGTAGAAAAGCTGGCCATCCTGCTTGTTAAAGGACACGCTAATGACAACCAGTTGAAAGCCCTGTTTAATTATTTACTGCAGGCCGGGGACACCGCACATTTTGGCGAGTTCCTTTATGAAGTCGCCGAACGTTTACCCCAACATAAGGAGAAGCTGATGACTATCGCCGAAAGATTACGACAAGAAGGGCACTTTAATGGTCTTCAGGAAGGTCATAGGAAAGGGTTGCAAGAGGGGTTAGAGGAAGGGTTACAAACGGGTTTGCAACAAGGCAAACGAGAGGAAGCTTTACGAATTGCATCAACCATGCAGGCTGATGGTATAGACCCGCTGACCATCTTCAGAATTACCGGTCTGACCGCTGAGGATCTGGCTGCGCGCAGTCATTAATCTCAAGCCCGGCAAGCGTGGCTGTGCCGGGCAACGCAACGAATTTATAGCCGCTGCTTCAACGCCACCAGCGCTGCGCAGAACTCAGCAGGATGCGAGATAAATGGCGCATGCGCCGCCTTAGCAAACACCAACGACTCGCTCTGCGGCCACAGGGCATCCAGCATCGGGATAACTTTGCGCGGAACCAGCCCGTCAAGATAACCATACATCCGCAGGAAAGGCATAACCACCGAGCACAGCGGCTCACGCAGATCGACTGTTTTCAGGATCTCCAGCCCGCCATTAAGCACCTCGACTTCCGGCATGGGTAAAGCCAGCACCGTTTTCTTCAACGCTCGCGCATCCTGACGCGCGGTTTCCGTACCCATCGTTTGCAGTGCCAGAAAACGCTCCACCGTACGCTGAAAATCTTCGCTCAACTGCTGCTGGAAGCCTGCCAGCACTTCTGGCTTGATACCCGGCCACTCCTCTCGCGCGCTAAAGCAAGGGGAAGACGCCACGGTCACCAGCGCCTGAACACGGCCAGGATGCGTCAACGCCACCTGGCTTGCAACCAGCCCGCCCAGACTCCAGCCGAGCCAGATAGCGTTCTCCGGCGCCTGTTTTAATACCCGCTCAGCCATCTCTTCCAGCGACATTGCACCAAAACCCTGGCTGCGGCCAAATCCCGGTAAATCGACAAGATGCAGCGTGAAATGCGAGCTCAGTTCCTCACTTATGCAATTCCAGACTTGCGCATTCAGTCCCCATCCGTGCAACAGCACAAGATGGCAATTTCCCGAACCCTGGGTCTGCCACCAGATGTCATTCATCAGTTATTGTTCTCTTTTAGCCTGAAAGGATGCTTCTATGCTAACAGTACCGGGATTGTGCTGGCTATGCCGAATGCCCCTGACGTTGGGGCATTGGGGGATTTGCTCTGTTTGCACGCGGGCAACGCGTCAGCGCGGCAGCCTGTGCCCTCAATGTGGCCTCCCTGCCGCTCATACCGTCATTCCCTGCGGGCGATGCCTGCAAAAACCACCACCGTGGCAGCGACTGGTCACGGTCAGCGACTACATTCCACCGTTGAGCGGGCTTATCCACCAGCTCAAGTTTTCGCGACGCAGCGAAATGGCCTGCGCCCTGTCACGTTTACTGTTGCTGGAGGTATTACAGGCCCGGCGCGCCAGCGGCCTTCCTCTGCCGGACAGGCTGGTCAGCGTCCCGCTCTGGCAACGCCGACACTGGCGCAGAGGATTTAATCAGAGCGATTTATTGTGCCGCCCTCTGGCGCGCTGGCTGGGCTGCGACTGGAACAGCCAGGCTATCACGCGGGTTCGGGCGACGGCGACGCAGCACCATCTCAGCGCCCAATTACGTAAACGTAACCTGAAAAACGCCTTTCGCCTTGAATTGCCGGTGCGGGGACTCCATATGGTTATTGTGGATGATGTCGTCACTACCGGAAGTACCGTCGCGGAAATCGCGCAGCTGCTTTTACGCAACGGCGCAGCGACTGTCCAGGTATGGTGCCTGTGTCGAACCTTGTAGAGCCTCGATGATGGGCGTATTATAACCAAGTAAAATAGTCAACTATTAGGCCATTACTATGATCCATATTTCCGATGCTGCACAAGCGCACTTTGCCAAACTGCTGGCAAATCAGGAAGAAGGGACACAAATCCGCGTATTTGTGATTAATCCCGGCACGCCTAACGCTGAATGCGGCGTTTCTTATTGTCCGCCGGACGCCGTGGAAGCAACCGACACCGCCATTAAATTTGACCTGCTGACCGCATATGTTGATGAACTGAGCGCACCGTATCTGGAAGATGCAGAAATCGATTTCGTGACCGACCAGTTAGGCTCTCAACTGACTCTGAAAGCGCCAAACGCCAAAATGCGTAAAGTTGCCGAGGATGCGCCGCTGATGGAACGCGTGGAGTACATGCTGCAATCGCAGATCAACCCTCAGTTGGCTGGCCACGGCGGTCGCGTCTCTCTGATGGAAATCACCGATGAAGGCTACGCCATTCTGCAGTTTGGCGGCGGCTGTAACGGCTGTTCAATGGTAGATGTCACGCTGAAAGAAGGTATCGAGAAACAGCTGCTGGCTGAATTCCCTGAACTGAAAGGCGTTCGCGATTTAACCGAACACCAGCGCGGCGAGCACTCTTACTACTAAGTCCTAAGCTGTAGAGTTGCCGTAGGCCCGATAAGACGCATCCGCGTCGCTATCGGGCATTGCTGCCGAATGGCAGCGTAACGGCCTACTACCCTGCATTTCTTCGCATCTATCCTGCAACAATCCCCCTCATAATTTGACCAGCCTCTCATAATTTAAATTTTGCCTGCCCAGGTGATTTTCAAGCGCCACATGTTACCCGTATCATTCGTATCAGCACCTAATACACACATAATAGCCAGCTAAACTGATTAGTTTTGAAGGCAACCAGCATTGGTGCTGAGAATACTCTGTTCCCGGTCGGGACAATCGGAATTTGTCATCTAAACACTGACGTTACCCATAACAAAGTAAAGGCCAGGTAAATCATGCCATTAGTCATCGTTGCTATCGGTGTAATCTTGTTACTCCTCCTGATGATCCGTTTCAAAATGAACGGTTTCATCGCTCTCGTCCTGGTGGCGCTTGCTGTCGGATTGATGCAAGGGATGCCACTGGATAAAGTCATCGGTTCGATTAAAGCCGGCGTCGGCGGAACCCTTGGCAGCCTCGCCCTGATTATGGGTTTTGGCGCCATGCTGGGCAAAATGCTGGCGGACTGCGGCGGCGCACAGCGCATCGCAACCACCCTGATTGCTAAATTCGGCAAAAAACATATCCAGTGGGCGGTGGTATTAACTGGCTTCACCGTCGGTTTTGCCCTGTTCTACGAAGTCGGCTTCGTGCTGATGCTGCCGCTGGTGTTCACCATCGCCGCTGCTGCCAATATCCCGCTGCTGTACGTTGGCGTACCGATGGCTGCTGCGCTGTCCGTAACACATGGCTTCCTGCCGCCACACCCGGGTCCAACCGCTATTGCCACCATTTTCCACGCAGATATGGGTAAAACCCTGCTGTTTGGTACGATTCTGGCAATCCCAACCGTTATTCTCGCCGGTCCGGTGTACGCTCGTTTCCTGAAAGGCATCGATAAGCCAATCCCGGAAGGTTTGTACAGCGCGAAAACCTTTACTGAAGAAGAGATGCCTGGCTTTGGTGTCAGCGTCTGGACCTCTCTGGTACCGGTTATCCTGATGGCAATGCGCGCCGTGGCGGAGATGATTCTGCCAAAAGGTCATGCTTTCCTGACGGTTGCAGAGTTCCTCGGCGACCCGGTCATGGCAACGCTTATCGCAGTGCTGATTGCGATGTTCACTTTTGGTCTGAACCGTGGACGTTCGATGGATCAGATTAACGACACGCTGGTGTCCTCAATCAAAATCATCGCAATGATGCTGTTGATCATCGGTGGTGGCGGTGCCTTCAAACAGGTCCTGGTTGATAGCGGCGTGGACAAATACATCGCTTCAATGATGCACGGCTCTAACGTGTCTCCACTGCTGATGGCATGGTCTATCGCGGCGGTACTGCGTATCGCACTGGGTTCCGCGACCGTTGCTGCGATTACAGCAGGTGGGATTGTGGCGCCGCTGATTGCAACGACCGGCGTAAGCCCAGAGCTGATGGTTATTGCGGTTGGTTCCGGTTCCGTCATTTTCTCCCACGTGAACGATCCAGGCTTCTGGCTGTTCAAGGAGTACTTCAACCTGACCATCGGTGAGACCATCAAGTCATGGTCAATGCTGGAAACCATTATCTCCGTCTGCGGTCTGGTAGGGTGTCTGCTGCTGGGTATGGTGGTTTAAACGAGACGGCTCGTAGGCCGAATAAGGCAAAGCTGCCATCCGGCCTACGATCTAGCACCATAAATAAGCTGGGGAAATCCCCGGCTTTTTTACTTCTTCTTCGCGGCCGCTTTGCGGCGCTTATCCAAATCCTTAATCAGCTTATTCACGCCCTCATCGGCAAACATCTGTTCCAGCGTGGCGGTGAGCTTACGCCGCCAGTTTTTGTACTGGTCGCTGGTCCCCGGAATGTTGACCGGCTCAGCCATATCCAGCCAGTCTTCCGGTTGCAGGCCCAGCAACGCACTGTTGCTGTCAGCGATGTAGCGTTGCATACCGCGATTAAGAATCGGCGTCATCGACATCAGGGACGCCTTGTGACCAGCACGTTTTGGCAGGCAACCGTATTTGTGCAGCGCGTCCAGCAGCCCCTGTTTCGCCAGTTCTCTGTCCTGATACAACCCACGCAGCACGACTTCATCCGGGTACAGGCCCAGCGCCTTACCGAGCGTCAGATCGCCGCTATCCCAATAACCTTTAAGCGTAGGAAGGTCATGCGTCGCCGCGACTGCCATTGATTGTTCCGGGTACGCTTTCGGTGCACGGAAGTTCTTCTCATGGTCATTCTCAAAATAAAGTACTTTGTAGGAATAGACACCACTGTCACGCAGCTTGCTGACGATCTCCACCGGCACGGTACCCAGATCTTCACCAATCACCATGCAGTGATGACGTTTACTTTCCAGCGCCAGAATGGAAAGCAGATCATCTACCGGATAATGCACGTAGGCACCGTGATCGGCGGTTTCTCCGTAAGGGATCCACCACAGACGCAGCATCGACATAACATGGTCGATGCGCAGCGCGCCACAGTTCTGCATATTGGCGCGCAGCAATTCGATAAACGGTTCGTAAGCGCGTGCCGTGATGATGTGCGGATCCATCGGCGGCAGTCCCCAGTTTTGTCCGAGCGGACCGAGAATGTCCGGCGGTGCGCCCACCGAGGCTTTCAGGCAGTACAGCTCGCGGTCGCACCAGGTTTCCGCCCCACCTTCGGCCACGCCAACCGCCAGGTCGCGATACAGTCCAATCGGCATCGCAAAGCCCTGGCTGGTTTTCCAGCAGTCAGCAAACTGGCTATACGCCAGCCACTGCAACCACAGGTAGAAATCCACATCATCACGATGTGTTTCGCAGAAGCGTTTTACCTCTGGCGAGTCCACCGACTGGAATGCCTGCGGCCACACCGGCCAGCCCCAGCGCAATGCGTCCTCTTTCACCTGATTGGCATGCAGCGCGTCAAAGGCCGCCTGCCAGTAGAGGCTATCCCCTTCCTGAGTCACAAACTGGCGGAATGCCGCCATCTGCTCATCATCGCGCGCAGAGAAGCTTTTCCACGCCATACGTAGCGCCGTCATCTTCAGTGCGGTAACGGCAGAATAATCAACCCACTCGGCATCGCGCGCGCGTTGCAAAGCTTGCTGCGTCGCAGGTTTCTGCCACCAGGCCTGTGCCTCTTTACTCAGGTGGAAATCATCGACTGCGTTAACATCAATATAAATAACGTTCAGCCAACGACGTGACGACGGACTATACGGGCTGGCGCTCTCCGGGTTCGCCGGATACAGTGCGTGAATCGGATTAAGCCCGATAAACGCGCCCCCGCGTTGCGCCACATCCACCAGCATGGTGCGGAGATCGCCAAAATCGCCGATCCCCCAGTTTTTTTCCGAGCGCAGGGTGTAGAGCTGAACGCATGCGCCCCACAGCTTCTGCCCGGCAAGCAGCGCCTGTGGCTCATAGCAGCGTTTCGGCGCGACGATGATGCGGCAATGGGTGCGCAGCTCGCCCTGGGTCAGAGTCAGCGTGTGATACCCCTCCGGCAGCCTGGCTGGAAGGTTAAAAGATTTACCGCCGACGGCATGCCCTTTGTGCTGCACGCCCTCTTCGGTGGTCAGCAGCCAGTTAAACTCCCCGCTTCCCTCAACCGCCAGCGGCATTTTCTTACCAGCGGTATAAACCATGACATTCGGCACCGGCGTCACCGCCACCTGAACGGCGGCGGAGGTGCGATGCATGGCATCAAGCAAACGCCGCTTGGTTTCGGCGCCAATAGACTGCGGTTTACCGTGGGCATTAATGTAATTGGGGCTGATCCCCGCCGCCAGCGCGGCATTATCCAGACGTTTGCTTTCCATCGCGATCCCTTAACGTTTCGCCTGCCAGATACGAGCCTGATAATCGCGGATGGAGCGATCCGAACTGAACATGCCGCAACGCGCAGTATTCAGAATCGCCGCCCGGGTCCAGGCTTCCTGGTCACGATACAACACGTCAACCTGCTTCTGAGCTTCAACGTAGGCCGCGAAGTCCGCCATCACCAGATACGGGTCACCGCCCTGCTTGCCAATACTGTGCAACATCTGGTCGAAGGCATGTTTATCGCCATCGCTGTATTTCCCGCTTTCCAGCTCTTTCAGGACAGCATCCAGCACTTTGTCTTTCTTACGCCATTTCACCGGATCGTAGCCTTTGGCTTTGAGCGCCTTCACCTCTTCCACGGTATGACCAAAGATGAAGATATTTTCGTCACCCACCTTCTCGGCGATTTCGACGTTTGCGCCATCCAGCGTACCGACGGTTAACGCACCGTTCAGCGCCAGCTTCATGTTACCGGTGCCGGAAGCCTCTTTCCCTGCGGTTGAGATCTGCTCAGAGATATCCGCCGCCGGGATCAGCATTTCCGCCGCAGAGACACAATAATCCGGCAGGAAGACAACCTTCAGTTTGTCACCCACTTGCGGGTCGTTATTGATGGTTTGCGCAACCTTGTTGATGGCGAAGATGATATTTTTCGCCAGGTAGTAACCCGGCGCGGCTTTTGCGCCAAACAGGAATACACGCGGCACGCGATCGGCCTGCGGGTTCTCACGAATTTCTTTGTACAACGCCAGAATGTGCAGCAGGTTGAGGTGCTGACGCTTGTACTCATGCAGACGTTTAATCTGAATATCAAAAATCGCGTTGGTCGTTATCTCAATACCGGTACGCGCTTTAATAAACTTCACCAGTCGCTCTTTGTTCGCCAGCTTGATGTCACGATACTGCTGACGGAACTTCGCATCGTCGGCGTATTTTTCCAGGTTAATCAACTGGTCGAGGTCGTTGGCCCACTCTTTTTTCAGCGATTTATCCAGCAGAGCGGCAAGCGCCGGGTTGCACTGCTTAATCCAGCGACGTGGGGTAATCCCGTTGGTGACGTTATGGAATTTATTCGGCCAGAGCTGGTGATATTCCGGGAACAAATCTTTCACCACCAGATCGGAGTGCAGCGCCGCCACGCCGTTAACCGCAAAACCGCTGACCACACACATGTTAGCCATGCGCACCTGTTTGTTGTGCACCACCGCCAGTTTCGCCCAGACTTCAGCATCACCCGGCCAGGTTTTATCGACCAACGTCTTAAAGCGGTCGTTAATCTCTTTGATGATTTGCATATGGCGCGGCAGAAGCGCTTTCACCAGCTTCTCGTCCCAGCACTCTAACGCTTCCGGCATCAGGGTATGGTTGGTGTAAGCAAAGGTTTTACTGGTAATCGCCCACGCATCGTCCCAGCTCATTTGGTGCTCATCAATCAGCACGCGCAGCAGCTCTGGGATCGCGATGGTCGGGTGGGTATCATTAAGCTGAATCACTTCGTAATCAGCCAGCTCATGCAGTTTACGCCCTGCCAGATGATGACGACGCAGAATGTCGGCTACGGAGCAGGCGCACTGGAAATACTGCTGCATCAGGCGCAGCTTTTTACCCGCGGTGTGGTTGTCGTTCGGGTACAGCACTTTGGTCAGTTTTTCGGCGTCAATGCCCTGCTGTTCTGCCCGCAGGAAATCGCCGTCATTAAATTTGGTCAGGTTAAACGGATGCGCGTGGCTGGCCTGCCACAGACGCAGCGGCTGGGCCACGCTGTTGCGATAGCCAAGAACCGGCAGATCCCAGGCCTGACCAGTGATGATAAATCCTGGTTCCCAGTGCCCTTCTTTGGTGACTTTGCCGCCAATTCCAACCTGCACATCCAGCGCCTCGTTGTGGCGGAACCACGGATAGCTGCCGCGATGCCAGTCGTCCGGGGCTTCCATCTGTTGCCCATCGGCAAACGACTGACGGAACAGGCCGTACTGGTAGTTGAGACCGTAGCCCGTCGCCGACTGGCCGACCGTCGCCATTGAATCAAGGAAGCAGGCCGCCAGACGCCCCAACCCACCGTTACCTAACGCCGGATCGATCTCTTCTTCCAGCAGGTCGGTCAGGTTGACGCCATGCGCTTTCAGCTCATCGCTCACCGCCTGAAACCAACCGAGATTAAGTAAGTTGTTACCGGTCAGACGACCAATCAAAAACTCCATCGAGATGTAGTTAACGTGACGCTGATTTTTTGCCGGTTTTGCCGCAGGCTGGGCGCTGAGTAACTCAGCCAACGCCCCACTCACTGCTTGCCACCACTGGCGCGACGTCATTTCTTGAGCCGACAGTAAACCGAAGCGCTGCCACTGACGTGTCAGGGCAGCCTGAAATTGATCTTTGTTGAAAGTAGGCTGTGACATAGGGGTTCCAGATCCTTAGGTAATAAAACAACGTTATCGCTAGTTTGCCTGGCTCGTTGTTGACATTCCTCATCCTGGCACGGATTAGGCAGGGAGGAGGAGCGGGGATGAGCATAAAAGTGTGATCACCGCCACTTAAAGGTAGCGTAATCGCCCGTAAATTCGCGTAATCCCGCATAACACCCAACGGACGACGCATTAATAGCAAGGAATAAATCGACAATATCAAATAGTGGGGTGACGGTGGGGAAACAATGTGTAAACAGAGAAATAGTTTCTAACCTGAAATACCTGGGCCAGATAAGATAATTCACATGAAACTTTTAAGTCGGCCACAAGATTCGGTGCTTTACATTAACTCACTGAGTAGCCTTATAAAAAATGAGGCATTTTTCGGCGCAGTCAAAATAACGACGGATCCAGTCGCCACGCCTGTTGCGACTCTTTAAACCAATTAATGTAATAGATGTATAGATTTGTGACATAGTGCAAAATCAGACACACAAAAAGTCCGCTTAGCTTGCATAAAACTCTAATCTGGCCGACCTTATATCCATTAATTACGAAGCGCAAAAAAAATCACTCTTCCCCATTTTCACACAGTGAAGTGACTAACTTATGTTGATTCCGTCTAAATTAAGTCGTCCGGTTCGACTCGACCATACGGTGGTTCGTGAGCGCCTGTTGGCTAAACTTTCCGGCGCGAACAATTTCAGGCTCGCCCTGATAACAAGTCCTGCTGGGTATGGAAAAACGACGCTGGTTTCACAATGGGCGGCGGGGAAGAACGACTTAGGCTGGTACTCTCTGGATGAAGGCGATAATCAGCAAGAACGTTTTGCGAGCTATCTGATCGCCGCCATCCAGCAGGCAACCGGTGGACATTGCACCACCAGCGAAGCGATGGTGCAAAAGCGCCAATACGCCAGCCTGACGTCACTGTTTGCCCAGCTATTTATCGAACTGGCCGAGTGGCACCGCCCGCTCTACCTGGTGGTGGATGATTATCATCTGATCTCTAATCCGGCTATTCACGAAGCGATGCGTTTTTTCCTGCGTCACCAGCCTGAGAACCTTACGCTGGTCGTGCTGTCGCGCAACCTGCCGCAGTTGGGCATTGCTAACCTGCGGGTACGCGATCAACTACTGGAGATAGGCAGCCAACAGTTAGCCTTTAACCATCAGGAAGCCAAACAATTTTTCGACCGACGTTTGTCCTCCCCCATTGAAGCGGCTGAAAGCAGCCGGATGTGTGATGACGTTGCTGGCTGGGCCACAGCGTTACAACTGATTGCCCTTTCCGCCCGCCAGAACAATAACTCTGCTCACCAGTCGGCACGTCGCCTCGCCGGGATCAACGCCAGCCATTTATCTGATTACCTGGTTGATGAAGTGCTGGACAGCGTCGACCTCGGCACCCGTCACTTCCTGCTGAAAAGCGCCATTCTGCGCTCCATGAACGATGCGCTGATCGTCCGCGTTACCGGGGAAGAAAACGGCCAGATGCGGCTGGAGGAGATTGAGCGCCAGGGCTTATTCCTGCAGCGGATGGATGACGTTGGCGAGTGGTTCAGTTATCACCCGCTGTTTGGCAGCTTTTTACGCCAGCGCTGTCAGTGGGAGCTGGCGAGCGAACTGCCCGAAATACACCGCGCTGCCGCGGAAAGCTGGATGGCGCAAGGTTTCCCCAGCGAAGCTATCCACCACGCGCTGGCGGCAGGCGACGCCCATATGCTCCGCGATATCCTGCTTAATCATGCGTGGGGACTGTTTAACCACAGCGAGCTGACGCTGCTGGAAGAGTCGCTGAAAGCTCTGCCATGGGAAAGCCTGCTGGAAAATCCGCGTCTGGTTCTGCTCCAGGCCTGGCTGATGCAAAGCCAGCACCGCTACGGAGAGGTTAACACTCTGCTAGCGCGCGCTGAGCAGGAAATAAAAGGCGACATGGAGCCAACGCTGCACGCCGAATTCAACGCCCTGCGGGCGCAGGTAGCGATTAACGACGGAAACCCTGACGAAGCCGAGCGTCTGGCGAAACTGGCGCTGGATGAGTTACCCATCGCCTGGTTCTATAGCCGTATCGTCGCCACCTCGGTGCACGGCGAAGTCCTGCACTGTAAGGGCGATCTCACGCGCTCTCTGGCGTTGATGCAACAAACCGAGCAAATGGCCCGCCATCATGACGTCTGGCATTACGCGCTGTGGAGCCTTATCCAGCAAAGCGAGATTTTGTTTGCCCAGGGCTTTTTACAGGCCGCCTGGGAGACTCAGGAAAAAGCGTTTCAACTGATCAAAGAGCAGCATCTGGAACAACTGCCGATGCACGAGTTCCTGGTACGCATTCGCGCGCAGCTACTGTGGGCATGGGCGCGTCTGGACGAATCCGAAGCGTCTGCCCGCTCGGGTATTGAACTGCTTTCCACTTTCCAGCCGCAGCAACAGCTACAGTGCCTGGCATTGCTGATTCAGTGTTCGCTGGCGCGGGGCGATCTGGACAATGCGCGTAGCCTGCTTAACCGTCTGGAGAACCTGCTGGGCAACGGCCACTATCACAGCGACTGGATCTCAAACGCCGATAAGGTGCGGGTGATTTACTGGCAAATGGTGGGCGACAAAAACTCGGCCGCCAACTGGCTGCGCCACACGCCGAAACCGGAATTCGCCAATAACCACTTCCTGCAAAGCCAGTGGCGCAACATCGCCCGCGCGCAGATCCTGCTCGGCGAGTTTGAACCGGCTGAAATTGTGCTGGAAGAGTTGAATGAAAATGCGCGTAATCTGCGTCTGATGAGCGATCTGAACCGTAACCTGCTGCTGCTTAATCAGCTGTACTGGCAGGCAGGGCGCAAAAATGACGCCCAGCGCGTATTACTCGATGCGCTGCAGCTGGCGAACCGCACCGGGTTTATCAGTCACTTTGTTATTGAAGGCGAGGCCATGGCGCAACAACTGCGTCAGCTGATTCAGCTCAATACCTTACCGGAGCTCGATCAGCACCGCGCCCAGCGCATTTTGCGCGAGATTAACCAGCACCACCGCCATAAATTCGCCCACTTCGATGAAGGATTCGTTGAGCGTCTGCTTACTCATCCGGAAGTGCCGGAGCTTATCCGCACCAGTCCGCTGACCCAGCGCGAATGGCAGGTTCTGGGACTGATTTATTCGGGCTACAGCAACGAGCAGATCGCCGGAGAGCTGGCCGTCGCGGCAACGACCATCAAGACGCACATCCGCAATTTGTACCAAAAACTTGGCGTCGCACATCGTCAGGATGCGGTGCAACATGCGCAGAAGCTGCTGAAGATGATGGGATATGGGGTTTAGTTAATGCCTGATGCGCTACGCTTATCAGGCAATTATCTCAGCACAGCTCTAACTGAATATGATGGTCCGCGATAACCTGCATCACGCCAGCGGGCGGCAGCGTGTCGGTATACACCGCATCCACCATGCTGATACTGCCCATATTCACCATCGCGTTACGCCCAAATTTCGAGTGATCCACCACCAGCATCACATGCCGTGAATTCTCAATAATCGCGCGTTTGGTGCGAACTTCGTGATAATCAAACTCCAGCAGAGAACCATCGCTGTCGATGCCGCTGATCCCTAAGATGCCGAAGTCCAGTCGGAACTGAGAAATGAAGTCGAGGGTCGCTTCGCCCATAATACCGCCGTCGCGGCTACGCAGTTCGCCACCGGCGAGGATTATGCGGAAATCCTCTTTCGCCATCAGCGTATTCGCCACATTGAGGTTGTTGGTCACGATACGTAAATTGCTGTGATTGAGCAGCGCGTGAGCCACCGCTTCCGGCGTAGTGCCGATATCAATAAACAGCGTAGAGCCGTTCGGGATCTGCGTGGCAACTTTGCGTGCAATGCGCTCTTTTTCCGCCGTCTGCGTCGCTTTACGGTCATGCCACGGGGTGTTGACCGAGCTGGATGGCAGCGCCGCCCCGCCGTGATGGCGCAAAATCATGTTCTGATCGGCCAGATCGTTAAGATCGCGGCGAATCGTCTGCGGGCTAACGGAGAAATGCTCCACCAGCTCCTCAGTACTGACGTATCCCTGTTTTTTTACCAGTTCAATGATCGCGTCATGTCGTTGTGTTTGCTTCATTATGGTTCCCTGAAATTACGTTCGTTTTCGCACATGAATAGTATCGGCAAACGCCATTGCCAGACCCACGGCCAGCCCGGCGATATGTGCGCCATTCGCCATCGACATGCCAAACAGATCAAACCAGCCGGCAACAATCCAGATCAAAGCAAAAATAATCAAACCACGCTGCAGGAAAATACCGCTCTGCGGATCGCGCTCACCGCGCAACCACACATAGCCCATCAGCGCATATACCACGCCAGACAGTCCACCAAACCACGGACCGCTAAATTTCTGCTGAACATAACCGCTCAGCAGGGCGCTGATCACGGTAATGACTATCAGTTTTCCGCTACCCAAACGCTTTTCAACCGCACCGCCGAGATACCACCACCACAGCAGGTTGAACAGAATATGCATCAGCGAGAAGTGCATAAAAGCGTGGGTAAAATAACGCCAGAATTCAAATTTCAGCGTAGGGTCAAACGGCCATGCCAGCCAGAGCATCACCGCCTGGTCGCCCAGCACGTTCATGGCGATAAACACCACCACACATGCGGCCATCACCGCCCACGTTACCGGGCCTGCGCGTTCGCGCAATGTGGCCAGGAACGGATAACGTTGGTAGCGCAGACCGCTATCGGTCTGGCCTGACTGCCAGCTTGCCGCGAGGTAACGCGGGTCGCCCGGATTCTCCAGAAATCGCGCCAGTTCAGCACGCACGCGCTCGGCCTGGGACTCATCCGCCAGCCAGACATCCGTTTGCTGATGTTGTTGAATCGTCAGGATAACGCCCTGTGTCGCCATATAATCAACAAATGCCTGCGCCACGCGGGGGTTAGCAAAAGAGGTAATCATCAACATGGTTGCTGTCGCTTCATCCACACAAAAGAGGACAGTATATATACCCTTCTTACTTCGAGCTGCATCTTTGTTGGCTTTCCTCGCTCACTCCGGTCACGTACTGTTCGTACGCTCCCGGAGATTCGCTGCGTCGCCGTCGCGATGCAACTCGAATTAATTTGGGTATAGCCTTACGAACCGTATGCCACTTCTGCCGGAAAATGTCGATGCCAGGCGTCGAAGCCGCCATCAACGCTGTAAACCGCGTCATAACCTTGCTGAAGAAGATATTGCGCCGCACCTTTACTGCTGTTGCCGTGATAACACATCACCAATACGGCGGTGTCGAAATCATGCTCACGCATAAACGACCCCAGCGTGTCGTTCGTCAGATGAAACGCCTGCGGGGCATGACCCATCGCATAGCTTTGCGGATCGCGGATATCCACCAACACCGCGCTCCCCTGATGCAGCTTCTGATGCGCTTCTTCGACATTAATACATTCAAACTGATCCATTGCTCTCTCTTCTTTATATGGCAGGTGACGCTTTTCGGACATGTTACTTCTTAGTGTACGTCCCGACGGCAGTTAAACGCCATAATGTTATATGTATCACTGTAAATTGTTTATCCGATGTTACCAATGGCGCGAATCTTTGCTATTATGCTCGATAACGAACATTAATGAGCTATAACGAAAGTGCGAGAGGCCAGCATGGAAACCAAAGATCTGATTGTGATAGGTGGAGGCATCAACGGTGCCGGTATCGCGGCAGATGCCGCTGGACGCGGTTTATCCGTGCTGATGCTGGAAGCGCAGGATTTAGCCTGCGCAACCTCCTCCGCTAGCTCCAAACTCATCCACGGTGGCCTGCGCTACCTGGAACATTACGAATTTCGCCTGGTGAGCGAAGCGCTGGCCGAACGTGAAGTGCTGTTGAAAATGGCACCGCATATCGCCTTTCCTATGCGCTTTCGTCTGCCCCATCGCCCGCACCTGCGCCCGGCCTGGATGATCCGCATTGGTCTGTTTATGTACGATCATCTGGGCAAACGCACCAGTTTGCCGAGTTCTACCGGTTTGCGTTTTGGCGCAGACTCCGTACTGAAACCTGAGATTGTGCGCGGTTTCGAATATTCTGACTGCTGGGTAGACGATGCGCGACTGGTTTTGGCAAACGCCCAAATGGTCGTACGCAAAGGCGGAGAAGTATTAACCCGCACGCGTGCCACCTCTGCTCGCCGTGAAAACGGTTTGTGGATTGTTGAAGCTGAAGATATCGATACTGGCAAAAAGCACACCTGGCAGGCACGTGGGCTGGTCAACGCCACCGGCCCGTGGGTGAAAGAGTTCTTCGACGACGGCATGCATCTGCCATCGCCGTATGGCATTCGCCTGATTAAAGGCAGCCACATTGTGGTTCCGCGCGTACATACCCAGAAGCAGGCTTATATTCTGCAAAACGAAGATAAACGCATTGTGTTTGTTATCCCATGGATGGACGAATTCTCGATCATCGGGACGACCGACGTTGAATACAAAGGCGACCCGAAAGCGGTGAAAATTGATGAGAGCGAAATCAATTACCTGCTGAAGGTCTACAACGCGCACTTTAAGAAACAGCTTGGCCGTGACGATATCGTCTGGACATACTCGGGCGTACGTCCGCTGTGCGATGACGAGTCCGACTCGCCGCAGGCTATCACCCGTGATTACACGCTGGATATCCACGACGAAAATGGCAAAGCGCCGCTGCTGTCGGTCTTTGGCGGTAAGCTGACGACCTACCGTAAGCTGGCTGAACACGCGATGGAAAAACTGGCGTCGTACTATCAGGGCATTGGTCCGGCGTGGACGAAAGAGTGCATTCTGCCAGGTGGTGACATTGGCGGCGATCGCGAAGATTACGCGGCCAAACTGCGCCGTCGCTACCCGTTCCTGACCGAGTCGCTGGCACGCCATTATTCCCGCACCTACGGCAGCAACACCGAATGGATTATCGGCGAAGCCACCTCGCTTGCCGAGTTAGGTGAAGACTTCGGCCATGAGTTCTATGAGGCCGAGCTGAAATATCTGGTCGATCACGAATGGGTTCGTCGTGCGGAAGATGCGCTGTGGCGTCGCACGAAAGAGGGTATGTGGCTGAACGCTGAGCAGCAGTCGCGCATGTCCCAGTGGTTGTCGGAGTACATTGAGAAGCACCAGCTGTCGCTGGCGTCGTAAGCAAGTACACGAACGTAGGCCGGGCAAGCGAAGCGCCCCCGGCAACGAGCGCCCTGTAGGCCCGGTAAGCGTCAGCGCCACCGGGCTTTTTGCCGGATGGCGGCTAGCGCCTTATCCGGCCTACAGTTAACCCTATCCCTTGTTACAACCGCACCGAATCAATATGCCAGATGTTTTCGGCATACTCTTTAATCGTCCTGTCCGACGAGAAGTAGCCCATGTTGGCGATATTAATCATCGACCTAGTGGTCCACTCTTCCGGGTGACGATACAGTTCATCAACCTTATCCTGGCAGTCAACGTAGCTGCGATAATCCGCCAGAACCTGATAGTGGTCGCCAAAGTTGATCAGCGAGTCCACCAGGTCACGATAGCGTCCCGGCTCCTCAGGGCTGAATACACCGCTGCCGATCTGCGTCAGCACCTGGTGTAGCTCTTCATCTTTCTCGTAATACTCACGCGGCTTGTAGCCCTGGCTGCGTAAAGCCTCGACCTCTTCCGCCGTATTACCAAAGATAAAGATATTCTCTGCGCCCACGTGCTCCAGCATCTCGACGTTGGCGCCGTCCAGCGTCCCGATGGTCAGCGCGCCGTTGAGGGCAAATTTCATATTACTGGTACCAGAGGCTTCGGTCCCGGCCAGAGAAATCTGCTCAGACAGGTCGGCAGCAGGAATAATCACCTGCGCCAGGCTGACGCTGTAGTTGGGGATAAACACCACTTTCAGCTTGTCGCCAATTTGCGGATCGTTGTTGATCACCTTCGCGACGTCGTTGATCAGGTGAATGATGTGCTTCGCCATGTAATAGGCCGAAGCCGCTTTACCGGCGAAGATATTCACACGCGGCACCCACTCAGCGTCAGGATCGGCCTTAATGCGGTTGTAGCGGGTGATTACATGCAGCACGTTCATCAACTGGCGTTTGTATTCGTGAATACGCTTGATCTGCACATCAAACAGCGATTTCGGGTTCACCACCACGTTAAGCTGCTGGGCAATGAGCGTGGCCAGACGCTTTTTATTCTCCAGCTTCGCACGGCGCACCGCCTGATTTACCAGCGGATAATCGCAATGCTGCTCAAGCTCGCTGAGCTGGCTGAGATCGGTTCGCCAGGTGCGGCCAATATTCTCATCCAGCACTTCAGAGAGCGACGGGTTAGCCAGCGCCAGCCAGCGGCGCGGCGTCACGCCGTTGGTGACGTTGCAAAAACGAGTCGGGAAAATCTTCGCAAAATCAGCAAACAGCGACTGCACCATCAGGTTGGAGTGCAGCTCGGAAACACCGTTAACCTTGTGGCTCACTACCACCGCCAGCCATGCCATCCGCACGCGGCGACCGTTAGATTCATCGATAATCGACGTCCGCCCCAGCAGGCTGGTATCGTTCGGGTACTGTTCCTGCAAGGTCTTAAGGAAGTAGTCGTTGATCTCGAAGATAATTTGCAGATGGCGCGGCAGAATTTTGCCCAGCATATCGACGGGCCAGGTCTCCAGCGCTTCGCTCATCAAGGTGTGGTTGGTGTACGAGAAGACCTGGCAACAGACCTCAAACGCATCGTCCCAACTGAACTTGTGCTCATCGATCAGCAGGCGCATCAGCTCAGGGATCGACAGCACCGGATGGGTGTCATTGAGGTGAATGGCGATTTTATCCGCCAGGTTGTCGTAGGTTTTGTGCAACTGGTAATGACGGCTCAGGATGTCCTGCACCGTGGAGGAGACCAGGAAATACTCCTGGCGCAAACGCAGTTCGCGTCCCGAATAGGTGGAGTCGTCCGGGTACAGTACGCGGGAGACGTTCTCGGAGTGGTTTTTATCTTCCACCGCCGCAAAGTAGTCGCCCTGGTTAAATTTACCGAGATTAATCTCGCTACTGGCCTGGGCATTCCACAGGCGCAGCGTGTTGGTGGCGTCGGTGTCGTAACCAGGGATAATCTGGTCGTAAGCAACCGCGAGGATCTCTTCGGTTTCTATCCAGCGCGTTTTCTTACCTTCCTGCTGAATACGCCCGCCAAAACGCACTTTGTAGCGCGTATTGTGGCGTTTGAACTCCCACGGGTTGCCGTATTCCAGCCAGTAGTCCGGCGACTCTTTCTGTCGGCCATCAACAATGTTCTGCTTGAACATGCCGTAGTCATAACGAATACCGTAGCCGCGTCCCGGCAGGCCCAGCGTTGCCAGTGAGTCCAGGAAACAGGCCGCCAGGCGCCCGAGACCGCCGTTGCCAAGACCCGGGTCGTTTTCTTCGTCGATCAGATCTTCAAGATCCAACCCCATACCTTCCAGCGCATTTTTGACATCGTCATAAATACCCAACGATAACAGTGCATTGGAAAGCGTGCGGCCAATCAAAAACTCCATGGACAGGTAATAGACCTGGCGAGTTTCCTGTGACAATTGCGCACGGTTAGAACGCAGCCAGCGCTCCACGAGACGATCGCGCACCGCGAACAACGTGGCGTTCAGCCACTCATGTTTATTGGCAATGACCGGGTCCTTACCAATCGTAAACATCAGCTTATAGGCGATAGAATGCTTAAGTGCCTCTACGCTGAGTGTGGGCGATGCATAAGTAAATGGAGCATTCATATAGGTGATTCCTGGATATCTATTTCAAGCGATAGTAAAGCTCACGGTATGACTTCGCCGCGACTTGCCAGCTAAAATCCATGGTCATGGCCTGACGTTGTACAAACCGCCACAGCGAAGGCCGGGACCACAATACGAAAGCACGCCGGATCGCGCGTAGCAGCGACCAGGCATTACTATCTTCAAATACAAACCCACTGGCGATACCGTCCGCCAGGTTTTCCAGCGAACTGTCAGAGACCGTATCAGCCAGCCCACCGGTGCGCCGCACCAGCGGCAGCGTACCGTACTTCAGTCCATACAACTGCGTTAAGCCACACGGCTCGAAACGGCTGGGAACCAATATGACATCGGCACCACCCATAATGCGGTGCGAGAAGGCTTCGTGATAGCCAATCTGCACGCCCACTTGCCCTGGATGTTCCGCCGCCGCGGCGAGGAAACCTTCCTGTAAAACCGGATCGCCCGCGCCAAGCAATGCCAGTTGCCCACCCTGCTCTAACAACCCCGGCAGCGCTTCCAGCACCAGATCCAGCCCTTTCTGACTGGTCAGGCGGCTGACGACTGCAAACAGCGGCACTTTATCGTTAACCTTAAGTCCCATCGCTATCTGTAGCTGACGTTTGTTCTCCGCCTTCTCCTCCAGCGTGTCGCGCGTATATCTCGATGCCAACAGCAGATCGGTTTCCGGGCTCCAGATTTTTTCATCAACGCCGTTCAGCACGCCGGAAAGACGTCCTTCACGATGACGTTGCTGCAACAGACCTTCCATGCCGTAGGCGAATTGCGGCTCGGTAATTTCCCGCGCGTAGGTCGGGCTGACTGCCGTAATGTGGTCGGCGTAGTACAATCCGGCCTTCAGGAACGAAATCTGACCGTTAAACTCCAGTCCGTGCACATTAAAGAACGACCATGGCAATTGGATGTCATCCATATGCTTTGCATAAAACATGCCTTGATACGCCAGGTTGTGTACGGTAAACACCGATTTCGCCGGATGGCCGCGCGCCGCCAGATACGCCGGGGCCAGTCCAGCATGCCAGTCGTGCGCATGCACCACATCCGGGCGCCAGAATGGGTCAAAGCCGCAGGCCATTTCACAGCCGACCCAACCCAACAGCGCAAAACGCAGTACGTTATCCGTATAGGCAAACAAGTTAGTGTCGTGATACGGGCTACCGGGACGGTCATAGAGATGTGGCGCGTCAATCAGGTAAATACCCACGCCGTTGAAATGCCCGAAAAGCAGCGTGATACGTCCGGCGAAGGTATCCCGACGCGTCACGACCTGCGCATCGGGAATGCCGCGACGAATATCAGGAAACGCCGGGAGCAACACGCGGGCATCCACGCCGTCCGCTATTTGCGCTGCGGGTAACGCCCCAATAACATCCGCCAGTCCCCCGGTTTTTAACAGGGGGAACATCTCTGAACAAACGTGTAAAACCTGCATTATCGCTCCTGTTTGATCTGCAGTTTGCGCAGCATTTCACGCGTGACCAGCACAATACCTTCCTCTGAACGGTAGAAACGACGTGCATCTTCTTCCGCGTTTTCACCAATGATCATGCCTTCAGGAATAACGCAGGCACGGTCGATAATGCAACGACGTAAGCGGCACGAACGTCCCACCCACACTTCAGGTAACAACACTGCCGAATCAATGTTACAGAATGAATTCACCCGCACTCGCGGGAACAAAACGGACTGCACCACCACCGAACCAGAAATAATACAGCCGCCGGAAACCAGCGAGTTCAGCGTCATACCGTGGCTACCGGAACGGTCCTGCACAAATTTCGCCGGTGGCAGAGACTCCATATGCGTACGGATTGGCCAGTCCTGGTCGTACATATCCAGTTCAGGCGTCACCGAAGCCAGATCGAGGTTCGCTTTCCAGTAGGCTTCCAGCGTTCCCACATCGCGCCAGTACGGCTCGGATTCCGGGTCAGACTGCACGCAGGACAGCGGGAATGGATGTGCATACGCCATGCCAGCTTCAGTGATTTTCGGGATAATGTCTTTGCCGAAATCGTGGCTGGAGTTTTCATCGAGGTCATCTTCCGCCAGCAATTCATACAGGTAATCGGCGTTAAAAATGTAGATCCCCATACTGGCAAGGGATTTGGTCGGATCGCCTGGCATAGCTGGCGGGTTGGCAGGTTTTTCAACGAACTCGATAATTTTATCGGTGTCGTCCACGTCCATCACGCCAAACGCGCTGGCCTCTTCAATAGGCACTGGCATACAGGCCACGGTGCAACGCGCGCCTTTCTCGACGTGGTCGATCAGCATGCGTGAGTAGTCCTGCTTGTAGATATGATCGCCCGCGAGAATCACCACATATTCCGCTTTATAGCGTCGAATGATGTCCAGGTTTTGGGTCACCGCATCCGCCGTGCCGCGATACCAGTTTTCACCCTGCATTCTCTGCTGGGCAGGTAGCAAATCGACAAACTCATTCATCTCTTCGCTAAAGAACGACCAGCCGCGCTGAATGTGCTGCACCAGCGTGTGAGACTGGTACTGGGTGATCACGCCAATGCGACGGATCCCGGAGTTAATACAGTTGGATAAAGCAAAATCGATAATGCGGAACTTTCCGCCAAAGTGCACGGCGGGTTTGGCACGTTTGTTGGTTAAATCTTTCAGGCGGGTGCCGCGGCCACCGGCCAGGATCAGGGCAACAGATTTTAATGGCAGCTGGCGCGCCAACATTACACGATCGTTCTTCTCTAAACTCACCATGACTAACTCCTTTTTATCTTCTCTGGAACACACACAGTCCGTGCGCAGGTCCCTGCCAGACAGCCGTAAGCACCGGATTATCCTCTCCGGCAAATGGGGGAATAGCGTGCCATTCCCCTTCAGGTAAAACGATATCTGTCACCTCAAGCGTGGCGTTTATTGCAATCAGGAAACGGTCTGAAAGCAGAATTTGCATCTGCCTCGGGCCGTTTTGCCACTCATCCGCACTTAAGGGTTGTGCGTACTTATTCAGCCAACGCACATTGCCGTCGCCCTCTTCCCACCAGCAATCACCTGTTAATGCAGGTATTTGTCGGCGCAGATGAATCAGCGCGGCGGTAAATGTGGTTAGCCCACTGTTTGCCTGCTGCCAGTCCAGCCAGGTTAAGGCGTTATCCTGGCAGTAAGCGTTATTGTTGCCGTGCTGGCTATGACCATGCTCATCGCCCGCCAACAACATCGGCGTCCCCTGTGAGAGCAACAGCGTGGTTAACAGCGCATGAATGCTGTCGCGCCGCCGCTCAATCAGGTCCAGCGTGCCGCCTAATCCTTCTTTACCATGATTGTCGCTGTAGTTATTGCTAGTGCCGTCGCGATTTTCCTCACCATTCGCTTCATTGTGCTTATTTGTGAAGCAAACACAGTCGCGTAGCGTAAAACCGTCGTGCGCGGTCACCAGATTGACCGTAGCGCTGGGTTTGCGGCCCTGGCGTTTAAACACGTCGCTGGATGCGGCAAAACGGCCGGCAAACTCGCCCAACGAGAGGTTACGCTGGAGCCAGAAGCGTCGCGTCGCATCACGGAAATGATCATTCCACTCGGCAAACGGCGGGGGGAAATTCCCCACCTGATACCCGCCTTCACCAATATCCCACGGTTCCGCAATCAGCTTAACGCGTGAGAGCAGCGGACAGTTTTGGATCGCGGTAAACAGCGGCGCATCCTGACGAAACGTAGGTGTACGCCCCATGACGGAAGCCAAATCAAAACGAAAACCATCCACATGACAGGTTTCAACCCAGTAGCGCAGGCATTCGCATGCGTATTCCACAACGCCTGGATGGCTCAGGTTGAGGGTGTTCCCACAACCGGTCCAGTTGTAGTAATCACCATCGTCCCTGATCCAATAATAGCTACGGTTATCAATTCCGCGCAGCGAGAAGACGGGCCCTTCGAGATCCAGCTCGGCGCTGTGGTTCAAAACGATGTCGAGAATGACCTCAATCCCCGCTTTGTGCAGCGCTTTTACCGCATCGCGAAACTCATCAAGCGCACTCTCCGGTGAGCAGGCATAAGCCGGATGCAACGCGAACATCGCCACCGGGTTGTAGCCCCAGTAGTTCGACAGGCCCAGCCGCTGAAGCCGCGGTTCGCTGGCAAAATGCGCCACCGGTAGCAGCTCCAGGGCGGTAATGCCGAGGCGCTTGAAATAGTCGATCATCACCGGGTGGCCCAGCGCCTTGTAGGTTCCGCGAATCTCTTCCGGCAGGTCAGGATGCAAATACGTCAGTCCTTTCACATGCGCTTCGTAAATCACGGTATTGCCCCACGGCGTGCGCGGCGCGGCATCGTCTTCCCAGTCATAATGGTCAGACACCACCACGCCCTTCAGCGCAATGGCGGCATTATCATGATTATCCGGTTCATTTAACCCGCCGTGCAGCAGCGGGTTATCTTTTAACTCGCCATCCACCCGACGCGCGCAAGGGTCAAGCAGCAGCTTCGCCGGATTAAACCGGTGGCCCTGCTGCGGTTGCCATGGACCATGTACACGATAACCATAGCGCAGACCTGGACGGGCGTTGGCCAGATAGCCGTGCCAGACATCGCCGCTACGCCCCGGCAGGTCATAGCGGAGTTCGCAGCCTTGCTCATCGAATACGCATAATTCAACGCGTTCAGCGTGGGCCGAGAAGAGTGTGAAATTGACGCCATGGCCGTCATACGTTGCACCATGGGGGGTGGCGTTGCCGGTTGCCAGTTGCGTCATTACCCCTCCCGAACCAGCCAGACCGTTGCCAGCGGCGGCAACGTGAGGCTCAGTGAGTGCTGACGACCATGACTGGCGATTTCATCGCTGTGCACCGCGCCGCCGTTGCCGGTATTACTGCCGTGGTAATGCGTCGAGTCGGTATTGAGGATCTCGCGCCATTTGCCCGGCTGGTTGATACCGAAGCGATAGCCGTGGCGAGGCACTGGCGTAAAGTTGCTGATAACGATGATTTCATTACCAACTTTGTCACGACGAACGAAAGCCAGCACCGAACGTTCTTTGTCATCCACCACCAGCCATTCAAAGCCATAGGCATCAAAGTCGAGCTCGTGCAGCGCTTTGTGGTGGCGATAGGTAAGGTTCAGATCGCGTACCAGACGCTGTACGCCATGGTGCCAGTTATCACCGCCCTCCAGCAGATGCCAGTCGAGGCTGGCGTCATGGTTCCACTCACGCCCCTGAGCGAACTCATTGCCCATAAACAGCAGTTTCTTGCCCGGGAAGGCCCACATCCAGCCGTAATAGGCGCGCAGGTTGGCGAACTTCTGCCATGCGTCTCCCGGCATGCGGTCGAGAATGGATTTTTTACCGTGTACCACTTCATCGTGCGACAGCGGCAGGACGAAGTTTTCGGTGTAGTTGTACAGCATGCCGAAGGTCAGCTTGTCGTGATGGTACTGACGATGAATCGGATCCAGCTTCATGTAGTCCAGCGTGTCGTGCATCCAGCCGAGGTTCCACTTATACCAGAACCCTAAACCGCCCATATCCTGCGGCCTTGAGACGCCGGCAAAGTCGGTGGACTCTTCCGCCATGCTCACCGCACCTGGCACCTGCTCGCCAAGAATTCGGTTGGTATTGCGTAAAAACTCAATAGCTTCGAGGTTTTCACGACCGCCAAATTCGTTCGGGACCCATTCCCCTTCTTTACGACTGTAGTCGCGATAAATCATCGACGCCACGGCATCCACGCGTAGCGCATCGATACCAAAGCGTTCAATCCAGTACAGGGCGTTGCCCACCAGGTAGTTGCTGACTTCACGGCGACCGTAGTTGTAGATCAGCGTGTTCCAGTCCTGGTGATACCCTTCTCGCGGGTCGCTGTGCTCATACAGGTTGGTGCCATCAAACTCTGCCAGACCAAAGTCGTCCGACGGGAAATGGCCCGGCACCCAGTCGAGAATGACGTTCAGTCCGGCCTGATGCGCGGCATTCACAAAATAGCGGAAATCATCACGCGTCCCAAAGCGACGGGTCGGTGCATACATGCCGGTAGGCTGGTAGCCCCAGCTACCGTCGAACGGATGCTCGTTAATCGGCAACAGTTCGAGATGAGTAAAGCCCATCCACTTGGCGTAAGGAACCAGTTGATCCGCCAGTTCACGGTAGCTCAGCCAGAAGTTGTTATCGGTATGACGACGCCATGAACCCAGGTGCACTTCATAGATAGAGATCGGCGCATCAAACTGGTTGGCTTTTTTGCGCTCCTCGCTTTGCACCACTTTTTCCGGCAGGCCGCAGATAAGCGACGCGGTTTCCGGGCGCATTTGCGCTTCGAAGGCGTAAGGATCCGCTTTGATTCGCAGCTTACCGTTCGCATCGATCATCTCGTATTTATACAGCTGCCCCTGTTGCGCACCGGGGATAAACAGCTCCCAGATACCGCTTTCTTTGCGCAGGCGCATCGGGTGGCGACGGCCATCCCAGTAGTTGAACTGCCCAACCACTGACACACGTTGAGCGTTAGGCGCCCAGACGGAGAAGCGCGTACCTGTTACGCCATCCATGGTATCCGCATGCGCGCCCAGCGTTTCGTAAGGTCGCAGGTGCGTACCTTCAGATAACAGCCAGGCATCCATATCCTGGATCAGCGGGCCAAAACGATAAGGGTCATCAATCAGATTCTGTTGTCCATGCCAGACAACGGCCAACTGATAGCGAAAGAAATTTTTACGGCGGGGAAGTACAGCACAGAAAAAACCGCGAGAGTCGAGGCAATCCAGCTTGCCGACTTTACGTCCGGTTTTGGGTTCGATCACCCACACTTCGGTGGCGTCAGGTAATAGGGCGCGGACTTCAAGTCCAGCATCAGTTTGGTGCATACCGAGTACGGAAAAAGGATCCGCAAAATGGCCTGCAATTAGCGCATTAATCACGTCTCTATCGATACGAACGGACATGGTTGTCATCCTGTTTTATGGTGTCACCCCTTCCAACTGATTTTCAACATCAGGTAGTGACACTTTTTTTGACCTGAACGGCGCAGCACAATTGTGCATCCTCTCTGCGTCGTCCCACCTTCAGGCAACAACTTAATACCTCCGGTACTAAGTCACCCTTAAAGAATAGCCAATGCTTTATCTTACTCCTGGTAAAAAATGAAACATCTGCGCTTACTCCTGTATTACGCAAAAAAAGGGGTGATTCCTCACCCCTTGATCGTTAACAAACTATTACGCCAATTGGCGCAGCATACGGCGCAATGGCTCCGCAGCCCCCCACAGCAACTGGTCGCCTACGGTAAAGGCTGACAGGAACTCCGGTCCCATATTCAGCTTACGCAGACGGCCTACTGGCGTGGTCAGCGTGCCGGTAACGGCCGCCGGGGTTAACTCACGCATAGTGATATCCCGATCGTTTGGCACGACTTTGGCCCACGGATTGTGCGCCGCCAGCAGTTCTTCCACGGTCGGAATAGACACATCTTTTTTCAGTTTAATGGTGAACGCCTGGCTGTGGCAGCGCAGCGCGCCGACGCGCACGCACAGACCATCGACCGGGATCACAGAAGACGTATCAAGAATTTTGTTGGTTTCGGCCTGTCCCTTCCACTCTTCACGGCTCTGACCGTTATCAAGCTGTTTGTCGATCCACGGAATCAGGCTACCGGCCAGCGGTACGCCAAAGTTATCAACCGGCAGTTCACCGCTGCGGGACAGGGCCGTCACTTTGCGTTCGATATCGAGAATAGCAGAGGAAGGGGTCGCCAGTTCATCGGCCACATGGCCATACAGATGACCCATCTGGGACAACAGTTCGCGCATATGACGCGCGCCGCCGCCGGAAGCCGCCTGATAGGTCGCCACGGAAACCCAGTCAACCAGGTCATTGGCAAACAGGCCACCAAGGGACATCAGCATCAGGCTAACGGTACAGTTTCCGCCGACAAAGGTCTTAATTCCTTTATTCAGGCCGTCAGTAATGACATCCTGGTTAACCGGATCGAGAATGATGATGGCATCGTCTTTCATACGCAGCGAAGAGGCCGCGTCAATCCAGTAACCCTGCCAACCGCTTTCACGAAGCTTTGGATAGATTTCGTTGGTATAATCGCCGCCCTGACAGGTCACGATGATATCGAGCGCCTTCAGCGCGTCCAGATCAAAAGCGTCCTGAAGCGTGCCGGTCGCGGTTCCACCGAATGTCGGTGCCGCCTGCCCGAGCTGGGAAGTAGAAAAGAAAACAGGGCGAATGGCGTCGAAGTCACGCTCCTCAACCATGCGTTGCATGAGTACAGAGCCGACCATACCGCGCCAGCCGATAAAACCAACATTTTTCATAGCGTTTTTTCCTGCAGAGATGTGTGCTGTGTATGCTAACCAGTATCCTACTGGCCTATCCTTCACCATACAAAAAGCAGCCAAAGTCGCAAGTGAAATTAATCAATGATAGCGAAGCCATCAGTAATGCGACTTATCCCGCTGCGCAAGCAAGCAGAAAGTCCGCGGTAATTATCAGGGAATTTGAGTTATGAATGAAATCATTTCAGCGGCAGTTTTATTGATCCTGATTATGGATCCGCTCGGAAATCTGCCCATTTTCATGTCCGTATTGAAACATACCGAACCAAAACGCCGTCGCGCGATTATGATTCGCGAGCTGTTCATTGCGCTGTTGGTGATGCTGATATTCCTGTTTGCGGGCGAGAAAATTCTGGCATTTCTGAACCTGCGCGCGGAGACCGTGTCGATCTCCGGGGGCATTATTTTATTCCTGATCGCCATCAAGATGATTTTCCCCAGCGCCACCGGGAATAGCACCGGACTTCCGGCAGGCGAAGAGCCGTTTATCGTGCCGCTGGCGATTCCGCTGGTCGCCGGTCCGACAATCCTGGCGTCATTAATGCTGTTGTCACATCAGTACCCAAATCAGATGGGGCATCTGGTGATTGCGCTGCTGATCGCCTGGGGCGGGACGTTCGTGATTTTGCTGCAGTCTTCGCTGTTTTTACGCCTGCTGGGCGAGAAAGGGGTTAACGCGCTGGAACGCCTGATGGGATTGATTCTGGTGATGATGGCAACCCAGATGTTCCTCGATGGCGTACGGATGTGGATGAAGGGGTAACGCACTCACTTTACGCCGGGTGGCGGCTTCGCCTTACCCGGCCTAGGGTGTTGATATGTTGCTCGTTTGTAGGCCCGGTAAGCGCTAGCGCCACCGGGCAATCAGCGCCGTGAATGTGTTTATGAGAAACACCTCAATCATTTAAGTCTCTGAAAAAGCGTATTTTCATTTCTGCGAAGCGCCTTCCGGAATGCCCTCTTGTCAGCATCACGGATAAGCATTATCTTCTCGCTGCACCTGCAAAATCAGGTGCCGGGATTGGTCCCCTGATTACCTCATTCGCGATAAAATCACTTTTGTCGTGCGACCAGTTACACCTCTATGGTGGGCTGGACGGTGGCGTCGTAAGACGCGCCGGTATCCAATGAGGCCGGTAGGACCAACTCCGTTCAGCCCGCCACCAAAAGGTTGGTCCCTTAAGGTGGCGGTAAAATTTGACTCATTGGAGGCTGCCCTATGGCAACGACCCCTCTCTTTTCACACTCTTTATTTACCCTGCCCTTTAGCCATGCCACGGACTTCACCGAGCTGGCGGATAACTGTGAGCGTTTTGTCGAAGGGCTTGTTGAATGTCATGACCCTGTTGAAAAACTGGCGATTTGTGCGCGCCTGTCGGCCTGTCTGGCACTACTGCAACCAACCTTAACGGAACCTGTACCGCAGCATCTACAGGCCAGCCTGACGGTAGAAACCTTACCGACCCGCTCTCCCCTCTTTGAACCCGAACCAGATCAGATGGGGCGTTACTGCCAACTTTTGACGCATTTACTGATGAGTAAAACGCTGTCTGACGAGATGGAACGCGTGGCGGGTGATTTACTGCAGGATTTAGTGGGCTATTTCGCCGATACGCTAAAAGCGCCGCGTTTGTTGAAAACCGAGGATGGTGTGATGGTGCTGTAAAAAAGCCGGGTAGCGCTTGCGCTTACCCGGCCTACGGTGTGGATATGTGCTCAATTCCAGGCCCGGTAAGCGCAAGCGCCACCGGGCAATACCATCAGCTCAACAGCTGGAAGGCAATCATACCGACAATCGCACCGACCGTGCCGAGGATGGTTTCCATCATCGTCCAGGTCTTCAGGGTTTGCGCTTCGGTCGCGCCGGTAAATTTACCGAACAACCAGAAGCCCGCGTCGTTAACGTGACTGACGACGATAGAGCCACCCGCGATACAGATAGACAGCGCTGCCATCTGGGCCCCGGAGTAGTTCAGTTGCTCAATCACCGGCATCACCAGACCGACCGCCGTTAAGCAGGCCACGGTCGCGGAACCCTGAATGATACGCACCGCCGCCGCCAGCACGAAGCAGGTGATGGCAATCGGCAGGCCCATGCCGGTTAATGCTTCACCCAGTGCCGGACCCACGCCGGAATCCACCAGTACCTGTTTGAACACACCGCCCGCACCAATCACCAGCAGAATAATTCCCGCCGGCTGCAGCGCATGCCCGCAGATCTCCATCACGCGGTCTTTTGGCATGCCCTGGCGAATCGCCAGACCGTAAATCGCCACCAGACACGCCACCAGAATCGCGGTAAACGGGTGACCGATAAACTCGAACCATTCGTAGGTTGAAGAACCGACCGGCACAAAGCGTGCGGCGATAGTTTTCAGGCCAACCAGCACCAGCGGCAGCAGGATAAGCGATAAACTGAAGCCAAAGGATGGCATTTTGCCTTCACCCAGATGCGGCTCGGTAATGTCTTCCGGTACGTGCAGCTCAACATAACGGCTGATGAAGTTACCCCACAGCGGCCCGGCGATAATCATGCCCGGAATCGCGGCGCACAGACCAATAAGGATCATCCAGCCAAAGTCGGCGTGCATCTGAGAGGCCAGCAGCATTGGCGCAGGCCCCGGCAGCAGGAACGCTGCGGCAGCCGCCACGCCCGCAAACAGCGGAATGACCAGCTTTACAAGGTTAGTACCGGTGTGGCGCGCCATTGAGAACGCCACGCTAATCAGCAGCACAATTGCCACCTCAAAGAACAGCGGCAGCGCGCAAATCAGACCGGCCAGGCCAATCGCGTAATGCGCGCGGCTGTGACCGAAAGATTTCAGCATTTTGACGGCAATCTGATCGACCGCGCCCGTCTCATGCAAAATCTTGCCGAACATCGCCCCCAGCGCCACAACAATCGCCAGAAAACCGAGCGTGCCTCCCATCCCTTTTTCCATGGTCGCAGCGATTTTATCGAGCGGCATACCGGAAAAGAGACCTGCACCAATGGATACCACCATCAAAGCAACGAAAGCGTGCATACGCGCCTTCATCACTAAAAACAGCAGTAATAAAACGGACCCTACTGCTGTTAAAACAAGCGTTAATGTACTCACTACTTACTGCCCTGGTTAATAACCTCAATGGTGCTGGCGACCACACCGTCCAGTGGTTGATCGATATCGACCACCAGTACATCGTTTTCATTGGCACCCGGTTCTTCCAGCGCTTCAAACTGGGTCACCAGCATCTGCGTTTTGAAGAAGTGGCCTTTACGCGCCTTCAGGCGGCTTTCGATAACGTCAAAATCCCCTTTCAGATAGATGAAAGAGAGGTTTGGATTACCGTCGCGCAGCTGGTCGCGGTAGACTTTTTTCAGGGCGGAACAGACGATCAGCGAAACTTTATTGGTCCGCTGCATCGCGAAGGCGGCGTCATTCAGCGCCTGTAACCACGGTTTACGGTCGTCATCGTTAAGTGGCTCACCGGAAGCCATTTTCATGATGTTGCTGCGCGGATGGAGAAAATCGCCATCAAGAAACGCGGCCTGCAGTTGATGCGCCACTTCGCTGGCGACAGCAGATTTACCGCTGCCCGATACGCCCATCAGAACGTAAACGTGGTGATCATGATTAGTCGTGCTCAAAGCGTTGCCCCCACTGGTACAAGAATCAGGAAATTGTTACGGGTAACTGTTATCGGTAACATTGTCCAGCCGGATAAATAGAGAAGCAATATCCATTCGTGCTCGAAGTGTATAAGTGTGAGCTACTTCAAAGTTGTTGGCTTAAATAGATCCGCCCGGTGACAAGGTGAAACCTAAATCTAACATTTTAGGTGTGACTGCTTCACCACGAATGCGCGCCAGCAGGCGCTCTGCGCCAATGCTGCCCATTCGCTCACGCGGCGTGAGCACGCTCGCCAGACGCGGCTCCATCACCTGTCCGATGTCGTGACCGTGGAATCCGGCAATCGCCATATCATCAGGGATTTTCAGCCCTAAACGCTGACATTCGAAAGCCGCCCCTACCGCCAGGTCATCGTTGGTACAGAAGACGCCATCAAGCTGCGGGTATTCACGTCGCGCCTGACGAATGAGTTCAATACCGGATGAGTAGGAAGAAGACTGCTCCACCATCACGCTATACGGCACCAGGTCAGCATCGCGCATTGCCTGCTCGTAGCCTCTCTGTTTGATGATAGTACGTTCATCAAGACGTGCGCCAAGATAGGCAACATGACGGTGCCCACGCGCGATAATAGCGGCGGTCATCTGGCGCGCGGCCTCGAAGTTGTCGAAGCCGACGGCAATATCCAGACACGGTGACTGGCTGTCCATCAGTTCAACCACCGGGATACCCGCAACCTCAATCATTTTCAGCGTACGGGGCGTATGGCTACGTTCGGTGAGGATCAGGCCATCAATATTCCACGACAGCATCGACTCCAGGCGCTCTTGTTCCATCTCAGGCTTATAGCCGTAGTGCGCGAGCATAGTTTGATAACCATGGGCGTCGGTGACGGCCTCAATGCCGCGTAGCACTTCAGCAAAAACCTGGTTAGTAAGAGAGGGTAACAGCACGCCGATCGCGCGGCTGGTGGCGTTAGAAAGGATATCAGGAGCGCGATTGGGAATATAACCCAGCTCATCAAGTGCAGCGGCAATTTTGCCCCGCAGCGCCACGGAGACCTGCTCCGGGTTACGCAAAAAGCGACTGACCGTCATTTTGGTCACGCCCACGCGGTCGGCTACATCCTGAAGTACGGGTCTTTTCTTTTTCATCGTCCTGAAGCGTTAAAAAGGGATAGATTCCCCCAGTTTACCACGGACGTGCGTGAACCTTCGCAGAGAAAAAAAGGAGTTTTTTATTGTGAGAAATACACAAAATCATTCGAGTTGCATCAAGGCGGCGACGCAGTAAATCCCCGGGAGCGTACATTAAGTACGCGACCGGGGTGAGCGAGGAAAGCCAACACAGATGCAGCTTGAAGGATGCCGTGTATTTTTAGACTGGCGGCAGGTCAAACAGTAACACTTCGCTGTCGCTGTCGGCATGAATCGAAATTGCCTGTTCATCCCAGATGGCCAGACCGTCGCTGGTGGTCGCTTTGGTGCCGTTAATGGTGACATTGCCTTTTACCACCTGGATCCAGACGCGGCGTTCAGCGGCAATTTGATGCACCGACTGCTCATCTTTGACCAGCGCCCAACGGTACAACTCCATATCCTGGTAAACTTTCAGCGAACCATCACGGGCATCCGGCGACAGCACCAGTTGTTTACCCTGGGCGGCATCGAAACGGCGCTGTTCATAGCGCGGCGTAATACCGTTTTCCTGCGGCATGATCCAGATCTGATACAGATGCAGTTTCTCAGTATTGCTCGGGTTATACTCCGAGTGACGGATCCCCGTCCCGGCGCTCATAATCTGAAACTCACCGGCCGGAACCTGCTCTTTGTTGCCCATGCTGTCCTGATGCTCCACTGCACCTTCCAGCACATAGGTCAGGATTTCCATGTCTTTATGGGGGTGAGTGCCAAAGCCCTGGCCTGCGTCGATTACATCATCGTTAATCACGCGCAGTGCCGAGAACCCCATAAAGTTCGGGTCATAGTAGTTGGCAAAAGAGAAGGTATGCCAGGAATCGAGCCAGCCATGATTAGCGTGGCCACGGTCATTAGCTTTGCGTAAATAGATCATTGTGTTCACCCCCAGATGTTTTCGATGGAGTAAGTGTGGACTCAATCCGTCTGGGATCATAGAGGGTGAAAATTGACTCCTCTGTTCAAAAAATATGAACAAGCCCAGAGGAGTCTGTGCAGGCTATTTGGCGAGGGTTATCGTGGCAGGCGTTGCCTGTTCAAAGGCGCGTTCGAGGATTTCCAGGTTGGTAAGAACTTCAGATTCCTTGACGTAATTAGGCGTACCGGCCGTCAGCGTCTGGTACAGCGCATCATAGACGCGACCGTAGTCTCCCACTTCCGGCTTCACCTCTTCTTTCACCGTGATGCCGTCATCGTTGACATATTCCAGCATTCCAATGGAATCATCGGCAGCGAAACCTGGCTCACCTGGCATGATATTGGCCTTCAGGCTGGTTTCCTGCTGGTCGATGCCGTACTTCACAAACGAGCCTTTGGTGCCATGGACGATAAACTTCGGATAGTCGATTTTCACCAGATGACTGGTTTTAACAATGGCTTTCAGGTCGCCGTAAAACAGCTGCGCTTCAAAGGTATCGTCCGGGTTCGCTTTGTTGCGTAGGCTGCGGATGTCATAGGCCACATGATCGGGGCGTCCGAACAGCGAGATAATCTGATCCATGGTGTGTACGCCCAGACCATAAAACGCGCCGTCCTGCGGCAGCCCCGGCTTGGTTTCTGCTTCGGGACGGTAGTAATCGAAATGGCTTTCAACTTCAACAATCTTGCCGAGCTTGCCGCTCTCAATCGCTTTTTTAGCGGTGAGGAAACAGGAGTCAAAACGACGATTCTGATACGGCGTAACGGTCAGTCCTTTGCTTTGCGCTAGCTCAAACAACTCTTTTGCTTGCGCAAGCGTCGGGGTGAAGGGTTTCTCAACCAGCACATTTTTACCCGCTTCCAGCGCGCGTTTGGCGTATTCAAAATGGCTGTCAGCATGGGTACAGACGATCACCAGCTTCACCTGCGGATCGTTTAAGATCTCGTCGAGGTCACTGGTGAAGTGAATATGGGAATACTGCGGCGCCTGCTCTTCCGGCTTGGCGTTGCGGCGGAAAATGTGCGCAACGTGCCAGCTATTTTTGCGATTGAGGACGTACGGCAAATGGTAGCGAGTGGTGCTTTTACCAAAACCAATAAATGCGCAGTGTAAGGTCATGAGACGATCCTTTTGAAAGTGATTGTCTACACCATAGCGCAAAGCGGCTGGAGACTGAATGTTGGATTCTTTGCCGGATGGCGGCGGAGCCTTATCCGGCCTACAAAACCCAGGTCTCAGCTGTAGGCCGGATAAGCGCAAGCGCCATCCGGCATCATCCCGGGGACAAAATGACAAGTAAGCCAGGCAGAAACAAAACCAAAAAAAAAGCCAGCGCAAGGCTGGCTAAAGTAATACTGGAAGCAATGTGAGCAATGTCGTGCTTTCAGGTTCTCCGTAGGGGTTCCCCTGAACGCAGAGTAATAATAATCATTCTCATTCGCACTTGTCTACTTCTTTTTGCAAAAAAATGCAGTTGACGGGATTTTCTTTCTCAGCGAGTGTAAATACACAATTAACCCTGCAGGAGATAAGGAATGAGTGAAATAGTGATACGCCACGCTGAACCAAAAGATTACGACGCAATTCGTCAGATCCACGCTCAGCCGGAGGTGTACCACAACACGCTACAGGTTCCTCATCCTTCCCTCGAGATGTGGCAGGCGCGGCTAACCGAGCAAGCCGGGGTTAAACAACTGGTTGCCTGCATTGACGATATCGTCGTGGGGCATCTCTGTATTGAGGTTGCGCAGCGCCCACGCCGCAGCCACGTGGCCGATTTTGGTATCTGCGTGGATGCCCGGTGGCACAATCGCGGCGTTGCCAGCGCGCTGATCCGCACGATGATCGACATGTGCGACAACTGGCTGCGCGTCGAGCGTATTGAGCTAACGGTATTTGTTGATAATGAGCCTGCCGTGGCGGTGTATAAGAAATACGGCTTTGAAATCGAAGGCACCGGTAAGAAATACGGCCTGCGCAACGGTGAGTATGTTGATGCCTACTTTATGGCACGCGTGAAATAAATTTAAGGGCGAGTCGTATCGCCCTGCTTATTGAAAGGACGCAATAGTGAAAAAGTACCTTCCCCTGGTGTTGCTGGCAACGCTCTCCCCTGCTTTTGCCACTACCGTACAAAATCTCGATTCCGTACCCAGCGCCATTCAACACCCGGAAGGCAAACAGATTTTCGCTGAGCAAATGGCGGGAGCAACACCCGCGAAAGGATTTGGCGAGCTTCCGCAGGGATTATCCGAGGACCAGTGGATTGCCTGGGTTGCGCCGAATGAGGATCCTGACAACCTGATCCTCACGGGTGCCAAAGCCTGGGGCAAAGACGGCAAATATATTGGCGTCGCTTGTTTCGCTGACAATCAGGCGGATGCCGGGCAGGCAAAGAAATACGCGGATAACACCTGTCCTGAAAACTACAGCAACGGGCGCGCTAATAAATTATATCTCGGCGTTTTTTCCTGGCAGAACCAACGGCTAACGCCGATTGCACGTTCGGAAAAACCGTTAAACCAACTCTCGGAGTGGAATAAAGCCGCCGAAAAAGAGAGCGATGATGAGTCCATCAGACCGCTGGCTTATTATACAAAACTGGATCTGGCACCGTACCGGATCGCCCCCGAAACCCTGGCGTTCGGGGTGCGTGGTGGATACTCTGATGCGTATTCCGGCGGCGTCGCATTTTACGAAGTGCTGGAGCTCTATGCGATCAAAGACAACAGGATAATCAACGTGTATTCCGACCTTGTTTATCAATATACGGACATCGCCGGAGACTGGAATAAAGACGGCACAAGGCAGCACGACATCAGCGAAAGTAAGTACATTCTCAAAATGCGCTCGGCAAAGACGCACGGATTTTATGATTTAGAACGCGTTAACCTGCAGGATAAAAGCAGCCAAATATTCCGCTGGTCTGAGTCACTGCAGGGATATGCGCCATAACCAACCAGTCAGGCCTACACCACTTAGAACGCTGTAGGCCATTATTCTTAGTATCCCGCCGTTAAATCATCCACGGAACGCGGGTCAGACGCGCCATACAGTGCGCCATCCGGTCCAACCATAATGCTCTGCGTGCTGCCCATCGCCTCTTTCAGCGCGACTTTCTGACCTTTTTGCTCCAGCAGCTTGATTGTATCCGGGCTAAAGCCCTTCTCGATGCGCAGTTCATCCGGTAACCACTGATGATGGAAGCGCGGCGCGTTGGTCGCTTCGGCGACGTTCATCCCAAAATCAATGCTGTTGACAACCATTTGCAGCACGGTTGTGATAATTCGACTCCCGCCAGGGCTGCCGGTAACCAGCCAGGTTTTCCCGTCTTTTACCACGATAGTCGGTGACATCGACGACAGCGGGCGCTTCTTCGGCCCAACCGCGTTAGCATCGCCGCCCACCAGTCCATAAACGTTTGGCACGCCCGGCTTAGCGGAGAAATCATCCATTTCATTATTGAGCAGGATACCGGTGTTACCCGCCACGATGCCGGTCCCGAAGGTGGTATTCAGGGTATAGGTCACCGCCACGGCATTGCCGTCTTTATCCACCACCGAGAAGTGAGTGGTCTGGTTGCTTTCATACGGGGCGAGCTTGCCTGGTTTGATCTGGCTGGAAGGCTTAGCCTTGTTGATATCAATTTGATCCGCAAGCGTTTTAGCATAGGCTTTGTTGGTCAGTGCCTGCCACGGCACTTTCACAAAATCCGGGTCGCCCAGATACTCTGAACGGTCGGCGTAAGCATATTTCTCCGCTTCAGCCATGACCTGCATGGCGTCGGCGCTGCCAAACCCGTACTTCTTCATGTCGAAGTTTTCGAGAATATTGAGGATCTGCACGATGTGAATACCGCCAGAGGACGGCGGCGGCATGGAGAAGACCTGATACCCGCGATAGTCACCGCTAATCGGCGTACGCTCCACGGCTTTATAGCTGGCTAAATCCTCTTTGGTCATCAGCCCGCCGTTCTTCTGCATTTCCCCGGTAATCTGATCGGCAATCGCCCCTTTATAAAACGCGTCCGGACCGTTCTCGGCAATCATCTCGAGGCTTTTCGCCAGATTCTTTTGCACCAGCTTGTCGCCCTTTTTCAGCGGCTCGCCGTCTTTCCAGAAAATGGCTTTGCTGTTCTCGTGATTAGGGAGCACTTCGCTGCCATAGGTTTTCAGATCGTCGGCCAGCGCATCGTTAACCACAAAGCCTTCTTCCGCCAGCTTCATTGCCGGGCGCACCACTTTGTTCAGCGGCATCGTGCCGTATTTCTCCAGCGCCAGCGAGAAACCCGCCACGGTACCCGGCGTACCGGATGCCAGATGCGACGTCAGCGACTTTTTCGCATCGGCGTTGCCCTGCTCATCGAGGAACATGTCACGGGTCGCGCCAGCAGGCGCCATTTCACGAAAATCGATCGCGGTGGTGTTACCGTCTTTAGTACGCAGCAGCATAAAACCACCACCGCCCAGATTGCCCGCCTGAGGATGCGTTACCGCCAGCGCGTAGCCAACGGCCACGCCGGCATCGATGGCATTCCCCCCCTGTTTCAGAATGTCCACCCCAACCTGGGTGGCCAGCGCATCCACGGAGGCCACCATCCCCTGTTGCGCGCGCACAGGATGGAACACATCTTCCTCAACACCGTAGGATACCGGCGGTGGCGCAGCCGGCGCGGCAGCAACGCTAAAACAACTTCCTGAGAGCAGAGCAGCAATGGCTACCCGGCGTAAAAACGTCGGTCTTATCATCGTTATTCTCCAGATGTATGGGGGTCGGCCCCCAATAAGCCTGGTGCATAACTCTGAAATAATCATCGTAACGGCGAGAAAGGAGTAAACTTAAACGATCCCCGAGAGGAGAAAAGCGATGAAACGACTCTTACTTTTAGCCATGCTGTTGCCGTTTGCAGGCTTTGCACAGCCTATCAACACCATGAATAACCCGAACCAACCCGGTTATCAGATCCCGAGTCAGCAGCGTATGCAGACGCAAATGCAATCGCAGCAGATTCAACAGAAAGGGATGCTCAACCAGCAGTTGCAAACGCAGACGCGTATGCAGCAACAGCATATGGAAAACCAAATCAACACCAACTCCCAGCGAGTCCTTCAGTCTCAGCCTGGCGAGCTGAATTCCGGTCAGCAACAGATGCTGTCCAACAGCAACGGTGGGATGTTGAGTGGAACCCGTAACCCGGACAGCTCTCTGAATAAGCAACATATGCTGTCAGAGAAAAAGAACGGCGACATGCTGAAGCCCTCCAGCACGCCGCAGCCTAACGTTCCGTTAAAAACGATTGGACCTTAACAGGGCTGGAAATCCGGACCAATCGTATCAATAGCATCGGTACAGATACAGTCCACGCCCCAGCGCAGCAGTTCCGCCGCGCGCTGGGGTCGGTTGACGGTATATACCAGAATACGTAGCCCCGCATCGCGCAGCGCATCCACGCGAGCTTCATCCAGCAGTTTGTGATTAAGATGAATAGAGACGCAGCCAAGCCGCGTTGTCAGCTCACGCCAGTCTTCGCGCCATTCATCCAGCAGCAAACCTCTCGGCAGTTCAGGCACCGCCTGCTGCGCCGCTTCAAGCGCATCAATTTCAAAGGATGACAACAGTGGTGGCGTCATTTCCGCCCACAGTTCCCGCGCGGCCAGCGCCACGACTTTGCCGGTTAAGGTTCCGGTGCCGGTTGTGGGTTTAATTTCAATATTCGCCATCATACCGTGCTGACGGCAGCGCTCGGCCACTTGCGAGAGCAGAGGCAGCGGTTCACCTTTAAACTCACCGCTAAACCAGCCGCCGGCGTCCACGCGCAATAAATCTTGCCAGTTCAGCTCGCCTGCCACGCCCCAGCCGTTACTGGTTCGCTCCAGGTTGTCGTCATGCAGCAAGAAGATCTCACCGTCTTTCGACAATTTAGCGTCAAACTCGATCATGGTATGCCCGTATCGCGCCCCCACGTCGATCGCCGCCAGGGTGTTTTCCGGTGCCAGCTTACCGCCGCCACGATGGGCGACAATATGGGGGTAAGGCCAGTAACTCATACGCGTTGTCCTGTTTCGCCATCAAAAAGATGCAGATGATTTTCTGGCAGATGCAGCCACAGCGTGCTGCCTGCCGTCGGGCGATGCTGATGCGCCAGTCGCACCACCAGCTTTTGCTCACCCCAACGTCCATGTGCCAGGTTATCCGCTCCCAGCATTTCCAGCGTGTCGACGACCAGCGGCACGCCGCCTTCGGCCTGCGAGCTTAGCGCAATATGCTCCGGGCGGATACCCAGCGTCATATTACGCCCACCAGACACTCTGGCGCTTCTGCCGATCGGCAACGTCATACCGTCGTCAAGCTCAAAATGGGTACCCGCGGCGCTGATGTGCCCGTCCAGCAGGTTCATCGCCGGGCTGCCGATAAAACTCGCCACAAAGCGGCTGGCTGGCTTTTCATACACCTCAACCGGCGTACCTACCTGCTCGGCAATGCCTTTGTTCATCACCATCACCCGCTGGGCGAGCGTCATCGCTTCAACCTGATCGTGCGTCACGTACAGCGAAGTGGTTTTCAGGCGGCGATGCAGATGTTGTAACTCGAGACGCATCTGTACGCGCAGCTTGGCATCGAGATTGGAAAGCGGTTCATCAAACAGGAATACCGCCGGGTCGCGGACAATCGCCCGCCCCATCGCCACGCGCTGGCGCTGTCCGCCGGAAAGCTCGCGCGGACGACGCTTGAGCAGTTCACCCAGCTCAAGAATACGCGCCGCCTCTTTCACCCGTTCGGCAATATGCTCCTTACCCATCCCGCGGATTTTCAGCCCCCAGGCCATGTTTTCTTCCACGCTCATATGCGGGTAGAGCGCGTAGTTCTGAAAGACCATCGCAATGCCGCGATCCTTCGGCTCCATCTCGGTAACCCGCTTATTATCAATCCAGATATCGCCGCCGCTCACCCGCTCAAGCCCGGCCACCATCCGCAGCAGCGTAGACTTGCCGCAGCCGGATGGCCCAACCATCACGATAAATTCCCCGTCCGCGACGTCCAGCGTCAGCGGTTTAATCACCTGGGTTTTGCCGTCCCAGCTTTTGGTTACTGCCTGTAGTTTGAGTCCTGCCATTTTATTTCTCACTGTCCACTAAACCACGTACAAACGCGCGCTGCATGGCTAACACGATGATTACCGGAGGGATAAGCGTTAGCAGCATGGCTGCCATTACCTGATTCCATTGGGTGGTACCTTCACCGGTGGCAATCATGCCTTTGATACCCGCCACCGCAGTGCCCAAATTGACGTCGGTAATAATTAACAACGGCCACAGATACTGGTTCCAGCCGTAGATAAAGGTGATAACGAACAGCGCCGCCAGGTTGGTTTTTGACAGCGGTAGTACGATATCGCGGAAAAAACGCATCGGTGACGCACCGTCAATACGCGCCGCCTCAACCAGTTCATCCGGCAGGGTCATAAAGAACTGCCGAAACAAGAAGGTCGCAGTAGCCGATGCCATCAACGGCAGCGTCAGACCCGCATAGCTGTCGAGCATTTTCAGGTTGGCGATAACCTCCACCGTCGGGAAAATACGCACCTCAACCGGCAGCATCAGGGTGATAAAAATCATCCAGAAGAACAGGTTGCGCAGCGGAAAACGGAACCAGACGATGGCGAATGCGGAGAGCATAGAAACGGTGATTTTGCCTACCGTAATACTGAACGCCATAATGAAACTGTTGAGCATCATCAGCCAGAACGGCGCGCTATTGACGCCCACGCCGTTGACCCAGATGTATTTCATGTTTTCCAGTAGCTGTGTGCCGGGCACCAGCGTCATCGGCGTTTCAAACACCGCTTTGTTGTCCAGCGTCGCCGCGACAAACGCAACGTACAGCGGAAACAGGATCACCATGATCCCCATAATCAACATGGCATGGCTGAATATTGTTAGCCCACGACGGTTCTCAATCATTGGTAACGCACCTTACTTTCCACATAGCGGAACTGCACCACCGTCAAAATAATGACCAGGAACATCAGCACCACCGATTGCGCGGCCGAAGCGGAGAGATCCAGCCCAACAAACCCTTCGCGATAGATCTTATAAATCAACGTAGTGGTCGCCTGTACCGGGCCACCCGCCGTGGCGGCATCGATCACCGGGAAAGTATCAAAGAAGGCATAAACCAGATTCACCACCAGCAGAAAGAAGCTGACCGGGGCTATCAGCGGCAACGCCAGCTTAAAGAAGCGGCGAACCGGCCCTGCGCCATCAATCGCGGCGGCCTCAATCAGCGACCGCGGAATAGACTGCAGTGCGGCAAAGAAGAACAGGAAGTTGTAACTAATCTGCTTCCAGACCGACGCAAACACCACCAGGAACATCGCCTGACCGCTGTTTTGCGCATGGTTCCAGTCATAGCCAAACTCACCGAGAAAATGGGTAATCAGTCCGCGTCCTGGGTTAAACAGGAAGATCCACAATACGGCGGCGACGGCGGGCGCGACGGCATAAGGCAACAGCATCAGCGTCTGGTAAAAACGACTGCCACGCACCACGTAATTCACCAGCGCCGCAAAAAACAACGACACCAGCAGACCGCTTACCGTGACGAACGTACTGAACTTAATGGTGGTCCAGAACGAATCAAGGTAGTACGGGTCATGAAACAGCGCGACAAAGTTCTCCAGTCCGACAAACTGGCTGGAAAGACCAAACGGATCAACGGATTGCAACGAATACCACAGCGCTTCACCGGCGGGCCAGATAAAGAAAATAACGGTGATAACCAGCTGCGGAGCCACCAGCAAATAGGGAAGCCAACGCGAGCGGAATACCGGACGGGATGAAGACATGTAGACTTTTCCTGGAAGGTGCCGGATGGCGGTGCAGGCACCTTATCCGGCCTACAAACGCTGTAGGCCTGATAAGCGCAGCGCCATCAGGCACTTATACACTTAAGACTTGGTCGATTGCTCAAAACGACGCAGTAACTGATTGCCACGTTCAACGGCGGTATCCAACGCCTGCTGCGGGGTTTTCTTCCCGGTCCAGACGCTTTCCAGCTCTTCATCCACGATAGTGCGGATCTGCGGCATGTTGCCCAGACGCAGCCCTTTGGTGAACGGCAACGGCGGCTTGTTCAGCATCTGGCGAGTGGCGATATCAGCCCCTGGGTTCTTATCATAGAAGCCCTGCTCGCGGGTCAGGTCGTAGGCAGCAGTGGTGATGGGCAGATAGCCGGTCTTCTGGTGCCATTCGGCAGCAATTTCAGGCTTCGCCAGGAAGTTGAGGAACTGCGCCACGCCTTCGTAAGTTGCTTTGTCTTTACCCTGCATAACCCACAGGCTGGCCCCACCGATAATCGCATTCTGCGGTGCGCCCTTCACGTCGGCATCGTACGGCATCATTCCGACGCCATAGTTGAATTTAGCGTAGTGACGGATGTCAGCCAGAGAACCAGAAGAGGCGGTGGTAATGGCACAATCCCCGTTATAGAACTTCTCGGTGGACTCATCTTTACGCCCAAAGTAGCTGAAATCCCCTTTTTTGTTCAGCTCTTCCAGCAGGGCGATATGTTTCACCTGTTCCGGTTTATTGAACTCCAGCACCGCGTCAGTACCGTCAAAACCGTTGTTTTTGGTTGCTACCGGCAGACCGTTCCAGGCGCTGAAGTTTTCAATCTGAATCCATCCCTGCCAGCCGCTGGCGTAACCGCACTTCATGCCTGCGGCTTTCAGCTTCGCGGTGTATTCCGCCAGATCCTGCCAGGTTTTCGGCGGCTGCTCCGGGTCTAAACCGGCTTTTTTGAAGGCATCTTTGTTGTAGTACAGCACCGGAGTGGAGCTGTTAAACGGCTGGGAGAGCAAGTGCCCACTTTTAGAGTCGGTGTAGTAACCGGAAACGGTCGGTACGAACTGAGACTCATCGAAGTTAATGCCGGCCTCTTTGAAGACTTCATAGACCGGTTTAATGGCTTTCGAGGCCATCATTGTTGCCGTACCCACTTCATAAACCTGCAACAGCGCAGGCGCGTTTCCGGTACGGAAGGCGGCAATACCTGCGCTCAGGCTTTGCTCGTAGTTGCCTTTGTACTGCGGAACAATTTTGTAGTCGGGATTGGCGGCATTAAAACGTTGCGCCAGTGAGTCAACTTCTTTACCCAGTTCGCCTTCCATTGAGTGCCAGAACGGGATAGTGGTGACCGCCAGTGCCTGACCTGCAAATGCCAGGCTAAGTGCCAGTCCTAAAGCTGTATGTCGTAACGATATCATCGGTTATCTCTCTTGTTGTGCCGGATGCGCGATATCACGCGTTTTATGCTCGCGGGGGTAACATGACATGCTCGAATGACAGAAAAATAACTTTTTTATTACAAAAAAAAGATAGTAAGGCGACAAACAGATGGCAAGGCGGTGAAATCGTAGTGACAGGAAAATGCGGGGTGGTGCACAACAAAGCCGGATAGCGCTATGTCTTACCCGACCAGGATGATGTTATCTGTTACTGCCAGCAAGGAACATTAATCTTTACGCCAGCGTCGTTCATATTCATTCTGTAAACGCTGCTGTTCACGCCGCTCGCGTTCGCGCTGGATATCCGATTTCTCATCTTCCCAGCCCGGACATACTGAGCTGGTGAAGACTTCGCAGGGCGAGTTGGACTGCGCTAACGGGTTGTCCGGTTTCTCTTCCCAGATTGATGGGTCGCGCGGGTCGAACGCTGGCGGCGCTGAGGCCAGGGTATTTAATGAAAGCGTCAAAAACAAACTACCAATCATCATGCAGGTACCTGAACGAATCATCCTTTCTCCATGTTCATTTTTATTATTGATAACTATTCTCAATAATAACATAGAGCAATAAAAAGGGGCCACAGCGGGCCCCTTGTCTATTCAGAGAATGGTTAACCGCCCAGATACGCGCTGCGCACCGCTTCGTTAGCCAGTAACGCATCACCGGTGTCTTCCAGCACCACATGACCGTTTTCCAGCACGTAGCCGCGATCGGCGAGCTTCAGTGCCTGGTTAGCGTTCTGTTCAACGAGGAAGATGGTCATCCCCTGCTCGCGCAACTGCTCGATGGTGTTAAAAATCTGCTGGATGATAATCGGTGCCAGACCCAGCGACGGTTCATCAAGCAGTAGCAGCCTCGGCTGGCTCATCAGCGCACGACCTATCGCCAGCATCTGTTGTTCACCGCCGGACATCGTTCCCGCACGCTGAATTCGACGCTCATGCAGGCGAGGAAACAGGTCATACACCCATTTGATGCGTTCCTGAAACTGGTCCTTTTCGGCAAAGAAGCCGCCCATCGCCAGGTTCTCTTCGACCGTCATGCGGGAAAACACGCGACGCCCTTCCGGAACAATCGCGACCGCTTCGCGCATGATTTTCGCCGTCTGCCAGTCGGTAATGTCTTTACCATCAAAGACAATTCGCCCGCTGGTCGCACGCGGATCGCCGCATAACGTACCGAGCAGCGTGGTTTTTCCCGCGCCGTTGGCGCCAATCAGAGTAACGATTTCACCCTGGTTGATATACAAGCTGACATCGTGCAGCGCCTGTATCTTGCCGTAGTGGGCGCTGACTTTGTCGAACGATAACATCACGTTATCCATATTATGCCTCGCCCCCATTATGCTTCTCCTAAATAGGCGCGGATAACATCCGGGTTATTACGAATCTGTTCCGGCGTCCCGTTCGCCAGCGGCGTGCCCTGGTTCACCACGTAAATACGGTCGGAAATCCCCATCACCAGCTTCATATCGTGCTCAATCAACAAAATGGTAGTGTTGTGATGGTTACGCAGTTCAGCAATCAGCTCGTCCAGTTCTTTGGTCTCTTTCGGGTTGAGGCCTGCGGCGGGTTCGTCGAGCATCAGGATTTCCGGCTGGGTCACCATGCAGCGGGCAATCTCCAGACGGCGCTGATCGCCGTAGGCCAGGTTACTGGCCTGCCGGTTGGCATGCTCCAGCAAACCAATACGCGCAAGCCAGGTGGCGGCGCGATCCAGTGCTTCACTCTGCGCGCGCTTGAACGACGGAGTTTTCAACAGACCGGAGAAGACACCGGTTTTCAGCTGCTGATGTTGCGCCACCAGCAGGTTTTCAATCACCGTCATTTCGCGAAACAGACGCACGTGCTGGAAAGTACGCACCACGCCCATACGCGCGATTTGCTGACCCGGCAGCCCTTCCAGGTGCTGGTCGCGCAGCTTAATCGTGCCGCCGGTCGGCTTATAAAAACCGGTCAGACAGTTAAAGACCGTGGTTTTCCCCGCGCCGTTTGGCCCGATTAACGAGACGATTTCCTGCGGACGCAGTTCCAGTTCAACGTTGTTTACCGCCAGCAGACCGCCGAAGCGCATCATCAGGCCGTTAACGGATAATAATGGCTGACTCATGCCTGCTCTCCTTTCGCTTCCCCGTTTTTCAGCTTCAACTGCGGACGGGTCATCGGCAACAAGCCCTGCGGACGCCAGATCATCATCAGTACCATTAAACCACCCAGCATTAACATGCTGTATTCGTTGAAATCACGCATCAGTTCGCGTGACACCACCAACAGGATAGCCGCGAGGATCACCGCAAACTGTGAGCCCATTCCGCCCAATACCACAATCGCCAGCACAAAGGCCGACTCGGCAAAAGTGAACGATTCCGGGCTGACAAAACCCTGGCGCGCAGCAAACAGCGTACCGGCAAAACCCGCGAACGCAGCGCTGATGGTAAAGGCGGTCAGCTTGATGCGCGTAGGGTTTAAGCCCAGCGAGCGACAGGCAATTTCATCTTCACGCAGCGCTTCCCACGCACGGCCCAACGGCATACGCAGCAGACGGTTGATGACAAACAGCGAGAAGACCACCAGCAGCAGCGCCACCAGATAGAGGAAAATGACGCGGTCAGACGGATCGTACTTCACATTAAAGAAGTTGCTGAAAGTATCCCAGCCGCCTTCACGGGCGGTACGGCTGAACTCCAGACCGAAAAAGGTGGGTTTCGGGATCTGGCTGATACCATTTGGGCCACCGGTCACTTCGGTGTTGTTGAGCAGCAGGATACGGACGATTTCGCCGAAGCCTAACGTCACAATCGCCAGATAATCACCGCGCAGGCGCAGTACCGGGAAGCCGAGCAGGAAGCCCGCAGCAGCGGAAACCAGCCCTGCCAGCGGCAGACAGGTCCAGAAGCCGAGTCCGTAATAATGGTTCAGCAGTGCGAAGGTGTAAGCGCCGATGGCATAAAAGCCGCCGTAGCCCAGCACCAGCAGACCGGAAAGCCCCACTACCACGTTTAAGCCGAGGCCGAGGATGATATAAATCATCGTCAGCGTGGCGATATCCACCGTTCCGCGCGACACCATAAACGGCCACGCCACGGCAATCACCAGCAGCGCCACCAGGAACAGCTTCTGTTTAACGGTGGAGCCATCAATCGCCGGCAGAATAAACTTCGGTCCGGAGACGCTCTTCAGCCCCTTCTGGAAAGCAGGACGCAACAGTTGAAAGAGAAAGACCACGCCAGTGCCGATAAATACCCACTGCCAGCGGATATCCGCAGCGGTATCCACCACCAGTTTGGTGCCGTCAAGTTCCAGTTGAACGCCCATAAAGACGCCCGCCAGAATGAAGAACATAGCGGCGGAAAGCAGCGCCATTGCAAAATGCATCGGTTTCATACTTTCTCTACCTCCGGGCGACCCAGAATACCGGTCGGCATCACCAGCAGCACCAGAATCAGCAGCGCGAACGACACCACGTCTTTGTATTCGGTACTCAGGTAAGCAGAGGAGAGCGCCTCGGCAACGCCCAAAATCAGGCCGCCGATCATCGCCCCAGGAATGCTGCCGATGCCGCCCAGTACCGCCGCGGTAAAGGCCTTCATCCCGGCCATAAAGCCGATGTACGGGTTAATTACCCCGTAGAACTGACCGAGCAGTACGCCCGCTACCGCCGCCATTGCCGCGCCAATCACAAAGGTCAGCGCAATCACGCGATCGGTGTTAATACCGAGCAGGCTGGCCATCTTCAGATCTTCCGCGCAGGCACGACAGGCGCGACCCATACGCGAATAGCGGATAAACAGCGTCAGCGCCAGCATCGCGAGGAAGGTTACAATCCAGATAACCGCCTGCATGGTGGTGATGGAAGCAGAGAAGTTTTCACTACTGCCAACAGTCCACTGGCCGTTGAACAGGCTGGGCAGCGCCACATCACGCGAACCCTCGGTGAGGCTGACGTAGTTTTGCAGGAAGATAGACATCCCGATGGCGGAAATCAGCGCAATCAGGCGCTTGGAGCTGCGCACGGGCCGATATGCCACGCGTTCAATACTCCAACCGTAGGCGCTGGCAATCACAATCGCGCCAACGAAACCCGCCGCGACCAGTAGCCAACTGGAATCAATACCCATCATCATTAGCGCAGCGATGATCATAAAGGAAACATAGCTGCCGATCATATACACCTCGCCGTGGGCGAAGTTGATCATGCCGATAATGCCGTACACCATCGTATAACCGATAGCGATCAGCGCGTAGGTGCTTCCCAGCGTGACGCCGTTAAACATCTGCTGCAAGAAATAGAGGAACTGCTCGGACATAAGGTAACCTTTCTTAACCCGCCCGTTTTGTACGGGCGGTGGGATAACTCGTCTTCAGCGATTACTTCGCGACGGTCGATGATCCGTCCGCGTGCCACTGGAAGACACCAAACTCAAATCCCTTCAAATCGCCTTTTTCGTCCCATTTCAGCGGCCCAATCACGGTATCAGCCCCGTGTGCTTTCAGATCTTTCACCAGGTCCAACGGCTCTTTGCTACCGCTGCGATCCATTGCAGTTGCCAATGACTGGACGGCTGCATAAGTGATCCACACGTACGGACCGGTTGGATCTTTCTTGTCAGCTTTGAGCGCATCGACGATAGCTTTATTCGCCGGATCCTGGTCATAGCGTTTTGGCATGGTCACCAGCATGCCTTCAGCGGCATCACCGGCGATATTAGACAGCGACGCATTGCCGACGCCCTCTGGTCCCATAAACTGGGTTTTCAGCCCGACAGAACGCGCCTGGCGCAGCATTTGCCCCATTTCCGGGTAGTAGCCGCCGTAATAAACAAAGTCGATATTTTCTTTTTTCAGGCGGGCGATCAGCGCAGAAAAATCTTTTTCCCCGGCGGTGATCCCATCGAAGAAGACGATGTTGCCTTTGCCCGCTTTCAGGCTGTCCTGAACTGAACGCGCCAGGCCTTCACCGTATTGCTGTTTATCGTGAATGATGGCGATGCGCTGCGGCTTCACTTTCTCCAGGATGTATTTCGCGGCGGTCGGCCCCTGAGAGGAGTCCAGGCCCGCTGTACGCATAATGTGTGCATAACCGCGCTGGGTCAGTTCTGGATTGGTTGCGCCAGGAGAAATCATCAGAATGCCTTCATCTTCATAGATATCTGATGCAGGCTGCGTAGAAGATGAGCACAGATGACCAATAACGTACTGAATGCCGTCATTGACGATTTTGTTCGCTACCGCAACGGCTTGTTTTGGATCGCAAGCGTCGTCATATTCCACAGCGACCAGTTTGTCGCCTTTGACTCCACCTTTGGCATTGATATCTTTTATGGCCTGACGTGCGCCATTAAATTCCATATCACCCCACTGCGCGACCGGACCTGACATCGCGCCAACAACAGCGACCTTGATATCTTCCGCCATGACCGCATGCGACATTGCCAGTGCTATCACCCCTGCGATGATTGTTTTCGCATTCCGTTTCATTTCTGAATCCCCATTCGTGACGTAATTAATATTTTGTATTTATGTGGTTAAAAAGCAGACTGTGCTTTTTTTGCGCTGTGCTATTTTTACCAGTCTCATTAATGGGTTAGCACAGTTTTTTAAGCAAATTACGGCTAAAAGCTCTATTTTTCAGTCGATTAAGAAAAGATAATATTCTGCTTTTCACTATAGATAAACAAAAAAAAGCGCGTTTGTCAGCATAAAATAATGGCACAAAGAGCGGAATAAAATGCTGCATTCCAGGGGATTATCCTGCCTGTTTTTCAATCTCTACTGTTTCAATCTGTCATTACCGTTGTTACAAAACTATTAACCTGGTGAATCACGTAAAAAAGAGAAAGCATCCGGGCGAATTATTTCGGTACACTGATTCCATCTTTTGTGATTTGGACATGCTGTTAATGAAGCTGACCATCGTTCGTTTAGATAACTTTAGCGACCAGGACCAGATTGATCTGGGTAAAATCTGGCCGGAATATTCCGCCTCATCGTTAAGCGTAGATGAAACGCACCGGATTTACGCCGCGCGCTTTAACGAGCGTCTGTTAGGCGCAGTTCGCGTAACCCTGAGCGGCACACAAGGCGCGCTGGATTCATTGCGCGTGCGCGATATCACCCGCCGTCGCGGCGTCGGGCAGTATTTGATCGAAGAAGTGATCCGGGAAAACCCTGACGTGAGTTCATGGTGGATGGCCGACGTCGGCGTTGAAGACCGCAGCGTGATGGCCGCGTTTATGCAGGCGTTAGGGTTTACAGCCCAGGAGAATGGCTGGGAGAAGCGCTAAAAGAAAGCCGGATGGCGCTGACGCTTATCCGGCCTACGAAGTGCTCGTTGTAGACCTGGTAAGTATGTAGGCCGGGTAAGGCGAAGCCGCCACCCGGCACTCAATTACTTGGCGTCTGTCGCCGTCCCGTTTGCGTGCCAGTCAAACACGCCGAACTCGAAGCCTTTCAGATCGCCCTTCGCATCCCATGAAAGCGGCCCCATTACGGTTTCCACTGAGTTTGCTTTCAGGTATTTGGCAATTTCAGCCGGATCGTCAGACTGGTTCAGGCCGGCCTGCAAGGATTGCAGCGCGGCGTAGGTGGTCCAGACGAATGCGCCGCTCGGATCCTGTTTCTTGGCTTTAATAGCATCTACGATGGGTTTGTTCGCCGGAACCTGATCGTAGTTCTTCGGTTTCGTCACCAGTAAACCTTCCGCAGACTCGCCCGCGATGTTAGACAGCGATACGTTCGCTACCCCTTCCGGTCCCATAAACTGGGTTTTCAGGCCAGCAGCGCGCGCCTGACGCAGAATCTGCCCCATTTCCGGGTGGTAACCACCGTAGTAAACGAAATCAATATTTTCTTTCTTCAGACGCGCCACCAGCGTAGAGAAATCTTTTTCGCCGGCGGTGATACCGTCGAAGAACACCACATCAGCGTTGGCTTTCTTGAGGTTGTCCTGCACGGAGCGCGCCAGGCCTTCGCCGTACTGCTGTTTGTCGTGAACGATGGCAATGCGCTTCGGTTTCACTTTATCGACGATATATTTCGCCGCAGTTGGGCCCTGATCGGAATCGAGACCGGTGGTACGCAACACCAGATTATAGCCGCGCGCGGTCAGTTCTGGCGCCGTTGCCGCTGGGGTGATCATCAGAATACCTTCGTCTTCATAGATGTCTGATGCAGGCTGAGTGGAAGAAGAGCACAGGTGACCAATAACGTATTTAATCCCGTCGTTGACCACTTTGTTAGCAACCGCTACCGCTTGTTTCGGGTCACAGGCATCGTCATATTTCACCATGACCAGTTTGTCACCCTTCACGCCGCCCTTGGCGTTGATATCTGCGATCGCCTGCTCTGCGCCAGTAAATTCCTGATCGCCATACTGCGCTACCGGACCGGACATCGCGCCGACAACGGCCACTTTAATATCCTTAGCAAACGCCATATTGCTCAAAGACAGGGCGATACATCCTGCCAATAACGCTTTACCCTTCATATTCATCCTGACAATCCCCATTATTGTGGTTATTACGTGTGTTGTGATGTTGTTGTTCAGCACTTTATTTCGATTATTGGATAGCCACCCGTGCTTTAGCAGCATACTCTGCTAAAACATACCCGATTTTTATTATTTTGGAATAGCTAAATTTACATCCAGATAACAAATTCGTGTCTGTGGAGGGGAGGAAAGGTCATAGGCCCGATAAGCAAAGCGCCATCGGGCAAAGGTGTTGCCGGATGGCAGCGTAAACGCCTTATCCGGCCTACAAAAAACAAAACCCCCGAATTCACATTCGAGGGTTCATTGGCAATGCGCGAAGATTACGCTTCGATCGCCGCACGCAGTTTTTTCATGGCGTTCTTTTCAAGCTGACGAACACGTTCAGCGGAAACGCCGTAGCGATCGGCCAGCTCCTGTAACGTCGATTTGTTGTCTTCGTCCAGCCAACGGGCACGAATGATGTCCTGGCTACGCTCGTCCAGGCCTTCCATTGCGTGGGTCAGTTTGTTCGCGGCCTGATCTTCCCAGTTATCTTCTTCAATGCCGTCGGCAAAGTTAGAAGATTTATCCTGCAGATACAGCACCGGAGCCATCGGCTGGCTGTCAGACTCATCGTCTGAAGACATGTCAAACGTCATGTCCTGCGCCGCCATACGGGATTCCATTTCGCGCACGTCTTTGCTGGAAACACCCAGTTCGCGAGCAACCATTTCGACTTCATCCTGGTTAAACCAGCCCAGACGCTGCTTGGTTTTACGCAGGTTAAAGAACAGTTTACGCTGCGCTTTGGTGGTCGCGACTTTAACGATACGCCAGTTACGCAGGACGTATTCGTGGATCTCAGCTTTGATCCAGTGCACGGCGAAAGAAACCAGGCGCACACCCACTTCCGGGTTGAAACGGCGCACGGCTTTCATCAGGCCGATATTACCTTCCTGAATCAGATCCGCCTGCGGCAGGCCATAGCCCGCATAATTACGAGCAACATGAACAACAAAGCGCAGGTGAGACAGGATCAGCGTTTTAGCTGCTTCCAGATCGCCCTGGTAATGCAGCTTTTCAGCCAGTGCCCGCTCCTCGTCAGCCGACAACATCGGCCACGCGTTCGCAGCCCGGATGTAAGATTCCAGGTTACCAACAGGGGCTAAAGCTAAATTTTGCATTTCTTTGGTCATTCAAATCCTCTCAATCTTTTCATCTGGCGCATTGGCTAAAAACTAATTAACAAAAACCAGTAGCAACAACCATGCCAGAGCTTATGAGCAACGAGAATATCATTCAATCTTTTATCAGACAGTGATTTTATCCACAAGTTCCATGTCGTAATGTGTATAGATTACGCACAAAATGTGACATCACAATGAATACGCCGGGAAGAGACAACAGGGACTCTTTCCCTGCAGAGCGAACTACTCAGTGCAGGGAAAGATTATACCAGAGATTTTTTAATCGGGGGTAAAGTGGCGTAAATGTTGAACCGTGGCAAGCCAGGCTGCCACCCAGCCAATCATCGAGCACACCAGCAGCAATAACAGGCATTCGTCGAATGATAAGCCGTTGATATCAAACTTGGTTCCAAAAACCTGCGCCACTTCAGTTACCGCTGACGACAGACGCATCACCAAAATTTCTGACAAAATCAGTGAAAGAAATGCGCCGGAAAAACCGAGCAGTGCACCACCATAAAGGAACGGACGCAGGATAAATCCATCCGTCGCGCCAATCAGTTTCTGCACGTTAATGGTATCGCGACGCGCAAAAATACTCAGACGTACGCTGTTACCAATGACGAGGAAGACCGCCGCCACCATCAGCACGCCAATCATCGCGGAAACGCGTCCAACAAGGCCCGTCAGCGCCGCCAGGCGAGCGAACCAGCTGTCATCCATCCGCACTTCATCAATACCGTTGATTTGTGCGATGCGGTCACGCAGCGTGTTCAGCGAGTCCGTCCCCTGGAAGTCCAGTTTAGGGATAACCACCGCCACGGCCGGCAGCGGGTTCTCTTCCAGCATATCCAGCGCGCCGCCAAAACCAGACCAGTTACGGAATTCACCCAGCGCGTCGTCACGGGAAAGATAATTCACTTTCTCAACGCCCTGCTCGGCCTGCAACTGACCCACCACCCGCGCCGCCGCATCATCATCCAGCGTTTTTTGCAGGTAAACGGTGATCTGCGGGGACGGATAATACTGGCTTGCCGCATGGTCTACGTTCTTATAAACCATGTAGCACACGCTTGGCAGCGTCAGGGAGATGGCAATAACCATCACCGTCAGAAACGTCGCCAGCGGCTTGCTTTTCAGGTCCTGCAAAGCGCCCTGGAACGCATAACGTACCTGCTCGTTAAAGACATTGGTTTTACGCGAGTTCGGCTTTGGCGCAGTTTTCGCCCGCTTTGGCGCATTGCGACCGCCGTCTCCCGGCGCACCGCCCGATTTACGAAAGCGATCCAGTCGGCCACCGAACTGCTTGATTTGATTAATAGCGTCACGTCTATTCATGCGCCAGGCCTCCATGCAGATGTCCATCGCTCAGAACCATTTGGCGATAGGAGCGACGGGAGATCAGGCCAATATCGTGCGTGGCCATTAATACCGTGACCCCGACGCGGTTAAACTCTTCGAACAGGCGAAGGATCCCTTCTGACAGCGCGTCATCCAGGTTCCCCGTTGGTTCATCCGCCAGCAGTACCGCAGGTTTGTTCACCACCGCACGAGCGATGCCCACGCGCTGTTGTTCACCGCCGGAGAGCTGAATCGGGAAGTTTTTCGCTTTGTCCAGTAGCCCGACTTTATCCAGCGCCGCTGACACGCGACGACGAATATCGTCCCCGCTGGCGCCCGCGATGATCAGCGGGATTGCCACGTTGTCAAACACGGTTCGGTCCATCAACAGGTGGTGATCCTGAAAAATCATGCCAATCTGACGACGCAGAAACGGCACTTCACGGTTTTTCAAACGGCTGATGTCATGCCCGCTGAAGTAGATTTTCCCGGCGCTGGGCCGTTCAATTCCACAAATCAGCTTCAGCAGGGTACTTTTCCCCGCGCCGGAGTGGCCGGTCAGAAACGCCATCTCGCCAGGCTGCATATGGAAGGTCACTCCCTGCAGCGCTTGTCTCCCACCGAGATAGGCCTTGCTGACATGTTCAAAGCGAATCATTGTTAATCCTCTCGGGCAAAAAGTGCCTCTATAAAATCGTCCGCTTTAAACGGACGTAAATCCTCGATACGTTCGCCCACACCGATATAGCGGATAGGGATGCCAAACTGATCAGCAACCGAGAAGATGACCCCGCCCTTCGCCGTACCGTCCAGCTTGGTCAGGGTGATACCGGTTAAGCCCACCGCTTCATGGAACAGTTTGGCCTGGCTTATCGCATTCTGCCCGGTGCTGGCATCGATAGTCAGCATAACTTCATGCGGCGCATCTTCGTCCAGCTTCTTCATGACGCGAACGATTTTTTTCAATTCTTCCATCAGGTGCGATTTATTCTGCAAACGCCCTGCGGTATCAGCGATCAGCACGTCTACGTTACGCGCCTTCGCCGCCTGGATGGCATCAAAGATAACGGACGCAGAATCCGCACCGGTATGCTGAGCAATCACCGGGATATTGTTACGCTGACCCCAGACCTGCAGCTGTTCTACCGCCGCCGCACGGAAAGTATCGCCCGCCGCCAGCATGACCGATTTACCCTGTTGCTCAAACTGACGCGCCAGCTTACCGATAGTGGTGGTTTTGCCCACGCCGTTGACGCCAACCATTAAGATAACAAAGGGTGTTTTGCCATCAACATTCAGCGGTTCGTCAACCTTCGCCAGAATCTCGCCCATCTCGTCTTTCAGCAGACCGTACAGCGCTTCCGCGTCTTTAAGCTGCTTGCGACTGGCGCCTTCCGTCAGATTCGCAATGATCTTGCGGGTCGTTTCTACGCCCACGTCGGCGATGAGCAACTGCTCTTCCAGCTCTTCAAACAGATCATCGTCGATCTTTTTACCACGGAACAGACTGATAAATCCGGAACCGAGGTTTTCTTTTGTTTTCAGCAGGCTGCGTTTCAGGCGCGCAAAGAAACCTTCTTTAGTTGGTTTTTCCTGCTCCTGGACTGCCTCTTCTTTTACCGGTTCTTCAACGGCAGGTTCTTCTACCGGCACAACCATGACGGCTTCTTCAGCAGCCTCAGCGGCCAGCGCCTGTGCTTCCAGCTCTTCATCGGTCAGTTGCGGTTCGTTTTCAGCTTCTTCTTCAGCCGCCTCAACGATTTCCACGGTTTCCGCTTCGGCCTGCCACTCTTCGGCAGAAACATCTTCGGTTTTAACCTCTTCCGGCAGCGGCAATTCTTCGCGTTCGATGACCACCGCTGCTGGCGTTTCCACAACGGTTTCAGCAACCGGCTCAATTTTCGGCTGTGGTTGTTCGGCGACAGGTTCTTCTTCCGGCTGCAGTTTTTCGATTTCCGCAACCTGTTCAGTCACTTCAACGACTTCAGCTGCAAAGGCTTGCGTTTGTGCTTCGCTACGGGTTTCCTCGGCGCGCGGCGGTTCGTCAACGACGGTAGCTTCTTCCGCAACCGGTTGTTGTTCTTCGTTTTTTACTTCTGTCTCGTTTTCCGGTGCCTGCTCTTTTTGACCAAAGCCCAGCCAGGAAAAAAAGCCACGTTTTTTCTCTTTCGCCATTTGCGACTACACTCCCCCGCTGTTGCTTCATGGCACAGCGTCAACGCTATGTACATAGCAGCTAAAAAAATGATGAAATAGTCTATCACTTAACTTAACTCACATCACCGCCTGGAATGACACGTCAGCAGCGGATTGAGCAATAATTGAAATGAAAAAACCGAATCACTCTGGTAGCGGCCAGATTCGCATTATTGGCGGGCAATGGCGTGGCCGTAAACTCCCGGTTCCGGACAGCCCTGGCCTGCGTCCGACCACTGACCGTGTACGCGAAACGTTGTTTAACTGGCTGGCCCCGGTAATGGTCGATGCCCACTGCCTGGACTGCTTCGCCGGCAGCGGCGCGCTGGGTCTGGAAGCTCTCTCTCGCTATGCGGCAAATGCGACGCTTCTGGAGATGGATCGCGCGGTATCTCAGCAGCTACAAAAGAATCTCGCCACGCTGAAAGCCCCCCATGCCCGCGTCGTCAATACCAATACGCTGACATTTTTGGCCCAGACGGGTACGCCGCATAACGTGGTATTTGTTGACCCGCCGTTCCGCAAAGGATTACTGGAAGAAACATTAACTCTTCTGGAAACTCATGGCTGGCTGGCAAATGAAGCGTATATTTACGTTGAAAGCGAAGTAGAAAACGGTTTGCCGCCGGTTCCGGTAAACTGGTCGCTATACCGTGAAAAAGTCGCCGGACAGGTCGCCTATCGCCTGTACCAACGTGAAGCACGAGGAGAACACGATGCTGATTAACCTGGGACGCCTGCTGATGCTGTGCGTCTGGGCATTTTTACTACTGAATATTTTTCAACCCTTTCCACGCCCTCTTAACATCTTCGTTAACGTCGCGCTGATATTTATGGTGCTAATGCATGGCATGCAGTTGGCGCTGCTAAAAAGCACCATGCCCAAAGATGGCCCGCAGATGACCGGTGGAGAGAAAATCCGTATTTTTCTGTTCGGCGTTTTTGAACTGCTGGTGTGGCAGAAGAAGATTAAAGATCAGTTGAAGAAGTAACTGCGCTCTTTTCGCCCAGCGGCGCGTTGCGAGCCGGGGCGACAAAATTTGTAGGCCGGATAAGGCGTAAGCAGCCATCCGGCATCAGTCAGATGAAATCTTAGCGTTCAGCCGTAAAATCAATAAAACGCGAACCTTTGTAACTCAGCGTGCCTTTATCCCCAACCGTTAACGCATGGTACTGGCGGGCGTCCAAACGAAAGGTTTGCTCGAGGCCGCCGCTTTGTGGCTTAAAGCTGGCTTCATAGCGCATGCTGGTTCCTGCCGGGCTCACTTCCTGCTGACGGGATCGCCGATCGTTAAGCGGTTTTTCCCGTTTGTTACTCACCACCACCTGCTTTTGCACCAGCGGCGCCGCATCATTATCGGCTTTTTCACGCCGCTGCTGGACAAAACGAAACGACGCGGCGACAACGATTAAGATAATGATAATAATTAAAAAAAGTGGTGGTTTGCTCATGTTATTAACCCATCAGAAAATGCGGAAATAAGCATACATTGCCTGTTATGGTGTTGTCATCTGGCTGTGTCGGCCTCTACACTGGACAGTAGAGCCGTGAGCACCCCGCTTACGAAAAAATAACGAATTCAAGGAACTAAGATGCTTTGGTCGTTTATCGCTGTCTGTCTTTCCGCATGGTTGTTCGTGGATGCTTCCTATCGTGGGCCTGCATGGCAACGCTGGGTCTTTAAGCCCCTGACATTGCTGCTCCTGGCGCTGCTGGCCTGGCAGGCGCCAATGTTTAACGCTATCAGCTATCTGGTACTGGCTGGCCTGCTTGCCTCACTGCTGGGTGATGCGCTTACGCTGTTACCGCGCCAACGCCTGCTGTACGCCGTGGGAGCATTCTTCCTGTCGCATCTGCTGTATACCATCTACTTCGCCAGCCAAATGACGCTGTCGTTTTTCTGGCCTCTGCCGTTGGTGCTGGTCGTAATGGGGGCGTTGCTGATTGCCGTGATCTGGACGCGTCTGGAAGAGCTGCGTGTCGCTATCTGCACCTTTATCGGCATCACGCTGATGATGGTCTGGATGGCCGGAGAGCTGTGGTTCTTCCGCCCGACCGCGCCGGCGCTGTCGGCATTTATGGGCGCATCGCTCCTGTTCATCGGCAACATTGTCTGGCTGGGTAGCCATTATCGTCGCCGCTTCCGCGCCGATAACGCAATTGCCGCCGCCTGCTACTTCGCCGGACATTTCCTGATTGTTCGTTCGTTGTATCTTTAAAACGCTTGACTCTGGAGTCGACTCCAGAGTGTATCCTCCGGTTAATACGAAATGATTATCAACCGGAGGATGCCATGTCGACACCCGATACCCGTGGCAAAAAGGTCCCACAATTCTCTTCTTTCAAGCCAGTGCCTGCGCCACAAAAGGTGGATGACTGCTGCTGCGAAGGAAGCTGCTCTACCCCACCGCCCGTATCCGATACCGTACAAGGTACCCGCTATTCCTGGAAAGTGGCGGGCATGGACTGTGCGGCCTGCGCCCGAAAAGTAGAGAATGCGGTCCGCCAGGTCAGCGGCGTCAACCAGGTCCAGGTTCTGTTCGCCACTGAAAAACTGGTGGTCGATGCCGGTTCCGATATCCGTCAGCAAGTTGAAAACGCGGTGCAGAAGGCAGGCTATGCCCTGCGCGATGAGCACGCGTCGGACGCCGCTCCCGAGTCACGCTTTAAAGATAACCTGCCGCTGATTTCGCTGATTATCATGATGGCGATTAGTTGGGGGCTGGAGCAGTTCAATCACCCCTTTGGTCAGATAGCGTTTATCGCCACCACGCTGGTTGGTCTGTATCCCATTGCCCTTCAGGCTCTGCGCCTGATGAAAACCGGCAGCTACTTTGCCATTGAAACGTTGATGAGCGTGGCCGCCATTGGCGCACTGTTTATCGGCGCTACGGCGGAAGCCGCCATGGTGCTGTTGCTGTTTTTAATTGGCGAACGCCTGGAAGGATGGGCCGCCAGCCGCGCCCGCAAAGGGGTCAGCGCGCTGATGGCGCTCAAACCGGAAACCGCCACACGCTTGCGTAACGGCGAGCGCGAAGAGGTGGCTATCAATACTCTCCGGCCTGGCGATGTTATTGAAGTTGCCGCAGGTGGACGTTTACCTGCCGACGGCAAACTGGTCTCTGGTTTTGCCAGCTTTGATGAAAGCGCCCTGACCGGCGAATCGATCCCCGTTGAACGCGCCACCGGCGAGAAAGTCCCGGCCGGCGCCACCAGCGTGGACCGTCTTGTAACGCTGGAAGTACTCTCCGAGCCGGGTGCCAGCGCCATTGATCGTATTCTGAAGCTGATTGAAGAAGCGGAAGAACGCCGTGCCCCCATTGAGCGCTTTATTGACCGTTTCAGCCGGATTTACACCCCGGCCATTATGGCGGTTGCGCTGCTGGTCACCCTCGTACCGCCGCTGCTATTTGCCGCATCCTGGCAGGAGTGGATTTACAAAGGACTGACGCTGCTGCTGATTGGCTGTCCTTGCGCTCTGGTGATTTCAACACCCGCAGCCATTACTTCTGGTCTTGCCGCCGCGGCGCGTCGTGGCGCGTTAATCAAAGGCGGGGCCGCGCTGGAACAGTTGGGTAGAGTCACGCAGGTGGCGTTTGATAAAACCGGCACCCTGACCGTCGGTAAACCACGCGTCACGGCGATTCATCCGGCAAGCGGTATTGGTGAGGCTGAACTGCTGGCGTTGGCAGCGGCTGTAGAGCAGGGCGCGACGCACCCGCTGGCACAAGCGATTGTTCGGGAAGCACAAACGCGCGAGCTGACTATTCCTGTCGCAAAAGAGCAACGGGCGCTGGTTGGCTCTGGAATTGAAGCGCTGGTCAACGGCGAACGCGTGCTGATTTGCGCGGCCGGTAAGCAGCCTGCCGATGCCTTTGCCGGGCAGATAAGCGAGCTGGAAAGCGCGGGCCAAACGGTAGTGCTGGTGCTGCGTAACGATACCGTTCTCGGCGTGCTGGCCCTACAGGACACGCTGCGAGACGACGCTCGCAGCGCCATCAGCGAGCTTAATCAGATTGGCGTGAAAGGGGTGATCCTGACCGGTGATAACCCACGTGCGGCGGCCGCCATTGCCGGTGAACTGGGCCTCGAATTCAAAGCGGGTCTTTTGCCGGAAGATAAGGTACAGGCCGTTACCCATCTTAACCAACAGTCGCCGCTGGCGATGGTCGGCGACGGCATCAACGACGCTCCGGCAATGAAAGCGGCCACAATGGGTATTGCGATGGGAAGCGGGACCGACGTCGCGCTGGAGACCGCCGATGCCGCCCTGACCCACAACCGTCTGCGTGGTCTGGTGCAAATGATTCAGCTGGCGCGCGCCACCCACGCCAATATTCGCCAGAACATTGCGATTGCGCTGGGCCTGAAGGGGATTTTTCTCGTCACCACGCTGCTCGGGATAACCGGGCTGTGGCTGGCGGTGCTGGCCGATACGGGGGCGACGGTACTGGTGACCGCTAACGCGTTGCGGTTATTGCGTAAAGGATAATGTGTGCGCCGGGTGCGGCGTTGCCTTATCCGTCCTGGAGGTTACACCGTCTTTGTAGGCCGGATAAGCGTTAGCGCCATCCGGCATAACAAGATTACTGGCCTTTGCGCACCAGATAGCGGTACGGAAGAGAGTCAGTCTCTTTGGCCACCAGTTCATGTTCCATAAAGGTACAAAAGCCGGGAATGTCACGGGTTGTTGCCGGATCGTCGGCGACAATCAGCAGCGTTTCACCCGCCTGCATGCCGCGCACGGTTTTACGTACCATCATTACGGGTTCCGGGCAGCGCAACCCCTGGGCATCAAGAGTATGGTCGGGAGAGGTAAACAGATCGCTCATCGTAGTCTCGTTCATTCAAAAACGGCGTTATTTTACGCTCTGTTGTGGCGTAAGCCAATCAGGTTAACGATTGCGTGAAAAACAACCATTGCAATGTGCTCTTAAAGCAGTATCATGCGACGGTTTTTTATTGGGTTCCCTCACCCCATCCAACAAAAAGGTCACAATATGACTCCGTTTACACAATCTCAGCGCGTAAAAGCGTTGTTTTGGCTATCGCTATTTCATCTGCTGGTGATCACCTCCAGCAACTATCTGGTGCAGCTCCCGATCTCCATTTTTGGTTTCCATACCACTTGGGGCGCTTTTAGCTTTCCGTTTATATTCCTCGCGACCGACCTGACCGTGCGTATTTTTGGCGCGCCGTTGGCACGTCGTATCATCTTTGCGGTCATGATCCCTGCGCTGCTGATCTCTTATGTCGTTTCATCCCTGTTCTATATGGGATCGTGGCAGGGCTTCGGCGCGTTGCTGCACTTTAATCTGTTTGTCGCCCGTATCGCCGCCGCCAGCTTTATGGCTTACGCGCTGGGACAAATTCTGGATGTGCATGTCTTCAACCGCCTGCGTCAGAACCGGCGCTGGTGGTTGGCGCCGACGGCTTCCACGCTGTTTGGCAACATCAGCGATACATTGGCCTTCTTCTTTATCGCCTTCTGGCGCAGCCCGGACGCCTTTATGGCCGAGCACTGGATGGAAATCGCGCTGGTCGATTACTGCTTCAAAGTGCTGATCAGCATTATTTTCTTCCTGCCAATGTATGGCGTACTGCTGAATATGTTACTGAAAAGGCTGGCAGATAAATCCGAAATCTCTGCATTGCAGACGAGTTAAAGGTTCATTTTCCGAGTTGTGATAAGATGAACGAATGAGCCGTTATGGCCGTTTATCGAAAGGAAGAAGTCAATGCGCAATCTGGTTAAATATGTCGGTATTGGCCTGCTGGTTATGGGGCTTGCGGCCTGTGATAATAGCGATACAAAAGCGCCAGCAGAGGGTGCTGCCGCGGAGAGTAGCGCCACCGGACAACCGGTCAGCCTGCTGGACGGCAAACTCAGTTTTTCCCTGCCTGCGGATATGACCGATCAGAGCGGCAAGCTGGGCACTCAGGCGAACAATATGCACGTATATTCTGACGCAACCGGCCAGAAAGCGGTGATTGTGATTGTTGGCGACAATACCAACGAAGATCTTGCCGTACTGGCAAAGCGCCTGGAAGATCAGCAGCGTAGCCGCGACCCGCAACTGCAGGTCGTCACCAATAAATCTATTGAGCTGAAAGGCCACACGCTGCAGCAGTTAGACAGCATCATCTCGGCCAAAGGCCAGACCGCTTACTCTTCCGTAGTGCTGGGTAAAGTGGACAACCAACTGCTGACTCTGCAAATCACGCTGCCTGCTGACGATCAGCAAAAAGCGCAGACGACCGCAGAAAATATCATTAACACGCTGGTTATCCAGTAACGGTTAAGACGATGACGCGGCTTCCGGTGACACCACCTGAGGCCGTTTTTTTAACCGCCAGGTCAGCAACAACGCCACCGCTACCAGCCCGGCTGCCGCCAGATAGATAACCGGCACGCCCGCCCACGTCATGACCAGCCCGGCCAGCGGCCCGGTAATCCCCAGTGATAAATCCATAAACACCGTGTAGGTCGCCAGCGCAGCGCCCTGATTTTGCTGCGGAACGGCTTTTACCGCCACCACGCCCAGCGCCGGGAAGACTAGCGAGAACCCAGCGCCGGCCAGCAGAACACCGATTTTCGCCATCCACGGCATGGAAGCCATCCCGACCAGCAGCAGCCCAACAATCTCGACGCTAAAGCAGATCATTGCCACATTCAGTCCGCCTAAGCGGTTGATGCCGTTTGGGAACAGCAAACGCGTGCCCACAAACGTGCAGCTAAAAAGCGTCAGCGCGAATGCGGCGCCATCCCAGTCTTTGGCATCATAAAACAGGGTAATGAAGGTAGCGATTACCCCAAATCCAGCGGAGGCCAGGGCCAGCGCCATACCGTACAACCAGACGCGCCCAAGTACCGCGCGAAACGGCAATGGTTTGCCTTTACTGGCTTTCACCGCCGGACGAGGGAGCGCCAGCAGTATCGCCAGCAACGCCACGCCCATCACGGTCAGCGCCAGCCCCCGTAAGCCTCCCCAGGCATAAAACAGAACGCCCAGCGGAGCGCCTATCGCCATCGCGCCATAAGTCACGATGCCGTTCCACGAAATCACCCGTCCGATGTGCATTGAGCCAACAACCCCCACGCCCCACAGCGTAGAGCCGGTTCCGGCAAAGCTTTGCCCGATGCCAAGAACCACGCGCCCCAGGCATAGCAGCAGTAGGCTGGCCAGCGGCCAGCCGTTCGTTGAGCCCGCCAGTAAATAGCCCAGCCCACTTAAAAAGCAGCCGCACAGCCCGAATACCACAATCTTCTTTGGTCCCAGCAGGTCGGCATAGCGACCTGCATGAGGACGGCTCAGCAGCGTAGCGAAATATTGCAGGCTGATGACCAGACCTGCCCAGAAAGCGCTAAATCCCATCACGTCATGGACGTAGCCAGGCAATACCGCGAGCGGCAGGCCGATGGTCAGGTAGCTGGCGAAATTAAACATCACCACAGAAACAATACGCAGATTCAGGCGTAAACCGCTAAGCGTCGGTTCAGCGACGGGTTCGGGCATGGAGGGTCACCACATTTTCACAACAGTGTTTCATTTCTACCATGTTGCAGACTATAAATCAGCAGCCAGTTTAGGATTAACAGACGCAAGCCAACCGCTACACTTAATGCAAAAACGCAAACAGGAAGAAAACATGACAACCGCTCAGCCCGATAAAACGGGTTTGCACATTTTGCTCAAACTGGCCGCTCTGGTGGTGATCCTCGCAGGTATCCATGCCGCGGCGGATATCATTGTGCAACTGCTACTGGCTCTCTTTTTTGCCATCGTATTGAATCCACTGGTCACCTGGTTTATTCGCCGGGGGGTACGTCGCCCGGTAGCCATTACGTTAGTGGTCGTGGTGATGCTGATCGTTCTTACGGCGTTGGTCGGCGTTCTGGCGTCGTCAATCACTGAATTCATGGACCTGCTGCCAAAATACAATAAGGAGCTGACGCGCAAAGTTCTGTATTTGCAAGAGATGGTGCCTTTTCTGAATCTGCATATGTCCCCAGAACGCATGCTGCAACGCATGGACTCCGACAAGCTGATGACCTTCACAACCACGCTGATGACAAGTCTATCCGGCGCCATGGCCAGCGTCGTCCTGTTGGTGATGACGGTGGTCTTTATGCTGTTTGAAGTGCGTCATGTCCCCTATAAACTGCGCTTTGCGCTGAACAACCCACAAATCCATATTGCAGGACTGCATCGGGCGTTAAAGGGTGTATCTCACTATCTGGCGCTGAAAACGTTGCTCAGCCTATGGACCGGCGCTATTGTCTGGCTGGGGCTGGCGCTGATGGGTATTCAGTTTGCTCTGATGTGGGGCGTACTGGCATTCCTGCTAAACTACGTGCCCAATATTGGCTCGGTCATTTCCGCCGTCCCGCCCATGATCCAGGCGCTGCTGTTCAACGGCGTTTATGAATGCGTGCTGGTTGGCGCGCTGTTTCTGGTGGTGCATATGGTGATTGGCAATATCCTCGAACCCCGCATGATGGGGCACCGGCTGGGATTATCGACGCTTATCGTCTTTCTCTCTTTGTTAGTGTGGGGATGGCTGCTTGGTCCGGTTGGTATGTTGCTCTCCGTGCCGTTAACCAGCGTGTGTAAAATCTGGATGGAAACGACCACAGGCGGCAGTAAGCTGGCAATTTTGCTGGGGCCCGGCAGGCCCAAAAGCCGATTACCGGGATAAACTTGCAAACGGCATGTGAAGAATGGTACACAACCCCATTATTACTAAAGGTTAGCCGTGATATGTACCGGATTGTTCTTGGGAAAGTTTCTGTTTTAAGCACTGGCGCGTTGCCTGCCGCACTGAGTGATCAGGCCCCGCAAGGTGCTCACCGTGCGCGCTGGCTGGCAGGTCGCGTGCTGCTTTCCCATGCGCTTTCGCCATTACCGGACATTGTCTACGGAGAACAAGGAAAACCGGCCTTTTCCGCCGACACGCTGCTGTGGTTCAATCTCAGCCACAGCGGCGATGATATCGCCCTGTTGCTCAGCGACGAAGGTGAAGTCGGCTGCGATATTGAAGTCGTGCGCCCGCGCGATAACTGGCAGACGCTGGCAAACACGGTGTTCAGTCTCGGAGAACATGCCGAAGTTGAGGCCGAACGCCCGGAGCAACAGTTGGCTGCGTTCTGGCGCATCTGGACGCGTAAAGAAGCTATTGTGAAACAGCGTGGCGGCAGCGCCTGGCAAATCGTCAGCGTCGATAGCACCGCACTAACCTCCTCACTCTCTGTCAGCCAGTGCCAGCTCGACGCCCTGAGTCTGGCGGTCTGTACCCCCACGCCGTTTACCCTGACCGCAGACGCCGTGCAGCGTCTGTAACGCCCTCATTCCCGTGCGCCACCGCGCCATATCGTAAGGTTGAAATCGGATGCAACGTATCACCATTACCCTCGATGATGATTTACTGGAAACGCTCGACGGCCTGAGCCAGCGCCGTGGCTACAACAACCGTTCCGAAGCGATCCGCGATATTCTGCGCGGCGCACTGGCGCAGGAAACCACTCAGGAGCATGGCACTCAGGGCTTCGCGGTGCTCTCGTATGTTTATGAGCATGAGAAACGTGACCTGGCGAGCCGCATTGTTTCTACTCAACACCACCACCACGATTTATCGGTCGCCACGCTGCACGTGCACATCAACCATGACGACTGTCTGGAAATCGCCGTGCTGAAAGGCGACATGGGCGAGGTGCAACATTTTGCCGATGACGTGATTTCCCAGCGCGGCGTGCGCCACGGTCATTTGCAGTGCCTGCCGAAAGAAGAGTAATTGCCTGTTTCGTTGCCGGATGGCGGCTGCGCCTTATCCGGCCTACGTCCGTTACCGTCTGTAGGTCGGGCAAGCGAAGCGCCCCCGGCAATGATGAGCAAACCAGCTAGCAACTATGCCTGTTTGAGACTTTTGCTGAGCGTTTCGATGATCCATGTATTGACTGATACCTGTTCTTCCGCTGCCGCAAAACTTAAACGTTCTCCGAAAGACTCTGGATAGCGCAGAGTAAATGTCTTCAGCTTTTCCGGGTTTGCGTAAGGTTCTATCCCTGCGGCAGAGCAATCATCAAGATACTCTCGTAAGGAGATCTCTCCCTCTTTTTGCAGCCCCTGAATGCTGTCAGAGACAAAATCACAATAGCCTGACAATCCCAGGAACTTACCGCGAAACGCATTAAGCTCAGGGACATAATTAATCACCGCAGGTTGACCGGCGATTTCCATTGAGTTTGGCGTTTTGGGTTTGATCATGGTTTTACCCCTATACTTGTTAACCAGTCACGTACGTTTTCGACCGCGCCTTTATCTGTATCCGGAGAAGGATGTGGTCTATGAAAACTCGCAATGCTCTTATTTAAAAGAAATTTACACCGTGAGCCTCGTCCTTCTTTGATTTCGCCACCTAACGCCTTGATCAGTGACTCAATTTCCGACCACTTGATTCCCTGCGGCGTCGGTGCTTTAAAAAGCTGATCCAGCGTGTTCTTTTGCTTTTTGCGTAAAGACAACACTTTTTCCTTCATCGCATGTCCTTATGACTTCATCCTTTGAAGTCATATTATAACAGCACACAATGCAGTCAAGATATGAAGCCAACCAATTACGCCATCGTACCAATCGTCTTTCGAAAGCGTAGTAGCGCTATCAGGAAAAACGCGCTGCCAATCGCCAGCAGCGTCAGAAACTGCGGCCAGACGATGCTAAACCCGGCTCCGCGATAAAGTATCGCCTGCGCGAGACTGACGAAATGGGTAGTCGGCATCGACAACATAATGTCCTGCACCGCCTGCGGCATACTTTCACGCGGTGTAGAACCTCCGGAGAGCATCTGTAACGGCAGCAGCACCAGAATCATCAGCAGCCCCAGTTGCGGCATAGAACGTGCCAGCGTGCCCATAAAAATGCCGATCGAGGTGGTGGCGAACAGGCTCAGCGCCACGCCCAGCATAAACAGCGGTATTGAGCCTTCAATCGGTACCCCGAGCACGCCTTTTACCATCAGCATCAGCGACAGACCGGAAACCACCAGCACCACCAGCCCCATCGACCAGATTTTTGCCATCATGATCTCAAACGGCGTCACCGGCATCACCAGCAGATGCTCAATGGTTCCGTGCTCGCGCTCGCGAATCAGCGCCGACCCGGTAAGCACGATCGCCAGCATGGTGATGTTGTTGATAATCGCCATTACCGCGCCAAATCGAGCAGGTTCCAGATTAGGGTTAAAGCGCATGCGCATTTCCAGCGCCACCGGCGGCTCGCTGTTATCACGGTAACGTGCCACAAAGCTGTTCACCTCGCCGCTGATGATATTCTGGATATAGCTGTTGCCGGTAAAGGCCTGGCTCATCCGAGTGGCATCGACGTTCACCTGTATATCCGGTTGTCGTCCGGCCAGAACATCACGCTGAAAATCAGGCGGAATGTTCACGGCGAAGGTGTAGCGTCCGGCATCCAGCCCGGCATCCATCTCATCGGCAGTAATCATCTCCGGAGGTAAAAACCACGGGCGATAAAAGCTGTTCACAATCCGATTCGACAACTGCGACTGGTCCATATCGGCAATGGCAATCGGCGCCAGATGCAGCGAACCCGGGAGGACGGTCGCGGAAGAGTAAACCGAAATCGTGAAAGCGAAGACGATCAGCGTCAGCATCGCTTTGTCACCCAGCAAACTGCGTAACTCTTTGATGCCGAGGTTGTAAATATTGCGTAATCGGCGCATCACCCCTCCTGTTTTTTCAGCAGTAATACGCTCAGACCAATCACCACCGGAATGGCCACCGCCAGCGGAATAAACAGCGGCCAGAGATCGGTCAGATCCAACGCTTTAGAGAACGTCCCACGCGCGATAGTCAGAAAATGGCTGGTCGGGTAAATTTCACCAATCCACCGTCCCGGCCCTTCCAGCGAGGCGACCGGATCGATCATCCCGGAAAACTGCGTCGCCGGGATCAGCGTTATAATCGCCGTACCAAAAATGGCGGCGATCTGGCTTTTCATAAACGTAGAGATTAATAAGCCCAGCCCGGTGGCAATGGTGACGTACAGCAGCGCGGCCAGCGCCAGGGTCACAAAGCTCCCCTTATGCGGGACCCCGAACACAAACACCGACAGCGCGCACAGCAGCAAGAAGTTCAGCATGCCCAGCACGATGTAAGGCAACTGTTTGCCGAGTAAAAACTCGCTGCGGGTCGTGGGCGTAACGTACAGGTTGATAATCGACCCCAGCTCTTTCTCACGTACTACGCTGAGGGCGCTGAGCATGGAAGGGATCATCATCAATAGCAGTGGGATCACCGCCGGAACAATCGCCGGCAGACTTTTCACATCCGGGTTGTAACGATAGCGAGTTTCAATGGTCATCAATCCGTTTTGCCCACTGGCATTGGGTTGACGCGCCATCACATCCTGCAGCCAGGTCTGGTGCATCGCCTGCACATAGCCCCTGACCGTTTCGGCACGGCTCGGCATTGCGCCATCGATCCAGACGCCAATCTTCACCGGTGTTCCGCGCGCAATATCGCGGCCAAAATTTGGCGGGATTTCAATTGCTACCGCGACTTCGCCCGAACGCATCCGTTTGTCCAGCTCGTCATAACTGGCGAGCGGCGGCTGCTCGATAAAATAGCGCGAGCCCGCCAGATTCAGCGTCCACGCCTGGCTGCTGACGGTCTGGTCACGATCGAGCACCGAAAACCGCAGGTTTTCCACATCCATGCTAATGCCATAGCCCATGATAAGCATCAGGATCACCGTGCCCATCAGCGCCAGCGTTGAACGAACCGGGTCACGCCGCAGCTCCAGCGCTTCGCGGCGGCTGTAGCTGAACAAGCGCCGCAGGCTAAAACCCTGCCGCGGCGGGTTATTGTTTTCATGCACTGCCGGAACATTGGCTGGCGCTAACTGAGCTTCCGGCGCCGGACCAGCCGCTTCCTGTAACCAGGAGATAAACGCCTCTTCCAGACTGGCGGCGCCGCGCTGTTTCACCAGTTCCTGCGGCGTGCCGCTGGCCAGTACTTTTCCGGCGTGCATCAGCGACATCCTGTCACAGCGCTCCGCTTCGTTCATAAAGTGGGTGGAGATAAAAATGGTCACTTTGTCCTGGCGCGACAGATCAACCATCAGTTGCCAGAACATGTCCCTCGCCACCGGATCGACCCCGGAGGTCGGTTCATCGAGAATCAACATCTCCGGGCGATGGATAACCGCCACCGCCAGCGACAGGCGTTGACGGATCCCCAACGGCAGCGCGCCGGGCAACGCGTCTTCGACATCGGTCAGCGAAAAGCGCTCGCTCATCTCCTGTATCCGCCCCGGAATTTCTGCTTCGGGGATATGGAACAGCCGCGCGTGTAGTTCGAGGTTTTGCCGGACGGTCAGCTCGCTGTAGAGCGAAAACGCCTGTGACATATAGCCTACCCGGCGGCGGGTATCGATATTTTTCGGGTCAACCGCTTGCCCAAACAGCCACGCCTCGCCCTCGCTTGCGGGCAGCAGCCCGGTGAGCATTTTCATGGTAGTGGATTTACCGCAGCCGTTAGAGCCGAGAAAACCGAAGATTTCCCCGCGCGGAATACGGAAGTTAACGTGGTCCACCGCCACAAATTTACCGAAGCGCATGGTCAGGTCTTTCGCCTCGATGGCAATCTCTTCCTGCTCAGCGTGATACGGCGGGATCACCACCGGTTTATGCGCCTGGCGCTGGGCTTCGGGTAACAGCGCGATAAATGCCTGCTCCAGCGTGTCGCTGGCGGTTTGTTCACGGAGCTGCTGCGCGCTCCCGGTGGCTAACACCTCCCCGGCGTTCATCGCCACCAGCCAGTCAAAGCGCTCGGCTTCTTCCATGTAGGCGGTGGCAACCAGCACGCTCATGTTGGTCTGTCGCTGGCGGATGCTGTTAATCAGATCCCAGAACTGGGCGCGGGACAGCGGGTCGACCCCGGTGGTGGGTTCATCAAGAATCAACAGTTCCGGGTCGTGGATTAACGCGCAGCACAGCCCCAGCTTTTGCTTCATGCCGCCCGAGAGTTTCCCGGCAGGACGATCGCGAAACGGCGCCAGTCCGGTGCTGTTCAGCAGCTCGGTAATCCGTGCTTCGCGCTCCGCTTTGTCATGACCAAACAGCCGGGCAAAGAAATCGACGTTCTCATACACTGACAGCGTGTGGTACAGGTTTTTCCCCAGCCCCTGCGGCATCCAGGCAATTCGTGGGCAGACATCCCGGCGATGCTTCGGGTCGCGCATATCGCCGCCCAGTACCCTCACGTTGCCGTGTTCAATAACCCGAGCCCCGGATATGAGAGACAGCAGGCTCGATTTTCCGACGCCATCCGGACCAATCAGCCCCACCATGCAGCGGGCGGGGATATCCAGCGTGATATTGTTCAGCGCTACCGTTTTCCCGTAATGCTGACTCACGCCGTCAAGGAGCGCCACGGGAGGAACGGGAACCAGCGCCAGATGCGTCATTGCGGCAACCTCACCACCAGGTCGTCAGGCCAGGCGCGATTTTCATCAACACGCACCCACGCCATACCCGGCAGACCGGTTTTCACGTACTCAAGATGCTGCTGTAACAACTCTGGCGGGATACGCGCTTTGACGCGAAACATCAGCTTCAGCCGTTCATCGCTGGTTTCGACCGTTTTCGGCGTGAACTGCGCCACGCTTGCCACAAAGCTGATGGTTGCCGGAATACGCAAATCCGGTGCGGCATCCAGCACCAGGCGCGCTTCACCGCCAATCTTCAGTAAGCCAGCCTGCTCGGTAGGCAAGAAGAACGTCATGTAGACATCGCTGAGATCGACCATATTCAGCACGCGCCCGCCCGCAGAAAGTACCTCGCCCGGTTCGGCTACGCGGTACTGCACGCGACCATCGCGCGGGGCTTTCAGCTCGCTGTCATCAATATCAGCCGCTATACGACGTTCGGTGGCTTGCGCGGCTTCTACACGGGTTTGCGCCTGAATAATGCTGGTGCGAGCGGCTTCAATGGCGGCTTTTGCCGCAGAGACCTGCGCCTTTGCGGATTCCAGCGCAGCGCGTGCGCTTTCTGCCGCAGCCCGATCGTCATCCAGTTGTTGCTCCGATACAGCCCCACGCTGGGATAGAGAACGAGAACGCACGTGGCGTTTAGAGACCGACTGCAGTTCCGCCTCGCGCTGTTTGACCACCGACTGCGCGGCGCGCATTTCACTTTGCCGCTGTTCTAACAGCGCCCGCGCCGCCGCCACCGCGCTTTCAGCTTCCTTGATTTGGGCGACCGCTTCCAGCCGCTGCTCCTGCAGCACACGGGTATCCATTTTCGCCAGCACTTCGCCCTGACGAACGAATTGCCCTTCTGACACGAGGATCGTGTCAATTCGTCCGGCAATCTTGGTGGCAATATCCACTTCCGTGGCCTCAATTCTGCCGTTGCTGGCTGCGAACCCTTCCGGTATTCCGGCAGGGCGGAGCATCCACCACGCTATCGCGGCCACCACGACCAGGAGGCCCGCGCCCCACCACATCAAATGACGCTTCAACTTATCCATATTCGACCCGCCGTAATCCCTGTTTTCAAACGATGCGTGTCACAAAGCCCACTAAATAGCTATTCAGCGGGAGATTCCATCCGGGATGAGAAGGAATGAGAAACAATGGCCAGAGAGCGGACAGGCGCTAAGGCAACCTGCGCCGCGCAGGAAGTGAATGACGAAAGTGCTGTGAGATCGGGTAGTAATGTTGTCATCATCAGCGTTCCTGGCCGGAAATGAAACACGCATACTCATAACTGCTGTCTATTGAATACTAACACCTGGATTCAATATGTCTATTCGGTTGTAGCACGGATGTTGCAGGCAAAAAATCGTGCCCGGCAATCCATTTGCCGGACAAACGTTTTTCTTAGAAGGTTTGCTGGATGACTAATGTAACGCACTGAAAGTACCATTTTTTGTATGGCGTCCAGAACGTTATTTCTGGCTCTGGAACGCCTTAAGATCCCTCTTCCTCTGCCCGTGCTCCATTGCCCAGGGAAATAAACTCTTCCAGCAGCATGGTAAGTTGCTGCATTTTTTCGACGGTAAAATCGGCTTCTATCAGGCGATAGGCCTCTTCCACCTGGACCTGCGCACTTTCATAAAGTTTTGAACCGGCCGGGGTTAGAGAAACGTACAGCTTGCGCTGATCGTTAACTGGCTTGAGGCGCAGAACCAGGCCATCGCGTTCCATGCGGGTCAGGATGCCCGTCAGACTCGGGCGTAAAATACAGGCGCGAAAAGCCAGATCGTGAAAATCCATCGACGGGTTTTCGGCAAGGATACGCACGATACGCCATTGCTGTTCGGTAAGATTGTGGCGTTTAACGATCGGGCGAAAGTGGGCCATCGCCGCTTCCCGCGCCTGTAGTAGCGCGATAGTTAATGAATCATGCATGACTGACCTCTAAATCACACCTTCATTTGTTAATAAGTTAATAATTAGCGTTAATCACACCAGAACGCAACCGGTTTCTGTCTCTGAAAAGTACAGGTCGAGATAAGAAGATAATCTTATATATTGATTTATAAGAAATAAAAAAAAATCTGTAAATTTATTGTTAATCAGATCACAAATCATTCACTTCTGTTTGCCAAACCTTTCTGCAAAGCATAAAAAATGATCATTAATATGTTAATGAAATGATCGTATCCGAAATCAGAATCAGAGGAGTGGTGAATGAAAGGTACCATCTTCGCCGTGGCGCTTAACCACCGCAGCCAGCTCGATGCCTGGCGCGAAGCGTTCCAACAGGCCCCCTACAAAACGCCGCCAAAGACCGCGGTGTGGTTTATCAAACCGCGTAATACCGTTATCGGCAACGGAGATAGCATCCCCTTCCCGCAGGGTGAAACCGTGCTAAGCGGAGGGACTGTGGCCCTGATCGTCGGTAAAACCGCCCGTAAAGTAACTGCAGAAAAAGCGGTTGCTTACATTGCCGGATATGCGCTGGCTAACGACGTAAGCCTGCCGGAAGAGAGCTTCTATCGCCCGGCAATCAAAGCCAAATGCCGCGATGGCTTCTGCCCGATTGGCGCACTTTCTACGCTCAGCGACGTCGATAACCTGACCATTATCACCGAAATCAACGGTCGGGAAGCTGACAGTTGGAACACTGTTGATCTCCAGCGCTCCGCCGCCGAGTTGCTAAGCGCCCTGAGTGAATTCGCGACCCTCAACCCTGGCGACGCCATTCTGATCGGCACCCCGCACAACCGCGTAACCCTGCGACCAGGCGATCGCGTACGTATTCTTGCCGCAGGCCTCCTGCCGCTGGAAAACCCGGTGGTTACCGAAGGAGAACTGGCATGAAACAAGCACGTATTGAGTGGCAGGGACAACAACACAACGTCCAGATCGATGAACGCGAGCAGGTTCGCCTGGCTGACGGCAGACTGCTAAAAGAAGGCGAATTTCGTTGGCTGCCGCCCGCCGACGGCACGCTGTTCGCGCTGGGTCTGAACTACGCCGATCACGCCAGCGAGCTGGAGTTTAAGCCGCCCACCGAACCGCTGGTGTTTATCAAAGCGCCAAACACCTTTATCGGCCACCAGCAGGAATCGGTACGCCCGGATAACGTTGAGTACATGCACTACGAAGCCGAACTGGTGGTGGTGATCGGCAAAACCGCGCGTAAGGTCGCCGAAGCCGACGCCATGGAGTACGTAGCCGGATACACCGTCTGCAACGACTACGCCGTCCGCGACTATCTGGAAAACTACTATCGCCCCAATCTGCGGGTAAAAAGCCGCGACACTCTGACGCCAATAGGCCCCTGCATCGTCGACAAAGCGGATATTCCTGACCCGCACACCCTGGTCCTGCGCACCTGGGTCAACGGCGAGCTGCGCCAGCAGGGCACCACCGCCGATCTAATCTTCAGCATCCCGTTCCTGATCGCTTATCTGAGCGAGTTTATGACCCTGCAACCGGGCGACATGATCGCCACTGGTACGCCAAAAGGGCTGTCAGACGTGGTGCCGGGCGATGAAGTGATCGTCGAAGTGGAAGGCGTCGGTCGTCTGGTCAACCGCATCATCAGTCAGCAGGCATATGAGGAGAAGCTGTCATGAAAAAGATTAACCATTGGATCAACGGCAAAAACGTCGAGGCTACGGAGTATTTTCACACCACCAACCCGGCAACCGGTGAAGTGCTGGCGGAAGTGGCCTCCGGCGGTGCCGACGAAGTGAATCAGGCGGTGGCGGCAGCGAAGGAAGCGTTCCCTAAATGGGCCAATCTGCCGATGAAAGAGCGTGCACGCCTGATGCGCCGTCTGGGCGACCTGATCGACCAGAACGTCCCTGAAATTGCCGCCATGGAGACCGCCGACACCGGCCTGCCGATCCACCAGACCAAAAACGTGCTGATCCCTCGCGCGTCGCATAACTTCGAATTTTTCGCCGAAGTGTGCCAGCAGATGAATGGCAAGACCTATCCGGTCGACGACAAGATGCTCAACTACACCCTCGTACAGCCGGTCGGCGTTTGTGCACTGGTGTCGCCGTGGAATGTGCCGTTTATGACCGCCACCTGGAAAGTCGCGCCGTGCCTGGCGCTGGGCAATACCGCTGTGCTGAAGATGTCCGAGCTTTCGCCACTGACTGCCGATCGTCTGGGTGAACTGGCGTTAGAAGCAGGCATTCCGGCAGGCGTATTGAACGTGGTTCAGGGCTACGGCGCAACGGCAGGCGATGCGCTGGTACGCCACCACGACGTACGCGCGGTGTCGTTTACCGGCGGTACCGCCACCGGGCGCAATATCATGAAAAATGCCGGGCTGAAAAAATACTCCATGGAACTTGGCGGTAAATCACCGGTGCTAATTTTTGAAGATGCCGATATTGAACGTGCTCTTGATGCCGCGCTGTTTACCATCTTCTCGATCAACGGCGAACGCTGCACCGCTGGCTCGCGCATTTTTATCCAGCAGAGCATCTACCCCGAATTCGTCAAACGCTTTGCTGAACGCGCCAACCGCCTGCGCGTCGGCGACCCAGCCGACTTGAACACTCAGGTAGGCGCGCTGATTAGCCAACAGCACTGGGAGAAAGTCACCGGTTATATCCGCCTCGGCATTGAAGAAGGGGCGACCCTGCTGGCGGGCGGCCCGGATAAACCCGCCGACCTGCCTGCACATCTGAAAAGCGGCAACTTCCTGCGCCCAACGGTGCTGGCGGATGTCGACAACCGCATGCGTGTCGCGCAGGAAGAGATATTTGGCCCGGTAGCCTGTCTGCTGCCGTTTAAAGACGAGGCGGAAGGTCTGCGCCTGGCCAACGATGTGGAGTACGGCCTCGCCTCTTATATCTGGACCCAGGACATCAGCAAAGTGCTGCGCCTGGCACGCGGCATCGAAGCCGGAATGGTGTTCGTCAATACGCAGAACGTCCGCGATCTGCGTCAGCCGTTTGGCGGAGTGAAGGCTTCTGGTACAGGCCGTGAAGGCGGCGAATACAGCTTTGAAGTGTTCGCCGAAATGAAAAACGTCTGCATCTCGATGGGCGACCATCCGATCCCAAAATGGGGAGCCTGATATGGGAAAGTTAGCTTTAGCTGCAAAAATTACACACGTTCCGTCGATGTATCTCTCTGAACTGCCGGGGAAAAACTACGGCTGTCGTCAGTCAGCCATCGATGGACATAAAGAGATAAGCAAACGCTGCCGCGAAATGGGCGTCGATACCATCATTGTGTTCGACACCCACTGGCTGGTCAACAGCGCCTACCACATCAACTGTAGCCCCCATTTTGAGGGGAACTACACCAGCCACGAACTGCCGCACTTTATTCGCGACATGGCCTACCGCTACGAGGGGAACCCGGAACTGGGCCAATCAATCGCCGATGAAGCCGTCAAACTGGGTGTGCGTGCTCAGGCACACAATATTCCCAGCCTGACGCTGGAATACGGCACTCTGGTACCGATGCGTTATATGAACGAAGACAACCACTTCAAAGTCGTTTCCATCTCAGCATTCTGTACCGTGCATGACTTCGCGGACAGTCGCAAGCTGGGTGAAGCAATTCTTAAAGCTATCGAGAAATACGACGGCACCGTGGCGGTCCTGGCCAGCGGCTCACTGTCGCACCGCTTTATCGACGATCAGCGTGCGGAAGAAGGCATGAACAGCTACACCCGCGAGTTCGACCATCAGATGGACGAGCGGGTCGTGAAGCTGTGGCGTGAAGGTAAGTTCAAAGAGTTCTGCACCATGCTGCCGGAGTACGCCAACTACTGCTACGGCGAGGGCAACATGCACGACACGGTGATGCTGCTCGGCATGCTGGGCTGGGATAAATATGACGGCAACGTTGAATTCATCACCGAGCTTTTCGCCAGTTCCGGCACCGGCCAGGTCAACGCCGTCTTCCCGCTGCCTGAGCAGGTTTAAGGAGTTCAGAATGCCGCACTTTATTGCCGAGTGTACCGACAACATCCGCGAACAGGCCGATTTACCGGGTCTGTTCGGCAAAGTGAACGAAGCGCTGGCGGCGACCGGCATCTTTCCCATCGGCGGCATTCGCAGTCGCGCCATCTGGCTGGATACCTGGCAGATGGCCGACGGCCAGCATGATTATGCCTTCGTGCATATGACGCTGAAAATCGGCTCCGGGCGTAGCCTGGAGAGCCGTCAGGACGTGGGTGAGATGTTGTTTGCGCTGATTAAGGCCCATTTCGCCACGCTGATGGAGAGCCGCTATCTGGCACTGTCGTTCGAAATCCAGGAGTTGCACCCGACGCTGAATTACAAACAGAACAACGTGCACACGTTATTTAAATAATGTGCAAATTGCCCGGTGGCGCTGTGCTTACCGGGCCTACACCGGCCATGAATTGTAGGCCGGATAAGCGAAGCGCCATCCGGCAATGCAATGCCACAGGAACCACTATGCTCGATAAACATACCCATACCCTGATCGCCCAGCGTCTAAACCAGGCGGAAAAACAGCGCGAACAGATCCGCGCTATTTCGCTGGATCACCCGACGATCACCATCGAAGACGCCTACGCCGTTCAGCGCGAATGGGTAAAAATGAAAATCGCCGAGGGCCGCGTGCTTAAAGGCCACAAAATCGGTCTGACCTCCAAAGCGATGCAGGCCAGCTCGCAGATTAGCGAACCGGACTACGGCGCGCTGCTGGACGATATGTTTTTCCACGATGGCGGCGATATTCCTACCGACCGCTTTATCGTCCCGCGCATCGAAGTGGAGCTGGCCTTCGTGCTGGCCAAACCGCTGCGCGGCCCGAACTGCACCCTGTTCGACGTCTACAACGCTACCGACTATGTGATTCCGGCGCTGGAGCTTATCGATGCCCGCTGCCACAACATCGACCCGGAGACCCAGCGCCCGCGCAAGGTCTTCGACACCATCTCCGATAACGCCGCCAACGCCGGGGTGATCCTCGGCGGTCGCCCCATCAAACCCGACGAACTGGATCTGCGCTGGATCTCCGCCCTGCTCTATCGCAACGGCGTGATCGAAGAGACTGGCGTGGCTGCAGGGGTACTCAATCACCCAGCCAACGGCGTGGCCTGGCTGGCGAACAAGCTTGCGCCGTATGACGTCCAACTGGAAGCCGGGCAGATTATTCTCGGTGGCTCCTTTACCCGTCCGGTTCCGGCGCGCAAGGGCGACACTTTCCACGTTGACTACGGCAACATGGGCGCGATTAGCTGCCGGTTTGTTTAGGAGAAACATGATGAATAACGCCTTTAAAGATGCCTTAAAAGCCGGTCGCCCACAGATTGGCCTATGGCTTGGACTCACCAGCAGCTACAGCGCAGAGCTACTGGCCGGGGCTGGGTTCGACTGGCTGTTAATTGACGGAGAGCATGCGCCGAACAGCGTGCAAACGATACTGACCCAACTGCAGGCGATCGCCCCTTACCCCAGCCAACCTGTGGTGCGACCATCATGGAACGACCCGGTGCAAATTAAACAATTGCTGGATGTGGGTGCGCAGACTCTGCTGGTGCCGATGGTACAAAACGCTGACGAAGCGCGACTGGCAGTGAAGGCCACCCGCTACCCGCCCGCAGGTATTCGCGGCGTAGGTAGCGCGCTCGCCCGCGCCTCACGCTGGAACCGCATCCCCGAATATATCCATCAGGCCAACGACGCAATGTGCGTGCTGGTGCAAATTGAAACCCGCGAAGCGCTAAAAAATCTGCCACAGATCCTCGACGTTGAGGGCGTGGACGGCGTGTTCATCGGCCCGGCCGATCTCAGTGCTGATATGGGATTTGGCGGCAATCCGCAGCACCCGGAGGTGCAGGCTGCCATCGAACAGGCCATCGCGCAAATTCGTGCAGCCGATAAAGCGCCGGGGATCCTGATGGCTAACGAACAGTTGGCGAAACGTTATCTGGCGCTAGGCGCACTGTTCGTTGCCGTCGGCGTTGATACCACTCTGCTGGCCCGTGGCGCAGAAGCGCTGGCGGCGCGGTTTGGGGGGGAAATAAACGCGTCGGGTTCACCAGGCGTCTACTAGTGCCCGGTAAGCGCAGCGCTACCGGGCAAAATAGCCGTACCCTACAAAATTCCCATTAGAGGAAAATGACAATGAGCGATACATCATCTGCCATCCCGGAAAAGTTCGATCCGGCTAACCAGCATAAACAGCTGACGGCGCAGCAGCAGTCAGTTATCAACAAACTGTTCCGTCGCCTGATCGTATTTTTGTTCGTACTCTTTATCTTTTCGTTTTTAGACAGGATCAATATCGGCTTTGCCGGACTGACCATGGGGCAGGATCTGGGACTGAACGCCACCATGTTCGGCCTTGCCACCACCCTGTTTTACGTTACCTACGTGATTTTTGGCATACCCAGCAACGTGATGCTCAGCATCGTCGGCGCTCGCCGCTGGATTGCCACCATCATGGTGCTATGGGGCATCGCCTCTACCGCCACCATGTTCGCCACTGGGCCGAACAGCCTCTACATCCTGCGGATGCTGGTGGGGATTACCGAGGCCGGTTTCCTGCCCGGCATCCTGTTGTATTTGACCTTCTGGTTCCCGGCCTTCTTCCGCGCCCGCGCCAACGCGCTGTTTATGATTGCGATGCCGGTGACCACCGCGCTGGGGTCGATCGTTTCTGGATATATTCTGTCTATGGACGGCATGCTTAACCTGCGCGGCTGGCAATGGTTGTTCTTGCTGGAGGGCTTCCCGTCGGTGCTGCTCGGCGTTATGGTCTGGTTCTGGCTCGATGATTCACCGTCGAAGGCGAAATGGCTGACGGCAGAAGACAAAAAGTGCCTGCAGGAGATGATGGATAACGATCGCCTCATGCTGGTACAGCCGGAAGGGGCGATCAGCCATCACGCCATGCAACAACGCAGCCTGTGGCGGGAAGTATTTACGCCGATCGTGCTGATGTACACCCTGGCCTACTTCTGCCTGACGAATACACTCAGTGCGATCAGTATCTGGACGCCGCAGATCCTTAAAAGCTTTAACGAAAGCAGCAGCAACATCACTATCGGCCTGCTGGCGGCAATCCCGCAGATTTGTACCATTCTCGGAATGATCTACTGGAGCCGTCACTCTGATAAACATCGAGAGCGTAAGCATCATACCGCTCTACCTTTTCTGTTTGCCGCTGCAGGCTGGCTACTGGCTTCAGCCACCGATCACAACCTAATCCAACTACTGGGGATCGTGATGGCCTCCACCGGCTCCTTTAGCGCCATGGCCATCTTTTGGACCACCCCGGATCAGTCGATCAGCCTACGCGCCAGAGCGATCGGTATCGCGGTGATCAACGCCACCGGCAATATCGGATCAGCAGTAAGCCCATTAATGATCGGCTGGCTGAAAGATATTACTGGCAGCTTTAGCAGTGGTCTGTGGTTTGTTGCCACCCTGTTGGTCATTGGCGCGGTGATTATCTGGGCTATTCCGATGAAAGGATCGCGTCCTCGCGCGACGCCGTAAGGAGCCGCTATGTGTCAGAGCTCTATCGCCAATATCGATATCAACAAAGAGTACGATGAGAGTCTGGGAACGGAAGATGTGCATTATCAGTCGTTTGCCCGCATGGCTGAGTTCTTTGGCCGCGATATGCAGGCGCACCGTCACGACCAATATTTTCAGATGCACTTTCTTGATACCGGGCAGATTGAGCTGCAGCTTGACGAGAGTCGTTATTCAGTACAGGCACCGCTGTTCGTTCTGACACCGCCGTCGGTGCCGCACGCCTTTATCACTGAGTCTGATAGTGATGGGCACGTACTGACGGTGCGGGAGGATTTGGTCTGGCCGCTGTTGGAGGTACTTTATCCCGGCACACGGGAAGCCTTCGGCCTGCCGGGTATCTGCCTGTCGCTGGCCGATAAGCCCGAAGAACTGGAGGCACTAACGCACTACTGGCGGCTGATTCAACGTGAGTCGACCTCGCAATTACCGGGACGTGAACACACACTGATGCTATTGGCGCAGGCGGTGTTCACCCTACTACTACGGAATGCGAAGCTTGACGATCATGCCGCCAGCGGGATACGCGGCGAGCTAAGGCTGTTTCAACGTTTTAACCAGCTAATCGATAACCACTATCACCAGCACTGGACGGTGCCGGACTACGCCTACGAGCTGCATCTGACCGAATCCAGACTGACCGATATCTGTCGCCGCTTCGCTAACCGCCCACCAAAAAGGCTAATTTTCGACAGGCAGTTGCGCGAAGCCAAGCGGCTATTGCTGTTTTCCGACAGCGCGATCAACGAAATAGCCTGGCAATTGGGTTTTAAGGACCCAGCCTATTTCGCTCGCTTCTTTAACCGCTTAGTCGGCTGCTCACCGAGCGCGTTCAGACTGAAGAAAGTGCCCGTGTCGTGACTCTGCTTACCCTTTCATTCTAAATGACGTCTGGATCACAGAACGTTATCTCACCTGAAAAGTACCCACAGATGACCTAAAAGTCTCTTCACGAAAACCTTCTTTACCGCTTCAATTGAACAACAAAAACAAAACATAAATTTAACATCACAATCCGATTAATACTGAAGAGGTCCCCTATGAAACCTGAAAATTTCCGTGCAGACGCTAAACGCCCGTTAACTGGTGAAGAGTATTTGAAGAGCTTGCAGGACGGCCGCGAAATCTATATTTACGGTGAGCGTGTTAAAGACGTGACTACGCATCCAGCTTTTCGCAACGCAGCCGCTTCTGTCGCCCAAATGTACGATGCGCTGCACAAACCCGAACTGCAGGACACCTTGTGCTGGGGTACCGACACCGGCAGCGGCGGCTATACCCACAAGTTTTTCCGCGTCGCGAGAAGTGCCGATGACCTGCGCCAGCAGCGCGATGCCATCGCCGAATGGTCGCGCCTGAGCTACGGCTGGATGGGGCGTACTCCGGACTACAAAGCCGCGTTTGGCTGTGCGCTGGGTGCTAACCCAGAATTTTATGGTCAGTTTGAGCAGAACGCCCGCGACTGGTACACCCGCATTCAGGAAACCGGCCTGTACTTTAACCACGCCATCGTCAATCCACCGATCGACCGCCATAAGCCAGCGGATGAAGTGAAAGACGTCTATATCAAGCTCGAGAAAGAGACCGATGCTGGGATTATCGTCAGCGGTGCAAAAGTGGTGGCGACCAACTCTGCGCTGACCCACTACAACATGATTGGCTTCGGCTCCGCGCAGGTGATGGGCGAAAACCCGGACTTCGCGCTGATGTTCGTCGCGCCGATGGATGCCGAAGGGGTCAAACTTATCTCGCGCGCCTCCTACGAACTGGTCGCCGGAGCAACCGGATCGCCATACGATTATCCGCTCTCCAGTCGCTTCGACGAAAACGATGCGATCCTGGTCATGGATAACGTGCTGATCCCGTGGGAAAACGTGCTGATTTACCGCGACTTTGACCGCTGCCGCCGCTGGACGATGGAAGGTGGCTTCGCCCGTATGTATCCGCTGCAGGCCTGCGTGCGTCTGGCGGTAAAGCTCGACTTTATCACAGCCCTGCTGAAGCGCTCACTGGAGTGCACCGGTACCCTGGAGTTCCGCGGCGTACAGGCCGAGCTTGGCGAAGTCGTGGCCTGGCGCAATATGTTCTGGGCGCTGAGCGACTCAATGTGCGCCGAAGCAACGCCGTGGGTCAACGGGGCATATCTACCGGATCACGCCGCGCTGCAAACCTATCGCGTGATGGCGCCGATGGCTTACGCCAAAATCAAAAATATTATCGAGCGCAGCGTCACCAGCGGCCTGATCTATCTGCCGTCCAGCGCACGCGATCTCAATAACCCGCAAATCAACGAATATCTGGCGAAATACGTACGCGGATCGAACGGTATGGATCACGTCGAGCGCATCAAGATCCTCAAACTAATGTGGGACGCCATCGGCAGCGAATTTGGTGGCCGCCACGAGCTGTATGAAATCAACTACTCCGGTAGCCAGGACGAAATCCGCCTGCAGTGTCTGCGCCAGGCACAGAGCTCCGGCAACATGGACAAAATGATGGCGATGGTCGATCGCTGCCTGTCCGAGTACGACCAAAATGGCTGGACGGTTCCACATTTGCACAACAATTCCGATATCAACATGCTGGATAAGCTGCTGAAGTAACCAGCAGCGGGAGGTCACAATGCAATTAGATGAACAACGTCTGCGTTTTCGCGATGCCATGGCCAGTCTGTCGGCCGCCGTTAACGTCATCACCACCGAAGGCGAAGCGGGCCGCTGCGGGATCACCGCTACGGCAGTCTGTTCGGTGACCGACTCGCCACCGTCGGTGATGGTCTGTATCAACGCCAATAGCGCGATGAACCCGGTGTTTCAGGGCAACGGCAAGCTCTGTATCAACGTGTTGAACCACGAGCAGGAAGTGATGGCCCGCCATTTCGCCGGGATGACAGGCATGGCTATGGAAGATCGCTTCAACCTTTCATGCTGGCAGAAAGGCGCGCAAGGCCAACCGGTACTGAAAGGATCGCTGGCAAGCCTCGAGGGTGAGATTAATCAAGTGCAGACTATCGGCAGCCATTTGGTCTATCTGGTCGAAATCAAGAACATTACCCTCAGCCAGCAAGGCCACGGGCTGATTTACTTCAAGCGCCGTTTCCATCCGGTGATGATGGAAATGGAAGTGGTCGCGTAGTGATCATATGGGGTTTACCTGGCCGCAAACCGGGTAAACCCTAGGTGAGGTTCTGTTCCCGCTAACGGCCTGAATAACGATAGCGATTGAGCACACTGCTAATTGATTTCATTCATAAAATGCTGACTTCTTGCTGGCAAAATCTACTGTGTTTTTACCCCAGAGGCTAAATCCTGTGCGCACGCCCAGGCGCTCGACCACGCCCACTGGAAGTTATAGCCGCCCAACCAACCGGTGACGTCCATAACTTCGCCGATAAAATACAGCCCCGGCACTTTGCGCGCTTCCATTGTGCGCGATGACAGCTCGTTGGTATCGACGCCACCTAACGTGACTTCAGCGGTACGATACCCTTCCGTACCGTTCGGCTGCACCCGCCACTCGGTCAGCGTTTCAACCAGCGTTTGCTGATCGCGTACGTTAAGCTGCTTCAGCGAGACATCCGGAATTTGCCCTAACTGCTGTAAGCATTCCACCAGACGCTTTGGCAACTGCATCGCTAACGTGTTCTTTAAGCTTTGATTAGGGTGTGCGCTTCGTTGGTCATCGAGGAAGCCCGCGAGGTCAACATCCGGCAACAAATTAATGCTGACAAATTCACCTGGCTGCCAAAAACTGGAAATCTGCAGCACGGCCGGACCAGAAAGCCCGCGGTGCGTAAAGAGCAGGTTTTCACGAAATACGGTGCCGTCCTCGGCGGTGATAACGGAGGAAACCGATACGCCAGAGAGCACCTGAAGCTGCTCCAGTAGCGGCTTATGTAAAGTGAACGGCACCAGACCTGCGCGGGTCGGCAACACGTTCAGGCCGAACTGTTCGGCAATTTTATAGCCAAACGGCGTTGCGCCCAGACCCGGCATAGAGAGGCCACCGGAGGCGATAACCAGCTTTTTCGTGCCGACAGTCATCCCATTCAATTCCAGGATAAAATCGTCACCATCGCGCTCAACGCTCAGGACTTCGCTACGTAACCGCATAGTTACGTTACCTTTTTCACACTCGTCCACCAGCATATCGACAATTTGTTGGGCGGAATCGTCGCAGAAAAGCTGACCTAGCGTTTTTTCATGCCAGGCAATGCCGTGCTTGCCCACCAGATCGATAAAATCCCACTGCGTATAACGCGCCAGCGCCGATTTGCAAAAATGCGGGTTTTGGCTCAAATACGCGGCCGGTTCGACATAAAGATTAGTAAAGTTGCAGCGGCCCCCGCCAGACATGAGAATCTTGCGCCCTGGCTTTTTACCATTATCGATCAGCAGTACGCGACTACCTGCTTGTCCTGCCTGCGCGGCACAAAACATACCCGCTGCGCCAGCGCCTATAATAACGGTATCAAACCTTTCCACGTTGCGATCCTCTCTAAAAAGCGGGAGTGAATTGTAAAGATTCCTCAGTGGTCGCACCAGCACCAAACTACCGATAAAGGGTATTTATCTGAAATATATAGGATAATTCTTTAGTGGTGTAAAACAAAGCAGGAGACAAATCAAAAAAACTCTATATTTCACTTTGCCCGCGCCGCCAAAGTCACTGATAATGCGCCGCGTTCATGTCCTCAAAATGGCGTAACGTCCTATGCTACATTTGTTTGCTGGCCTGGATTTACATACCGGGCTTTTACTATTGCTTGCTCTGGCTTTCGTGCTGTTCTACGAAGCAATTAACGGCTTCCATGACACAGCCAATGCTGTCGCAACCGTGATCTACACCCGCGCAATGCGTTCGCAATTGGCGGTGGTCATGGCTGCGTTGTTCAACTTCTTTGGTGTTTTGCTGGGCGGTCTCAGCGTGGCGTATGCCATCGTGCATATGCTGCCAACGGATCTGCTGCTAAATATGGGATCGTCACATGGCCTCGCCATGGTGTTCTCCATGCTGCTGGCGGCAATTATCTGGAACCTGGGTACCTGGTACTTTGGTTTGCCTGCATCCAGCTCCCACACGCTGATTGGCGCCATTATCGGTATTGGTTTAACCAATGCGTTGATGACCGGCACCTCGGTGGTGGACGCACTTAACATCCCGAAAGTTATCGGTATTTTTGCCTCGCTAATCATCTCGCCAATTGTCGGTCTGGTGGTTGCAGGTGGTCTTATTTTCATTCTGCGTCGCTACTGGAGCGGTACGAAAAAACGTGCCCGTATCCACCTGACGCCGGCAGAACGTGAAAAGAAAGACGGTAAGAAAAAGCCGCCGTTCTGGACGCGTATTGCACTGATCCTCTCCGCAATCGGCGTGGCGTTCTCCCACGGTGCGAACGATGGTCAGAAAGGCATTGGTCTGGTGATGTTGGTGCTGATTGGCGTAGCGCCTGCAGGTTTCGTGGTGAATATGAATGCTTCCGGTTACGAGATTACCCGTACCCGTGATGCAATCAATAACGTCGAAGTCTTCTTCCAGCAGCGCCCTGACCTGCTTAAACAGGCCACAGGCGTAGACCAGTTGATTCCGTCACCGACGGACGCGGCACCCGCGACGGCGACAGAGTTCCATTGCCACCCGGCGAATACCATCAACGCGCTGGAACGCGCGAAAGGTATGCTGGCGAATCTGGAAACTTACGACAAGTTAAGCGTCGAGCAGCGTGGTCAGCTGCGCCGTATTATGCTGTGCATCTCTGATACCACCGATAAAGTGGTTAAGCTGCCTGGCGTAAGCGCTGACGATCAGCGTCTGCTGAAGAAACTGAAAGCTGACATGCTGAGCACCATTGAGTACGCGCCTATCTGGATCATTATGGCCGTCGCACTGGCGCTGGGTATTGGTACGATGATTGGCTGGCGTCGCGTAGCCACCACCATCGGCGAGAAAATCGGTAAGAAAGGTATGACCTATGCCCAGGGGATGTCGGCGCAGATGACTGCCGCAGTCTCTATCGGTCTCGCCAGTTACACCGGTATGCCCGTTTCCACCACTCACGTTCTTTCCTCTTCCGTTGCGGGAACGATGGTTGTTGATGGCGGCGGTTTGCAGCGTAAAACAGTGACCAGCATTCTGATGGCCTGGGTCTTCACCCTACCGGCTGCGATTATTCTTTCCGGGGTGCTGTACTGGCTCTCCCTGAAGCTTATCTAAGCGAATGCACGGTAAAAAAGCGGGTGAGGAAACTGGCCCGCTTTTTTTGTATCTGTCGTTGGAATCAGTGCCAGATAATCAGCGCAACCATGCTGATTAACACCAGGCCGCATAGCGCGCTGGTGAGAATGAACTGACCGCGAACCCGCTCACAGCGGCGAATAAATTCATCATCATGATGATCGCGGTAACGCTGAGCGTAGATATACCACACCAGACGCATCTGCTTATTCGGTTGCCCATGCGAGGTAAAAAAGCCTCCTCCATCTACATACTGGTAAAGCAATGGATCGCAACCACGAAGTACCACTAACAGTGCGCGTAGCGAAGAAAAATAGCGCGCCATATTAACAATGCAAACGACACATAAAGCCCAGAACAATGCAATGGTGCTTATCATACCTCCTCCCCGGCGACCCGCCCACGGAACTCCTTTCCGGGACTACCGCTCCCCGATACCCTGCCAAACCATTCAGTGAAGAGTACAGCCGAAACCGTTCGTATTAGTATCACGCATCCGAACGCCCCTCTAGATAGTGTAGGAGATTAGTTAATTTTTTTGCCAGAAGGTTAATCGCTATCAATGCAATTAACTAAAAAATTTGTTTAACTGCTTGGCAAGCAAGGCGGATTGACGGATTATCCTGGTCGCTATAATGTAAGGATAGTCCTTATATGGTACGTTTTTACGACTGGGCTAGCCCCGCGCGCAAGGTTCGCAGGACGCGGATGACGCGGCGGCAGATAACGCCAGCAGGCTAGTCATCGACAACTTATGGAAGGAGTAACACTATGGCTTATAAACACATTCTTATCGCGGTTGATCTTTCTCCGGAAAGCAAAGTTCTGGTTGAAAAAGCGGTCTCTATGGCGCGGCCTTACAATGCTAAAGTCTCCCTTATCCACGTTGACGTAAACTATTCCGACCTGTACACCGGGCTTATCGACGTGAATCTCGGCGACATGCAGAAACGCATTTCTGAAGAAACCCACCACGCGTTAACCGAGCTGTCCACCAATGCAGGCTACCCTATCACCGAAACCCTGAGCGGTAGCGGCGATCTGGGTCAGGTTCTGGTTGATGCCATCAAAAAATACGACATGGATCTGGTCGTTTGTGGTCACCACCAGGATTTCTGGAGCAAACTGATGTCCTCCGCGCGCCAACTGATCAACACTGTCCACGTCGACATGTTGATTGTTCCGCTGCGTGACGACGAAGAAGCATAAAATGCTTACCGCCGGAACATAACCCGGCCCGCAGCAAGTCGCTTAGCCTGTAAACGCCCGCCTGTGCGGGCGTTTTTGTTTTTATCATTCGGACACAATTAGTACATCAATCCAACAAACAAATCATAATTAGTGTGATCAACTAATTGGATCGAAAACCATCTCTATAATACTCTACCCTCGCGGCCAATAACCGCAGTCTATAACAAAATAAGACTTTTTCGGCGCGTTTAAGCATACGCGTTCATACTTTTCGGGATGGCTTTGAAAGGCGATGGAATATGAATAAAACTGCACCTACGGGCTTGCTGCAGCAACCTCGTCCGTTCTTCATGATCTTCTTCGTAGAATTGTGGGAACGATTTGGCTATTACGGCGTTCAGGGCATCCTGGCGGTATTTTTTGTTAAGCAGCTCGGATTTTCACAAGAACAGGCATTCGTCACCTTTGGTGCCTTTGCCGCGCTGGTTTACGGCCTGATTTCGATCGGCGGCTACGTCGGCGACCACCTGCTAGGCACCAAGCGCACACTGGTACTCGGTGCCATTGTACTGGCCATCGGCTACTTCATGACCGGGATGTCGCTGCTTAAGCCCGATCTGATCTTTATTGCTTTGGGTACCATTGCCGTTGGTAACGGGTTGTTTAAAGCCAACCCGGCAAGCCTGTTGTCAAAATGCTATCCACCGAAAGACGCCCGTCTGGACGGTGCTTTCACCCTGTTTTATATGTCGATTAACATCGGTTCGTTGCTGTCGCTGTCGCTGGCACCAGTGATCGCCGATAAGTTTGGCTACGCAGTGACCTACAACCTGTGCGGTGCCGGGCTTATCGTCGCGCTGCTGGTCTACTTTGCCTGTCGTGGCATGGTGAAGGATATCGGCTCTGAGCCAGACCATAAGCCGCTGAGTTTCCGTAATCTATTCTGCGTGCTGGCCGGTACGGTAGTGATGGTATTTATCTGCGCCTGGCTGATGCACAACGTGCAGGTTGCCAACCTGGTGCTGATTGTCCTGTCGATTGCCGTGACGATCATCTTCTTCCGTCAGGCATTCAAACTGGATAAAACCGGGCGTAACAAGATGTTCGTGGCCTTTATCCTGATGCTGGAAGCGGTGGTGTTTTACGTTCTGTACGCGCAGATGCCGACATCGCTGAACTTCTTTGCTATCAATAACGTGCACCATGAAATTCTCGGTTTTGCCATCAACCCGGTGAGCTTCCAGGCGCTGAACCCGTTCTGGGTGGTACTGGCAAGTCCGGTGCTGGCCGCTGTCTATACCCGTCTGGGAAACAAAGGCAAAGACCTGACCATGCCGATGAAATTTACGCTCGGTATGTTCCTGTGCTCGCTGGGCTTCCTGACGGCCGCCGCTGCCGGGATGTGGTTTGCCGATGCGCAGGGGCTGACGTCACCGTGGTTTATCGTGCTGGTCTACCTGTTCCAGAGTCTGGGTGAACTGCTGATTAGCGCCCTGGGACTGGCGATGGTCGCCGCTCTCGTGCCACAGCACCTGATGGGCTTTATTCTCGGGATGTGGTTCCTGACCCAGGCTGCGGCCTTCCTGATGGGGGGTTATGTCGCCACCTTCACCGCCGTACCAGAGAACATCACCGACCCGCTGCAAACGCTGCCTATCTACACCAACGTCTTCAGTAAGATTGGCCTGGTCACTCTGGCAGTAACGGTCGTGATGGCGATTATGGTGCCATGGCTGAACCGCATGATTAATACGCCAGATAGCAGTAAGTAAGCTTATTTTTAACATTAACCGCGAGTCACATCGCGGTTTTTTTGCCTTTTAGGTCCTACTCTGTAAGAGTATAGTTTGTACAACCAGGTCATCATGGACGGACATGACCATGAACTATATTGAGTTTATTGAGACTTCAGTCTTCTCACGCCAACGGAAAGCGCTGCTCACCGAGGATGAGTACCGGGCATTTCAGGAAATGCTCATTATAAATCCATTGGAGGGAGATTTAATTCAGGGTACAGGCGGTTGCAGGAAGGTCCGCTTCGCACCTGAAAGCAACAACAAAGGCAAAAGTGGTGGGATCCGTAGTATTTACTATTTTCAAAATGGCGAAGGGCGTATCTGGCTTTTCATGGCTTATCCTAAAAGCAGGAAAGACAGCCTGAGCGGCGAAGAAAAAAACGCACTCAAGGCCATCATTCACCAATTGAAAGAGAACTCGTTATGAATGATTTCTTTAAAGAACTGATGGAGTCGGCAAGCGAGGCCGTTGAAATTAGCCAGGGCCGTAAAGCTGCCGCCCAGGTCACCCGGTATGAACTTCCGGACGTCAAAGCCATTCGTAAACAAGCTAAAATGAAGCAGGATGAATTTGCACAGGCGATAGGTGTTTCATCCTCTTTGATCCAGGCCTGGGAACAAAAAAGGCGTATTCCTACAGGAACCTATTTAAAGGTTCTCCGTGTTATAGAACGCAACCCGGAGATGGTCAATCTCTTCAAAATTGCCTGAGATATCGCCCGGTAGCCTGGCGCCATCGGGCATTTTCAATCGCTACCCTTTGCGTGCGTCAATCCACTCCTGAACTTCAACGACAAAAGTGTCCGGCGCTTTGCGATACATTTTGCGCGCCAAATCGAGGATCGTATGCTGGCCGAGCGCTTCTTCCATTCGCTGCTGGGCCATATCCATTACCGAGCGCACACCACAAATGCCTTCACAGGCCCACTCTGGCGGATGCTCCTCAAATACCGCCAGCCGCTGGCGAATTTCGCGACATTCGAAGATGCGCTTGTCGCCATCGATGGCATTCACCACGTCCAACACCGTGATATGTTCAGCGGGTTTAGCCAACTGGAAACCGCCGCCCTTGCCCTCAATACTGCGTACCAGGCCCGCTTTCGATAAACGGGTAAAAATTTTCGCCAGATAGTCATACGGCACGCTTTGCAGCTCGGCAATTTCACGCACGCTCATATCCCGCGCGTCGCCCTTGCTGTCGACCATACACATCAGGCTATGAATGCCGTACTCAACCCCGGAACTGTAGAATGCCATTCTCTTATCTCAGCCAAAATGAATCTGAGTTTATTGTAGCTTTTTCGTCTCATTCATTCCAGACAGCAAAGTGAAGCCACTTTAAAATATAATTTTAAATACATATTTATCAAATAGATATTAAATAACCCCACCCTTTTCGGTAAAAAGGAGTTTGATCGCATTGCAATTCTTAACTACGACAAATAAAATCCGAGTAAATAATTCGTAGTCACCAGTGAGAAAACCCTAATGCGTAAACAAATTCTGATCGTGGGCGCCGGCTTTGCCGGTATGTGGGCAGCATTAAGCGCCGCACGACTGGCGGATAAACATCAGCAGGCCATTGATATTACCGTAATTGCGCCACAACCAGAGCTGCGTGTCCGTCCACGCTTTTATGAAAGCGCCGTACAAACCCTGGTCGCCCCGCTGCAGCCGTTGTTTGACGTTACTGGCGTCAACTTCCTGCAAGGCCACGTCGAGCAGATCCTCCCAGACTCTAAAGAGATAAGCTGGAAAGATGCCAACGGTGAAATTCATCTGCGCCGCTATGACCGCCTGGTGCTCGCCAGCGGCAGCCACGTAAACCGCGACATCGTCGCCGGCGCCGCTGAGCACGCGTTTGACCTCGACCAGCTCGAGAGCGCCGCCGTACTGGAGCAGCACATTAAGGATCTCGCATTACAACCGGAAAGTGAGGCCCGCAATACGGTCGTGGTCTGTGGTGGCGGCTTTACCGGGATTGAGATGGCGCTGGAATTGCCGGGGCGTTTGCGCGAAATATTGGGCGCTGATGCTAAGACCAGAGTTGTCGTAGTTGAACGCGGCGCTCAGCCAGGCGGGCGCTGGAGCCAGGAATTACGTGACGTCATTATCGAAGCCTCCGCTGAACTGGGCGTCGAATGGCTGGTCAATGCGGAAGTAGAGTGCGTGGATGCCTCCGGCGTCACGCTGAAAGATGGTCAGGTGATTGCTTCGCAGACGGTTATCTGGACGGTCGGCGTACAAGCGAATAGCCTGACAGCACAGATTAACGCTCCGCGCGATCGCCAGGGCCGTCTGCATGTAAATACCCATCTGCAGGTTGTGGGTCACGATGATATCTACGCCACCGGCGATGTGGCCTATGCCGCCACCGACGACAAAGGCAACCATGCGTTAATGACCTGCCAGCACGCAATTTTATTGGGCAAGTTCGCCGGAAACAACGCCGCAGCAAGCGTGCTGGACATGGCGCCGCTGCCGTACCGCCAGGAGATGTACGTCACTTGTCTGGATCTGGGAGCCTGGGGCGCGGTATATACCGAAGGTTGGGACCAACAGGTGAAACTGACGCGCGCAGAAGCGAAGAAGCTGAAGGTGTCGATTGTCAGCGAGCTGATTTACCCACCGAAAGCAGACCGCGCGGTAGCGTTTGAGATTGCCGATCCGCTGGCACCGTTTGTTTAAGCCGTAATGCCGGATGCGGCTACCGCCTTATCCGGCCTACAAACTATGCTGTCCCTGAGTAGATATCGAACCGATGCCCTTTCGTGACTACCGCATTCGGCGTGGCGACATCCGCCAGCGGCGGCGCGTAGTCCGGGCGTTTCACCACTACACGTTTGGTGGCCAACTGACGCGCAGGCTCCAGCAGGCCGTCCGCATCCAGATCCGGTCCTACCAACGACTGAAACACCCGCATCTCTTTTTTCACCAGCGCGCTTTTCTGCTTATGCGGGAACATCGGGTCGAGATATACCACCTGCGGGCGCGGGGTGATATCGGTTAACGCCGTCAGGCTGGAGGCATGGATCAGTTGTAAACGTTCCTGCAGCCACGGGCCGATTTCCGGGTCGGCATAGCCGCGCGCCAGACCATCATCAAGCAGCGCCGCCACTACCGGGTTACGTTCCAGCATTCGGACGCGGCAGCCTACCGAGGCCAGTACAAACGCATCGCGCCCCAGCCCGGCTGTCGCATCGACTACATCCGGAAGGTAATCGCCTTTAATGCCAACCGCTTTCGCCACCGCTTCACCGCGGCCACCGCCAAACTTGCGCCGATGGGCCATTGCACCGCCCACGAAATCAACGAAGATACCGCCAAGTTTAGGTTCGTCACGTTTGCGCAGTTCCAGATGTTCCGGCGTCATCACCAGCGCCATCAGGTTATCTTCATCGTGTTCCAGTCCCCAGCGGGCGGCCAGAACAGATAAGGCGCCGTCTCCGGCGCCCGTTTCATCCAGTAAACAAATTTTCACGCGAACAATCAGCCCTTGATCCCGTAATGCTCCAGCATTGCATCCAGCTGCGGCTCGCGGCCGCGGAAGCGTTTGAACAGCGTCATCGGCTCTTCCGAACCGCCACGGGTCAGGATGCTATCGAGGAATGACTGACCGGTTTCGCGGTTGAAGATGCCTTCTTCTTCGAAGCGGGAGAATGCGTCTGCCGCCAGCACGTCGGCCCACAGATAGCTGTAGTAACCTGCCGCATAGCCACCAGCAAAAATGTGGCTGAAGGCATGTGGGAAGCGGCCCCACGTTGGGCCCGGCACCACGGCAACCTGCTTTTTAATTTCCGCCAGTGTGTCGAGGATTTTCGCCCCTTGCTGCGGGTTAAACTCCGCGTGCAGACGGAAATCAAACAGGCCGAACTCCAGTTGACGGAGAATAAACAGCGCCGCCTGATAGTTTTTCGCCGCCAGCATTTTATCCAGCAGCTCCTTCGGCAGCGGCTCACCGGTCTCAAAGTGACCGGAGATAAATGCCAGCGCTTCTGGCTCCCAGCACCAGTTTTCCATAAACTGGCTCGGCAGTTCGACCGCATCCCACGGCACGCCGTTGATGCCGGAAACCCCCGCGGTTTCGATACGAGTCAGCATATGGTGCAGACCATGGCCGAACTCGTGGAACAGGGTAATCACTTCATCGTGGGTAAACAGGGCGGGTTTGCCGTTCACCGGACGGTTAAAGTTACAGGTCAGGTAGGCAACAGGCTTTTGTAGCGTACCGTCGGCTTTACGCATCTGCCCGACACAGTCGTCCATCCACGCCCCACCACGTTTATGCTCACGGGCATACAGGTCAAGATAGAAGCTGCCGCGCAGTTCGTTGTTTTCGTCATACAGCTCGAAGAAACGGACTTCCGGGTGCCAGACGTCAACATCGGTGCGCTCTTTGGCGGTGATGCCATAAATACGTTTAACCACTTCAAACAGGCCGTTAACGGCTTTGTTTTCCGGGAAATATGGGCGCAACTGCTCGTCGCTGATGCTGTAGAGGTGCTGTTTTTGTTTCTCGCTGTAGTAAGCGATATCCCACGGCTGCAGCTCATCAACGCCAAATTCCGCTTTTGCGAAGGCGCGCAGCTGGGCTAACTCTTTCTCACCCTGCGGACGGGCGCGTTTCGCCAGATCGGTCAGGAAGTCGAGCACCTGCTGCGGGTTCTCCGCCATTTTGGTGGACAGCGATTTAAAAGCGTAGCTTTCGAAACCCAACAGCTGTGCCAGTTCGTGGCGCAGCGCGAGGATCTCTTCCATTATCGGGCTGTTGTCCCATTTGCCAGCGTTTGGTCCCTGGTCAGACGCGCGAGTGGAATAAGCGCGATACATCTCCTCACGCAGTCCCTGGTTGTCGCAGTAGGTCATGACCGGCAGGTAGCTTGGGATATCCAGCGTTAACAGATAGCCTTCCTGCTCTTTAGCTTCAGCCTGGGCTTTTGCGGCGGCCAGCGCGCTCTCCGGCATGCCGGAGAGTTCCGCTTCATCAGTCACCAGCTTAGTCCAGCCCATGGTGGCATCCAGCACATTGTTGCTGTACAGGTTACCCAGTTCAGACAGGCGGGTAGCGATCTCGCCATAGCGCTGCTGTTTTTCCTTCGGCAGACCAATACCAGAAAGTTCAAAATCGCGCAGTGCGTTATCGACCGCTTTTTTCTGTGCGGTGTTCAGAGTGGCGTAATGATCGCCATCACGCAGATCGCGGTACGCCTGATACAAACCTTCATGTTGCCCAACCCAGGTGCTGTATTCAGACAGCAGCGGCAGCGTTTGCTCGTAGGCTTCGCGCAGTTCCGGGCTATTTTTCACCGAGTTCAGGTGACTAACAGGAGAGAAAATACGCCCCAGCACATCGTCAACTTCTGCCAACGGCTGGCAGAGATTTTCCCAGGTGTACGGCGCGCCCTGCGCAACCACTCGCTCAACGTTTTCGCGGCAATCATTCAGCGCCTTAGTGACGGCAGGCACAACGTGCTCAGGCTGAATTTTAGAAAACGGCGGCAGTTCGAAGGGAGTCAGCAATGGATTGGTCATTAGCGCGGTCCTGTTGAAAAGAGTGAATGAAGCGCGTATCCGGCGCTGTGCATATTAATTTGTACAATGGGGTTAAGTGTAGAGGATTTCAATGCCAGGCGTTGCGCTTTCGCGGCAGTGACGAGTTTTCTGTATACTGTGGCGATACGCTTTATTTTCGCCCGATATCGCGCTGTTTTCGGGCCTACGTTTATAACCTGGAACACGTTTACCCATGCTCAGTTATCGCCACAGTTATCACGCTGGCAACCACGCCGACGTCCTTAAACACACCGTTCAGAGCCTGATCATTGAATCGCTCAAAGAGAAAGAAAAACCGTTTCTCTATCTGGACACCCATGCTGGCGCAGGCCGTTATCAGCTGAGCAGTGAGCATGCCGAACGTACCGGTGAATATCTTGAAGGGATCGCACGTATCTGGCAGCAGGACGATTTGCCTGCCGAGCTGGAACCCTACATTGGCGTGGTGCAGCACTTCAACCGTAGCGGTCAGTTGCGCTACTACCCGGGCTCTCCGTTAATTGCTCGCCAGCTGCTGCGCGAACAGGACAGTCTGCAATTAACTGAACTGCACCCGAGCGACTTTCCTCTGCTGCGCGGCGAATTCCAGAAGGATGAGCGCGCTCGCGTGGCCAAAGCCGATGGTTATCAGCAGCTAAAAGCAAAATTACCGCCAGTTTCCCGTCGCGGGCTGATCCTTATCGATCCACCATATGAAATCAAAAGTGACTACCAGGCGGTGGTGACTGGTATTAACGAAGGCTACAAGCGTTTCGCGACCGGCACCTATGCGCTGTGGTATCCGGTAGTTTTGCGCCAGCAAATCAAGCGCATGGTCCACGATCTCGAAGACACCGGCATCCGCAAAATTCTGCAAATTGAGCTAGCGGTACGCCCGGACAGCGATCAGCGCGGCTTGACGGCGTCCGGCATGATTGTGATTAACCCGCCGTGGAAGCTGGAGCAGCAGATGAACAACGTTCTGCCGTGGTTGCACAGCAAACTGGTACCGGCAGGAACCGGTCATACCTCGGTAAGCTGGATCGTGCCGGAGTAATCGCAGCCATCGGTGGAACCTTTTAATATCAGGTATACAATCGCGAATATTTTGGCGGATGGCGTAACGCTTCTCCGCCCTACAATGAACATGAAGGAGCGGTCATGACCAAGCACTATGATTACATCGCTATTGGCGGCGGCAGCGGCGGTATTGCCTCCATTAACCGTGCAGCAATGTACGGCCAGAAATGCGCACTGATTGAAGCCAAAGAGTTAGGCGGCACCTGCGTTAACGTTGGCTGCGTACCGAAGAAAGTGATGTGGCATGCCGCACAGGTCCGCGAAGCGATCCACATGTACGGTCCGGATTACGGTTTCGACACCACCATCAATAAGTTCGACTGGGATAAACTGATCGCCACGCGTACCGCTTATATCGACCGCATTCATACCTCGTACGACAACGTGCTGGGCAAAAATAATGTCGATGTGATTAAAGGCTTTGCCCGCTTTGTAGATGCCAAAACCATTGAAGTGAATGGTGAAACCATTACTGCCGATCATATTTTGATTGCTACCGGTGGTCGCCCGAGCCATCCGAGCATTCCGGGTGTGGAATACGGTATCGACTCCGATGGCTTCTTTGAACTGCCAGCGCTGCCAAAACGCGTGGCTGTTGTTGGCGCAGGCTATATCGCCGTTGAGCTGGCGGGCGTGATAAACGGCCTGGGTGCCCAAACGCATCTGTTCGTACGTAAACACGCGCCGCTGCGCAGCTTCGATCCAATGATCGTCGACACGCTGGTTGAGGTGATGAACGCCGAAGGCCCGACTCTGCATACTCATGCAATTCCGAAAGCAGTCGTTAAAAATGCTGACGGCAGTCTGACCCTGCAACTGGAAGATGGCCGTAGCGAAACGGTAGATTGCCTGATTTGGGCAATTGGTCGTGAACCTGCTACCGACAACTTCAACCTGGCGGCGACTGGCGTGAAAACCAACGAAAAAGGCTACATCGTCGTTGATAAATATCAGAACACCAGCGTGCCGGGAATTTATGCCGTCGGCGATAACACCGGTGCCGTTGAGCTGACGCCGGTTGCTGTTGCCGCGGGCCGTCGCCTGTCCGAGCGTCTATTTAACAACAAACCGGACGAGCATTTAGACTACAGCAACATCCCGACCGTGGTCTTCAGCCACCCGCCAATTGGCACCGTGGGCTTAACCGAGCAGCAGGCTCGCGAACAGCACGGCGATGACCAGGTGAAAGTGTATAAATCATCGTTTACCGCGATGTATACCGCTGTCACCACGCACCGTCAGCCGTGCCGCATGAAGCTGGTTTGCGTCGGTCCGGAAGAGAAGATTGTCGGTATTCACGGCATCGGTTTTGGGATGGATGAAATGCTGCAAGGCTTCGCGGTGGCTCTGAAAATGGGCGCAACCAAGAAAGACTTTGATAACACCGTTGCGATTCACCCAACGGCAGCAGAAGAGTTCGTTACCATGCGTTAAGCAATTAAAAACCGGATGGCGCTTTGCCATCCGGTTTTCTCTTATTTACCCTGCATATACGGCGTATACACACCGTTCAGACTCTCAAGAAACGCCACGATATCGTCGATATCTTCCTGCGGCAGTTCTTTACCCACCTGATAACGCAGCATCAGTTTTACCGCACCGTCGAGCGTTGGCACATCACCGCGATGGAAATAAGGCGCGGTCAGCGCAACGTTACGCAAGCCAGGGACTTTTTGACGCAGCTTGTCACGTAATTCATTGGTGACGTTCATGCGGCCAATATCTGCGGCAGTGACCTCGCCGAAATTAAAGTCCTTTTTCAAACCCAGTGGTTCAAATGAACGTCCGCCTAAAATAATACCGCCATGACAGGTCGCGCACTTATTATCTTTGAATAACTGATAGCCATGTTTTTGCTGGGCCGTTAACGCGCCTTCATCACCACGCAGCCATTTATCAAACGGCGAATTTGGCGTGATCAGCGTTTTCTCAAACTCGGCAATCGCATCGGTAATATTATCCCCGCTGAATCCCTGCGGATAAACAGCGATAAACTCTTGCTTCAGGGTCGGGTCTTTATCCAGTTTCTGGATGATTTCATCCCAGGATTTAGACGCCATTTCAATTGGATTGAGCGGCGGACCACCCGCCTGCGCCTGCAGTGTTGGCGCACGGCCATCCCAGAATTGTTCTACGTTAAAGACCGAGTTAAATACCGTTGGCGCATTAATAGGCCCAACCGCGCCGCCTACGCCGATTGATGTTTTCCGGCCATCCACGCCGCCCGCATTCAGGGCGTGGCAGTGGGCGCAAGAAATCGTGCTATCGCCGGAAATACGCGGGTCGTGGTAAAGCGTAAAGCCCAGCGCCACCTTGCGGGCATCGGTCGGGATACTTTCCGGTATCGGCTGCACAGGTTCGTTACGATGCTGTGCGGCGGTATCGTTACTGGCGTAGTACTGCTCACGCTGTTTCGCAATCCAGCCCAGGATCTCGTCTCGCTCCGTATCGATTACCTTGCCAGCCCAGTGCAATGCGGTATAACGCGTCGGTGGCATGGTGTCGTACTGCATCACCCATTCAATTTTATTCAGGTCGCTTTGCGATACGGGTTTATCCCCGACCAGCGCCGCACGAACGGCCTCAAGATTGAATGATTTGTATCCCAGTTGAATGTCGTAATTCATCAACTGTTTAGCGACAGGAAAAGAAGAATAGAAAGGTAATTCGGCTGAAGGGGTGTGACAATAATCGCATCCTTTTTCGCGTAAGAACCCTAATACTTTATTATTTTCTTCCAGCGTAGAGGCCTGAACATCAGCCTGTTTGCTACGTTGATTATCGTGATACCACACATAACCGGATAATCCAAAATAACAAATCGCGATGCCAGCTATAGCAATCGCGGTAAGACGGGTAATGATTTTCATTATTTTTACCCTCACCGTTGTGAGTTATTGTGACCCAGAAAATAGACTAATTAACACACAGTCTTTGTCGGACCTGACCATCATAGGAAATGAGGGGATTACTATTTTGATAAGTATCAAGCAATTACATGGGGGAGAACTATCGATAGAATAGCCTGTGCCTATTATAGAGATAAGACGTTACCTGTTTTGTTCACACCTCGTTGCAATCGAATGTTCTGAAAATGGAATATCTTCAGGTCGCGCAGAATTCTGAATTATTCATTATTTTCATTGGGATAGTTTTATTTTTTAAATATTGCCCAGCATTAAAACGTGATCGACCGCACGCTTTACTCACCAGACACCGAAGCGAATGTCTACGCTTAACTGACGAGCGGGCAATAGCCTTAATCTTTCAACGTCCATCGGAGGTCTTTCTCATTATGCTCAACCAGAAACTACCCCACGCCCCTTCTGAAGAAATGACGATCGACATCGATCTGCTTTATGAAATGGATCCGTGCGAGTTAAAGCTGGATGAAATGATTGAGGCGGAGCCTGAACCGGAGATGATTGCAGGGTTACCCGCCTCAGATGCGTTAACCCCCGCCGATCGTTACCTCGAACTGTTCGAACACGTTCAGTCGTCAAAACTGTTTGCAGATAGCAAAACCTTTCCCGATTGCGCGCCCAAAATGGACCCGCTGGACATTTTAATCCGCTATCGCAAGGTTAAACGCCACCGCGACTTTGATCTGCGACGCTTTGTCGAGAACCACTTCTGGCTCCCGGAAACGCCCTCCAGTGAATACGTTTCTGACCCGGAAAATTCGCTGAAAGAGCATATTGATCAACTGTGGCCAGTACTGACGCGCGAGCCACAGGATCACATCCCCTGGTCCTCCCTGCTGGCATTACCGCAGTCATACATTGTGCCCGGCGGACGTTTTAGCGAAACCTACTACTGGGACTCCTATTTCACTATGCTGGGCCTGGCCGAGAGCGGTCGCGAAGACCTGCTGAAATGTATGGCGGATAACTTTGCCTGGATGATTGAAAACTATGGTCACATCCCGAACGGTAACCGTACTTATTACCTGAGTCGCTCGCAGCCGCCAGTTTTTGCGCTGATGGTGGAACTGTTTGAAGAGGATGGCGTACGCGGCGCGCGTCGTTACCTTGATCATTTAAAAATGGAGTACGCGTTCTGGATGGATGGCGCTGACTCCCTGGTGCTTAACCAGGCCTACCGTCACGTGATCAGAATGTCTGACGGCTCTCTACTCAACCGCTATTGGGACGATCGCGACACGCCACGCGATGAGTCGTGGCTTGAAGACGTCGAGACCGCTAAGCATTCGGGTCGCCCACCCAATGAGGTGTATCGGGATTTACGCGCGGGCGCGGCCTCCGGCTGGGATTACTCCTCGCGCTGGCTACGCGACGCAGGCCGCCTTGCCAGCATACGCACCACTCAGTTCATCCCGATTGACCTGAACGCATTCCTCTACAAGCTGGAAAGCACTATCGCCAATATTTCGGCACTGAAAGGCGACAAAGAAACTGAAGCGCAGTTTCGCCAGAAAGCCAGTGACCGCCGCGATGCGGTGAACCGCTATCTCTGGGACGATGAAAACGGCTGCTATCGTGATTACGACTGGCGACGCGAGCAAATGGCCCTGTTCTCTGCCGCCAGTATTGTGCCGCTGTATGTCGGCATGGCAACCCATGAACAAGCCGACCGACTTGCCAATGCGGTGCGTAGCCGCCTGCTAACGCCTGGCGGGATTTTAGCCACGGAGCATGAAACCGGTGAGCAGTGGGATAAGCCCAACGGCTGGGCGCCGCTGCAGTGGATGGCGATCCAGGGTTTCAAACTGTACGGAGACGATCATCTCGGAGATGAAATCGCACGTAACTGGTTGAAAACGGTGAATCTCTTTTATCAGGAACACCATAAGATTATCGAAAAATACCACATAGCGGATGCCGCGCCGCGCGAAGGCGGCGGCGGGGAATATCCGTTGCAGGACGGCTTTGGCTGGACCAATGGCGTGGTGCGCAGACTCATCGGTCTGTATGGCGAGCCCTAGCGGCTGACGGTCTGAATCATCAGGCTGTCAGTTAATCGCATCATACAGTTCGGCGTGAATTTTCTGCCATTTCTTGTTTTCCGGGCTTGGCTGGGCGCGAACGCGCAGCTCGGCCTGTTCAAGATCATACTGCTGACGTGCGACGACCGCAGGCACTGAGCAAAAACTTTGCAGATAACTTTTGTGCAGCGAAGTGAGCGACGCCCCATTCGACATCGCATGGCTGAGCGTGGTCATAAACTGTCGGCATGGTTTGCTTTCGTCCATTTGCGAAGGGTAACGCAGCAGCAGCCTCAACACCTCGGTATTGCCCGCCGAGAACGCCTGCTCCGTCCATGCCAGCTTCCAGTCCATTCCGCCCTGCAGGAACAGAGACGTCACGCGGGTGTCATTGCGATCGATAGCCGCGCGCATGTTAAAGGCATCCCAGGTGATCCCCATTCGGGTTACCGCCTCCCGCGCGCTGGGGGCGTCACGTCGCGGTTCTTCCTGCACAATTTCAACGGATTGCCCGGATGGCGCCTGTGGCGCTGGCGCAGTGAATAACCAGAACGCACCCAGCGAAATCGCCAGCACCATCACGCCTACCGCGACCCACAACATGCCGGAAATTAGCTGCTCACGTTCTTCCGCCGTGCGTTTGGTCCGCTTCTCCGGCGGATCGATACTGTCTGCGATTTCTTGTTTATCACCACCCGCCTGCTCGTCTTTTTGCTTTGCGGCTTCCCAAAACTGGCGAACCGTCGCCTCATCTGACTCCAGATACGACGCAGGATTAATGCGCGTACGCCGTTCTTCAAATGCTCGCTGCACAGAGTGAGTAATCTGACGGTACTGGTAATCCAGCAGCAGCAGTTGTACTGAGGTTAGAGGTTGCTGCGCGATAACACAGTTACGGGCGAGGCGGCAATCATCCAGGAACATCCGCAGCGTGATACGTGGCTCAACAAACGACATGAGCACTGAGGTATCGTTAAAAATCTGGGTAAAGTGGCGTACGAATAATTTCTTATCGACGACCATCAGCGCCAGTTCGCTAAACATCATGCCGTCCAGCGCATCCCGGCTTTCCCCCAGCTTTAACCAGCGACGCAAGCGTTCACCGCCAAAGTGCTGTTTCAGGAAGCTGTTGAGCGGATGTTGATCCGGCCATACCCGCGCAATCAGGGATTTGAGGGTTAATTCTATTGCGCGAAGCTGACGCTGCGCCCGCATCTGTGCATCCGGTTCTGCACGTTCAATATCGGTTGAATACTTCAGGATGGGCTGTTGCTGGCGCAACTGTTCCAGAGAGGCGACAAAACGCAGCGCAGAAATCAGTTGGTTTTCACTGACGTCCTGACCATTTTCATATTGGGGTACGCTCTGCTGAAGATGACGCAGGCGCAAAGTGAACTGGCTCAATTGCGCATCATTCATCTGCAACCGTCTGGCGACAACTCCCCAACCGCCCAGATTCAGTCGTGCCTGGTCAAGCTGCTCGAGAAACCAGCGTGGATCTTTCCCCTCTGCTACGTGCACACCCAGCATCAGCAATATTTCTACCGACGCCTGGCGGATTATCCCCAAACAATGTTCAAATGGTGTACATGTCGCCTGTAATGCGCTATTGGTCATTATCTTCCCTAAAAGGCCCCAAAAAGTACGGTCTCACAATGGTATGTAGTTATCTTTTTATAAACGCAGCGCTGTGACGCCGACCAAAACATATTCATATAGTAAATAAAAGTGTTTTACAGTGACTTCCGCACAATCATTGCAAATTATTCAGGGGATAAGCCAGTGCCTGTACTGCACACCTCGCGTCTCATCAGTCAACCGCTGCAAGATGATGACTGGATTTTTGGCCTGTTAAAACATGAATATCAGCCGCCCGCGCCATAAGGCATATTGCTGTAAAAACTGGCTGGGTGGCAACTGGCGTAACGGTGAGCATTACTTAGAATAGGTCTCTTTGCACAGAGATTATTATGCCGCTGCGTTCGACGCCTTTCACGCCCGCCTGTGTCACATTTATTAAGCAATGGCAGGGCCTGTCGCTGGAAAAGTATCAGGACAAAAAGGGAATTTGGGTTATTGGCCACGGGCATGAAATCACCGCAAACGAAACCTTTGCTACCCCAATAACAGCGATGCAGGCAGAAACATTACTGCTCGCGGATATGCGTATCTGCGAGGCATTCATCCATAAGGAAATGCCGCAAATAAAAGACAGGTTTCAGCTGGAAGCATTAATTATATGGATATTCAGCGTGGGGATTGCCCGATTTTGCGCTAAAGAAATCTGGCCGGTGGCTATTTCACAGCCAGAAACATTCTGACTGTGAAATATGTGCCCACTACATGGCGTCGTTTAACATCATTGCCGCCTGGGTACGGTTTTTTACCTCCAGGCGCTGATACAGCGATTCAAGATGGGCTTTTACCGTTCCGGTGCTGATATTTAACAATCGACCAATTTGTTTATTAGATTCTCCGGCGGCCAGCATCGTCAGAATCTCCCGCTGACGCGCGCTGAGCAATCTGATATTTTGCCCACCGCTTTCGGTAGCAGTTATGCAATCTCTGGGGATAAACATCATCCCCATCGCGACGCTATTGAGAGCCAGCGTGAAGGTTTCCGCGTCCGAATCACGCGGAACAATGGCCAGCACATTTAATTGCGTGACCTCCTGCAGCCACTTTTTACGGCAATCCGTTGCGGTTACCAGCACTTTTACCGTCGCAAAGCGTTCTGCTATCTGTTGCAGCAAGCTACGGCAGAACTCTGCATCAAGGTCGCCATCCAGCATAACCAACGCATCAGGGCTGTCTTCCAGCATCTGCCAAAGGTCATCTGCCTGACTGACACCCTGAACATCCACTCCTGGAATATGCTCTTGCAAACTTACATTCATTCCATGAATAAATATTGACTGCCTGTCAAACATTATTACCTGCATTATTTATCTCCGTCTGAATAAGATATTAGCCTTAACACGCGGAAGGGTATTACCCGAGGGGTAAAATAAGAAGTCACCATTTGGCGGAGGCCATTTTACCGATAGACGGAAAAGAAAAAAGGAGAAGTTATGAATAGTTACAGCTCAAACCAAAGAATCACACAAAGGATCAAAAACGGGGTCCAATTTTAAGAAAATCCTTAATGCCGGACGTTCAAAATCGGAACGTTAATATTAATTTTCAGAGTCTATATTCTTAGCTAAAAATAAGGAACTCACAATAACAGACAAATATGTTACAAAACGAAATGTCGCATCAAATGATCATCACCTGTGGTTTACCCGGGCAGCATTGCCGTATCAATCGACGCTAAAGATTGCGGGTGATTGCATTACTCCAATCAGCTCTTCAGGCGGAACGGGTCTGCATAAATAATACCCTTGTAAAAAATCACAGCGTTTTACGCGCAGATAGTCAGCCTGAGCCCGAGTCTCAACGCCTTCGGCAATCATGCGCAGATTCATCTTTTGCGCCAGCTCAATAAGCGTATCGATAATCCTGGTATCACCTCCCTCGCCAATCTGGCCGACAAACAGTTTGTCTATCTTGATGAACTCCGGTTCCAGCGCGTGGAGGTAACACAGATTCGAGTATCCCGTCCCAAAGTCATCTAACGCCACGGCGATATTGGATTTTCTCAACGAGGCAAACCACTCGCTTAACTGAGGGGTAAAGTGCAGAGGGCGTCTTTCGGTAATTTCGATAACCAGTTGAACCTGACCCGGGGCAAGTTTTTGCATGAGCGCCACGGCGTCCGATTCAAAGCGCGGATCGAGGCAGTTTTCGGGGCTCAGATTCAGGTTAAGGTAAAGTCCATTGGGGAAAAGAGGGAGTCGTGGCTGCAGATCGGCAATGACCTGCTGGATAAGTTGATGCGTCAGCGAGGCAATCAGGCCCTGCTCCTCCGCCAGGGGAATAAATACATCAGGGGGAATAGTGCCATACTGGGGATGCGTCCATCGGGCGAGCACCTCAATACCTGCTATTTTACCCGTCTGGCTGTTAAAAATGGGCTGATACACCGGTCTGAACTGGCGATGAGCAATGGCTGTCTTCAACGCTTTTACCGGCGCACAGGTAAGGAAACGGGCCAGCAAGCCACTGGCGTCAGAGAATAATGTCGGGAGTTGCCTGGTTATGGTAATCATCACGAGCCTCAAGCGTGCGGCAGCCGGTCCAGAACAGCCGCACGGCAATCATCAGAACTTGACCCAGTCGTCCTGGTCGTTAGAGGAAGGACGTACCATCGAGGTCTGCCTGACGGTGTTCCCACCCTTTACCTTGTGGTTTCGCGCAATGGCGCTTTGATCGTTCGACACGCGGAAGATCGACACCACTTTTTCAAGTTGTACGGCTTGTTCCTCCAACGAGCTGGCCGCTGCTGAAGACTCTTCAACCAGAGCGGCGTTTTGTTGGGTGGTGGTATCCATCTCCGCCATGGCCTGCGCAATTTGCGAAATCCCGCGGCTTTGTTCATCGGTCGCGGCGGCAATTTCATTCATGATATCGCGCACCTGAGACACGGAAGTCTCAATCCTGGTCATCGCAACGCCCGCGCTCTCCACCAGGTGAAAACCGTTATCCACATACACCACGGACTCATTAATCAGGTTTTCAATCTCTTTTGCTGACTGAGCGCTGCGTTGGGCAAGCGTACGCACTTCAGCCGCAACCACGGCGAAACCTTTCCCCTGGTCGCCCGCACGGGCAGCTTCTACCGCGGCATTGAGCGCCAGAATGTTAGTCTGGAAAGCAATACTGTTAATGACGGTGGTGATTTCAGAAATACGGTGCGAACTGTCGCGCACGCTCTTCATGGTCTCAATCACCTGCAGTGAGATCGTGCTTCCTTCCGTCGCGTTCTGTGAGGCTTCATCCGCCAGCAGTCGCGCATGGTTAGCATTTTCAGCGTTCAGCGCGACGGTCGAGGTGAGCTCTTCCATACTGGCGGCAGTTTCCACTACCGCGGCAGACTGTTGCTCAGTGCGGGCCGATAAATCCATATTCCCCGCCGCAATTTCTGAGGACGACCTGGCAACACTATCCACGCCGTCACGCACATCGTTAATGATGTTTTTCAGGTTGCTGTTCATGGTGGAAACCGCCTGCATGAGCAGGCCCGGCTCATCACGACGCGTACTGGTCAGGGTGCTGGTTAAATCCCCCCTGGCGATAAGCTCCGCCACGCGCAGGGTTTCGTTCAGCGGACGAGTAACGGATAAGGTAATCCCCATTGCCAGCAGGACGCCCAGCGCGATACCAATAACGGCGACTATGCCCATCTGCAGTTGGACGCTCTCTACCGTATCGGTGACCTTTTTCTGCTGCATGCTAAATAAGGTCTGAATCGCCTGGGTCAGCGTGACCGCTTTGCCGGTCAAGGTATCGGAGAGCGCTGCCTGTTGATCCCAAACGCTTTTGTAATTGACCAGCTCAGCCGCTACGCTCTGCATGTTTTCACGCCCGGACTGCAACCAGACCTTTTGATCTTCAGAAGCAACCAACAGCAGTTGCCCGGTATCGGACTTTGCCGTCTCCAGACGTTTGCGGATCCCATTCATTAACTCATCTGTCGGATGCTGTTTATACAGCGACATCTGTGAGTCAATGTCACTCATGATAAATGCGATTTGCGCCGCAACAAGCGCATGTTGGGCGTCCAGCGTACCATTCCGGCTCAGCGTTGAAGCCAGCTCAGAGTTATCGCACAGTCCCTGGGTATTCAGTTTTTGTTCGCTGATTTTCTTTTCAGAAAGCGCTTTCGTAAAGGGTTCAAGGCTCGCAACGTAGCTATTGACTGCATTTACCGTATCGTCCAGCGCCTTTTTCCCCTCCTGGGACCAGGACAACGTATCCATCTCAACGGCAATACCCTGCATGCGTTTGGTGGCGGCGTTGATTTGATCCAGATATTTCTGGTCCAGCGTATACTGAAAATTCGTGCGTCCCAGGCGTACCTCGGACAGCGCGTTAAACAGATCGGTGGTATGTCCGTTTTTTCTCACTTTGTCCTGGATATTTGCCAAACCAAGCAAACCCGAAACCAGAATAGCAAGCGTAACAAGCAGGACGATTGAAAATCCAAAGAATAATTTCTTACTGACTTTTAAATTGGTAAACCGATTAATTATGCCCATATATTACCCCAGAGTCGGTATATACCGAACAACAATGCTATTTAACGAACATTAATAGAAAATAGATATAGAAAAGGTAACGATAAAAAAAAGCCCCTCACACCTGCGTGCTCAGGGCAAATACCTGGGTTGACATCACTCACTCAGGTTATCTGTCTTCTCCCTTTTTTTAACGGCGTGAGTCGGGAGTTCGCTCACTCTATAATAAACGGGGATGACATCAGGATAATTGATAATATACCCCCGCCCTCTTATATTAAGAATAAAATCCCTGGGTAACCCCAGCAGGCTAAGTTTATTATTAAGATTGTGCAGAACCTGCCATAATCTTTGCGTGGAGGGGCTCAGACTGTGCGCCTCCCAGATTTTTTCAAATAACTCTTCTTTCGTTACCGGCTGGCTCCTGGCATTCATTAATAAATACAGGAAAAGCCTTAACATTGTTTCATTAAAATAAATTGACGCAAAAGCGAGGCTTTTCTCGGTATGGCTACCTGTAAGCCGATACAGTCGGCGATTAGAAATGTCAAAATGAATTTCATCACCGATCATAAATCCATATAGACGATAGCCCATATCTTATACCCACGTTAAATGAAGACTAACATGCACCTCTACATATAAGCGTTGAGATAATCCATACCGTTTATGTGGTGGATTATATGGCTGCTATGAATGCTTTCCAATCCACAACCCGATGTACTATAAGGAACCGGTCGTTTAGCATTCGTTTATGGTAGATTAGAAGTTATAAATTAAATTCACGGTTTATTATTCTTCATATGTGAAATTTTCAGAGTATGTACCCTGTTTGCGCATAAGCGATCGAACACTCAACTTTTAATGTCGAATTTTTATAATTCTAAAGAATTAAATCCTTACCCCCCTGACTCGCTGTATCGTCTGCTCCCTTTATCACATTGACGCCACGATAAGAGCAATCGGCCACAAGAAGCAGTGATATTTTTTGATTTATACTGAATCATAGCGCACAACTTGAGGGGAAACGCGTGAAACACGCTGACAGATATAACGATAATTATTTGATTTACAAACTAAAAAATCTGAATCAGAAGTTTTACGCGCAAGCCAGTTAAACATCGCGGACAATCCGGCCCCTGAACGGCCGCAAATGGTCATGTCATGAATAAAGTGTTTCTGATAAACGAAACGGTAATATTTGAACCGGAACTTCGCCGCCTTGGGTCATTAGCGAGTTACCCGGAACGCGCGGTCACTCTGCATGGCCCGGTAAATGAATGCCTGGCGCAACTACTTGAACACAATGGAGAAGTACTTACACAACGTTATCTTTTCTCTGCCGTATGGGAAAAGCAGGGAGCGGTTGTCACGACCAATGCGCTTTATCAGACGATTTCATCCATCCGCAAAGCGCTGAAGGCGGCGGGTCTGGCTGATGATGTGGTAAAAACGCTGCCCAAGGCGGGCTTTAAGTGTATCGCCCGGGTTGTTGCGGGTGAGCGGGACAATTTTATTAAACCGCAGAAAATATCTGCCGACCCCGTTTTAATCGCACCATCATCTGAACAAACAGAAGCATTTGTCGAGGCCACTAAAACATCACCAAAGCGTTTGTGGCCGTACTGGGTAGCTCTCCTGCTGTTTATTCTCTCCTGCAGCGTCCTTTATCAGACCTGGAAATATGAAGAGCCCATTTTTGCTCGCTATCACCCTGTTGGCCAAATGAACGGATGCACGGTTTTCTCTTCCTGGTACGATCGTGACAAAAGCCAAAGCGCATTTGAAGCGTTGTCCGGTCGCTATCCATTCAGTTGTCATGAAGGCGAAAATGCTTATTTAACCCTCAACCATGCGCAGCGTGGTGTAACGGTGTTAATTTGCGATAATAACCCACAAAAGAGCGCCACACGTTGCCGCTCCATTTATTACAAGCAGCAATATAATGAAAATAAATAAGGGTCTTCTAATCTGGTCGCTGATTGCTCTGGCGATTGCGGCACCGCTATTGGCCGCCATTTATATTCAACATCAGCGAGCGAATTTTAGCTGTGAGATCCACACCGCCATTGTGTATGACAATTCGGTACTGGATATGATCCTGGACTTTAATCTTAATAACGGTAATGGTAACTATGAAGCCGTGGGGGAATATACAGAAGATGGCGCTCAGTCTCAGTCCGTCAGTAATAAAGTGACGTTTAAATACTGGCATGAGGATGGGGAAGTGATCATGGTTTCTGATGAAACAAATCCACTCCCGAAGAAGAATGAATTCTTCAGAACGTTTATCCCCGATTTCTTTCAGCACCGCGATCGCGGGATCAGATTTCAGATAATACCGGCAAACGCCACCAGCTATATTTTTAACTATGATAGCGCGCCAGTTTTCTATTGCTCCAAAGGCTGACCAAAAGAGGGTCGATTACAGGAACATCCCGCCAGAGACTTCGATACGCTGCGCCGTCATCCAGGCCAGCTCATCGCTGAGCAACGCAGCAATAGCGTCGCCAATATCATCCGGTAACCCAACGCGCCCCAACGCCGTTTGCGATGCGATGTACGCATTCAGTTGCGCATTATCCCGCACGTTTCCGCCGCTAAAATCCGTCTCTATTGCGCCAGGCGCTATAATATTCGCCGTAATACCGCGCTCGCCCAGCTCTTTTGCCTGATAACGGGTTAACACCTCCATCGCGCCTTTCATGGCAGCGTAAGCGCTGTAGCCTGGCAGCGCAAAGCGCGCCAGCCCGGTCGAAACATTAAGGATCCGTCCACCGCTGTTGATCAACGGCAGCAGGTTCTGCGTCAGGAAAAAAGGACCTTTAAAATGGATGTTCAAAAGCTGGTCAAATTGCGCTTCGGTGAACGCCGGATACGGTGCGTTAATGCCAATCCCGGCATTGTTCAATAAATAATCAAAGGTGTCGCTTTGCCAGTGCGTCCGTAGGGTTTCCTGCACCTGTTTAACAAACTGTGGGAAAGTCGAAATATCGCCGACATTCAACGGCAATGCCGCTGCTTTACTGCCAGATTGGCGGATCTCCTCCACAACCTGCTGCGCTTCTTTTTCATTGCTGTTCCACGTCAGGATGATACCAATTCCTTTACTCGCCAGCTTCAGCGCCGCGTTTTTACCGAGTCCACGGCCGCCGCCGGTCACCAATGCGATACGTTGCGTCATAAGAAACCTCATTTCAGGTGTTGTTAAAATTGAGATAAAGCTTATTAGGTGGTAGAAAAACAATAAATACCGCTGACTGCGCATTACTGTTTCATTTAGAACAACAATAGGGCATGAGAATGGATAAAATTCACGCAATGCAGTTGTTCATCCGCGTCGCAGAACTGGAGAGCTTTTCGCGCGCGGCAGACACCCTCGGACTTCCTAAAGGTAGCGTATCGCGCCAAATCCAGGCCCTGGAAAATCATCTGGGCACGCAGTTGTTGCATCGCACTACCCGTCGCGTTCAGCTCACGCAAGACGGCATGATTTATTACGAACGTGCGAAAGATCTGTTGAGCAACCTGGATGAACTGGATGGGCTATTTCATCACGATCCGGCCAGCATCAGCGGCAAGCTGCGCGTCGATATGCCGGTTGGCGTGGCGAGAAATCTGGTGATGCCCCGCTTACCGACCTTCTTGCATCAATATCCGGGCCTTGAGCTCGAACTCAGCAGCAGCGACCGTCTGGTGGATTTGATCCGCGAAGGCTTCGACTGTGTAGTACGCGTGGGAACGCTGAAAGATTCAGGGTTGATTGCACGCCCGCTGGGAAAACTCACCCAGATTAACTGCGCCAGCCCACAATATCTCGCCCGCTTTGGTTATCCGGAAAGCCTCGAAGATTTAGCCTCCCATGCGGTGGTGCACTACTCGGTCAATTTGGGAACGCGTGCGCAAGGCTTCGAAGTGGCGACAGACAACGGTGCTAAATGGGTTAAAACCGGCGGTATGCTGACGGTGAACAGTACCGAAACGTATCATGCGGCATGTCTTGCCGGTCTGGGCATTATTCAGGTACCGCGCGTGGGTGTACGTGAAGCCCTGCGCGCCGGTACACTGGTCGAAGTATTGCCGCAATATCGCGCCGAGCCATTACCGGTTTCATTGCTCTATCCGCATCGCCGCAACCTCTCCCGCCGGGTACACCTGTTTATGGAATGGTTGACCGGCGTGATGAAAGACTACGTGGACTGACAAGCTATACTGTCTTGAGAATGAATAAAACAAGGATTACTGCCCTGATGACGCAGGAAAAAGAAATTAAACGCCCCATTCAGGAACTTGAGCACGCACCGATCCCAAAAATTGAGACCCAGGAGCGTAAAAAAACAGAAACCGACGGTACGACCAATCAGGCGTTGAAAACCGCCCTGACCTTCGCCGATAAAATTCAACGTCAGCCCGTCATCGCCCATATGATTCGTGCTGCAGAGCGTTTTAATGACCGCATGGGAAACCAGTTTGGCGCCGCCATCACCTACTTCTCGTTTCTGTCGATGATCCCCATTCTGATGGTGTCGTTTGCCGCCGCAGGTTTTATTCTCGCTTCGCACCCTACGCTGTTGCAGGATATCTTCAGCAAAATTCTGCTCAACGTCAGCGACCCGACGCTCGCCTCCACGTTGAAAAACACCATCAATACCGCCGTTCAGCAACGTACCACCGTGGGTCTGGTCGGGCTTGGCATTGCGCTCTATTCCGGAATTAACTGGATGGGCAATCTGCGCGAAGCGATTCGTGCCCAGTCGCGGGATGTCTGGGAGCGTACCCCACAGGATCAGGAAAAAATTTGGGTCAAATATCTGCGTGATTTTGTGTCCTTGATTGGCTTATTGATTGCGCTGATTGTTACTCTGTCCATTACCTCCATCGCCGGTTCCGCCCAGCAGATGATTATCTCTGCGCTGTATCTCGACGGTATCGACTGGTTGAAGCCCGCCTGGCGACTGATCGGCCTGGCCATTTCTATTTTCGCCAACTACCTGCTGTTCTTCTGGATTTTTTGGCGGCTACCGCGTCACCGACCGCGTAAGAAAGCGCTCATTCGCGGTACGTTTATCGCGGCGCTGGGGTTTGAAGTCATCAAAATGATCATGACGTACACGCTGCCATCGCTGGTCCAATCACCGTCAGGCGCGGCATTTGGTTCCGTGCTTGGACTGATGGCATTTTTCTACTTCTTCGCCCGTCTGACGCTGTTTTGCGCAGCCTGGATTGCCACGGCGGAATACAAAGATGACCCGCGTATGCCGGGTAAAACCCACCGCTAATCTTTGTTAACTGGCCGGATGGTGCTGCGCTTATCCGGCCTACGGGTGAGTTTGTAGGCCGGATAAACGCAGCGCCATCCGGCAATTATAATGCCGCCTGTTCTCACTGATTTAGTGAATAAATCCAGCCTGTAACTTTTATTTAACCAAAAACCAGTTTTATCATCCAAGTTTTAAATTTTGTGAAGCATTTCATGGAAGTGAAATCTCCAGCCTAAAAATTATCCACTTTTTGCTCCATTTTTGACCAACGCCAAGGTTTGTTACAGATTGAAATGTCTCTTTTGCTGTGCGTAATATGACCTTTCGTTCGACCTAAAATAAGAAAATATTATGCAAGCAACAGCCACAACGCTCGACAACGAACAGGAACATACCCCGGTCAACTCGCGCAATAAAGTCGTCGTCGCCTCGCTCATTGGCACCGCCATTGAGTTCTTCGACTTCTATATTTACGCCACCGCTGCGGTAATCGTGTTCCCGCATATCTTCTTCCCCCAGGGGGATCCGACCGCTGCTACGCTGCAGTCGCTCGCCACCTTTGCTATCGCCTTTGTCGCACGGCCGATCGGTTCCGCTGTGTTCGGCCATTTTGGCGATCGCGTAGGGCGCAAAGTCACGCTGGTTGCTTCGCTACTCACCATGGGGATCTCGACGGTTGTCATTGGCCTGCTGCCGGGCTATGAAACTATCGGCATTTTCGCCCCGCTGCTGCTGGCTCTGGCGCGTTTTGGCCAGGGGTTAGGTCTGGGTGGTGAATGGGGTGGTGCTGCGCTGCTGGCGACGGAAAACGCACCGCCGCGTAAACGCGCGCTGTACGGATCATTTCCGCAGTTGGGCGCGCCTATCGGCTTCTTCTTCGCCAACGGCACTTTCCTGTTGCTCTCCTGGTTGCTGACCGACGAGCAGTTTATGAGCTGGGGTTGGCGCGTGCCGTTCATCTTCTCTGCGGTGCTGGTGATTATCGGTTTGTACGTACGCGTCTCGCTGCATGAATCTCCGGTCTTCGCCAAAGTGGCTGCGGCGAAAAAACAGGTGAAAATCCCGCTGGGAACCCTGCTGACAAAACATGTCCGCGTGACGATCCTCGGCACGTTCATCATGCTGGCGACCTATACGCTGTTCTATATCATGACCGTCTATTCGATGACGTTCAGCACCGCTGCAGCACCTGTAGGACTTGGCCTGCCGCGTAATGAAGTGTTGTGGATGCTGATGATGGCGGTTATTGGCTTTGGCGTTATGGTGCCGGTGGCGGGTCTGCTGGCCGACGCGTTTGGTCGTCGCAAGAGCATGCTCATCATCACCACGCTTATCATTCTGTTTGCGTTGTTTGCCTTTAAACCACTGCTCGGCTCTGGCAATCCGGTGCTGGTTTTCGCCTTCCTGTTGCTGGGCTTGAGTCTGATGGGACTGACATTTGGTCCGATGGGCGCGCTGCTGCCGGAGCTGTTCCCGACCGAAGTGCGCTACACGGGGGCATCGTTTTCATACAATGTTTCATCGATTCTTGGCGCTTCCGTTGCCCCTTACATTGCCGCATGGCTGCAGGCGAATTACGGTCTGGCGGCGGTCGGTACGTATCTGGCATCGATGGCGGCGTTAACGCTGATTGCGCTGCTGTTAACCCACGAAACCCGCCATCAGTCATTGTGATTCTATTGCCGGATACGGTGTAACCACCGCATCCGGCCAGACGTCACTTCTTCATCTGCGACAGGATCGTCCGGCACTCATTCGCGTCACTCTCTGACGGCGAAATTAGCGCCAGCAAGGCCGCCGCTGGCGTCACCAGTGTTGCCAGCGCGGCAGCAACCGCACCGCGCGCAATCAGCGGCCCGGCCTTCACGCCAGCCTGCGGATCCTTAAAGGTGCCGCGAACATACAGCGGCGAACGCAGCGTAATAATACGAATGCCTTTGCTCTCTGGATCGATGGTTAAATCCAGTTGCTCCGACGCAAAGCTCGCCGTACCGGTGACATTGATGACCGCGTTTTCCGTGTCGAAAGCAAAAATCTGCGGACGCGCCACGCCGTTCACAATATCCAGATTCGCCGCCGCGCAGTTCACCCGCACCTCGTCATCACCAAATATCTGCCCGACGATATAGTTACCCAGATTCAAGCCCACAATTTCCATCAGATTCCGGCTGATCAAACCATCGTTCATCAGTAGCTTGAGGTTGCCATTGCTGTTACCAAGCAGCGCAGCGACCGAGTTTCCGCTCCCACTAAACCTGGCGTCACCATTCATTTCACCAAGCGTTTTTTGCATCAGTTCCACATCCGGCATCAGCGCTTTAAGCTTCAGGCGGCGAGCCTGGATATCCGCCTGCCCCCGCATCGGCTTTTTATCCCCTTCCAGATGGATGCTGGAAACAATGCTGCCGCCCGCAAGACCGAATTTCAGCGGCTGCAGGCGCAGGTCGGCATTTTTCAGGATGATATGGGTGGAGAGATCGCTGATCGGCAGGCTGCTGCCGTGCTCAATACGCCGTCCTTTGAAACGCACGTCAGCGTCCATCACGTTCCATTTGTCGGTTTCAAAACGGTCATACGGCAAGACCTTGCCCGCAGGTTGAACGCTCTTCTCACCTTTGCGCTGTTCAGATTGTTTTGCCCGTTCTGCCCCTTTACCTGAATCCACACCGATCAACGGACCCAAATCAGCCAGCCTCAGTTGGCGAGACTCAACATCCCCCTTCAGCATGGGTCGCGGTTTACCGGTGGTATAGGCCAGCGTTCCGTGAATATCGCTATCGCCAATGCGGCCATTAAAATCGCGATAATCAAAAACAGAGGATTTTTCCGGGTCGATTTTTGCCACCAGACGCCCGTCGGTTTCAAACGGCGGCGTATCCGGGAGCAGTACGCCGGTCAAATCGTACAAATCCCCTAGCGAATCTCCCGAGAATTTAAGCCGCAGATCCGCCCCGCCCATGTTCAACGGATCGTTTATCGTGCCGATAAACGCCACGCGCGTATTGCCCGAACGGAAATCAGCCTGAATCGGGAAAGGGGTATTTTCACCACGCAGCGCCAGCATTCCGCCTATTTTCCCGCTACCGCTTAGCGGTTCGCCGTTATATCGCCCTTGCGCTTTCAGCCCAAATACGTAGTCCTCGACGCGGGCGTTGCTCTCTTTACCCTTTGCGCCGGTCACTTCGCTAAAGGGCAACGGTTTACCCAGCGGATCGACCAGGATCTCAAGCTCTGACTTCGTCACCTTATCGTTAATGGCGATACGTCCCTGATCGAACAGAATGTTATCCAGCCGGAACGACCACGCGGATGGCGGCGCATTGGGATCGCGATTTTCATCCCCTGCTAAGTTAAAGGTCCAGTTATTGTTTTTCTCCGACAGGCGGATAAGCCGCGCATCGGGTTTGACCAGCTTGATCCACGGGAGCCAGACGGTTTTTGTCAGCAGCGCCAGTGGGGCGAGCGTGGCTTCAACGCGCGGGAGATGTACCATGGTAACGTCAGGAATATCTGGCGGGTTGCCGAGGATAATATCTTCGGCATGGATATGCGGCCACGGAACCCAGCTACGCCAGCCGGTTTCCTGCTGCTGGCGCTGCCAAACCACGCCCAAATCCCCTCGTATGGCGAAGGGCCGGTTGAGTTCTGTAGAGACTTTCTGGTTGATGGTCGGTTTGAGCCGGTTCCAGTCAAATGTCGCAATCACAATGATGAGTACGACGATCAACAACAAGAAAACCCCTATTACTGAAGTGGTTATTTTACCTGTTCTCGTCATGTCTAACCTCCTTACTTCCTTCCTTGCCTGTCCTAAAGATAGTCCAGTAGAAGAAAAGGAGGCGCTCTACATCCTCATCAAAGGGACAGAATAACGTCTTCGAGGGTATCCAGGGGCACTGGACGAGAGAGAAAATAGCCTTGGGCCGCGAAAGCCGGTGAGTTTTGCACATCACGCCACTCTTCCAGCGTTTCGACGCCTTCAACAATTACGCCGCGGCAATAGCGGTTCATCAGCTGTAACAGTAGCGTGAAGAGATTGCGGCCTTCCGGCGTCTGGCGCAGCATGACAAACAGATCCCGCGCCACTTTGATATAGTCGTAACTCACTTCGCTCAGGGCCGAGAAGTTCGCCATACCGGTACCGAAATCATCCAGCCAGAGCGGGCCAAATTCGCACATTGAGGCGAACGACGAGCCCTTCGGCAAACGGATATGCTCCACCAGTTCAAAGCGCAGCCACGGCAGGCATTCGATGATTTTCAGGATTTCGGGATCCTGGCGCATGGCAATAAGCGTTGGCCCGTCGACATTCACTGATGCCAGCAGATTATTAACCCGGAAAAACGCTGCTTTTTGTTCAAGCTGTAAAAGCTGCTCTTTCACCACATCGACACGATGTCGGACGGCTACTTCGGCAAAATAGCGGTCTGGCGCGATGCGTTGGGAGGGGTTTTCAGGATGGCTCACGACGGTCAGCAGCTCAACGGCCATCAGCCGACCATTGGTCTGGTAAATCGGCTGGTAGGTGTAAGCACGCTCGCACTGCAGCCAATAGCGTCTCTCCTGCAAGCTTTCAATACTCGCATCGGGCGTAATTAGCTGCTGGGTAACCTGCTTTATCATCTGAGATGTCCTGTAAATAAGAGTGTGACTGACCGGACTCGTCAAAGGTTATCGGCGCTCAGGCGCAGAACTTTACGTTCAGCCGTACGCAAAATAGAAACTAAGCGGCAAAAAACGACGCAGAACACGTGCTGGCTCAAAAAAATAATGGAACGATGTTTTAATATAGTTGACCACTTAACACCCACAGCGCACACTAACGCTAATTTTTTTCAGAGCAGGTTACGACTATGTCCAGAAAGATTGCCGTGATTGGCGAATGCATGATTGAGCTGTCACAGAAAGGCGCTGACGTTCAGCGCGGATTCGGTGGCGACACGTTGAATACATCCGTTTATATCGCCCGTCAGGTCGATGCTGCGGCACTTTCCGTACACTATGTGACTGCACTGGGTACCGACAGTTTTAGCCAACAAATGCTGGAATCCTGGCAGGGCGAAAACGTCGATACCTCATTAACTCAGCGCATGGAAAACCGCCTGCCGGGCCTCTATTACATTGAGACCGATAGCACCGGCGAGCGCACCTTCTATTACTGGCGTAATGAAGCCGCCGCAAAATTCTGGCTGGAGAGCGAACAGTCCACCGCGATTTGCGAAGAGCTGGCGACATTTGACTATCTGTATCTGAGCGGAATCAGCCTGGCGATTTTAAGCCCGGCAAGTCGTGACAAGCTGCTGTCATTGCTGCGTGAATGCCGTGCCAACGGTGGAAAAGTCATTTTTGACAATAACTACCGTCCACGCCTGTGGAGCAGTAAAGAAGAGACCCAGCAGGTGTATCAGGAGATGCTGCAATGCACCAATATTGCGTTCCTGACGCTGGACGATGAAGACGCGCTGTGGGGTGAAAAACCCGTTGCCGAGGTGATTGCCCGTACTCACGCTGCTGGCGTTCAGGAAGTGGTTGTGAAGCGCGGCGCAGACTCTTGCCTGGTTTCCATTGCAGGCGAAGAACTGATCGACGTTCCGGCCGTAAAACTACCGAAAGAGAAGGTGATCGATACCACCGCTGCGGGAGACTCCTTCAGCGCCGGGTATCTGGCGGTACGTCTGACCGGTGGCGATGCCGCTGATGCCGCAAAACGCGGCCATCTGACGGCAAGCACCGTCATTCAGCATCGTGGGGCGATTATCCCCCGCGACGCCATGCCGCAATAACGTGTTGTTCTTGTAGGCCGGGGGCGCTTAGCTTGCCCGGCCTACAGGTCTACTGTACCGGCGGGATGTCCGACACTTCAGGATGTGATTCATCCGTCTCAACCGAGGTTGCCGCTGCGGTAACCGGCGCCATAATGCTATCCCACGTCGCCTGCAGATCCTTCATATTGAATTCAGGCTCACCCTTTGGCTGCAGCAGGATTAACGCCATGTCTTGCGACAGTTGCTGACGCAGGTCCTGATTCAGCATCTCAACGCTCAGGCTGTTCAGGAAGCTCTGGCGTAAACGCTGATACTGTTCAGGCGCAATATCCACCACCTGATTTTGCAGTGAGCGCAAACGCTGGCTGATCAAAATATCGGTATCGGTGCGACCATAGGTGGCAAACAGCTTCTGCAGTTCCAGATTCTTTTGCGCCACCAGCGCATTAAACTCTTCTTCCGGCAGCCCCTTATCACGCACTTTGGCCAGCTCACGCGCAACCGTACCGAGGTTCGCATTCAGCTTACCGTTCGGTGATTCAACGTTGATGGCGCACTGCGCGCGCAGGAACAGCACCCGACAGTCGAATCCAAGGCCAATATCTTTGGCATTGTTTTTGGTGAGCTCCTGCTGAATGTGCCAGAACAACGCTTCGCGAGCTAAATCAGCGCGCCAGTAACGTAGCAGTGCGGCAGATTCACGGATCGGCTGCCACGGCGTATCCCACATAATAGACAGACGATCCTGACGTACCGCATCAGTCATGATGCTCACAGCCTCTGCACGCAGCGGAGAGAGCGTCGGTACCGGCGCCGGGGTTTCGCGTTTACCTTTTAATTCGCCAAAGGTTTTGTTGATTTGCTCAGCCACGCTGCGCGCATCTACGTTACCGACGATAATCAGCGTCATCGCATCCGGGGTATACCATTTCTGGTAGAAGGACTGGATTTTCGTCGCATCGACAGGCGTTTTCAGCGGATCGGCTGGATCATGACCCAGCAGCGTCGATCCCTTCAGACGATAGCGCCACCATCCCTCTTTGGTATCTGACGGCCAGGTTGCCACCATGTCTTCACTACTCAGCGCATGATTGACCGTTTCAGGGGTAATGCTCAAATTGCCGGAAATATTGGCCAGATATGAAAGCGACTCTTTCAGCAAATCGTTACGGCTGTTAGGCAGACTGAGGTTATACAGCGTGGAATCATAGGAAACGATAACGGGCGGCATGGGACGTTTGGGATCGAACCCCTGCTGCCAAAGTGAACGGGCTTGCGTGGCGTCGAGGCCGCCGCTTTGCGTCAGCGCGATACGCGGGATCGCATGGCTGAAACCACTCTGTTGCGTACTTTCGGTGAGTGAACCGGTATTAACCAGCAGGCGAACCTCAATACGGTCGCTGGGGCGCTGGGGAGTGGCCAAGACTTGCCACTGTAAACCATTTGCCAGCGTACCCTGTTGCCACGCCGGGTCAGGCTGGAGCGCATCTGCCTGCACATAGCCGGCAGTGGCCATCATCAGCAAGCCGCCCGCTAAAAGTCGAATTTTTGTGCCCTGCATGTGAACCCCTGATCAACTATCCTGGAAATAAAAAGACAGCCCGTGAAAGGACTCTCTGAATATGACGTTAAAAACACTTCGTGTTAGACCGCAAGAACATAAAAATGTCACGGAGGAAGTGAAAAAATCCCGACGCCGCCGAATCGGCAGTTTCAGGCACAGGGGGTAATTATGCGCAAACACCCGCAGTCCTGGAAGGGACTACGGGCATAAGTGACGAGATTAAGAGGATAAATCGTGCGTTTTGCCATCCGGCGCACGGTTATTCAACGTATCATCCAGCTTTTTGGTGTCCAATTCTTTCACCCATTTAGCCACAACGACAGTTGCAACACCGTTACCAATCAGGTTGGTCAGCGCACGGGCTTCTGACATGAAGCGGTCAATACCGAGAATCAGCGCCAGACCTGCAACCGGCAAATGCCCCACCGCAGAGATAGTCGCGGCCAGAACAATAAAGCCACTCCCGGTCACACCCGCAGCACCTTTTGAGGAGAGCAGGAGTACTACCAACAGGGTTATCTGATGGAAGATATCCATATGGCTGTTGGTGGCCTGTGCGATAAACACCGCCGCCATCGTCAGATAGATTGATGTCCCATCAAGGTTAAACGAGTAGCCCGTGGGTATAACCAATCCGACAACCGACTTCCGGCAGCCCAGTTTTTCCATCTTATCGAGCATGCGCGGTAGCGCGGACTCGGAAGAGGAAGTCCCCAGAACGATCAGCAGTTCTTCACGGATATAGCGGATGAATTTAAAGATACTGAAGCCAGTTGCGCGCGCAATTGAGCCCAGCACCAGCACCACGAACAAAATACAGGTGATGTAGAAGCAGATGATCAACTGACCCAGTTGGACCAGCGTCCCGACGCCATATTTACCGATGGTAAAGGCCATGGCACCGAAAGCACCGATCGGTGCCAGGCGCATGATCATATTGATGATGCCGAAAATAACCTGTGAGAAACTTTCAATCACGTTGAAAATCATCTGGCCTTTGCTACCCAGACGATGCAGCGCAAAACCAAACATTACTGCAAACAGCAATACCTGCAGGATGTTACCGCTGGCAAACGCGCCAATGACGCTCGCCGGGATAATATCCATCAGGAAACCTACGATCCCCTGGTCTTTTGCCTGCTCTGCATACATTGCAACCGCTTTGGCATCCAGCGTCGCCGGATCGACGTTCATCCCGGCACCGGGTTGCACCACGTTGACGATGATAAGGCCGATGATCAGCGCAATCGTACTGACAATTTCAAAATAAAGCAGTGCAACCGCACCGGTGCGGCCTACGGCTTTCATACTTTCCATGCCTGCAATGCCGGTAACGACAGTACAGAAGATGACAGGTGCGATGACCATTTTGATGAGCTTAACGAAAGCATCACCAAGCGGCTTCATTTGTGCGCCTAATTCAGGATAGAAATGGCCAAGGAGAATACCTATGGCAATTGCTGTCAGGACCTGAAAGTAAAGGCTTTTGAATATAGAGGTTTTCATAGGGTGTCCTTAAAGTAAAAACCACAGGTCTTGTAAGGTTTTGTTTAACCTGCGGCCTTAAAGTAACACCCACTCAACATGACAGAAATGCACCTGGATCATAATTGATACAGAAATGTTAAAAATTTTGAGCTGGCTCGCACAAGCGAGACCTTTTTTAACTTTTGTAATCAGCGTTTTCCGGCGTCAGATAACGTTCTTCGAAGATATTTGCCGGGACCGGCCTTGCAAACAGGAACCCTTGCGCCACTTCAACTCCGGCTTGTGATAACCATTCGCGTTGCGCTTCGGTTTCGACGCCTTCGGCGATCATCTGCAAATTAAGGCTATGAGCCAGCTGAATAATGGCGGAGATCATGCTGCAATCTTCAGGAACGCCATCGACAAACATCTTATCGATTTTAAGTACATCTACCGGTAACGACTTCATATGCTGCAGCTGTCGCAGACCGGCATACCCCATGCCAAAATCGTCCAGTGCGATACGCACGCCTGCGTTGCGCAGCGGGCGTAAAATAGCCACAGCGGCATTAGGATCATCAATATGCCGGCTTTCGGTCACTTCCAGAATCAACGTCCCTGGCTTGATGCGATAGCGATTTAACAATTCCAGCAGATCCGACACCATACTCGGGTGCATCAGCTGTAGCGCAGACAGGTTCACCGACAGAGGCAGCATCAGACCGCGTTCCTGCCAGGCTGACAGCTGGCGGCATGTCTCTTCCAGCACCCAGTAACCGACCGTTACCATCAGACCACAGGACTCAATCCTGTCGATTAACCCTTCTGGCAGCTCCCAACTTCCGTCCGGCTGCTGCATTCGCAATAATGCTTCTGCGCTCAATACCTTTCCGCTGGACATCTCCACCTGCGGCTGCATCCAGAGCGCAAACTGACGGTTATCCAGCGCGGTAAGAATATCGTTCTCTTCCGTCAAACGCTGCTGCGCCTCTTCCATTTGCAACGGATCAAAGAACTGAATCTGGTTTTTACCCTTGTGGCGCGACGTTAACACGGCCGAGAGCGCCCGGCGGTATAGCTGTTCTGCGGTCAAATCGCCATTAAACATCGCCACCCCAATGTTGCAGGCAGGACGGAGTTGAATACTCTGAATCGGTAATCGCTCATTAACGATAGTAAGTACTTGCTGACCTAGTGTAATCGCGTGCCAGGGCTCTTTTACGCCATGTGCGAGGATGGCAAAGTCATAGCCGCTCACCTGGGTAAGCACCATTCTGGGGGCCAATACTGACTTCAGCTTTTCCACCAGCGTAAGCAACAGGATTTCCCGCTGGGTCTCGGATAACACACCCGCGGTATCACGCAGGGTTTCGCAGGTGACAATCATCAGCGCCGTCGTCTGCTGGCGGGTAACAACCTGCTCCAGCAGTTCCATCAGAAACGACTTGTTGGGCAGTTCGGAAACCGGGAACCGCATTGAATTGTCGCTTTGTTCTTCACTGTGGCGCTGAATCAGCTGCTGATTGAGGTTGTAGCTACGCACCAGCAGGCCAATCTCATCATCCTGATGCAGACGCGGCAGCGTCAGCTGATAGCCAATCAGATTCTGTTGGGGAATATCGTTTAACTCACGAGCTATTTTACGTAATGGATGCAAAATCAATCGGTTAATACACCATGAGATGGCTATTGTGAGGATTAACGATAGAAGTAAGTAAATGGTCACTAACGTTGAGAGCGTACTCATCACGAACTTATACATGCGGTAAGAATCCGCCTGCAGCACCAGATACGCCAGCGGTTGCGGGTTCGCAGAACGCTCAAGAGAATAGACCGGTAGCGAGATTTGTACCGGAAGCTCAAACAGACGGGTCACCGTAACCGGAACCGGACGCTCAGGGATAAAGCTCATGCGCAACGCCTGAAACTGATTGGGCAGCACCACATCGGCACGACTGACCACGCCTGCAGGCCGAATACTTCGTAAAATGGCTTCCGCTTCGGGAATATCCCCTTTCAGGATTGTGCCCGACAGAGGCTCACGGACGGAGCGAGCGATACTTTCCAGTTGCGTAGCCGTGTTATAGCGGTTCTGCTGGACCAAATGGAACAACAAAACGGTGCAAAAAATAAACACAAACACCATGACAACGGCCGCAACCATTGCCATCTGCTTAATTGTTAACGAGCGACTGACACGCAAACTGACTCTCCACGGATAGACGAAACTGCCGTCAGAGTATACCCGATCGTAGCGGTATTAAGAGAGGCGGTATCTGAAAACTTCCCAGCATGCATTATCGCGACAGGATAGGCACCTGACGACGAGATTTATCTGCATTTAAGCCGAAAAAGGCCGCAAGGTCGCCCCTGCGGCCTGGTTCGGGCGCATGTTGCCATCGCGGCAGACAGACGCCCACAAAGCGCATTACTTCCTGTTACGCAGCCAGCTCACAATCAGGCTGGCAATAATGCCAGCGATGACTGGAGCCGCTAAATCGTGCCAGAAGGCCACGCCTAACTGTGCGAGCGTCATATAGCCGCCTGTGTTGCAATGGCAACTGTTCGCGGCTATCCTTAACTTGTCTGGAGTCAAGTTAGCCCCCGTTTTGTTGCCAGGTTTATACCGAACAACGTGCGGGGGTTTTCTCTTTCCAGCAACCGATGCCGCCGGGGATCAAGCCCCCGCAACATTGCGCCTCACCGGGAATTCCCAGCTTGCCGCTGATTCTACGGTAGCCCACTTGCCATATCACTGCGCAATATTCCGCTCTGCGTAGCGCCTCGCATTTCACCCTTTTTTCTCGCCAGTACGCTGGAAAGATTCTTGCCAGTTGGCAACATTCCTGCCGACTATCAATCCAGGAAAACACATAACCAATTGATATCTATTAATTCAATTTCTGGCACAGCGATTGCTATTTGACTGTGAGCTGTTCTGTTCCGAATTAAAGGAGATATCATGTCTGACTGTCGTACTTACGGATTCAACACCCAGATCGTTCACGCGGGGCAACAACCCGACCCTTCAACTGGCGCGCTCAGTACGCCTATTTTCCAGACTTCAACGTTTGTTTTTGACAGCGCCGAACAAGGTGCCGCCCGCTTTGCGCTCGAAGAGTCCGGGTACATTTACACCCGCCTGGGTAACCCCACCACCGATGCGCTGGAGAAAAAGCTGGCGGTACTGGAAAGAGGTGAAGCCGGGCTGGCAACCGCGTCCGGTATTTCTGCCATCACCACAACGCTGCTGACGTTATGCCAGCAGGGCGACCATATTGTTTCCGCCAGCGCGATTTACGGCTGTACCCACGCGTTTTTGTCGCACAGCATGCCGAAGTTTGGCATTAACGTCAGCTTTGTCGATGCGGCTAAGCCTGAAGAAATTCGCGCCGCCATGAGTCCGGAAACCAAAGTGGTGTATATCGAAACACCCGCTAACCCGACGCTCTCATTGGTTGATATTGAAACGGTGGCCGGCATTGCCCATCAGCAAGGCGCATTGCTGGTGGTGGATAACACCTTTATGTCGCCCTACTGTCAGCAGCCTTTGCAACTGGGCGCAGACATCGTGGTGCACAGCGTCACTAAATACATCAACGGCCACGGGGACGTGATTGGCGGCATTATCGTCGGCAAGCAGGAGTTTATCGACCAGGCTCGGTTTGTTGGGCTGAAAGATATCACCGGCGGCTGCATGAGTCCGTTCAACGCCTGGTTGACGCTGCGCGGCGTTAAAACGCTGGGTATTCGTATGGAGCGCCACTGTGAAAACGCGTTGAAAATCGCCCGCTTCCTCGAAGGGCATCCGTCCATTACCCGGGTCTATTATCCTGGCCTGTCTTCGCATCCGCAGTATGAGCTGGGTCAGCGGCAGATGAGCTTGCCAGGAGGAATCATCAGCTTCGAAATCGCTGGCGGCCTCGAGGCTGGCAGACGGATGATCAATTCTGTAGAATTGTGCCTCCTCGCGGTCAGTCTCGGTGATACCGAAACCCTCATTCAGCACCCAGCGTCTATGACACATTCGCCCGTTGCGCCAGAGGAACGGCTTAAAGCAGGTATTACCGACGGGCTTATCCGTCTTTCTGTGGGTCTTGAAGATCCAGAAGATATTATTAACGACCTTGAACACGCCATCAGAAAGGCAACATTCTGACCATTATGACCTGAACCGACGCAGATCGGTTCAGGTTGTTGAGAATCAAGGCACAACAGTCTGGCAATACGCGCAATCCTGTTTCGGGGGGAGCGCGTATTTTGGGCAGGGGGTTCTATGCAGGACAACACACTACAACTAAGCAACAATACAGCAACCGCCGTACCATTCTCAAAGAAAATACCATTCACGAAATACGATTTTGGCTGGGTATTACTGTGCATCGGCATGGCAATTGGCGCCGGAACGGTACTGATGCCGGTACAAATAGGTTTAACAGGCATTTGGGTATTCATTGTCGCCTTTATTATTGCCTATCCGGCAACCTATATTGTGCAGGATATTTATTTAAAAACATTATCAGAAAGTGAAACCTGTAATGACTATACTGATATTATTAGTCATTATCTGGGCAAGAACTGGGGCGTATTTCTTGGCGTCATCTATTTTCTGATGATTATTCACGGCATATTTATCTATTCCTTATCCGTGGTTTTTGACAGTGCCTCATATATCAAAACTTTCGGCTTGACCGAGGCCGATCTCTCACAGTCGATAATCTACAAAGTGGCCATTTTTGCCGTGCTGGTCGCCATTGCTTCCGGGGGAGAAAAACTGCTGTTCAAAATCTCCGGTCCGATGGTGGTAGTCAAAGTGGGTATCATCATCGTGTTTGGTTTTGCGATGGTTCCGCACTGGAACTTCGCTAATATCAGCGCATTCCCTGAAGCATCGGTCTTCTTTCGCGACGTGCTGCTGACCATCCCGTTCTGCTTCTTCTCAGCGGTGTTTATTCAGGTGTTGAACCCAATGAACATCGCCTACCGCAAACGGGTGGCGGATCGGGTGCTGGCCACGCGTATGGCAATCCGTACGCATCGGATCAGTTACATTACGCTGATTGCGGTCATTCTGTTTTTCTCTTTCTCTTTTACCTTTTCTATTAGCCATGAAGAGGCCGTTTCGGCCTTTGAACAAAATATTTCCGCACTGGCGCTGGCGGCGCAGGTCATTCCAGGGCAAATTATTCATATCACCTCCACGGTGCTGAATATCTTCGCCGTATTAACCGCATTCTTTGGTATTTATCTGGGGTTCCACGAGGCGATTAAAGGTATTATTCTTAACGTTCTGAGTCGCGTTATTGACGTCGAGAAAATTAATCCCCTGGTGCTTACACTAGGTATTTGCACCTTTATTGTTATCACCCTGGTCATTTGGGTATCATTTCGCGTCTCGGTACTGGTGTTCTTCCAGTTGGGTAGCCCACTGTACGGGATTGTGTCGTGTATTATTCCGTTTTTCCTGATCTATAAAGTAACGCAACTGGAAAAACTGCGCGGGCTGAAAACCTGGCTCATCCTGCTGTACGGGATCCTGCTGTGCCTGTCGCCATTATTGAAGCTGATTGAATAATCCACGTATACTGCGCCGTCAGCCACTGGCGGCGCTTAATCCACACCCTCCAGTTGATAGCTGCGAATTTTATTCAGTACCGTGGTATGTGATACCCCCAGCGCTTTGGCAATATGCCGCGACGACACATTCTCTTCCACCATCTGTTCAATAAGCTGACGTTCAGCACACAAAACCTGTTCTTTAAAAGGACGTTCTGTCGGTGCCTGCTCAACGGCGGGCAAATTCACCATCCCTAATTCTTCCCGCGTAATAACATCGGATTCCGCCATCAGCATCAGGCGAATAATGGTATTTTCCAGTTCACGCACGTTTCCCGGCCAGTTGTGATGATGCAGGGCATCAAAGCAGGCTTTATCCAGAATGATCCGCCGCTGGAATTCCTTCGCGTATTTCTGCACAAAGTGGCGAATCAGCAGGCTGATATCCTGTGGGCGCTCCCGCAAAGGCGGAATAGTCAGTGAAAGCACGTTGATGCGGTAATAGAGATCCGCGCGCAGCAGACGTTGTTCCACCCTCTCTTCCAGATTGGCGTTGGTGGCCACAATAATGCGCACATTGACCGGAATAATTTGCGCCCCGCCAACGCGACGGATCCCGCCATCCTGAAGAACACGCAGTAATTTAGCCTGTAAACTCAGCGGCATTTCACCAAATTCATCGAGAAAAAGGGTGCCTTTATCGGCCATTTCAAACAGCCCTTTTTTGCCTTTACCGTCTGCGCCGCTAAAGGCCCCTTTCTCGTAGCCAAAGAATTCACTCTCCATCAGCGACTCAGGTAGCGCAGAGCAGTTGACCGGAATAAACGGATAAAAACGCCGCTGCCCGGAATTATGGATAGCCCGGGCTAACAGCTCTTTGCCGGTACCCGTATCACCGCGGATCAGAACAGTGTATTTGCTGTCGGCAATTTTTATCGCCTTTTCGATAAGCGAGTGCATGCTCTGGCTGCTGCAAATAATGTCAGAGAAATAGCGCGGGCGTTCCGGCTCAGACATCGACAGCTCGCTTATCTCTTCGCACAGGTAAGCGACGTTAATAATATCGGCGCGCTGGCTTAAACAGGATTGCACGCAGGAAATATCCTGTAACTGGCGGCACCAGGATTTAATCAGGATCCGTCCAGGCGTGACTTTCATCGAGATGATATTGATATCGCAGCAGGAAAATTCCTTCAGGACATCCTCAACCATCGACAGACGATCAATTGTTTTAATATCCCAGCGTATCGTGACCACATTTGCTCCTGATAGTTAGCAACTGCGAAACAGATATTTCTGTGACAAGAGAAAATCTGACTACATTTTAGACGCTATGGAATAATGTTCTGCCAGAGGACTCACATTGTGGGCGTAAAAACAAAATATAAAAAAACCGGAGCACAAGGCTCCGGTTATTGGGTCATAACCCACGTTTATCGCTGCGGGTTTTCATCCTGGTCAACGGCGAAACAGGCGACCAGTTGACCGCCGTAATCTTTCAACTGCGGCTGAAGCTGGGTACACGGACCAAAGCGACGACGGCAGCGCGCGTTGAACGCACAGCCCGGCGGCGGATTCAGCGGGCTTGGCAGCTCACCGGTCAGCTTGATACGCTCACGACGATCGTCAGGGTTCAGGCGCGGCGTTGCGGAAAGCAGCGCCTGCGTGTACGGATGACGCGGATTATTGAAGATCTGATCCTTCGTTCCTTTTTCCACACAGCGGCCTAAGTACATCACCATCACTTCATCGGCAATGTGCTCAACTACCGACAGGTCGTGGGAGATGAAGACGTATGACAACCCCAGTTCCTGCTGCAAGTCCATCATCAGGTTTAGCACCTGCGCACGAACGGAAACGTCCAGCGCCGAGACCGGTTCGTCGGCAATCACCACGTCCGGGTCAAGCATCAGCCCGCGAGCGATGGCAATACGCTGACGCTGACCGCCGGAGAACATGTGCGGATAGCGATCGTAGTGCTCAGTTTTCAGCCCCACTTTCGCCATCATCGCCAGCGCCTTTTCACGACGCTGCTCTTTGCTCAGCGCGGAGTTGATTAGCAGCGGCTCTTCCAGAATCTGCCCGACTTTTTTACGCGGGTTCAGGGAACCGTACGGGTTCTGGAACACAATCTGGATTTTCTGCCGACGCAGCTTCTGAGCCTGCGGGTCGTGCTTAAGCAGATCCTGCCCCTGGTAATACAGCTCACCGCCGGTCGGAACTTCAATCATTGTCAGCAGGCGGCCAAGGGTGGATTTCCCGCAGCCCGACTCGCCGACCACCGCCAATGTTTTACCGCGTTCTAAGGTAAAGGAGACACCGTCCAGCGCTTTCACCAGGCGTTCCGGGGCGAACATGCCCTTTTTCACCGGGTAGTGTTTTTTCAGGTCAATTGCCTGCAACAGCGGCTGTGGCAAAGCGGCCTTTTGCGTACTCATAGCCCAGGCCTCCCGGCATCATCAAGTGGGTAGTGGCATTTCGACTGACGACCGCCTTCCAGCAGGTTCAGTTCAGGTTCTTCAGCGCGGCATTTGTCGGTCGCATAGGGGCAGCGCGGATTCAGCAAACAGCCGTTCGGACGGTCATATTTACCGGGAACCACGCCCGGCAACGAAGCCAGACGCGCTTTATCCTGAGCAAACTCCGGCAACGCGCGCAGCAACGCCTGGGTATACGGGTGACGCGGCGCGCGGAAAATATCCTGCGCGGCCCCGGTTTCCACAACCTGCCCGGCGTACATCACGATAATTTTGTGCGCTGCTTCGGCCACTAGCGCCAGATCGTGCGTAATCAAGACCAGCGCCATGTTCTCTTTTTGCTGCAACTCCAGCAGCAGCTCGATGATTTGCGCCTGAATAGTCACATCCAGCGCCGTGGTCGGTTCGTCGGCAATCAGCAGCTTTGGACGACAGGCTATCGCCATCGCGATCATGACGCGCTGGCTCATCCCACCGGACAACTGGTGCGGATATACATCCAGACGCGAGGCCGGATCGGGGATCCCCACCAGCGTCAGCAGGTCAATCGCCCGCTGAATACGCGTTTTTTTGTTGCCGCCCTGGTGCACCTTGATGGCTTCCATAATCTGGTAACCAACGGTATAGCACGGGTTAAGGCTGGTCATCGGGTCCTGGAAGATCATCGCGACTTCCGCGCCCACTAACTGGCGACGCTCTTTCTCAGAGATGCGCTTCAGGTCGCGACCATTAAATTCCAGATTTTCGGCCATTACCCGGCCTGGGTAGTCAATCAATCCCATAATCGCCAGCGAGCTGACGGACTTACCAGAGCCTGACTCCCCAACAATGCCAACCACTTCACCCTGGTTCACACTGTAGCTAATGCGGTCTACGGCGCGGAATTCGGAACCGACATCGCCGAAATGCACCGATAATTTATCTACATTTAATAACGCCATCTCGAACCTCTTACTGCTTCAGTTTGGGATCGAGCGCGTCACGCAGACCGTCACCCATCAGGTTAAATGCCAGCACCGTCAGCAGGATTGCCAGCCCCGGGAAGGTCACGACCCACCAGGCGCTTTGCGCAAACTGCAACACGTCAGAGAGCATGGTGCCCCATTCCGGCGTAGGCGGCTGTGCGCCCATCCCCAGGAAGCCGAGAGCAGCCATATCGAGAATGGCGTTAGAGAAGCCCAGCGACGCCTGAACAATCAGCGGCGCAAGACAGTTAGGAAGAATATTGACGAACATCTGGCGCATCGCACCGGCTCCCGCCACGCGGGATGCGGTGACGTAGTCGCGGTTAACTTCCACCAGCACGGCGGCGCGCGTCAGACGTACATAGTGCGGCAATGCCACGAACGTCAGCGCCAGCGCGGCGTTGCCAATCGAGGGGCCAAACACCGCCACCAGCACCAGCGCCAGTAACAGGCTCGGCAACGCCAGCATGATATCGACCACACGCATAATGACGTTATCGACAATCCCGCCAAAGTAGCCGGCGATAAGCCCGAGAATCACGCCCATCAGCAGGGAGAGCACCACCACCAGACAGCCGACCAGCAGCGACAGACGCGCACCGTACATCAGGCGGGACAGCACATCGCGGCCCACATCATCAGTACCAAACAGATGCGCCATGGTACCGCCTTCCTGCCACGCAGGAGGAGCCAGCAGCGTATCGCGGAACTGTTCTGCCGGATTGTACGGCGCAAGGACGTTGGCAAAGACCGCAATCAGGATCATCACCACAACGTACACCAGCCCAACAACCGCACCTTTGTTGCGTTTAAAATAGTGCCAGAACTCCTGCAGCGGAGTCATTGGCACCGGTGCAGCAATAACTTTATTTTCAGTAACCTGTGACATGATGGCCCCTTACTTCTTATGCCGAATACGCGGGTTCACCACGCCGTACAGCAGGTCTACCAGCAGGTTGACGAGAATAATCATCGTCGCGACCAGCAGCACTCCGCCCTGCACCACCGGATAATCACGGCGTTGCAGCGCATCGATCAGCCAGCGCCCCAGCCCCGGCCAGGAGAAGATAGTTTCGGTCAGGATCGCCCCAGCCAGCAGCGTACCGACCTGCAGGCCGATTACGGTTACCACGGGCAGCATCGCGTTACGCAGAGCGTGAATGATGATGACGCGCATACGGGTCAGGCCTTTGGCGCGCGCGGTGCGAATGTAATCCTCGCCCAGCACTTCCAGCATCGATGAACGGGTCATACGCACAATGACCGCCAGAGGAATGGTACCCAGCACCATCGCCGGCAGAACCATATGCGCCAACGCATCAATAAAGTTGCCCTCTTCCCCCCAGATGGCGGTGTCTATCAGCATAAAACCGGTCAGGGGATTGGAGTCATCAAGGAACACCATGTCGCTCACCCGACCGGAAACCGGCGTCAGGTTCCACTGCACGGAAACCAGCATGATCAGCATCATGCCCCACCAGAAGATCGGCATGGAGTAACCGGTCAGCGCCAGGCCAACGGCGGTGTGATCGAAAATAGAGCCGCGCTTCACGGCAGCAAGTACGCCCACCGGAATACCCACCGCGACGGCGAAAATCATCGCGCAAACGCCGAGTTCCAGCGTTGCTTTAAAGCGAGGTACGAACTCTTCCCATACCGGTAAGCGGCTTTTCAGCGAGATACCTAAGTCACCATGCATAACCCCCCAGATATAGTGGAGGTACTGCTGCCACATCGGTTTATCCAGACCGAGTTCAGCCAACAGTTGAGCATGACGCTCAGGGGAGATTCCACGTTCACCCGCCATGATCATTACCGGATCGCCGGGGATCATATGGACGAAGGCAAAAGTGAGAAGAGTGATACCGATAAACGTGGGGATGACGAGTCCCAAACGTCGGAGAATGAACTGCAACATAACCCGGATTCTCTCTAATGACGCACGGCCTGGAACCGTGAGTCTGTATTGCTCACAAATCTTATCCCACGCAAACTGCATCGCGGGTAAAGCATTACGCCGGATGGCGCTGCGCTTATCCGGCCTACACAATACCGGGGCGCAGCGCTTCCTTAATTGCTTTTAATTATTCGACAGAAACGTTTTCGAAGTGGTGTTTGCCCAATGGATCAACCACATAGCCTTTCACTTCTTTACGCACTGGTTCGTACACGGTGGAGTGAGCAACAATCAGAGCCGGAGCCTGATCGTGCATAACTACCTGCGCTTGCTTGTACAGTTCAATACGTTTGTTGTGATCGTCAGTCGCACGCGCCGGCTGAATCAGGTCTTCAAACGGCTTGTAGCACCAGCGAGAGTAGTTGGAACCGTCTTTCGCTGCCGCACAGCTGAACAGGGTGGCGAAGAAGTTGTCCGGATCCCCATTGTCACCGGTCCAGCCCATCATCACCGCCTGATGCTCGCCCGCTTTGGCGCGTTTCAGATACTCGCCCCACTCGTAGGTCACAATTTTGGCCTGAACGCCAATTTTCGCCCAGTCGGCCTGAACCATCTCCGCCATACGGCGAGCGTTCGGGTTGTACGGACGCTGTACCGGCATCGCCCACAGCTCAACGGTAAAGCCTTTATCCTGACCGGCTTCCTTCAGCAGCGCTTTGGCTTTCTCAGGGTCGTAGGTGTAGTCTTTAACATCGTCGTTATAGCCCCACATGGTCGGCGGGATCAGGTTCTTCGCGGCGACGCCAGCGCCCTGATAAACAGCTTTAATGATGGCTTCTTTGTTCACCGCGTAGGTCAACGCCTGACGGACTTTCACGTCATCAAACGGTTTCTTCTCGGTGTTGAAAGAGAGGTAGCCAACGTTCAGACCGGCCTGCTCCATCAGGTTGATGTTTTTATCCTGCTTCATGCGCGCGATGTCTGCCGGGTTCGGGTACGGCATCACCTGGCACTCGTTCTTCTGCAGCTTGGCGTAACGCACGGAAGCGTCAGGCGTAATGGAGAAGACCAGACGGTCGATCTGCGGCTTGGTGCCCCAGTAACCTTCGAATGCTTTATACAGAATACGGGAGTCTTTCTGGTACTGCTGCAGCTGGAATGGACCGGTACCGATAGGGTTCAGATCCACTTTCTCCGGGGAACCGGCTTTCAGCATGTTATCCGCATATTCTTTGGAAAGAATAGAAGCGAAGTCCATCGCCAGGTCAGCCAGGAACGGTGCTTCCGGGCGAGTCAGGACGAACTGAACGGTTTTATCGTCCACTTTTTTCACTTCGGCGATCAGATCTGGCAGACCCATCCCTTCGAAGTATTCATAGCTGCCGCCGGACACTTTGTGGTACGGATTCTGGGCATTTTTCTGACGATCGAAAGAGAACACCACGTCATCGGCGTTTAAATCGCGCGTCGGTTTGAAATCTTTGTTGTCTTGCCACTTCACGCCCTGGCGCAGGTGGAAGGTATAGGTTTTACCGTCTTCGCTGATTTCCCACTTCTCAGCAAGGCCCGGGATGACTTCAGTTGTACCCGTTTTGAACTCAACCAGGCGGTTATAGATCGGTACGGAGCTGGCATCATAGGTGGTGCCAGAGGTGAAAAGCTGCGGGTTAAAGCCTTCAGGAGATCCTTCTGAACAATAAACCAGAGTTTTAGCCTGTACGCTTGCTGCGACGGTCATGGCCACCAGGCTCAGACCAAGCTTCAGCATCCCTGACTTCTTCAAGGAAATACTCATTCTTCTGCTCCAAATGTGATGTTTGTTGTTTTACCCTTTGCAGTGGGTTTGCACCGCCTGGCCTTTTTTGTTTTTTACCCGGCCGGGTCGGCGTTAAGAGGATGGGGATTCCGTTCACATAAGCGACTGAGTTGCAGTGCGGATTCTCCATGAAATGCCCCTCATGCCCTACAATCTGTCAACAGAATGTGTAAACGTCAATAAGGGAGCCTTGATTTACGCGGAGGATGAGAAATCCCGAACAAAGATAAAAAAAACATTTCTGAAACATTTCCAGCAGGGAAATTTATGCTACGCCCTCTGACTCAGCATAAAAAACCAAACATATTGCAACACTTAGAGTATAAATTTTACGCAGATTATGAAAAATAACTCACATTTTGCTGAATATGTGAGCATGACCTTCTGTGAACGTTAAAACGCACAGGTGAAAATGCTACTTTCAGACATAAGTTCAGACACCTTTCTCAGCGCAAGCTCATACATAAAATCAATAGAAGATGTCACAAAATGGCACGTTATCCTCACTAGCCGACATCATCTCCTCTCGTAAAATCTCACAGCATCATTGAGGGGATGGCGTTCCGCTATAAATATATAAATAAAGCCATTTTTATCTAATGTGATTTCATTCATTGCTGTTACCTCCATTAAATTTGATTCACGGCCAACAACCCGCCGTATCCAAAATTAAATATGAAATGGAGAAATACAATGAGTGACATGATTTTTTATACTGAACCAGATTTCCAGGGAGAAAGCCTGACTGTTGCAAGCCATGACAAAGTTGAAGTATATGCTCTAAAAAAATGGACGTATCGCTCAGTAAGACTTAAAAATAACAAGGCTATGGTTAGCGCATCATATATCGACTTTGATCCTGTCAATCAACAAGAAAATTTCATGAGTGAAGATATCCGTGATTTAGCGGACACTATTCATGTGAAGGACTCTTTGTCATCAGTCACGGTTTTTAACCTAAACAGTGATGATATCATTGTCAGTATGGATCCGCACTGTGACATGCGAGGGTTTAAAACAAACATTGATAGTGAAGCAAAACAACCGCCTCTGTTCGATTCGTATTGCTATGAAAACTACAGTGCAGATACTATTTCAGGCACGCTCGCTATTTTGAACCCGGTGACGTTACTATCCTCATCTGTATATCTGACCTGTGAATCAGTTTCAATTTACTCAGTCGGCAGCATTGGTGCAGGTTATGGAACAGCAACGACTGCGACGATTACGTACTCTCCAGAAACAAAAGACGTTGTCGTGACACCCGCGGCCAAACAAGTCTCTGTTACCGTAGAAAAAGTGGATGAGAATCACTTCCTCGCTCATTTTACCTATGACTGCGGGATCTACGATCATTGTATAATGCATCCTGAGGAGGATTATCGTAGTTATAATGCAATTACTCCTGAAGATCAGTTTTCTAACGTCAGAAATGAAAGCGGCGCCTGGAACTATAAATCCATGGAGATTATTTCAGATTCTAATTATAAAACATCGTGGCTTTGGACAGATTACCCTGCAGGCGGCGATGGATATGATATGAGCCAATATCGCAGTTTTACAACATCAACTTCCTTACCTCGATTCAATAATATTTTTGACAGCGGTAGCTCAAATCAAGTGTCATTGGCGTATTGCGCAGGCGGAATCCCGGTGTTATTACGACTGGCAAATACAGATGCTTCCGCAAACTGGAAAGATTTTGTCATTGAAAGCTACTTTAACACCAAAATATTCACTATCCATTACCCCATTGAATATCATACTTTCTGTGCTAATAACCCAGATGCTGCACAACCCGGTATGGTATGCGTGGTAAATGAGAACAATAATCTTCAGGATTTTAATACCTGCATACTTCGGTATGGCTCTCTGAGTACTGATGGTGCGACCGTCACTTGGGCAGGAGAAACAACGCTTAACATTGAATATGCTTCCACTGATACTCTGACCCTGTCGCTGGGTAGTGATGCTCCTGAAGACTGGGTGATTACAGCCGTAACACGCGGTGACGACTGCTGGTACGTTGATCTGAGCGGCTCTGTTCCTGCCTGACAGGCAATAATCTCCTTTTATAAGACGACAAAAGCCTCATTGATTCTCTGATGAGGCTTTTTTATGCTTTCAAACTTATCTTAAGTTCGCATTATAAGGGGCAAGACCTGAGTGAAAATTGGCGCGTTGGCCTCAACAGCCGACATCACCATCTCCCATTAAATCACACAGCATCATAGATGCCAGCTGCATTTTTCTATCAAAATTATAAATAAACCGATTTTTATCTGATGTGATTTCATTTAACCCTGCCTTCTCCATTAAATTTGATTCACGGCTAACAACCAGCCGCATCCACAATTAAATATGAAATGGAGAAATATAATGAGCGATATGATTTTTTATACTGAGACCAATTTTCAGGGCACATCCATTACCCTGCCAGTGCATAAAGTATTAGATGTCTTTGAGTATGGTATCTGGGCATTTCGTTCGGTTAAGGTAAACGGGAATAAACTTTTTCTTCAGAGTATTGATGCTGTTCAGGAAAATGAGTCGGTTATTCCTTATCGTTCAGAGCTTTTTATTAATGAGGATGTCAGCGACCTGACAGTACTGACAAATAATATTGAGAACTTATCTGGCGTTTTTGCAATTTCCCTACCTGAAAATGAAATTATTGTCAGCATGGATGTCACTAACAAACTGAATAACTTCAGAACATCTATAGATTCATATGTTTCATCATTACCCCATATTAACACGGATTGTTATTTTAATCATACCCAGCAAAACATCCCTGGCGTTATGGTTTTTTTAAACCCAGAAACGCAGCTTTCTGAGTCTACCTCACTGACTGCCGAGGCTACGACGGCCAAATATCCCGAAGGCTGTCAATCCAGTTACGATAAATTAGCCAGCGTTACCGTCACTTATTTACCTGAATCAGAGACGATTACCCTAACGCCAGATGTCAGTGTATTACACTATACGATTGAAAAATTGAGTGACAACCATTTTATTGTTCACTACGAATACATTGTGGAAAACTACGACCATAGTTTTTTTTACGATCAAGAGGAATATCGCGGTGACATGTCAGTTTTAAGCACTCAGTTCAGCGTGAATTTAAAAGATGATGCAAATAACTGGCTGTACCAATCAGCATCAATTTTTAGTACAGCAAATTCACCGCTGTTTTTTTTCACAACACCTTACCCTACAGATGGCGTAGGTTTTGACTTCAATGAGTTTCGCAACTTGATCACCAATACGGGTGTGGATAATATTCCTGTCGCATTAAACCACACCTCCGCTGCCGTAACCGCAGTTTATACAAGTAATGCCGTGCCGGTCTTTGTGCGCCTGACGAATACAGTAGACGCCGAAAACTGGGAAGGTTTTGTCCTCCAAAGCGAGTTTATTACCGATTTTATCCAGTTCAACCCACGAGATTATACCTCTTTTTGCATGAGCAAACCGGATACCCAGCCTGGCTTGCTGTGCATTGCCCCCTATAGCGCCTCTAAACTTGATTACCATGAATGCAACCTGCGTTATGGTTCGCTGAGTGAGGATGGCTAGACCGTCACCTGGACCGGTGACTGCGGGCTTATCATCGAAAATGCTTCAACCGATGAATTGAACATTTCACTACTGAATGCCCCGGCTGACTGGGAAATCACAGCGGTAACGCGCGGTGATGACGGCTGGTATGTTGATCTGAGCGGTTCAGCCGTTGCCTGATGGCGCTAAAGTAAAAAACCCTGCTCAACGAGCAGGGTTTTGAATTTGGTCGGTGATAGAGGATTACTCGCCACTGCGTGGCTCGCCCTACGGGCCGTTGCTGGCGCAACGTTCTCTCGCTGCGCTCGAGTCGAACCTCTTGCCCCCGGAGGTTCTCATCCTCGTGGATTCCGGAATGCAAAAAGCCCGCTCAAAGAGCGGGCTTTTCTAATTTGGTCGGTGATAGAGGATTCGAACCTCCGACCCCTTCGTCCCGAACGAAGTGCGCTACCAGGCTGCGCCAATCACCGAATGCGGGGCGCATCTTACTGCTCAGCAGCGCGCCCGTCAATCCCTTAGCATCAAAATGCCATTTGATCGGTGAGAAAGTCAGCAGCCCAATTACTGAGCCTTAACCTTCTTCGCGTCCGGAATGCGGCACCAGTTGTTATTCTCGTTAATACCGCCATTTGGCGAGGTATAACCGAGGCAACCCAAAATAGTGTCGTACAGTTCCACATGACGACGCGGCACCTTCATATCAGCTTCTTGCTTCAGATGTGCAAACGCCTTCGCATGGTCTGGGTCTTCCAGATATTTGTCTGACATCCACACCATCATAGGAACGCGGAACTGCTCTGGCGGCGCCATTTTACGCGGCGTACCGTGCAGGTGCTCACGCTCGTTAATCGACTCACCGTGGTCGGCGGCGTAGAACACAATCGCTTTCTTATCGCGCAGTTGATCGAACACTTTGGTAATAAAGTGATCAACATAGGTTACCGAGTTATCAAACGAGTTGATCATCTCGGCCTTCGAGCAGCCGCTATCAACATTGACGCACTCCGGCTTCCACTGCGCATATTCGCGGGTGTAGCGCTGAGTGTAGTTAAAATGCGAGCCTTTGGTGTGCAGAATAATCAGATGCTTGTCACCATCTTCATTATTCTGCAAAGACTGCTGCATCTCGGTAATCAGCAGCATATCGTCAACGTTTTTGCCACGGTTACGCGGCTCAGCGCCAATCTGCTCACGGTAAGCGATGTTCTCCGCCATGGTATTACTGTAGAACCACATCTCGCTTTGCATCGCGTAGAGGTCGGTCTTGAACCCTAACTGGCTGAGCACAGCAAAGACGTTTTGCTCTTTCAGGGTACGCTGCGGGTTTTCTTCCGCCCCGCCCTGACGTACAAACATACAGCGCAGCGAAAGTTTAGTTGCCGTATCGCAGGAATATCCCCGGAATGCGGCCAAATTTTTCTCCTGGGCGAGTCTTGGCGTAGTATTGCGCTCATAGCCAAAAATCCCCATATGATCCCAACGCGTGGTTTCCCCGATAATAAAGACCACATAGGTGTCGTCGAGATTTTTGGGCGCAACGTAGGTGAACTTCTTCGCCGGGTTCATCAGCGATTTGTTGTCTGAAGATTCATCCACCTGTGCCCAGGCGTACAGACCCAGCGCTGAGAGCCAGTTTGACGGCAAATAAGAGTTCGCCACAACCCCGCCATAGCTGGGTAGATCGATCCCCGTTTCACGTTCAACGCTTCTCTGTTGCATGCTCAGCAGGCGAATCGGCGCCCATACCAGCAGGCCAGCTAACAATACTACCCCCACGCTACGCCATCTCATACCCGGTGTACGAATCTGTCTCATCAGGGTATAGCGGCAGCGGTTACTCCAGATCAGCACCAATGGGATAATACTGACCGAAACCAGCCACACGATGAAATGCCAGCCGACGACTTCTTTCGATAAATCAATATCCGTGGTCATAACGGAGGCGATAATGCCGTAGCCAATTACCACGTTCAGGAAGGTCATATAATAACTGGCGCCGGCAGAACACAGCACCACAAAGGTTGCCAGCACACGCCAGGCGCGTCGGCCAAATAACGAGAGAAGTCGGAGTAAAAAGAAGGTCACCAGCACAGTGCCGGCCAATTCAACAACCGCGGAGAGTCCTTTCCAGACGGTAAACTCGTGCGTATATCCACTAAAGCGACGGAAAAATACGGCACAGTTCATAAACAAACCGATATAGATTGCCAGCAAGAAACTGAGTTTCTGCTGCGTCATCGACTTAATGTATCTCATGCAAACAAACCCTGGAAATCGGGATAAAAACACCCTGTGCAGCGATCAATCAGACCGGACAGAGGAAAAATGCGACAACAGCAGAAGTGAAATGTCTACGGGCGCGGGTAAGTAGACCACAGGAGGGAGAAAAAGTGCTTATAGAGAATGAAAATGGCGCATATATTTTTGTAAATATATGCGCCAGGTATTAATCAGACCACTAATAGGTTTAGGCGTGCGCCTCGGTGTAGACGCTACGTTGTGGCTGACGAATGGTGGTAGAAAGCGCCAGCGAAATGATTAACAGCGCAAAGATAACGCAGAAGGTCACAAAGAACCCGCCAAACAGCGAGGCGATAATGGAACCGCAAATACTGCCAATACCGAAGCCCAGGTAGATAACACCGTAGTTTTTAGCCAGGTTATTCAGACCGAAGAATTCGCTGACCAGTGACGGGAACACGGTGATGGTGCCGCCAAAGTTAAATGCGACACAGGCAATCGCCATAAAGAAAGTGACGTCATTCAGCGGCGCGAACAGCAGAGCAGCCATACCCACCAGCGAAACGACCTGGCCAATGGTGATAACGCGAATACGGGAGATTTTATCGGACAGAATCCCCAGCACCAGACGGCCCGACAGGTTCGCGATAGAAATCACGGTAACCGCATTTGCCGCCGTTGCCACATCCATATGCGCCAGGCTTTGTGCGATATCTTTCGCCACGCCAATCACATACAGGCCGCTCATACACGCCGTCAGGAACATGACCGCCAGCATCCAGTACTGCGGTTTACGCATGGACTGCGCCAGGGTGAAGTCATTCTCGACCACGCCATTTTTCGTTTTCACTTCCTGATTCGGCGCATCTTTCATCAGCGTGGAGCCAAAGACGATCATTACCAGCACAATCGCGCCCCAGATCATAAAGGTTTTTTCCAGGCCTACGGTACTCAGTAACTGGCTGTCGATAAATTTAAAACCGAGGCTGCCAAGGCCATAAGAACCGATGGCAAAGGCGGAAATCAGCCCTTTACGCTCCGGGAACCATTTCACGCAGTTGGAAAGCGTTAACAGGTAACCTGCACCATCCGCCAGACCAACCAGCACACCGGCGCTCAGCCACAGCATAATCAGGCTGTCGGAGTGGGCGGTTAAGAAGAAGCCGACGCCGAGTAAAACACCGGAGGCCATGGTGACGCGTTTCACGCCAAAACGCTCCTGCAGCTTGCCGGCAACGGAAGAGGAAATCGCCAGCCCGAGGCTCAGCAAGCCAAAGGAAAATGCAACCTGGCTCACTGGCGCATCAAGCTTAGAAGAGAGTGCGCCATTAAACAGGCTCCAGGTATAAACAGAACCTAAAGCAAATTGGGTAATAATGGTGCCGATCAGAGTCAGCCAGCGGGTACGCTGATAATCAGAAGTTTTCATGGCAGTCTTCCTGCATAAACAAAATGGGAAATTCTCTGCCAACAACCATACCGAAGCGCTTTTATGAGCAGGAGAAAACGGCATGAAATGCCGCCAGGACGGAATGAAATGCCTGGATTGTGGAATGAATGACGAGACAAAAAGTCGGGTTACTGAATTTTATCGCATGAGTTAGTACACGCTATCGCTGAGGCGCGTGTGATTGTTGATCTCAATATGTAACAGAGATGTTTTCCTGATGATTTTTTACGTTAAAATTTGGCGCTCACACCCATGGTGTACATATAGTCGCTGTTGTTGGTGCTATTTTCCGCCTGCGAGAGCGCCGCATAAGCCGCCATGTGCGGGTTCAACAGCATGTCTGCACCGACGGTAACATCCAGCCAGTTACCGTCCTGACCCGCCGCCGTCATGCGGCTGAGTCCCGACTGCGCTTTCCAGATATTCTCGCCAAACTGCTGGTTATAGCTGATTTGCGCCCACGGTCGCACATCACCGAACTGGGAGTTCACTCGCCAGCCTAACGTGCTGACGCTGGCATGCCACAACGGATCGTTCTGCGCTATCGACGTCGCGCTATCGCCAAACTCGTTGTAAGTAGACGTGGTTGAACCGTCATAATGCAGCGCGGCAACCGGACCGGTTGTCACCTGCCTTGAAAGCGGGAAGTTCCAGCCCATACTCATGCCGCTGGTTGCCTCCATAGGCGTCTCATCCGCCAGATTCACCACGGGCCCCGCCACGTTTTGAGTGGAGCGAATACGTTCTTCCAGAATGTCGTTATAACGTGGTTGGTGATCGCTGTCCCATGTATAACGTTCAGCCGTATGCCCTGACATCGCATCAACGATATATTCTTGTTGCCAGCCATATGCTGTATTGATGGACAGCGCACAAACTATGACGCTCGCCAGAGTTAACCTTTGGCGACCACTACTGTTTCTTATAATCATCAACGCGACTCCAGAAAAGAGCCGAATTCGGCGATATTATTGTCATTGTGTGAAGGATATCGGGCCCATCAGGCCCTGTATTAAATATTGTCTTTTTAGCTGGCGCGTCAAGGCGGGCCGAATGAAATTTTTACGCCAGTAAAAACAGCGAGGAAGAATATGCAGCGTTGCGGATGGGTCAGCCAGGACCCACTTTACATTGCCTACCACGACAAGGAATGGGGCGTCCCCGAAACCGATGGCAAAAAGCTGTTCGAAATGATCTGCCTTGAAGGCCAGCAGGCCGGATTATCGTGGATTACCGTACTAAAGAAACGGGAAAATTATCGCCACGCCTTCCACCATTTTGACCCGGAAAAAGTGGCGGCCATGACTGAAGAGGATGTGGAGAGGCTGGTACTGGATGCTGGCATTATTCGCCATCGCGGAAAGATTCAGGCCATTATCGGCAACGCTCGCGCCTTTTTGACCATGGCGCAAAACGGAGAGTCGTTTAGCGAGTTCGTCTGGTCATTTGTTGATAACCAACCGCAAGTGACCCGCGCCGCCAACCTGAGCGATATCCCCACCTCGACGCCTGCGTCAGATGCGCTGTCTAAAGCGTTAAAAAAACGCGGGTTTAAATTTGTCGGCACCACCATTTGTTACTCCTTTATGCAGGCGTGCGGCCTGGTCAACGATCATGTCACCAGTTGCATCTGCTATCCGGGAGAACAACATGATTCGTGAATCAAAGGCTGACGATCTACCGGCGATTCTGGCGCTATGGATGGAAAGCACAATCCATGCCCACCCGTTTATCGAAGAGCGCTACTGGCGCGAAAGTGAATCCATCGTGCGTGATGTTTACCTGCCCGCCGCGCAAACCTGGGTGTGGGAAGAAGAAGGCGAGCTCAAAGGCTTTGCCAGCGTTATTGATGACCGCTTTCTCGGCGCGCTGTTTGTCGCGCCTGCCGCCATCAGAAACGGGATCGGCAAAGCGCTGGTGCAGCATGTGCAGCAGCGCTTTTCGATACTCAGCCTTGAGGTCTACCAGAAGAACCAATCGGCGGTGAACTTCTACCATGCGCTGGGTTTTCGCATTGAAGACGGCGCATGGCAGGAGGAAACTCACCATCCCACGTGGATTATGGGCTGGCAGGCGGATCAAACGCCGTAAGGGTCAACGTTGGTCCGCTGTATTTTTCGAGCCACGCCAGCGCAGTGTTGCCCGCGCAGCCATTCCCCAGCTTCGAGCTGGGGAGATCTTTGGTCAGCACGTTGACGGCGCCATTTTTACAAATACCGTTAGCAGCGAGATCCAAATCAGGCCAGGCGCCTTCATGAATACAGATGACGCCAGGTTTAATACCTGCCGACACCACCGCTCCCGCCAGAACTTGTCCTCGCTGATTCCACACCCTGACCGTGTCGCCATCCACAATGCCGCGCGCGTGGGCGTCCTGCGGGTGGATCGTGACCGGCTCACGATCCGCTACCGCATACTGTTCGCGCAACGCGCTGTAGTTAAGCTGGCTGTGCAAACGGTGAGCCGGATGAGCGGAAAGCAACTGTAACTGCTCCGGCTCTGCGTTACCGAACCACTCATCAGGCTCCAGCCACATCGGGTGTCCCGCACAGTCTGCGTAGTCGTAACCGGCAATCCTCTCACAGTAGATTTCAATTTTTCCGCTGTCCGTTTTCAGCGGATGCGCCTGCGGGTCGCGGCGAAAATCCGCGAAACGGATAAACTGCGCGCTGGCGGCGTTTTCTGGCATTTCGATCAGGGCGTTGCGCTGCCAAAACTCGGCGAAAGGCGGCAATGTCACCTGCTGACTGGCCCCGCGTTGCCCGGCAATATTGTAAAAGGTCTCCAGCCACGCCAGTTCGCTTCTACCTTCGGTAAATCGGTCATATCCGCCTTTTTCCCAGCGTTCACTCAGCTCGGCAAAGACATCAAAATCATTTCTCGCTTCGTCCTGCGGCGGTACGACCAGCTTCATTGGCACCAGATGCTGGTTGCTGTAATCGCCGGTCATGGTCAAATCATTACGCTCAAACGACGTTGTCGCCGGCAGCACGATATCGGCATGCTTCGCTGCGGCAGTCCAGAAACATTCCGAGATAACCACCAGCTCCGGTTTCTGCCAGGCGCGAATTAAACGGTTGGTGTCCTGGTGATGAGTGAAGTTAGCGCCGCCCGCCCACCACAGCATGCGGATGTCCGGGAAATGGCGGTCCATTCCATTATGCTGGTAAAAACCGCCGGGGTTCTCCAGCGCGTCGACAATACGCGCCACCGGGATTTTATCCACCGCGTCGGTGCCGCCTTTAATGCTGCCCTGCATTGAGGCCAGCACCGCAGACCGGCGCGTTGGGTTGCCGCCGTTGGCAAAATGGTACGACAGCCCAAAGCCACCGCCTGGCGTGCCGATTTGTCCGAGCATGGCGGCCAGGGTGACGATCATCCAGTGCTTCTGCTCGCCATACTGCTGGCGCTGCATCCCCCATCCTGCCATCAGCATGGTGGTGTTTTGGTGAAATATCGCCGCCAGCTCACGTATTTTCGCTGCCGGAATGCCACAAATGTCGGCTGCCCACTCCGCCGTTTTTGCAACATCGTCAGATTTACCCAGCAGATAGTTGGCAAAACGGGCATAACCGGTCGTGCACCGGGCGAGAAAGTCCTCGTCGTGCCAGCCGTTTTCCACCAGCGTATGCGCGATACCCAGCATCAACGCCACGTCAGTCCCCATATGCGGGGCGATCCATTCCATCTTATCGCCAAAGAAATCGACGCTTTCCGATCGCATCGGATCGATACAGATCAATCGTTTCCCGCTGTCGCGTAAAGCCGCAAAGTAAGCGATCCCCTGTTCGTCAGAAGCGTTCCAGGCAATCTTCAGGGTATTCAGCGGATTGGCGCTCCATAACACCACCACCTCGCTGTGCTCCAGCACCACCGGCCAGCTGGTTTGCTGCTGGTAAACTTCGTTGCCGCCCACCACGTACGGCATGATGGCCTGCGCAGCCCCCGTCGAGTAATCCCCCAGATGCCCGGTATAACCGCCCGCCAGCGCCATATAACGCTGTAACAGCGTCGCGGCTTTGTGTAACACGCCGTTGGAACGCCAGCCGTAGGAACCAGCAAAAATCGAGGCCGGGCCGTAGCTGTCACGGATGCGTTTATGCTGCGTATGGATAAGATTTAGCGCGTCATCCCAACTGACGCGAACAAATTCATCCTGCCCGCGCACCCCCTGTGGGTTATCCGGCGAGGCGAGAAAGCCTTTACGCACCATCGGAAAACGTACCCGCGTTTTACTGTGAACCTGGTCGCGCACCACGGTTTGCAAAGAGTTGGGATGGGTGCCAGGCAGCGCGCCACGCGAGGAGAAAACCGTCTCCCCATCGGTTTCGACAAGGACTGGTCCCCAGTGAGCGGCGGTTAATACCGAGTAATGTGCGGGTGAATTAGCCAAGATGGTGCTCCTGAATGCGATGTGACGGCTTATTTATTATGCCGTTCAATGTTACTTACAAATTTCAGAGTCTTCCCTGGAATTTTCTTCATGTTCACACGTCATAATCAACCGCCACGGTCGCTGTGGCAAAGAAGAAAAAGTCATTAAGGAATTAAGATGAAGAAACGTGTTTTTGTTATTGCTGCCATCGTGAGCGGCGCCCTGGCGGTTTCTGGCTGCACAACAAACCCTTACACCGGCGAACGCGAAGCGGGTAAATCCGGCATTGGCGCGGGTATTGGCTCTCTGGTCGGCGCGGGCATTGGCGCACTCTCTTCTTCGAAGAAAGATCGCGGCAAAGGCGCACTGATTGGCGCAGCGGCTGGCGCGGCCGTTGGCGGCGGTGTCGGCTATTACATGGACGTGCAGGAAGCAAAACTGCGCGAAAAAATGCAGGGAACCGGCGTCAGCGTGACGCGTAGTGGCGATAACATCATTCTGAATATGCCAAATAACGTCACCTTCGACAGCAGCAGTGCCAACCTGAAACCTGCTGGTGCCAACACCCTGACCGGCGTAGCAATGGTACTGAAAGAGTACAATAAAACCGCCGTCAACGTGCTGGGCTTCACCGACAGCACCGGCAGCCAGGATCTGAATATGCGTCTGTCGCAGCAGCGCGCGGACTCCGTCGCCAGCGCCTTAATCACTCAAGGGGTCGCGGCTAACCGTATCCGCACTCAGGGTATGGGCCCGGCAAATCCGATCGCCAGCAACAGCACGGCAGAAGGTAAAGCGCAGAATCGTCGCGTAGAAATCACCTTAAGCCCACTTCAGTAACGTTTTGTGCCGGATGGAGACAGGTCGAATCCATCCGGCATGAAGCACTTGCCATCGTTGATTTTCGCGTTAAGGTGTTGTCACCAAACTCAGGGAAATCAGCGATGAGCAAATCAACACGAGCAACCATCAGCGATGTGGCGAAAGCCGCAAAAACCGGCAAGACCAGCATTTCACGTTATCTCAACGGTGAAAAGCACCTGCTTTCCGACGCGCTGCTGGCCCGCATTGAACAAGCCATTGCCGATCTCGACTACCGCCCCAGCCTGATGGCAAGAGGCCTGAAACACGGTCGTACCCGCCTGATTGGCCTGATCATCGCCGATATTACAAATCCTTACTCCGTCAACGTGTTAAGCGGTATTGAAGCCGCCTGTCGCGATAAGGGCTTTACCCCGCTGGTGTGTAACACCAACAACGAAGTGGATCAGGAGCTGCATTATCTCGACCTGCTGCGCAGTTACCAGGTTGAAGGGATTGTGGTCAACGCCGTCGGGATGCGCGAAGAGGGGCTGAACCGCCTGCAGCAGTCTGCGCTGCCGATGGTGCTGATTGACCGTAAAATTCCCGATTTCGCCTGCGATATGGTCGGGCTGGATAACACCCAGGCGGCAACGGTTGCCACCGAGCATCTGGTCGAGCAAGGTTTTGAAGCCATCCTGTTCCTCAGCGAACCGCTGGGCATGGTGAATACGCGCCGCGAACGTCTGAGCGCTTTTCGCGCCACGCTCGCGCAGTACCCCGGCGTTATCGCGCAAAATGCCGAAGTCCCGCTAACGGACAATACGCAACTGGATGACACGCTGCGCCAGTTCCACCAGCAGCATCGGGGCATGCGTAAAGCCGTTATCTCCGCCAATGGTGCCCTCACGCTACAGGTTGCCCGCGCCCTGAAGCGCATTGGCCTTAACTGGGGCAGCGATATCGGCCTGCTCGGTTTTGACGAACTGGAATGGGCAGAGCTGGCGGGCGTCGGTATTACCACATTGAAACAACCCACCTGGCAGATTGGCTACACTGCCGTTGAGCAGGTTGTAAGCCGAATTGATGGCGGCTCTTCTGCCATTCAGGAACAGGTCTTCTCCGGCGAGCTGATCGTACGCGGCTCTACCGCCCGTTAAATTACCTTCGTGATGGTGATCATAAATTCGACATCCCAGGCTTTTCTTTGGAACCGGTTCCATCTAGCGTTATTACAAGAACGTTAGTCTGGAGTTTCCATGAAAAGAAAAATTATGGTGGTCACCGCCGCTTACGGCCAAGACCAGGTGCGGGCCGCAGGCGGACAAACGGCATTATTGCCTATCATTGCCGAAGCCGGTGCTGACGGCGTTGAAATCCGCCGCGAGTTATTAACCGATGCCGAGCTGAAAACGCTCCCTACGATGGCTTCTGCTATCGAAATCTTCGGCCTGCTGGCCTGTTACTCAGCGCCTGAGCCATTGTTCCTTGCGAACGGTAACCTCAACCCTCAACTTCCCGCGCTACTTGAAGAAGCGCAGGCCCTGCAGGCGCTGTGGTTAAAAGTCTCCCTCGGCCATTTTTCCCATACCGAACAGTTCAACGTTTTACGCGAATGGCTCGACAACAGCGGAATGGAGCTGGTTGTTGAGAACGATCAAACCGCCTGCGGACGCCTGCAACCGATGCAGCGCTTTAACGAAGCCTGTCAGACGCAAAACCTGCCGATATCTTTAACCTTCGATATGGGCAACTGGCTGTGGGTGGGCGACTCCCCGGAAGAAGCAGCACAAAACCTGGCGTCAACCGTTGGCTATATCCATGTCAAAGCCGCTGTCACACATCGCGACAGCTACCGCGCCGTACCGCCAGATGCAACAGACTCGCGCTGGATGGCGCTGCTAAAAACGCTGCCCAACGACGTCCCGCGCGGCATTGAGTTCCCCCTGGAAGGGCAGGATCTGACGGCGGTTACCCGCCACTACGTCGAGCTGTTACGCGAGGAGTAACGTATGAAAAATTCACTGGATGTGGTCACTATTGGTGAAGCGATGGCGATGTTTGTCGCCACGCAAACTGGCGAACTGGCGGATGTGGAGCAGTTTATCAAGCGCGTTGCAGGCGCGGAGCTTAACGTGGCGACCGGTCTTGCCCGTCTGGGCCTGAAGGTCGGCTGGGTGAGCCGCGTTGGCAACGACAGTTTTGGCCGTTTTATCGTTAAGTCGCTGGAAAAAGAAGGGATTGATGCGCAGGGAGTCACCCAGGACGGGCGTTACGCTACCGGCTTTCAGCTTAAATCCAAGGTCGAAAATGGAACCGATCCCATTGTGGAGTATTTCCGCAAAGGTTCCGCTGCCAGCCGCCTCAGCGTTGAGGATTATCACGAGGCCTATTTCGCCAGCGCGCGCCACCTGCACCTGAGCGGCGTAGCAGCCGCGCTTTCCTCCAGCTCTTATGAACTACTGGCGCATACCGCCCGCACCATGAAGGCCCAGGGGAAGACCATCTCGTTCGACCCGAATTTGCGCCCAGTGCTGTGGAAAAGCGAAGCCGAGATGGTGGAAAAACTGAACCGGCTGGCATTTCAGGCTGACTGGGTTCTACCCGGGTTAAAAGAGGGCATGATTTTAACCGGTCAGCAAACGCCTGAAGCCATCGCCGACTTTTATCTGCGCCATGGCGTGAAGGCCGTGATCGTTAAAACCGGGGCTGATGGCGCCTGGTACAAAACGGCCAGCGGTGAACAAGGCTGCGTTGCGCCGGTAAAAGTCGACAACGTGGTCGATACGGTCGGCGCAGGCGATGGCTTTGCCGTGGGCGTTATCAGCGCCCTGCTCGAAGGCCGCTCGCTACATCAGGCGGTGACCCGCGGCAATAAAATTGGCGCACTGGCCATTCAGGTTCAGGGCGACAGCGAAGGATTACCCACACGTGAACAATTAGGGGAATAAATTCCCGGCCAACTCTGTACCCTACATACAGAGGCGGCGTAACAGCATAACCAGAGGGCAGTCTATGAATAGCTCAACTAATGCAGCAAAACGCTGGTGGTACATCATGCCAATCGTGTTTATCACGTATAGCCTGGCGTACCTTGACCGCGCGAACTTCAGCTTCGCCTCCGCCGCAGGTATCAACGAGGACCTCGGCATTACCAAAGGGATCTCTTCCCTGCTGGGCGCGCTGTTTTTCCTTGGTTATTTCTTCTTTCAGATCCCGGGCGCAATTTATGCCGAACGCCGCAGCGTACGAAAACTGATTTTTGTCTGTCTGATCCTCTGGGGTGCCTGCGCGTCGTTAACCGGGATGGTCAGCAATATTCCAATGCTTGCCGCCATTCGCTTTATTCTTGGCGTCGTTGAAGCCGCCGTGATGCCGGCAATGCTGATTTATATCAGCAACTGGTTTACAAAATCCGAGCGCTCGCGCGCTAACACCTTCCTGATCCTCGGTAATCCGGTCACCGTCCTGTGGATGTCCGTGGTTTCCGGTTACCTGATTCAGGCGCTGGGCTGGCGGGAAATGTTTATCATCGAGGGCTTCCCGGCCATCATCTGGGCGTTCTGCTGGTGGGTGCTGGTAAAAGACAAACCGTCTCAGGTCGGCTGGCTGTCAGAATCTGAAAAAGCCGCGCTTCAGGCGCAGCTGGAAAAAGAGCAGCAAGGCATCAAAGCCGTACGTAACTACAGCGAGGCTTTCCGCTCACGTAACGTGATCCTGCTGTGCATGCAGTATTTCGCCTGGAGTATTGGCGTCTATGGTTTTGTCCTGTGGCTGCCGTCGATTATCCGCAACGGCGGTGCAAATCTGGGGATGGTAGAGGTTGGCTGGCTGTCATCCGTACCGTATCTGGCGGCGACGGCGGCGATGATCCTCGTCTCCTGGGCCTCCGATAAGCTGCAAAATCGTAAACTGTTTGTCTGGCCGCTGTTACTCATTGCCGCTTTCGCTTTTATCGGCTCATGGGCCGTGGGCGCAGACCACTTCTGGATTTCTTACACGCTGTTGGTTATTGCGGGTGCGGCAATGTATGCCCCTTATGGCCCCTTCTTCGCCATCATTCCGGAAATGCTGCCGCGCAACGTCGCCGGCGGAGCAATGGCGCTGATAAACAGCATGGGCGCGCTAGGCTCATTCTTTGGTTCATGGTTTGTCGGCTACCTAAATGGCGCAACCGGCAGCCCGTCCGCCTCGTACATTTTTATGGGGGTAGCGCTTTTTGTCTCAGTATGGCTAACTTTGATCGTTAAGCCTGCTAATAATCAACAGCTACCTATTGGCGCACGCCACGCTTAAATTTTAACTTACGGAGATTCGCATGAAGCCGTCCATTATTCTCTATAAAGCGTTACCTGACGATTTACTGCATCGCCTGGAAGAGCATTTTACTGTGACTCAGGTGCCTAACCTGCGCCCGGACACGGTCGCACAGCACGCCGACGCTTTTGCCAATGCAGAAGGTCTGCTGGGCTCCAGTGAAGCCGTCAATACCGCCCTGCTGGAGAAAATGCCCAGGCTGCGTGCGACATCCACAATTTCCGTAGGCTATGACAACTTCGACGTCGATGCTCTCAACGCGCGTAAGGTGCTGTTGATGCACACGCCAACCGTGCTGACGGAAACCGTCGCCGATACGGTGATGGCACTGGTGTTAAGCACCGCTCGCCGCGTGGTAGAAGTCGCTGAACGAGTTAAAGTTGGCGAATGGACCAAAAGTATCGGGCCGGACTGGTTTGGTACCGATGTACACCACAAAACGCTGGGGATTGTCGGCATGGGCCGTATTGGCCTGGCACTGGCACAACGCGCGCATTTCGGCTTTAGCATGCCAATTCTCTACAACGCGCGTCGTCATCACCAGGAGGCGGAAGAGCGCTTCAATGCACGTTACTGCGATCTTGATACGCTGTTGCAGGAGTCTGATTTTGTTTGCCTGATCCTGCCGTTAACCGAAGAAACGCATCATCTGTTCAGCACCGAACAGTTCGCCAAAATGAAGTCTTCCGCCATTTTCATTAATGCCGGACGTGGACCAGTGGTAGATGAAAAAGCGCTGATTGCCGCCCTGCAAAATGGGGAAATTCATGCCGCAGGCCTGGATGTGTTTGAGCAGGAGCCATTACCGGCTGACTCACCGCTGCTGTCGCTGCCAAACGTGGTTGCCGTGCCGCACATTGGTTCAGCCACGCATGAAACACGCTATAACATGGCGGCCTGTGCGGTGGATAATTTAATCGATGCGCTGCAAGGACGCCTTGAGAAAAACTGCGTGAACCCGCAGGTCGCGCCATAAACAAAAGGCCGGGTAGCGCTTACGCTCACCCGGCCTTTCATGTATTACAGCGTCTTAATTACTGAGCGGCATTCACCGCAGCAGTCCAGGCCTGATTAAATGCCTGATGCTGAGAAGCCAACGGGCCAATCAGCGTGTTGTACTGACTTGCCTGCTGTGACGTTGGGAACTGGATACCGTTGGCGACAAAGCTCACCTGTGTATCCTGCTGCGCGACAAAATCACCGACCTGCACTAACTGCTGCGTGAAGATTTGCGCGGCAGGAATCAGCGGCTGTAACGCCTCTGAAGGTACAGTGACGACTTTGTTGTAGACCTGGTCAAAGACCGGCTTCAGATCCTCGCCCTGCTTCAGCGCGCCATGCGCAGCATCCGCCTGCAGTTTCGCATTCTGCAACTGTTGCCCTAACACGCCCAGCGCACCATTTGCCTGACGCAACGGTTCACGCTGAGTCACATAATCCTGAGGAACACGAATCGCATTTACGCTATCAACCACCGGACGCAGACCGGAGTCCATCGCCTGATTAACCTGCTGTGAATAGCCATACAGAATCGCGTAATCGGACACAAACGGGCCAAACTGTTTTTTCTGATCGGCGGTCAGCGTTGGTAAACGCTCTCCGCTACGCATTGCAGTATTCTGCAGAAAATCGATAAACGCTTTGCGTTGATCGCCTTCTTTATCAAAACACCCACTCAGGCCAACTACCATTAAGAGCGCCAAAACAGGCGCAAACCAGCGAGAGCAGGACTTACCTGTCGCCATTTTAATACTCCTTTCACCCAAAAATGCGCACAACGACACCCGCGTGCCTGACGTTGACAAGGATAGTCCAGGTCAGCCCCGCAAGATACCCTTTCCGCTTAATCTTGTGGGGGAAAATAACCACTCCCGCCACCCTTCGTTTTGCTAAACAATGCTGCATTTGCCCCACGGCGTCATATTTTAGTCATCTTTACAATCGGGTTCGCTCGTTCGGAGATCCCGACCGTTATCAGTTCGTTAGCCTGCAAAAGATTATCGGCCACGATCCGCTGAAACGAATCCATCACGCAAAGCTTAAATCCGGCTTCATTTTTTCCGACTACTCTTAATGAGCTTCGATGAAATTCACGATCCCGCTGTGTGATTTGTAGGAGTTCTCAATGGAATACAAAGATCCTATGTTTGAACTGCTGAGCAGTCTGGAGCAGATTGTTTTTAAAGATGTATCGCAGACGGTCACTCTGACGCAAAAAACCAACCCTTTCACCGAATTTGAACAGCTACGACGAGGGACAGGTTTAAAAACAGACGATTTTGCCCGGGTGATGGGCGTTACGGTCGCAATGGTTCATGAATGGGAGTCTAAACGCGTAAAGCCTTCCAGTACCGAATTGAAGTTAATGCGCCTGATTCAGGCAGACCCAAGACTAAGTAAGCAATTGATGGATTGAACTATTTTTCAATTTTACCTAAGAACGGTCCGGTAAAAGGACCGTTCCCTTACGGAGAGTATCCACAAATAAGAAAATAGTAGTTGCATCCACATGCGTAAAATGAGTTAATGCCCTCAACGGTTTGACGTACAGACCATTACAGCAGTTAGTAAGGCAAGTCCCTTCAAGAGTTATCGTTGATACCCCTCGTAGTGAGCATTTCCTTTACTGTTAAAAAATCTGTAGAGCACGCCATATCGCCGAAAGGCACACTTATTTTTTAAAAGGTAATACACTATGTCCGGTAAAATGACTGGTATCGTAAAATGGTTCAACGCTGACAAAGGTTTCGGCTTCATCACTCCTGACGATGGCTCTAAAGACGTGTTCGTACACTTCTCTGCTATCCAGAACGATGGCTACAAATCTCTGGATGAAGGTCAGAAAGTTTCCTTCACCATCGAAAGCGGCGCTAAAGGCCCGGCAGCTGGCAACGTAACCAGCCTGTAAGCTTAAAAAACTCAAAATTCTGAATCCCTGCCATACGGCGGGGATTTTTTTTATCTGTACTTCGCAAGACTTCCCCCCAAACGCTTCTTTGCATTACTTTACCCGTCGTCCCTTTGACCTTTCCCTAAGGGCAAGCTTTATAGTGAGCCAGTCTGTATTCCACAACATTCACAAGGAATTGAAGCTATGTCGAAATCCTCACTGCTGCTGATATTAGGTTTGCTCACAACCGGTAGCGCGTTCGCTGCAACCCCGCCAGCGACTTTTCTGGCGGAGAATGGGCTCAGCGGTAAATCCGTCGAGCAAATCGTCGAAACCATTGACCAGTCGCCGCAGAGCCGCCCGCTGCCGTACTCCGCATCCATCACCAGTACCGAATTAAAGCTCTCGTCGGGCGATCAGATTTATACCCTGCCGCTCGGTGACAAGTTCTATCTGTCATTTGCCCCTTATGAATGGCAAACACATCCTTGCTTCAACCACAGCCTTTCTGGCTGCCAGGGTGAAATGCCGGAGAAAACATTCAATGTCAAAGTGACAGATAACAAGGGGGGCTTGGTGGTCCAAAAAGAGATGAAGAGCGGTCGAAATGGCTTCGTCGGGATATGGTTACCGCGCAATATGACAGGTACCATCGCAGTAAGCTACAACGGTAAAACAGCGCAGTATCCCATCACGACGATGGAAGACAGCCAGACCTGTCTGACAAAATTACAGTTGCGCTAACAACATAAAAAAATGCCGGATAAGGCACAGCCGCCATCCGGCATTTTCTAAGTCAGCTCAGGACCATTACTGCAGCAGAGAAATATCCGCCACGCGCAGGAACAGTTCGCGCAGTTTTTCGAGCATAGACAGACGGTTAATACGCAGATCTTTATCTTCCACGTTAACCATCACTTTCTCAAAGAACGCATCAACCGGTTCACGCAGCGCCGATAGCTCAACCAGCGCTTCCTGGTAATGACCGGCTGCAAAAACAGGCTCCAGCTTATCGCGCAGCACCACAACCTGCATCGCCAGCGCAATTTCTTCCGGCTCCTTCAGCGTTGCCGCATTTACGCGGTCATTCAACGTCTCTTCAGACTTCGCCAGGATGTTCGATACACGCTTGTTCGCGGCAGCCAGCGCGGACGCGGCTTCCAGCGTACGGAAGTGCGAAACCGCCTTCATACGTGCGTCAAAATCAGCCGGACGAGTCGGACGACGCGCCAGTACTGCCTGGATGGTATCGACGGTGTAACCTTCATCCTGATACCAGGCGCGGAAGCGACCAAGCATAAAGTCGATAACGTCATCCACCACGTTGGCGTTAGTCAGCTTATCGCCATACAGACGAACCGCTTCCTCGGTCAACGTTTGCAGATCCAGGTTCAGGTTCTTCTCAACGATGATACGCAGTACGCCCAGCGCGGCACGACGCAGCGCAAACGGGTCTTTGTCACCTTTCGGATGCTGACCGATACCGAAGATACCCGCCAGAGTATCCATCTTATCGGCAATCGCCACGGCACAGGCAACCGGGTTAGACGGCAGGTCATCACCAGCAAAACGCGGCTGATACTGCTCGTTCAGCGCCACAGCCACATCTTCCGCTTCACCATCGTGACGCGCGTAGTGCATGCCCATTACGCCCTGGGTATCAGTGAACTCGAAGACCATGTTGGTCATCAGGTCGCACTTAGACAGCAGGCCAGCACGCGTTGCGTGGTTAACGTCAGCGCCAATCTGACCAGCAATCCAGCCCGCCAGCGCCTGGATACGGTCAGTCTTGTCGCGCAGCGTACCCAGTTGCTGTTGGAACAGCACGGTTTGCAGACGCGGCAGATGGTCTTCCAGACGTTTTTTACGGTCGGTATTGAAGAAGAACTCGGCATCCGCCAGACGTGGACGAACCACCTTCTCGTTACCGGAGATAATCTGGCTCGGATCTTTCGATTCGATGTTGGCAACGAAGATAAAGTTCGGCAGCAGTTTGCCGTCGTTCGCGTAAACCGGGAAGTACTTCTGGTCACCTTTCATGGTGTGTACCAGCGCTTCAGACGGAACCGCGAGGAATTTCTCTTCGAACTTCGCAGTCAACACTACCGGCCATTCCACCAGCGAGGTGACTTCTTCCAGCAGGCTTTCGCTCAGGTCAGCGTTACCGCCAATCTTACGCGCCGCTTCTTCAGCATCGGCTTTGATTTTCGCTTTACGCTCAGCGTAATCTGCAATCACTTTGCCGCGCTCACGCAGGATTTCTGGGTACTGATCGGCAGAATCGATGGTGAATTCCGGCTCGCCCATAAAGCGATGTCCGCGGATCACGCGATCTGACTGAATACCCAGAATAGTTGCCGGAATGACTTTGTCGCCCAGCAGCAGGGTCACGGTGTGAACCGGACGCACGAAGTGCACGTCAGACGCGCCCCAGCGCATCAGTTTCGGGATAGGCAGTTTCGCCAAAGAGGTGGCGATCATATTCGGCAGCAGCGCTTCAGCGCTTTCACCTTTCACATGCGCGCGATACAGCAGCCACTCACCTTTGTCGGTGGTCAGACGCTCAGCCTGGTCAACCGTAATGCCGCAGCCACGCGCCCAACCTTCTGCCGCTTTGCTCGGTTTTCCTTCAGCGTCAAACGCCTGGGAAATGGCCGGGCCGCGTTTTTCAACTTCACGGTCAGGTTGCGCTTGCGCCAGATTCGCGACTTTCAGCGCCAGACGACGCGGCGCGGCGAACCACTCCACGTTGCCGTGCGCGATGCCAGCGTTATCCAGCTCCGCAGTAACGTTCGCAGCAAAGGACTCAGCCAGGCTGCGCAGTGCTTTTGGTGGCAGCTCTTCAGTGCCGATTTCCACCAGAAAAGTTTTCTCAGACATGGCCGCCTCTTATTTGTCTTTGTTGCACATCGGGAAGCCAAGGGCTTCACGGGAAGCGTAGTAAGCTTCTGCCACTGCTTTGGTCAGGGTGCGAATGCGCAGGATATAGCGCTGACGCTCGGTGACGGAGATCGCTTTACGCGCATCCAGCAGGTTGAAGCTATGGGCGGCTTTCAGGATACGTTCATACGCAGGCAGCGGCAGCGGATTTTCCAGCGCCAGCAGCTGCTGCGCTTCTTTCTCGTACTGCTCGAAGCAGGTGAACAGGAAGTCCACGTCGGCGTATTCGAAGTTATAGGTGGATTGCTCCACTTCGTTCTGATGGAAAACGTCGCCGTAAGTGGTTTTACCCAGCGGGCCGTCGCTCCAGACCAGGTCGTAAACGCTGTCTACGCCCTGAATGTACATGGCCAGACGTTCCAGACCGTAGGTAATTTCCCCGGTCACAGGTTTACACTCCAGACCACCAACCTGCTGGAAGTAGGTGAACTGCGTCACTTCCATGCCGTTCAGCCACACTTCCCAACCCAGACCCCAGGCCCCCAGCGTCGGGTTTTCCCAGTTATCTTCCACGAAACGGATATCGTGAATGGTCGGGTCCATACCCAGCTCTTTCAGAGAACCCAGGTACAGCTCCTGAATGTTGTCCGGAGACGGCTTAATCACTACCTGGAACTGATAGTAGTGCTGTAAGCGGTTCGGGTTTTCGCCATAGCGGCCATCGGTCGGACGACGAGAAGGCTGCACATAAGCAGTCGCCATCGGTTCCGGCCCCAGCGCACGCAGGCAGGTCATTGGGTGAGATGTGCCCGCGCCGACTTCCATGTCCAATGGTTGAACGATGGTGCAGCCCTGGCGAGCCCAGTAATCCTGTAAGGTCAGGATCAAGCCCTGGAAGGTCCTGGTATCAAACTTTTGCATATTATTTCGTGCTGGATACGTGTGGATTTAAAGGAAGCGGTCAGTATACCCGCTGGCTGCAAGATATACAGTACGAAACGGGAAAAAGGGGGAACTTAGCGCATGGAAAGGTGCAAAAACTGCCCGTCTGCATCAAAAGAGCAGACAAAACTCTCTTTACGGAAGGTCGAACCACGCATCTCATAGCTGCCCTGGAATTGTTCCAGGCCGGAGATATCAATTTTCTGCGCGCCGGTGTTATAAAGTTGTGCCGCCTCATTTTTGCACAGCGACTCCATATCCAGCGAGCGTGTTGCACTGACCTTAACCTTTTGCGCCTTCTGCGCGGGTGCAGGCGGCTGTGTGTTAGCGCACGCTACCAGCATGAGGGTAGCGATCGTGGGAAAGAAATACTTCATCATCATTTTATTACCGCCTGGTTTGCTGGTCAGTCTTATTATTAGTGTCTGGAAACGGATCCTATTTTGAGAATCTCATCAGACCATCTCAAGCTTTAGCGTAAGAACTCGGATTATTCCAGTGAGCTACGCGCGCAAAATTTCGGTCAGACTTTTTTTAACGGATACAGAGGAACTGATGCAGCCCAAAATTTTCTGGATTGATAACCTGCGCGGGATAGCCTGTCTCATGGTCGTGATGATCCACACCACGACCTGGTACATCACCAATGCGCAAAGCGTCAGCCCGCTGAATTGGGATCTGGCCAATGTGCTCAATTCAGCCTCTCGCGTCAGCGTCCCGCTGTTCTTTATGATTTCGGGCTACCTGTTTTTTGGCGAGCGCAGCGCCAAACCGCGCCATTTCACGCGCATCGCGCTCTGCATTTTGTTTTACAGCAGCGTGGCGCTGGCCTATATCCTGCTGTTTACCTCGATCAACGCCGGGCTGTCGCTGAAAAACCTGCTGCAAAAGCCGGTGTTCTATCACCTGTGGTTTTTCTTCGCGATCGCCGTCATCTACCTGGTTTCACCGCTGATACAGGTGAAAAATATCAGCGGCAAGATGCTGCTGGCGCTCATGGTAGTGATTGGGGTGATTGCCAATCCCAACACCGTTTCGCAAAAAATTGGCGGTTTTGAATGGCTGCCCATCAATCTGTACATCAGTGGCGACACTTTCTATTACATCGTGTACGGCCTGCTGGGTCGGGCGATTGGCATGATGGATACGCAAAAGCGCACGCTCACCTTGCTCTGTGCGGCGTTGTTCATCACCGCGGTGTTTATTATTTCTCGGGGCACGTTGCATGAACTGCGCTGGCGAGGCAATTTTGCCGATACCTGGTATCTCTACTGCGGTCCGGCAGTGTTTATTTGCGCCGTCTCGCTCCTGACGCTGGTCAAAAATACGCTCAGCACGCGCACTTTGCCGGTACTGGGCCTTATTTCCCGCCACTCGCTGGGCATTTATGGCTTTCATGCGCTGATCATTCACGCGCTGCGCACCAACGGCCTTGAACTCAAGAGCTGGCCACCGCTGGATATGCTGTGGATTTTCAGCGCTACGCTGGCTGGTAGTTTACTGTTGTCCATACTGTTGCAGCGTATCGATACGCGCAGGCTGGTGAGCTAAAAAGAAAAGCCCTCGATCGGTAACCATCGAGGGCAAGCGATCATTCTGTAAAATCTTCCGCTACTGCTGGCGTTTCTTTTGATTGATCCAAACCACCATCACGGATATTTTTCTGTACCGCAACGGTACCAAACAGGCTCAAAAAGAAGGCCAGGCCATAAAATCCTTTCTCGTTTAGCAGCAGCGTGGCATTCCACAAACCGATAACCAACAACGCCACCGCAATAACAAACGCGGCCAGGCAGGTTACGTAGTAAATCGGCGTAGTCGGGATCCCTTCATATTTATCCCGTACCGTTTTTTGATAAGACGCAGCAGAAAACAAACCAAGCACCAAAACAGCAAAGTAATACCCCTTTTCGTTCAACTGCATATCGGCGTTCCACAACCCCAACAGATAAACCACAATACCGCCGAGCAGCGCGACCCACGACACAATGCTAAATGCGGGTGAATAAGTTGATGTCCTGTTTTCCATTTAGAGTTCCTGTCCTTTAGATAAATATTCTGCTGGGCGCATGAGTAAAACTTGCCCCAGTAAACACACAAAGAATGCCGCCGGGTACAGCCCCATTTCGATGGGTGCTAACGGGGTATTCCACACCCCCACCAGCAACAATCCGATCGTTATGAGCGCCACCATCTGACACACGGAAGCGAAGCGTTCGTCGTTCTGATTGAGATTTTCAGCACGCTGGTAAGCGTACGTCACAAACATTCCCGTCATCAGCGCACCAAAAAAATAGCCTTTGCTGCTCAATAACGGGCATGCTCGCCATAAGCCAATAACGTAAATCAACGCGCCAGAGAGGAATAATATCCATGGCAACAGCCTTGTCGTCTTCATTGGGATCTCCTTATCCATCATGGATACAATATGAATAACCCGCTAAAGACAACACAGAAAAATGCCACTACGCCGGACTTTCAGAATAAATTCATGCACGCTAATTATTTATTAGATTGAAATATATATTTGATAAATCCCCACTGTTTACCAGAGGGGATTTAGGGTCAGGACATCAGCGGTTTTAATTGCTGATAGATTTGGCGGAAGGTTTCCCGACGCTGTTGGTAAAGCGCGTGGCGCCCGGCATCCGGATAATGCGCTTGTTCCAGCGTAAGCTGAGGCAGAAGGTTTGATAAAGGCCGCTGCGGATTCATGGCAATTTGCGCCAGTCGCGCCGCGCCGAGTGCAGGACCGACATCGCCGCCGGTACGGTAATCCAGCTGCAATCCGCTGATGTCAGACAGCATCTGACGCCAGTATTCGCTGCGCGCCCCGCCGCCAATCAGCGTGATGCTGGCGGGCTGCACGCCGCAGGCATGAACCACGTCCATACCATCGGCCAGCGCAAAACCCACGCCTTCCAGCACCGCCTGCGCCAGTTCCGCCGGCCCGTGCTGATGCGTCAGACCGAAAAATACGCCCTTTGCCTGTGGGTTGTTGTGCGGCGTACGTTCCCCGGACAGATAGGGTAAAAACCAGACCGGCTCAGCGTGTTCATCCGCCTCTTGCGCAGCAGCAATCAACGCAGGAACGCTCGCCAGTCCGGTTAATTTTGCCGCCCAGTCCAGGCAGGACGCCGCACTAAGCATCACGGACATCAGATGCCATCGTTCAGGCAAGGCATGGCAAAAGCTGTGGACTGCGCTTTCCGGTTTGCTGAGAAAGCCGTCGCTGACCGCAAAATAGACCCCGGAAGTACCCAGCGATAACATCGCCTGACCGGCATTCATCATGCCCACACCCACTGCTCCCGCCGCGTTATCGCCGCCGCCGGCAACCACCGCAACCTCCTGCATACCCCAGGCGTGGGCGACCTCTGGCAACAATGTTCCGGTAATACCGCTGCCTTCATAGAGCGCAGGCATATGCGCACGAGTCAGCTTACAGGCGGCCAGCATGACATCACTCCAGTCACGCTTCGCGACATCCAGCCACATCGTACCTGCCGCATCAGACATATCGCTGGCAAAATCGCCGGTCATACGCAGGCGCAGGTAATCTTTCGGCAGCAGGACTTTATCAACCCGGCTGAAAATCTCCGGTTCGTGGCGCTGCACCCACAGCAGCTTTGGCGCGGTAAAGCCAGGCATCATCAGGTTGCCGGTGATGGCGCGCGACTGCGGAACCAGGTTCTCGAGCATCACGCACTCTTCAGCACAGCGTCCATCATTCCACAGGATAGCTGGACGCAATACCTTCCGTTGCTCGTCCAGTAGCGTGGCGCCGTGCATTTGTCCGGCAATCCCCAGCGCTTTCACTTCGCGAAGTGAATGCTGCTGGCCCAGCGCTGTCACCGCACGATCCGTTGCCCGCCACCACTGCTCAGGGTCTTGTTCAGACCATAACGGATGAGGCCGCGAGACGGTGAGTTTCTCCGTGTGCGAAGCGACCACATCGCCCTGCTCATTGAGCAGAATAGCCTTTACGCCTGATGTACCTAGATCTATCCCGATATACATAGGGCATCGTTCCTTAAAGAAAGGCCCGGTAGCGCGAGCTGACCGGGCTTACCGACGTTCTCAGAGATCCGTTATTTGTCGAACAAATAATGGTTTACCAGATTTTCCAGCAATTCCTGATGACCACTCTGGTGCACCGGCGCCAGGTTGTGTTGCTCAGCGTACTGCGCAATTTCCGTCAGCGTCATCTGTCCTTTCAGAATTTGCTGGCCCAGCTCACCATTCCAACCGGCATAGCGTTTAGCCACGCGTTGATCCAGACCACCGTCTTCAATCATACGGGCCGCAATTTTCAGCGACAGCGCCATGGTATCCATCGCGCCAATATGACCATAGAACAAATCGTATTTATCGGTACTCTGACGACGCACTTTGGCATCAAAGTTCAGGCCGCCGGTGGTGAAGCCGCCCGCTTTCAGGATTTCATACATCACCAGTGCATTCTCTTCGACGCTGTTAGGGAACTGGTCTGTATCCCAGCCCAGCTGTGCGTCACCACGGTTGGCATCGACAGAACCAAACAGACCCAGCGCGATGGCGGTAGCAATTTCGTGATGGAACGAGTGGCCTGCCAGCGTGGCGTGGTTGGCTTCGATATTCAGTTTGATCTCTTTTTCCAGACCGAACTGCTTGAGGAATCCGTACACGGTCGCCGCATCGTAGTCGTACTGGTGTTTGGTCGGTTCCTGCGGTTTCGGTTCAATAAGCAAAGTGCCCTGGAAACCGGTTTTGTGTTTGTGTTCCACCACCAGTTGCATGAAGCGGCCAATCTGCTCACGTTCCTGACGCAGATCGGTATTCAACAGTGTTTCATAGCCTTCACGACCGCCCCACAGAACGTAGTTTTCGCCGCCGAGCTTATGCGTGGCATCCATAGCCGTAACCACCTGCGTGGCGGCCCAGCTGAACACTTCCGGATCCGGGTTCGTGGCCGCGCCCGCGCCGTAGCGTGGGTTGGTGAAGCAGTTTGCCGTTCCCCACAGCAGCTTCACACCGCTTTGTTCCTGTTTTGCCGCCAGCACATCAACCATCTGCGCAAAGTTGTTTTTATACTCTTTCAAAGACGCGCCTTCCGGCGAAACATCCACGTCATGGAAGCAGTAATAAGGCACGTTCAGCTTGTGGAAGAACTCAAATGCCACATCCGCTTTGCGTTTCGCCAGCGCCAGTGCTTCACCAGGCTGCTGCCATGGGCGATCGAAAGCCCCCATACCGAACATATCCGCACCGTTCCAGCAGAAGGTATGCCAGTAGCAGGCCGCAAAACGCAGATGATCTTCCATGCGCTTGCCCAACACGATTTCGTCAGGGTTGTAATGGCGGAATGCGAGCGGGTTGGTGGATTGAGTGCCTTCAAAACGAACACGATCGAGTTGGTCAAAATAAGCCGGCATAATAAGCTCCATAATCAGGTAATACGGCAAGTAAACTGCGATATGGCTATACTGGAATTTCCTGATTTATTGCTCAATTACGTTATTTCACACCGCTATTAAGAGAATACCCAAACGTGCGCTGGCTCCCAAAAAAACGCGCTGAAAAAAGAAATAAAAAAGCGATCGCGATCGAAGGTTAGCCATTAAACAAAAAACCGTAATGCGTAGATAAAAAATGACAATTGTCATCCCGCTGACAGTATGTGAATTTTGCGTAGCGCCAGGCAAATAAGAAATTTGTCACGCTTCATCAAGCAGTCGTACCTGCGGTTTTGCTAGTATCGACAGGCCCACGTTAACCTTTCCAGGACAGGTTCTTATGTTTGATAAACGTCACCGCATCACTCTGCTATTTAATGCCAATAAAGCCTACGACCGCCAGGTGGTAGAAGGAGTGGGTGAATATTTACAGGCATCGCAATCCGAGTGGGATATATTCATTGAGGAAGACTTCCGCGCCCGTATCGATAATATTAAAGACTGGTTAGGCGACGGCGTTATTGCTGATTATGACGATGATGACATTGCGCAATTACTTGCCGATGTCGATGTTCCCATCATCGGCGTTGGAGGTTCTTACCATCTGGAGCAAGATTACCCACCGGTACATTACATCGCCACCGACAACCACGCGCTGGTAGAAAGCGCTTTCCTGCATCTGAAAGAGAAGGGAGTTAACCGCTTTGCATTTTACGGCCTGCCCTCCTCAAGCGGTAAACGCTGGGCCGCGGAACGTGAATATGCGTTTTGCCAGTTGGTTGCCAAAGAGAAGTACCGCGGTGTCGTCTATCAGGGGCTGGAAACCGCGCCGGAGAACTGGCAGCACGCGCAAAATCGACTGGCGGACTGGCTACAAACTCTGCCACCGCAAACCGGTATTATCGCCGTTACCGACGCGCGGGCACGACACGTCCTGCAAGTCTGCGAACACCTGCATATTCCGGTACCGGAAAAACTGTGCGTGATAGGAATAGACAACGAAGAATTGACCCGCTACCTGTCCCGGGTGGCGCTGTCATCCGTGGCTCAGGGAGCCAGGCAGATGGGATATCAGGCTGCTAAACTCCTGCACCGTTTACTGGCGAACGAGGAACTGCCGCTGCAACGCATTTTGGTTCCTCCGGTGCGTGTCATTGAACGTCGCTCAACCGACTACCGTTCCTTAACCGACCCGGCGGTCATTCAGGCGATGCACTTTATCCGTAATCATGCCTGTAAAGGTATTAAGGTTGAACAGGTGCTGGATTCAGTAGGAATCTCACGCTCGAACCTGGAGAAGCGCTTTAAAGAAGAGGTCGGCGAGACTATCCACGCTGTGATTCATGCCGAAAAGCTGGAAAAAGCGCGTAGCCTATTGATTTCTACCACACTTTCAATCAACGAAATTTCACAGATGTGCGGCTATCCGTCTCTGCAGTATTTCTATTCGGTCTTCAAGAAAGAGTACGACACGACGCCAAAAGAGTATCGCGATGTGAACAGTGAAGTGTTGCTATAGGGGGAATTACCGGATGGCGGCTTCGTCTGATCCGGCCTACGAGATGACTTGTAGACCGGATCAGCACGCGAAATTACATATGCGCGGCGATTAAACGCTGGTTATCCTGATACATTGCGAACAGATAGTTGTTGTAGCTCTGTCCCTTAGTGGAGTAACCCTTCAGCTTATGGATCATCGCGGTAGCGGTGACTTCCTGATCGGCTTTACGCAGCTGCGCGCGTGACTTACGGAAGGAAGAGTAAGCCGGATGCGTGTTCAGGTTGATGACGTAAGCATTCACCGACTCTTTCACCGATTCAAACTGTGAGTAGCCTTTCACCTTACCTGGTGCATTGTTACAACGACCTTTGCCACATTTCATGCCAAACAGGTTGTTGTTGCTGCGCGCCAGCTTCGACGTGCCCCAGCCGCTTTCGGCCGCAGCCATGGTTGCCACCATACTGGTCGGGATAATGTCTACGCGCTCAAGCAGCGTATTCCACGGAATTTTACGCGTGTTACCAGACCAGCTCACTTTGTAGCGCTTCGCGATGTCTTTCATCCGCGTACGCTCAGTCGGTGACCAGCGGTTCTGGTACTGTTTTGAAATCAGCCAGTTACGGTCCGCCGTAATGGCAGCATTTTGACTGGTAATATAAGGCATAACCGTCCGGAGAAACGCTTTTTTCCTTGGTGTTCCGGAAGGGTATTTTCGCAAATCAGGAAGTGAACTACTCTTTGCACTATTGCGAGAATACTCTTGTTTACTGCTAACCTGTTTATTACTTGCCTTGGTTATCTGGGGCTTGTGACTCGTTGTCGCCGTGTGTGTCTTTGCCAGCACCTCACCCGAAAATGCAACGGTGAGTAACATAAGAATCATTGCCCCATATCGTCGAATGGGAGTCAATATCATTAGGTCTCCTGGTCGGATTTATACATTCCAACACCTTATATTTTTCACAAAAATGAGAGATGAATCTCAAATCATATCAAAAATAGCTGTCAAGAGCACCCAAAGGAATAGTCCAATTCTGAAACTATGTCACGCACTAACAGTTCTGGGCGCCATTAATTCGAAGAAAATGTGGGGGTTATCGCAAAATCAGTTTATTTTTTGCGCGCGTTAACTCACCCTCACTTCTCCTCCTGGCGGAATCGACTCTAAGGAGGAGTTTCCGGCCTGATTTCACTGGCAAACTGGCGAAAATCGCAGCATCAAGGACAGCATTATGAAACTTGCCGCCGTTGCGCTGGCGCTCATACCCGGCATTGCCATCGCTTCATCATGGACTTCTCAAGGACTACCGACCTTCGAAGCGGAAGGTACGGGTAAATTCGTCAGCCATGCAGCGTTGACGAAGGGTACTCGTCCTTTAACCCTGAATTTTGACCAACAGTGCTGGCAGCCCGCCGATGCGATAAAACTCAACCAGATGCTGTCGCTAAAACCGTGTGAAGGCGCTCCGCCGCAGTGGCGCTTATTCAAAGACGGCGATTACACGCTGGAAGTGGATACCCGCTCCGGCACGCCAACGCTGATGCTCTCGGTAAAAAGCGCCGCAGACCCTGTCACGACCCAGATTCGCCAGTGCCCGAAATGGGACGGTGCGCCGGTCACGCTGAACGTGAGCCAGACCTTCCCGGAAGGTGCCGTGGTACGTGATTTCTACAGCCAGCAAACCGCGACGGTAAAAAACGGGGCGATTACCCTGCAGCCCGCCGCAACCAGTAACGGGCTGTTGCTGCTCGAACGGGCGGAAACTGATGCCCCTGCCGCTTTTGACTGGCATAACGCCACGGTGTATTTCGTCCTGACGGACCGCTTTGTAAATGGCGATCCGAGTAACGACCACAGCTATGGGCGTCGCAGCGACGGCATGCAGGAAATTGGCACCTTCCACGGCGGCGATTTGCGCGGGCTCGCCAGCAAACTCGACTACCTGCAACAACTGGGCGTCAACGCCCTGTGGATCAGTGCGCCGTTTGAGCAAATCCACGGCTGGGTCGGTGGTGGCACCAAAGGCGACTTCCCTCACTACGCTTACCACGGCTACTACACTCAGGACTGGACCACGCTCGACGCCAATATGGGTGACGAAGCAGACCTGCGCACGCTGGTTGATGGCGCACATCAGCGCGGCATCCGTGTTCTGTTTGATGTGGTAATGAACCATACCGGCTACGCCACCCTGGCGGATATGCAGGAATATCAGTTTGGGGCGCTGTACTTATCGGGCGATGAGCTGAAAAAAACGCTCGGCGAACGCTGGACTGACTGGAAACCGGCCGCCGGGCAGAGCTGGCACAGCTTTAATGATTACATCAACTTCAGCGATAAAGCCGGCTGGGAAAAATGGTGGGGGAAAAACTGGATCCGCACCGATATTGGCGATTACGACAATCCTGGCTTTGACGACCTCACCATGTCGCTGGCCTTCCTGCCCGACCTGAAAACCGAATCGACCACGCCCTCCGGGCTGCCACATTTTTATCAGCACAAGCCGGATACGCACGCTAAAGCTATCGCCGGATACACGCCCCGGGATTATCTGACGCACTGGCTCAGTCAGTGGGTGCGTGATTACGGGATTGACGGCTTTCGGGTCGATACCGCTAAACACGTCGAACTTCCCGCCTGGCAGCAGCTAAAAACACAGGCCAGCGCGGCGCTGGTCGAATGGAAGAAAGCCAACCCTGACAAAGCGCTGGATGATAAACCCTTCTGGATGACCGGCGAGGCCTGGGGCCACGGCGTGATGCAAAGCGACTATTACCGTCACGGCTTCGATGCGATGATCAATTTCGACTACCAGGAGCAAGCGGCAAAAGCCGTCGAGTGTCTGGCGAATATGGACCCCACCTGGCAGCAGATGGCGGATAAACTGCAGGACTTTAACGTTCTGAGCTATCTCTCCTCACACGATACGCGTCTGTTCCGCGAAGGTGGAGACAAAGCCGCCGAGCTATTGCTGCTGGCGCCTGGCGCGGTACAACTCTTTTATGGCGACGAGTCTGCCCGCCCCTTTGGCCCAACCGGCTCAGATCCATTACAGGGGACGCGCTCGGAGATGAACTGGCAGGATGTGACCGGGAAATCTGCCGCCAGCGTCGCACACTGGCAACGTATCAGCCAGTTCAGGGCCAGACATCCCGCCATTGGCGCCGGTAAACAAACCACGCTGACCCTGAAGCAGGGATACGGATTTATCCGCGAACATGGCGACGACAAAGTGATGGTGGTGTGGGCCGGTCAGCCCTGACGCGCCCGGCTTCTCGCTGTGCACGCAGCGGGAAGCCTGATTCAACATAAAAAACCAGCCAGATAAAAATCTACAGCACAAAACCTCAATCCAACCTGATGCCCCCGATTTGCACCCTGCCATGGGTAGCGCTATGGTTAGCCACTTTACTACTCAGTTCGACAGACCACCTGCTATGACATTCTCACTTTTTGGCGACAAATTCACCCGCCATTCAGGCATCACACGCCTGATGGAGGACCTCAACGACGGTTTACGCACCCCAGGCGCCATCATGCTTGGCGGCGGTAATCCGGCGCAAATTCCAGAGATGCAAAATTACTTTCAGTCTCTGCTGGCAGATATGCTGGAAAACGGCAAAGCCACTGATGCGCTTTGTAATTATGACGGTCCACAAGGAAAAACCGAGCTACTGTCTGAGCTGGCGAAACTGCTACGTGAGAAGCAGGGTTGGGATATCGAGCCACAAAATATTGCTCTGACAAATGGCAGTCAGAGCGCGTTTTTCTACTTATTCAATCTGTTCGCAGGACGTCGCGCCGACGGCACAACGCAAAAAGTATTGTTCCCGTTAGCCCCGGAATACATTGGTTATGCCGATTCCGGGCTGGAAGAGGAACTCTTTGTCTCCGCGCGCCCAAACATCGAACTGTTACCGGAAGGCCAGTTTAAGTATCACGTTGATTTTGAACACCTGCATATTGGTGAAGAGACGGGGATGATTTGCGTGTCTCGTCCGACGAATCCGACAGGCAACGTGATCACCGACGAAGAGCTGATGAAGCTGGACCGGCTGGCCAACCAGCATGGGATCCCGCTGGTGATTGATAACGCCTATGGCGTACCGTTCCCCGGCATCATCTTTAGCGAAGCGCGCCCGCTGTGGAACCCCAACATTGTGCTGTGCATGAGCCTTTCGAAGCTGGGCCTGCCAGGCTCCCGCTGCGGCATCATCATCGCGAATGAAAAAATCATCACCGCCATCACCAATATGAACGGCATCATCAGCCTCGCGCCTGGCGGAATGGGGCCGGCAATGATGTGCGAGATGATTAAACGTAACGATCTGCTGCGCCTCTCCGAAACGGTAATCAAACCGTTTTATTATCAGCGTGTTCAGGAGACGATTGCGATCATTCGCCGCTATTTGTCTGAAGATCGCTGCCTGATCCACAAACCGGAGGGCGCGATTTTCCTGTGGTTATGGTTTAAAGATTTGCCGATCACCACCGAGCTGCTGTATCAGCGCCTGAAAGCGCGCGGCGTACTGATGGTTCCCGGTGACTACTTCTTCCCGGGTCTGGATAAACCCTGGCCGCATACCCATCAGTGCATGCGGATGAACTACGTTCCGGAGCCGGAGAAAATCGAAGCTGGGGTGAAGATTCTGGCGGAAGAGATCGAGCGCGCCTGGAGCGAAGGGAGCAGCTGATTTTTGTCGCCCGATACCGTTTTGTATCGGGCGCTAGCATCACGAACTGTGCGATATCAGCTCGAAGATATTATCCGGGGTAAACACTCCCTGCGGATGATAAATGCGCCAGTCACTGAGCAGTGTAAACGGTAACGTATATTGCTCGCCTTCCTGCATATGATGCACGTAATACGGCTGATTGGTTAATACGCCTGTCAGATGTTCATCAGCGATGTTCTGCAACATAAACCACATATGTTCGCGCTTATCGTCATCGCCGTAGGGAACACCGATTTTGACAAGGGGCGCTGATATTTCATTATGCTGCGTCTCAAAAATATGCTGGAAATAAGGCCAGCGCATTTGCGCTTTTTGCGCATCGCTATCCGACAATGCGATACTTTTCATGAACATCACTTGATCGCCGCCCAGCCCACCGTCAATCACGCTGCCAATGCCGCCACGCTCATCGGCTAGACGGAACAACAGGCACGACGGGCCATTATGCTCATCTTCCCGATCGGCCAGATCGCCGGAAAAACGCCCGGAAGGTAAATCTGAGATATCACCCACCCTCTCTGCGATCTCAGGCAACAGGTTCAGGTTGCCGCCATGTTCGATCACGCTAAGTCCCTGTTCCCAGGGAATGGCCACAATATACTGCTCGCCTTCGTGAGTTCGCGCCAGCATCAGCGGTTCATTACAATACATGCCGCGATCGTCAATACAGATATTCACAAACGCTTCAATCATGTAGCCAATGCTGCCCAGACTTTCCACCGGCTGGTGAATAATCACCTCGCACTCCGGTAAACCCAACCGCCGCAGGCCATGCGTGTGCAACCAGTAATGATCGTTTTCATCATCGTGAACGGCGTGGATCGCATACAGTGTATCTGCACGCGGCCGCGCCGGAAAACGCGCTTCAAACAGTAACCGCTCGCGGGAAAACAGCCTACCGCCTGCGCTAGCGTCCTGGGCCACCAGCAGGTCCGGCACCAACAGTCCCACAATTTTGATCGCCTGCTGCCAGCTCAGGAAAACATCATTACTAAAACGGGTCGTGACTGAGATTCGCTGGCGATAATCTGCCATCTCAGAAAGTACCTCCGGTGCAACAGAACGTGCGCCAGGGACGTATTCCAGGGCGGAAGGATCGTGCTCACAGCTAAAGAGAGAAACGCGATAAAGATAAAGCTCACCGTCTGCGGTAAAGGTCAGATGCAGTTCTTCTTTCTCTTCGTCAATACGTGACAACAGCTCCGGAAATAGCGTCTGCCCCTCCACACGCGCCTGTAACGCTTCAAGGGTAACGGGTTGTGGCGGGGTCGCTACAAACTCGGAGTCCGTTTTAAACAGACCGTTGTTCGCAGCGGCGAGATACGCTTGCTTGTTTGATGCCATAATTATGCGTCCTTGCTCAATGTTCAAAAGGTAGAAAACGCCGTACGGCTACGCCTTTCACAGTTTAGCTGCGCGATCTGATTCTCGCTTACGCACTGCAACGCACTTGTCGGGCAAGCTTCAACACACGCAGGCCCCGTTTCGCGATGCCAGCACAAATCGCATTTTATCGCCTGCACCCGCGATGAGCGGGCGACAACATTCATTGCCCCAAACGGACAGGCCAGCATACAGCTTTTACAGCCAATACACCGTGTTTGTTCAACGAAGATATGCCCATGTTCACGGCGAATAGCGTGCGTTGGACAAACATTCGCGCAGGGAGCATCTTCACATTGATGGCAGGCGACTGCCGTTGTAAAGGCATCGTCTTTGATCACCCTAATCCGCGGGACAAACGCAGAAGAAGAGACCGACGCACAGTCCTGGTTTTGCTGATGCGCGACGACGCAGGCAACTTCACAGGTGCGACACCCAATACATTTTGCCGCATCCGCCATAATAAACTCGTTCATTGCCCCCTCCTTCTGCATGAAAACTTCAGATTGCCAGAGAGACTGCCCCTGTCGCTTTGATCGGACAGGGGAAACGGTTAAATAGTGTCAGGTGTCTGAACGACGCCTGGCATGCGCCTAATCGCGAACGGTAAAGCCCAGCTCATTTGAAATGGCCTGCGCGGTTTCCCGCAGCGGCTTGAGTAGATTCTTTTCCCCTACCTGCTTAAGCCGCGATGTCGAGAGTGAAATTGATACCGCGTAGGGCACCCGGCCATGAATATCAAACACCGGCACGGCAATACAGGATACCCCCAGCTCGTTCTCTTCCCGATCCATCGCCATACTGCTTTCGCGGATCTGCGCCAGTTCATCGTACATCGCCGGTAGACCGGTAATGGTATTGCGGGTCAGCGGCTGAATCAGATCCTGATGGCTCTCCCAGTAGGACTCCACGTAATCCGCATGCCCAAACGCCATGTAAATTTTGCCCATCGCGGAGCAGTACAGCGGCATATGTTGGCCGATATAGGCGCGGGTACGCAGCATGCCTGTCGTCGGCTCCAGCTTATAAATCAGAATCGCATGGTCATCTTCACGACTGGAGAAGTTGATCGTTTCGCCAGTGGCGATATTCAGCGCTTCAAGGTGCGGTGCGGCAACATGGATGATATTCAGTGACGACAGCGCCTTCTGTCCCACGGCGATAAATTTAGTGGTCAACCGATAACTGCCCGCAGCGGGTGCGGGCGTGACGTATCCGCATGACTGAAGGCCTTGCAGGAGTCGATGCACGGTACTTTTGTTCAGCCCGGCCAGTTCAGACAAATGGGCCAGCGGACACCCATTCGGATAGTTGCTCAGGATCTCAATCAACATCAAACCACGGAACAGGCTCTGACTTCCGGCTGGCCTCTCTTTATCTTGCGTCATTTCACTCTCTTTGGTGCCCATCGCTTCCGCTCCCCTTTTCGTCGCGCTCTGATGGTAGCGCAAAGTGTGTTTCAGTTCACGATCTGAACCGAAAAAACACAACTATTTGATTTTGATGATTTTAAAAAATAGACCACCCCGTTGATCTGTCAAAATTTGATCGCTATATTTGAAATCAGATTTCGCATAGTGAAATTTAGAGATAAAAAAGCGATCAAACTTAAACAAGGAAACAGGAATGAAAGTCACTTTTGAGCAGTTGAAAGATGCGTTCAATCGGGTACTGCTGGCACGCGGTATCGCCGTTGAAACCGCCGATGCCTGTGCCGAAATGTTTGCGCGCACCACCGAGTCCGGCGTTTATTCGCACGGCGTGAATCGCTTCCCCCGTTTCATTCAGCAACTGGATAACGGCGACATCATTCCTGAGGCCAAACCGCAGCGCATTACCAGCCTGGGGGCGATTGAACAATGGGATGCCCAGCGTTCGATCGGCAACCTGACGGCGAAAAAGATGATGGACAGAGCTATTGAGTTGGCTTCCGATCACGGCATCGGCCTGGTCGCGCTGCGTAACGCCAACCACTGGATGCGCGGCGGCAGCTATGGCTGGCAGGCGGCAGAGAAAGGGTACATTGGTATCTGCTGGACCAACTCGATTGCCGTAATGCCGCCATGGGGTTCGAAAGAGTGCCGTATTGGTACTAACCCGCTGATTGTCGCGATCCCCTCCACGCCAATCACCATGGTTGATATGTCGATGTCGATGTTCTCCTACGGCATGCTGGAAGTGAATCGCCTGGCTGGTCGCGAACTGCCGGTAGACGGTGGTTTTGACGATGAAGGCAATCTCACCAAAGAGCCGGGCGTTATCGAAAAAAATCGCCGCATTTTACCAATGGGTTACTGGAAAGGTTCAGGCCTGTCGATTGTGCTGGATATGATTGCCACCCTGCTTTCTGACGGTGCCTCCGTGGCGGAAGTCACCCAGGATAACAGCGATGAATATGGCGTTTCACAGATTTTCATCGCCATTGAAGTGGATAAGCTAATCGATGGCGCCACCCGCGATGCCAAACTACAGCGGATTATGGATTTCATCACCACCGCCGAACGCGCTGATGAAAACACGCCTGTTCGTCTGCCGGGCCACGAGTTTACAAAGCTACTGGCAGAAAATCGCCAAAACGGCATCACCATTGATGACAGTGTCTGGGCAAAAATTCAGTCGCTGTAAGGAGCAACACCATGATCTTTGGACATATTGCTCAGCCTAATCCGTGTCGTTTGCCCGCAGCGATTGAAAGGGCGCTCGATTTTCTGCGCACCACGGATTTCCGCAAACTGGAGCCGGGCGTGGTGGAGATAGACGGTAAAAATATCTTCGCGCAGATTATCGATTTAACTACCCGTGACCCAGCCGAAAATCGCCCGGAAGCGCATCGCCGCTATCTGGATATTCAGTTTTTAGCCTGGGGTGAAGAAAAAATCGGTATCGCTATTGATACCGGAAATAATGAAATCAGCGAAGCGTTATTAGAACAGCGCGATATTATTTTTTATCACGCCAGTGAACATGAATCTTTTATTGAAATGACTCCGGGAAGTTACGCCATATTTTTCCCGCAGGATGTTCATCGTCCGGGATGTCATAAAACTGTCGCCACACCGATCCGCAAAATAGTCGTGAAGGTTGCTATTTCAGTTTTATAAAAGGAGCACAAAAAATGAAAGCTAATACAACCGGTTATATTATCGGTGCGTACCCCTGTGCACCCTCATTTCACCAAAAGAGTGAAGAGGAAGAGAAGGAATTCTGGCGGCAGCTCTCCGATACCCCGGATATTCGCGGACTGGAACAGCCCTGCCTTGAACATCTGCATCCGTTGGGCGACGAATGGTTATTGCGCCATACGCCGGGCGACTGGCAAATCGTGGTCACGGCCATTATGGAAACCATGCGCCGCCGCGGTACTGAGGGTGGTTTCGGGTTGGCCTCCAGCGACGAAGATCAGCGTAAAGCCTGTGTGGCGTATTACCGCCATCTGCACCAGAAAATCAACCATATCAATGCAACCAATGGCGGAAAAGTGATCGCGCTGGAGTTGCACGCTGCCCCGCTGGCAGGCAACCCGAACGTCGCCCAGGCCACCGACGCGTTCGCTCGTTCACTGAAAGAAATTACCCACTGGGACTGGTCCTGCGATCTGGTGCTGGAGCATTGCGATGCCATGACGGGCCCTGCGCCACGCAAAGGCTTTTTGCCGTTAGAAAACGTGCTGGACGCAATAACCGGATATGACATCAGCGTGTGCATTAACTGGGCGCGATCGGCCATTGAAGGGCAGAACCTCGCCCTACCGCTGACCCACACGCAGCAGGTCCAACAGGCCGGTAAATTGGGCGCGCTGATGTTTTCCGGCACCACAATCACGGGAGAGTATGGCGAGTGGCAGGACTTACACGCGCCGTTTGCTCCTTTCTGCCCGCAAAGCTTGATGACCACCGACCATGCCCGCGAATTATTCGCCTGCGCAGGAACCGAGCCATTGCAATTTGCCGGTATTAAATTACTGGAAATAAATGCCAATGCAGATGTGGATCATCGCGTAGCAATATTGCGCGACGGTATCGCTGCATTAAACAAAACAAAATTATAAAAATAACATACTACTCTACGAGAATATTAATATGAACATGACCTCTCGCCCTACACTCAAAGATATACCCCGTCAGCGCTGGCTGCGAATTATCCCACCCATTCTCATCGCCTGTATTATTTCTTATATGGACCGCGTTAATATCGCATTTGCGATGCCGGGCGGCATGGACGCCGAATTAGGTATTTCCGCCACCATGGCGGGACTGGCTGGCGGTATTTTCTTTATCGGTTATCTGTTTTTACAGGTTCCCGGCGGAAAAATTGCCGTACACGGTAGCGGCAAGAAATTTATCGGCTGGTCGTTGGTTGCCTGGGCGGTTATTTCCGTTTTGACGGGATTGATCACTAATCAGTATCAACTGCTGGTTTTGCGCTTTTTACTCGGCGTTGCCGAAGGCGGCATGCTGCCGGTTGTGTTGACGATGATCAGCAACTGGTTCCCCGACGCCGAGCGCGGTCGCGCCAATGCGATTGTGATTATGTTTGTGCCGATTGCCGGGATCATTACCGCCCCGCTCTCGGGTTGGATCATCACCGTGCTCGACTGGCGCTGGCTGTTCATTATTGAAGGTTTACTCTCCATTGTGGTCCTGGTGCTGTGGGCCTATACCGTTTACGACCGACCGCAGGAAGCACGCTGGATCTCTGACGCCGAGAAAAATTACCTCGTTGAGACGCTGGCCGCCGAGCAAAAAGCCATTGCCGGAACCGAAGTCAAAAATGCCTCTCTGGGCGCGGTGCTGTCCGATAAAACCATGTGGCAGTTGATCGCACTGAATTTCTTCTACCAAACCGGGATTTACGGTTACACCCTGTGGCTGCCGACCATCCTCAAAGAGTTGACGCACAGCAGCATGGGACAGGTCGGTATGCTCGCCATTCTGCCGTACGTTGGCGCAATTGCCGGGATGTTCCTGTTCTCTTCTCTCTCTGACCGCACCGGTAAACGCAAGCTGTTCGTCTGCCTGCCGCTGATTGGCTTTGCCCTGTGCATGTTCCTCTCCGTGGCGCTGAAAAATAACGTCTGGCTGGCTTATGCCGCGCTGGTCGGCTGTGGCTTCTTCCTGCAATCGGCTGCGGGCGTGTTCTGGACCATTCCGGCGCGGTTGTTCAGCGCGGAAATGGCCGGTGGCGCACGTGGGGTTATCAACGCCCTCGGCAACCTTGGAGGCTTCTGCGGTCCTTACGCGGTCGGCGTACTCATCACCCTGTACAGCAAAGATGCGGGCGTTTACTGCCTGGCAATCTCACTGGCGCTGGCCGCGCTGATGGCACTGCTGCTGCCAGCAAAATGCGATGCCGGTTCTGCGCCGCTAAAGACGCTGAATCCGCGTAAACACGCGGCGTAACACGATGTCCGGTGACGCTTCGCTTATCGGGCCGACGAAATCCATACATACCCCAGGCCGGATAAGCGCAGCGTCATCCGGTCAAAATGAGATGACAAAGATGAGTGAGAAAGCGACCTTCTGGCTGGGTATTGATTGTGGCGGTACATATCTGAAAGCAGGTTTGTATGATGCCAAAGGTCATGAGCAGGGAATTAACCGGCAATCGCTGCAGACAATATCGCCGTTACCCGGTTACGCCGAACGCGATATGCACCAACTGTGGCAACAGTGCATCGCGACCATTGCCGGTCTGTTAAAACGCACTGGCGTCTGCGGCGATCAAATTAAAGGCGTCGGTATTTCCGCTCAGGGCAAAGGCCTGTTTCTTCTTGATAAGCAGGATAAACCGCTGGGCAATGCCATTCTCTCTTCCGATCGACGCGCGATGGACATCGTTCAGCGCTGGCAGCAGGATGGGATCCCTGAGCAGCTCTACCCGGTCACCCGCCAGACATTGTGGACCGGGCATCCGGCATCGCTCCTGCGTTGGGTAAAGGAGAATACCCCTCAGCGCTACGCGCAAATTGGCAGCGTCATGATGGGCCATGATTACCTGCGCTGGTGCTTAACCGGCGTCAAAGGCTGCGAAGAAAGCAATATCTCCGAGTCGAACCTCTACAACATGACCACCGGTCAGTACGACCCGCGACTGACCCAATGGTTGGGCATCAGTGAAATCGACGCTGCCCTGCCACCTGTCGTTGGCTCAGCAGAAATATGCGGGGAAATCACCGCTCAGACAGCCGCCATCACCGGTCTGGCGGCGGGTACGCCCGTCGTCGGCGGTCTGTTTGATGTGGTTTCCACCGCACTCTGCGCCGGTATTGAAGATGAGCACACCCTCAACGCGGTAATGGGAACCTGGGCTGTGACCAGCGGGATCGCCCACGGCCTGCGTGACCACGAGGCCCATCCCTATGTTTATGGCCGCTATGTGAATGACGGGCAGTACATCGTTCACGAAGCCAGTCCGACCTCCTCCGGCAATCTGGAATGGTTTACCGCCCAGTGGGGCGAACTCTCTTTTGATGAGGTCAATCAGGCCGTCGACAGCTTACCGAAAGCCGGTAGCGAGCTTTTCTTCCTGCCCTTTTTGTACGGCAGCAACGCCGGGCTGGACATGACCAGCGGCTTTTATGGCATGCAGGCTATACACACTCGCGCCCACTTATTACAGGCCATCTACGAAGGCGTGGTTTTCAGCCACATGACCCACCTCAACCGCATGCGCGAACGTTTTACGCAGGCGCATACCCTGCGCGTCACCGGAGGTCCGGCGCACTCAGATGTCTGGATGCAAATGCTGGCCGACGTCAGCGGCTTACGTATCGAGCTGCCGCAGATTGAAGAGACCGGCTGCTTTGGCGCAGCGCTTGCTGCCCGCGTAGGCACCGGCGTTTATCACGATTTCAGCGACGCCCAGCGCAGCTTACAGCACCCGGTACGCACGCTGCTGCCAGACGCCGCCGCGCATGCGAGCTACCAGCGTAAATACCGCCAATACCAGAATTTAATTACCGCACTACAGGGCTATCACGCCCGCATTAAGGAGTACGAATGATGAGTCGACCATTACTGCAACTGGCGCTCGACCACACCAACCTGCAGGCGGCCCAGCGCGATGTCGCACTGCTACAAGAGAGTGTTGATATCGTTGAGGCGGGGACGATTCTCTGCTTAACCGAAGGCCTTAGCGCCGTAAAAGCGTTGCGCGCCCAGTGCCCAAATAAAATCATCGTCGCCGACTGGAAGGTGGCCGATGCGGGCGAAACCCTCGCACAGCAAGCGTTTGATGCTGGCGCTAACTGGATGACCATCATCTGCGCTGCGCCGCTGGCGACGGTAGAAAAAGGTCATAGCGTCGCGCAGTCCTGCGGCGGCGAAATTCAGATGGAACTGTTCGGCAACTGGACGCTGGATGACGCCCGAGACTGGTATCGCGTAGGGGTTCGTCAGGCGATTTACCATCGCGGGCGCGATGCCCAGGCCAGCGGGCAACAGTGGGGAGAAGCGGATCTGGCACGCATGAAAGCGCTTTCCGATATTGGTCTGGAACTGTCGATTACCGGCGGGATTACGCCCGCCGACCTGCCGCTGTTTCGCGATATCAACGTCAAAGCCTTTATCGCCGGACGCGCGCTGGCTGGGGCGAAAAACCCAACGCAGGTTGCTGGCGAATTCCATGCGCAAATCGATGCCATCTGGGGAGCACAGTATGCGTAATCATCCGTTAGGTATCTATGAAAAAGCGCTGGCGAAAGACCTCTCCTGGCCGGAGCGTCTGGTGCTGGCGAAAAGCTGCGGTTTTGATTTCGTCGAAATGTCAGTGGATGAAACCGATGAACGCCTGTCGCGTCTCGACTGGAGTTCCACTCAGCGCGCATCGCTGGTGAGCGCGATGCTGGAAACCGGTGTGGCAATCCCCTCAATGTGCCTGTCCGCCCATCGCCGTTTTCCGTTTGGCAGCCGCGATGAATCTGCACGCGTCCGGGCGCGCGACATCATGACCAAAGCCATTCGTCTGGCGCGCGATCTCGGTATTCGCACCATTCAGCTGGCAGGCTACGACGTCTATTACGAGGAACATGACGAAGGTACGCAGCAGCGCTTTGCCGAAGGGTTGGCATGGGCAGTCGAGCAAGCCGCCGCCGCGCAGGTCATGCTGGCGGTAGAAATCATGGATACCGCATTTATGAACTCGATCAGCAAGTGGAAAAAGTGGGATGAAATGCTGTCATCGCCGTGGTTCACCGTCTATCCGGACGTAGGCAACCTCAGCGCCTGGGGTAATGACGTCACTGCCGAATTGACACTGGGTATTGACCGTATCGCCGCTATCCACCTGAAAGACACGCTGCCAGTAACCGAAACCCATCCGGGCCAGTTTCGCGATGTGCCCTTTGGCGAAGGGTGTGTGGACTTTGTTGGTATCTTCAAAACGCTGCATGAGCTGAACTATCGCGGGTCGTTTCTGATTGAAATGTGGACTGAAAAAGCGAAAGAGCCGGTACTGGAAATTATCGAGGCACGACGCTGGATAGAAGCACGTATGCAGGAGGGAGGATTTCCATGTTAAAACAACTGAAGGCCGAGGTGCTGGCGGCCAATCTGGCGCTTCCGGCTCATGGTTTAGTCACCTTTACCTGGGGTAACGTCAGCGCAGTAGATGAAACGCGGACACTGATGGTGATTAAGCCATCCGGCGTAGAATATGACGTGATGACCGCCGACGATATGGTGGTGGTGGATATCGCCAGCGGCGACGTGGTTGAAGGGAGTAAAAAACCCTCATCTGACACGCCAACCCATCTGGCGCTATACCGCCGCTACCCTGAGATCGGTGGGATCGTCCATACCCACTCACGCCACGCGACGATCTGGTCGCAGGCGGGTCTTGATCTCCCGGCATGGGGCACCACGCATGCCGATTATTTCTATGGTTCTATTCCATGTACCCGTCTGATGACCGTTGAGGAGATCAACGGTGAATATGAATATCAGACCGGCGAAGTCATCATTAAAACTTTTGAGCAACGAGACCTGAACCCGATGCAGGTTCCGGCGGTGTTAGTGCATTCACACGGTCCGTTTGCCTGGGGTAAAGACGCCGCAGACGCCGTACATAACGCCGTGGTGCTCGAAGAGTGCGCCTACATGGGGCTGTTCTCGCGCCAGTTAGCTCCGCAGTTGCCGGATATGCAGCCTGAGTTGCTGGATAAACATTATCTGCGCAAACATGGCGTGAATGCGTATTACGGGCAGTAACGGGTCAGGCGCTATTAATATGCTCTTTGCAATAGCGCCGTTTCCACGCCGCGGGCGTCAGGCTGGTATGCTTGCGAAAGATTTTGCGAAAATAACCCACCTCATTAAATCCACATTTCATCGCCACTTCGGTAAGCGATAGCGAATCACTGATCAACAGTTTTTCTGCCGCCCTTACCCGCTGGCGATGCAACGCTTCGGTGAGTGTCAGCCGGAACGCGCTACGGAATACACGCCCCAGATAGTCCGCATTGCAATGCAGCTCTTTCGCCAGCGTTGAGGCACTAATCGGCAGGTGGAACTGAGTGTGAATTATCTGCTGCGCTTTCCACGCCAGCGCATTACCCGGACTGTCTGGTGGTTGCTCGCTGGCAGCCGCGGATATTTGCTGCAAAATCAGCAGCAGGATCAGTTCCAGCGCTATGCTGCGATGAATATTTTCCTGCTCGCGTAAGAACTGACGAAACAACGAGATAATATATTGTGGCTCGCTCACCCGGGTATGTTGAGGGATAGCAAGTAACGGTTCCGTTATTGATGCGTCGCTTTCTGCCGTCACCTCAAAATGCAGCCAGTAAAATTTCAAATCAGCCGGAAATTGCCCAACGCCAATATGCGAGCGCTGCGGCCACAGCAGCAAACTTTCTCCGGCATTCACGCAAAAAACGGTCTGGCCTTCGCGAATCGTTAATGTCCCTTTTTCGACAAAGATAATTTCCCAGGATTGCAATCGTCGCGCAGGATGACTGCCCACGCCCCGGGAAATAAATAATCCGCCATTTTGTACTTTAATCGGAAGAGACATGGATAATTCGAGCATATATATTCAAATTCCCGCTTTCAGCATTATTTAAATCGGTCTTTATTATTGATTATTCACGATAAACCCAGGTTTCACCGGATCGAAATCACATTTTCTAAATGAAGTCGGAATTGTTATCTTTTTATACTTTTCTCTTCCCTTGTTGCTCCAAACATTTCGTGCAGAATAAATAACGTACTTTGCAAATTACCCACAAATAACCCGCAGTGTAGCGGGAATTTTTCTGAACATTCTCTCCGGGAGTTATTTATGACTTCGGCTCCGATTACGACATCCGATTTGGCACAGCGTGCCCAGGACGACAAACTCTCTCTGCGTGAAAAAATAGGCTATGGGTTAGGCGATGCGGGCGGGACGGTCATTACCTGTCTGATCATGAACTTCCTGACATTTTTCTACACCGATGTCTTCGGGTTAACGCCCGCACTGGTTGGTACATTGTTTATTGCCCTGCGCGTATTTGACGCCATTTCCGACCCGATAATGGGCGTGCTGGCCGACCGTACCCAAAGTCGCTGGGGGCGCTTTCGCCCCTGGCAGCTGTGGGTGGCAATTCCCATTGGCATTATTGGCGTACTCACGTTTACCGTCCCTGACGCCAGCATGAGCGTAAAAATTGCCTGGGCGTTCGGCACCTATCTGCTGCTCTCCGTCGGCTATACCGCCATCAACGTGCCGTACTGTGCGCTGATCAACACCATGACCACCCGCCACAATGAGGTGATCGCCTGCCAGTCCTGGCGCTTTGTGTTGTGCGGCGTGGCGGGATTCCTTGTCTCCGTCGGCCTGCCGTGGATGGTGGATGTTCTGGGTCAGGGCAACGCTGCGCAGGGTTATCAGTTCGGCGTGGGTATCCTGTGCGCCATCGCGGTAGTGATGTTCCTGTGCTGCTTCTTCTGGGTGCGCGAGCGCGTGCCGCTGGCGATGATGGGGAAATTTACCCTGCGCGAACACATTGGCGGGCTGCGCAAAAATGATCAGCTATTACTGATGCTGGTAATGTCTTTCCTGCTGATTAACGTCTTTAATATTCGCGGCGGCGGGTACATGTACTTCATTACCTATGTGCTGGAGGGCAGCACCGCTTACACGTCGCTGTTTTTCACCATGGTCACCTTCGCGTCCATCATCGGTTCGGTGATCGTCAGCCCGCTGACCCGCCGCATGGATACCGTCAAACTCTATTACTACACCAACCTGGTGCTGACGGCGCTGGCGGTGCTGATGTGGTTCCTGCCCACCGGTCCGGCTTATCAGACGCTGTGGCTGGCGGTGATCCTCGGCAACGGTATTATTCTGGGCTTTACGCTGCCGCTGCATTTCTCGCTGATGGCCTTTGCCGACGACTACGGCGAGTGGAAAACCGGCGTGCGTTCTTCCGGCATGAATTTCGCCTTCAACCTGTTTTTCATCAAGCTGGCCTGGGCCTCAAGCGCGGGGATCATCAGCCTGTTGTTTATTTTTGTCGCCTATCAGCCAGGCGCTGGCAACCAAACCGCCAGTTCGCTGCAAGGGATTACCGCGATGGAAACGCTGCTGCCCGCGCTGTTCCACCTGCTGCTGGCGCTGTCTATCCGCCTTTGCAAACTCAATAACCCGATGATGTCGCGCATTGCCACCGATCTGCGTCAGCGTCATGTACAGCCTTAAGGAGCATGAAATGAACGTACTGGAAGTCGACCTGCATAAGCTCACGGTCAGCGATCCGTTCCTCGGACAATATCAGCAGTTGGTGCGTGATGTGGTGATCCCCTACCAGTGGGATGCGCTTAATGACCGCATTGCAGAGGCGGAACCAAGCCATGCGATAGAAAACTTTCGTATCGCCGCGGGGCTGCAGGACGGCGAGTTTTACGGCATGGTTTTTCAGGATAGCGACGTGGCGAAATGGCTGGAGGCCGTCGCCTGGTCCCTGTGCCAGAAACCCGATGCGGAACTTGAGAAAACCGCTGATGAGGTCATTGAACTGGTGGCTGCGGCACAGTGTGCAGACGGCTATCTCAATACTTACTTCACGGTAAAAGCTCCGGATGAACGCTGGACCAACCTCGCCGAATGCCATGAACTGTACTGCGCCGGTCATTTAATTGAAGCGGGCGTCGCATTCTTCCAGGCGACGGGTAAGCGTCGTCTGTTAGAAGTGGTGTGCCGCCTGGCGGATCATATCGACAGCGTGTTTGGGCTTGGTGAAAATCAGTTACGCGGCTACCCCGGACACCCGGAAATCGAGCTGGCCTTAATGCGCTTATATGAAGTGACTCAGCAGCCACGCTATATGGCGCTGGTAAATTACTTTGTTGAGCAGCGCGGCGCTCAGCCCCATTTCTATGACGAAGAGTACGAAAAGCGGGGGCAAACCTCTTACTGGCACACTTACGGCCCGGCGTGGATGGTGAAAGATAAACCCTACAGCCAGGCACATCAGCCCATTTCAGAACAGCAAACGGCTATCGGTCACGCGGTGCGCTTTGTTTATCTGATGACCGGCGTGGCGCACCTGGCACGTTTAAGCCAGGACGAAGGCAAGCGTCAGGATTGCCTGCGTCTGTGGAAAAATATGGCCCAGCGCCAGTTGTACATTACCGGCGGGATCGGCTCTCAAAGCAGTGGCGAGGCGTTTAGCAGTGATTACGATCTGCCCAACGACTCCGTGTACGCGGAAAGCTGCGCTTCAATCGGACTGATGATGTTCGCCCGCAGAATGCTGGAAATGGAGGCCGACAGCCAGTATGCCGACGTCATGGAGCGCGCCCTGTATAACACCGTTCTCGGCGGCATGGCGCTGGACGGTAAACACTTCTTCTACGTTAACCCACTGGAAGTACACCCTAAGTCATTAAAATTCAATCACATTTACGACCACGTGAAGCCCGTTCGCCAACGCTGGTTCGGCTGCGCCTGCTGTCCGCCCAATATCGCCCGCGTCTTAACCTCAATTGGCCATTACATCTACACGCCACGTCAGGACGCGCTGTATATCAATATGTATGTGGGCAATAGCATGGAAGTCCCCGTGGCAGATGGCGCGCTCAAACTGCGCATTAGCGGGGATTATCCATGGCATGAGCAGGTGAAAATCGCCATTGAATCTCCGCAGTCGGTGTATCACACCCTGGCCTTGCGCTTGCCTGACTGGTGCTCCGCGCCGCAGGTTTTGCTGAATGGTCAACCGGTTGAGCAGGATATTCGCAAAGGCTATTTGCACATCAGCCGAACCTGGCAGGAGGGCGATACGCTCAGTCTGACTCTGCCAATGCCAGTGCGTCGGGTGTACGGAAACCCACTGGTGCGTCATGTTGCCGGTAAGGTCGCTATTCAACGTGGGCCATTGGTGTATTGCCTGGAGCAGGCCGACAACGGCGAAGAACTGCATAATCTGTGGCTGGCGAAAGAGAGCGAATTCAGGGTGTTCGAGGGTAAGGGGCTGTTCAGCCATAAGATGTTAATTCAGGCTGAAGGCGTGAAGCAAAGCTGCGCCGACGCGACGCAGCAATCCTTGTGGCACTATGATATTTCACCGGCTTCTCGCCAGGCGCATACGCTGACGTTTATTCCGTGGTTTAGCTGGGCGAACCGTGGTGAAGGCGAAATGCGAATCTGGGTAAACGAGCAGTAACGGTAAGCGTACCGGATGACGACGTTTCGCGTCTTATCCGGTCTGGCGACTGAAAAGATTGCCCTCCTCCCTGAGGACAAACGGGTGAGAATCAGAAACGCCAGGTCAGACCGGACATCAAGGTGAAGCTGTCATCGCGATCAACCATCGGGCTATTTTTAATGTCGTCCGGCAGCGCACTGTAGTTGGCGCTGGCCAGCAGCGTCAGGTTGCTGGTCAACGCGTATTTAGCGGACAGGCCAACATACGGTGTCCAGCTGTCCCCAGGAGAGTAGCTTGATAACCCACTACGGCGGGATTCATTGCCAGAGATGCCGTAGTAATATTCGTTGAAGTTTTCGTCATAGTAGAGCACGCCAATCGCCGGCGTCAGCGTTAGCTTGCCCATCGGCATTTGGCGGAACAGAGACATTTCCGCGACCCAGCCATTGCTGTTATCCAGCACATCCGCTGCGGCGGAGACTTTCACACTGCCCCATTTCTGATGGTGATACCACGCAGCGCCCGCCATGGCGGTCGCGTCACGCTTATCCAGCTTTTTCATCGCATGATCGTCGTTATCACCTGGATCAAACTCAAGCGGCATGTATGAGGCAGTAATGCTAAATTCATTACTTTCGTTTTTTGAAAGAATATAACCTAACGTTGTTTGCCTAAAATAAAAGGATTCACTTTCATAACTGACAAGCGGTACTGCGCGAACGTTATCATTATATCCACGATAAGGAGATTCATTATATACAGCGCCAGCACCAATAGAAAATTCTGCGGCAGTTGCACTCGCCATAAAAGAAAAGGCGAACAGCGCCACAATATTGCGTTTAATTAACATGCCAACATTCCATTTTAAAATAAGCTACAAAGCGCGTGCATAATAATGCTTACAATTTCATCGATGCAACATTCATATTTATATAGTAATATATACAAACATATATATATTGGGTTTGGCGATGAACAAATTACAACTCAAACACCGGGAACTGAAAATTATTTCGGTAATTGCTGCCAGTGAAAACATCAGTCATGCCGCTACGGTTCTCGGCATCGCACAGGCCAACGTCAGCAAGTACCTGGCTGATTTCGAATCAAAAGTTGGATTAAAGGTGTTTGACCGCACCACTCGGCAGCTAACTCTTACGCCGTTTGGTACGGCGCTGCTTCCTTACATCAATGATATGCTGGAAAGAAACGATCAGCTCAATAGTTTCATTGCTGATTATAAGCATGAAAAACGTGGGCGGGTAACGGTCTATGCACCAACGGGAATTATTGCTTACTTATCGCAACATGTTATTGCAAAAATTCAGAATATCGGCAGCATTAGCCTCTCACTTAAAACATGTAACCTTGAACGTAAAGCATTTTATGAAGGCGTCGACTTTCCTGATGATTGTGATGTTTTAATCACCTATGCACACCCTAAAGATGAATCACTGGTCGCCAGTTTTATTACCAAATATGCAGTGACGGCATTTGCCAGCCCTGAATACATCAAACAACATCCTATTAGTAGTCCTGATGAGCTGGAAGAACATTCCTGCATTCTGATTGATTCCATGATGATAGATGATGCCAATATCTGGCGCTTCACCTCCGCCGGCGGCAAGGAAATGCACGATTATCGGGTGACCGGAAATTATGTCTGCGACAATACACAGTCTGCGTTGGCGCTTGCACGTAACCATCTGGGCATTGTTTTTGCGCCGAATGCAAGTGTACAAAAAGATGTTCAATCCGGATTGCTGGTCCCATGTTTCTCAGAACAACATGAATGGTGGCTGGATTTGGTGGCGATTTTCCGCAAGCGTGAATACCAGCCATGGCGGGTACAGTTTATTCTTGATGAGATGTTGGCAGAGATCCGCCAGCAGCTTACTCAGTCGCTGGAGCAGCAGACTGAGTAAGCAAAATGAGGATACCAGACTCAACAGGCGTTATTGGCGCAGGTAGTTTGAACACTGCCCAGGGTCAAAAATAGCCTGCACCTAGTGGTCGAGATACAGGTAATGCACCCAGCTGGTCATCCGCAGCAAGACCTTACGCATGACCGACACATGCTCGAAGTGGTCAGAGTAAACGGCGACCTGGGCGTAAATCCCATCAGGTAATGCGCTCACATCCGCATTTTCATTTAGCTCAATTGTGGCGATCACCCCTTCCGAACCGGGCGTCGAGTTTAAGGATTGTAGCGCCCCGTTCGACTGGTATGTCCCCCCCGGTACGGCTGGGCTGATAGCAGCCAGTTTGCCGCTAAATACCTTACCCGGCAGGGCGTTAAACACCACTTCCGCTTCATCGCCGGGCTCCAGTCGCAGCAGCGAGTTTTGACGGAACTGGGCGATAATTTGCCGTTTTTGATCCGGAATAAACACCATCACCGGGCGCATCGGCAGCGCGGCGGCGTAGGTTCCGGGGCGCATCAGCACCTGGGTTACGTAACCATCGCTGGGCGCGCGAACCACGGTCTGATCCAGATTGAATTCCGCTTCAGCTAACTGTGCTTTCAGGCTGGCAATTTGCGAATTCTCACCCTGCACCAGGCTGTCTAACTGACTCTGGATTTGCTGTTGTTCTGCAACGGAGGATTTCACCGCGGCTTCCTGCGCCAGATAGTTTTGCCGCGCCGCGTCGATATCGCGTTCAGAAAAAGGATTCACCTTCGCCTGACTCCCCTGCGCATAGCGCTGGTAATCTTTAGCCAGTTTGTCGCGCGTGGCCTTTGCCTGCTGCGTGTTGGCTTGCATTTCGTCTAACTGTGCCACCAGAGCCTGCTCTTTATGCTGTGCGGTGACTATATCAGCTTTCAGACGATCTACCCGTGCCTGATAACGTCCCGGATTAAGCTTAAAAAGAACCTCGCCTTTTTTGATCAGCGTATTTTTCTTATCCGTCACTTCTGTCACGACACCCGTTACCTGTGGCACTACGGGAATTGAAATTACCGCCTTTTGCGCCTTAAATGTATACGGATGGTTATAATTCATCAGTAATATCAGCCCGCAAACAATAAATATACCGCCTAAGGCTGCAGTGGGTACTGTCCATTTATTTACAGGAATTTTAAATATTTTAAATATTGACCATGCGCACGCCACATAGGTCAGAACAATCAGTAAATCCATCGATATTACTCCGCCGGAGAGGTCTTCGCCTCACCCAGTTTCTTTTCCAGATCGGCCACCCGTGCCTGAAGCTGGATCAGGGAAGGATCCGCGCTCTGCATGCCCCATCCGCGCTCGGGGCGATAAAGCGTTGCCCAGATCCACAAAAAGGGCCAAATAACATGTAAGGTAAACAAACTAACCCAGCCCGCGACGTGTATTGCGTCAGCATGTGGATGGTTACGTTTCTTTGCAATTAGATAGGGAATATCATGCAGAATAATAATCCCGTAAAAAATGACCAGGAATACAAAAATAAGCACTCCTAATGCAAAATAATCAAGGAACATATTTGCCTCAGGGATTTAAATTAAAAATTCGGCTGCTGTTTGATTTAAACAATAGAGTTGATAATAGTAGTGGAATGACCAGATTGGATGCAATGGTGTTATTTATATAACGATATATGGGTTTCTATATATACCCGTCGTCTATCGAGCTGCTTCTTTGTTGGCTGCGTTCGTTCACCCCAGCCACTTACCTGAGTAAGCATCCTGGGGATGCCCGGTACGCTAAACGCGTCCGGGCAGTAAGTGACGGGATATTAGAACAGCCCCAGCGGTTTATCTGAGTAACTCACCAGCAGGCATTTGGTTTGCTGATAATGCTCGAGCATCATCTTGTGCGTCTCGCGCCCGATGCCCGACTGCTTGTAACCGCCGAACGCCGCATGCGCCGGGTAAGCATGGTAACAGTTGGTCCATACACGCCCCGCCTGAATACCGCGGCCCATCTTGTACGCCAGATTTCCGTTACGACTCCAGACGCCAGCACCGAGACCGTATTGGGTGTCATTGGCGATTTCCAGCGCCTCTTCCATGGTTTTGAAGGTCGTGACGGCCAGTACCGGTCCGAAGATCTCCTCCTGGAAAACCCGCATATTATTCTTACCAAACAAAATGGTCGGTTCGAGGTAGTAACCCTCTTTTAACTCGCCATCCAGCTGCTTACGCCGCCCGCCGGTGAGAATATCTGCCCCTTCTTTCTTACCAATATCGATGTAATTCAGGATGGTTTCCAGTTGACCATGCGACACCTGCGCGCCCATTTGCGTCACGCTGTCTAACGGGTTGCCGCTACGAATACTTTCCACCCGGCGAATCGCTCTTTCCATAAAACGTTCGTAAATGGATTCCTGCACCAGGGCACGGCTTGGACAGGTACACACTTCGCCCTGGTTGAAGGCAAACAACGCAAAGCCTTCCAGCGCTTTGTCAAAGAACGCATCTTCTTCATCCATCACGTCTGCAAAGAAGATATTGGGAGATTTCCCACCCAGCTCCAGCGTGACAGGGATAATATTCTGCGTGGCGTACTGCATGATCTGCTGCCCGACTTCCGTTGAGCCGGTAAACGCCACTTTCGCAATGCGTTTAGATGTCGCCAGATATTCACCGATTTCTCCACCCGCGCCGTTTACCACGTTTACTACGCCTGGTGGGAGAAGATCGCCGATGACTTCCATCAACAGCAGTACGGACAGCGGCGTCAGACGCGCAGGTTTAAGCACCACGCAGTTACCCGCCGCCAGCGCGGGCGCCATCTTCCAACTGGCCATCAGTAGCGGGAAGTTCCACGGGATAATTTGCCCTACCACACCAAGAGGTTCATGGAAGTGATACGCCACGGTCTCGCTATCAACCTCACTGATTCCCCCTTCCTGCGCACGAATACAGGAAGCGAAATAGCGGAAATGGTCAATCGCCAGCGGCACGTCTGCCGCGCTGGTTTCGCGGATAGGTTTACCGTTATCCCAGGTTTCTGCCGTCGCCAGCAGCTCGAGATTTTGCTCCATGCGATCGGCGATTTTGAACAGAATCGCCGCCCTGTCCTGCACGGATGTCTGCGCCCACTTGTCTTTTATCTTGTGCGCGGCATCCAGGGCGAGATCGATATCCTTTTTGCCGGAAGAGGCCACTTCGCACAGTAATTGCCCGGTTACCGGCGTCAGGTTTTGGTAATACTCGCCGTCCACCGGTGCAACCCAGTCACCACCGATAAAGTTATCGTATCGGGCTTTTAACTTCAGAGGGTAACCATATTCGCCGGGATAAATACGCGTTGAAGGGGGATTATTGGTCATGACCGTCTCCTTGCTGTAGGGGTACTACAAGGGTAGACGGGGCTGGCGAATTATTCGCCAGCCATTTCCTGCTTTACGACAGGTATCACGAATTACATGGCTGCGCGATAAATCGCCATAATTTCTTCATGAGTCGCCTGAATCGGGTTAGTGAAACCGCAGGCATCTTTCAGGGCATTGGTCGCCAGTACGGCAATATCTTCTTCCTTCACGTTCAGCTCACGCAGACCGGCAGGAATATTCACTTTCTGCGCCAGTTCGCGGATCGCCGCGATGCAAGCTTCCGCCCCTTGCTCTGCGCTCAAGCCAGCAACGTCCACGCCCATCGCCTTAGCGCAATCACTCAGACGAGCGGCAGCCACTTTACTATTGAAAACCTGCACATGCGGCAGCAAAACAGCGTTACATACACCGTGCGGCAGATCGTAGAAACCACCCAACTGGTGCGCCATGGCGTGCACGTAACCCAGAGAAGCGTTGTTAAAGGCCATGCCTGCGAGGAACTGCGCGTAGGCCATAGCCTCACGTGCCAGAGCATTGCTGCCGTCTTCAACAGCGACCGGCAGGTTTTCCGCAATCATGGTGACCGCTTTCAGCGCGCAAGCATCGGTAATTGGGGTTGCAGCAATAGAAACGTAGGCTTCGATAGCGTGGGTCAGCGCATCCATACCAGTGGCCGCCGTCAGAGACTTCGGCATACCGACCATCAGCGAGGAGTCATTAACGGACAGCAGCGGCGTAACATGCTTATCCACAATCGCCATTTTAATATGGCGTACTTCATCGGTAATAATGCAAAAACGCGTCATCTCCGACGCCGTACCCGCGGTGGTGTTAATGGCGATCATCGGCAACTGAGGTTTTGCTGAGCGATCCACGCCTTCGTAATCGCGAATATCGCCGCCGTTAGCCGCCACCAGCGCAATACCTTTTGCACAATCGTGCGGAGAACCACCGCCGAGGGAAATAACGCTATCACATTGGTTTTCTTTCAACATTTGCAGGCCAGCAGCGACGTTACTGGTCGTGGGATTAGGATGCGTACCGTCGTAAATGACGCTGAAAATATCACGTTCCTGTAATGCCTTTTGAATCTCGCCAGCCATACCTAATTTCGTCAGCATGGCATCTGTGACAATCAGCGTACGGCGAAAACCATATTCCGCCATTGTATTCATCGCGTCTTTTAATGAATCAGCGCCAATTACATTCACGGAAGGAATAAAAAATGTTGAAGCAGCCATTGTACGTTCCTTATTTTATTCTGAAGAGCCAGGAAGCATACGTGTGAATTTTTCAACAAAATATGATCGTGGTGGTTATTTTAATAACACCATAAATAAAAAAGCACATTAGGCTTAGAATCTAATGTGCTTATTTCAATCAACATATATTTTGTATTAATTCATTTAAACCATGAATTAATTGTTTCATTATTTTTCCGGAAACAATAACGCATCGCGTAATAAATGATCATTTCCCCGGCGACGCGTAAAACCAATGCGGTCAAAATATTCCAGAATCTGAATAGCCAATTTGCGCCCAACGTTCAGCCTGTCGCGGAAATCAGCCGCACAGGTCGATCCCCGTTCCTGATCCAGCTCGCGGATCATATTGGCAAAGGCCACAATCCGATCGTTACGGTAATAGCGATCTTTAACGATCGCGGTAATAATGCCTTGCTGTGCCGCTTGTCGTAACGCCACGCGCATCATTTGCTCATCCGTACCCGTCTGTTTTGCCAGATCGCGTACCCACCACGGTTCATCGCCAAAAAGCGGTTCTGCTTTTAGCCAGATTGCCTGCTGCTCATCGCTGAAACCCGCCTTATGATCCGGCAAATGCAGCCAGCCATGATGGCTATGGATGGCACCGCTCTCGCGCATCTTTTCAATCAGCAGCAAGACCAGCGCTTCGTCTTCCATCGGCAAAGCCATACGCCGCAGACGTTCGCGTCCAGGCCCTGGCTCATCACGGTGCTGTTCGTGGTAGGTCGCCAGCGTATCGAGGACTTTTCGCTGCCAGCGCGCCGCAACGGGAGCATTCAACAGGCTGTATCCCGCCTGAATAAAACCATGTTGCTCAATCAACGGACGCATCCCGTTGCCGTTGAGCTGGCGCGCCCAGGCGAAATCAGGAATATTCACCGCCCCACGCGTCAGATGCAGCGCCAGGGCGTCGCCGTCACTCTGCGCCTTTTCCAGCGCCGACAGCCACTGCAGATATTCCGGCTTACGTTTCCCGCGACGCGGCGGATTGAGCGTTACCACGCGCGCACCTGCTAGCGTCGTGCGGGCAGAAATATCGCGCAGCACCAGACGGTCGTTATCAGCAAGCCAGAGCGGTGTATCAAACACCAGTTCCGCCAGCGTTCCTTCAAGCAGCGAGATTCGCCCGGTTACATGACTGGCCGCGTGGTGAATATGCAGCGGTTGCCACTGCATCAGCGGCGCGGCATGTTCTAAAGAAACAATTACGCGGGTAAAAGCCTCCGGCGGCGCATCGGAAAGTAGCCAGTCGCCGCGGTTAAGTTCTTCTTTTTGCGCATCGCCGGCAATATTCAGCGCGATACGTTGCCCCGCCTGCGCGCGTTCGGTGGCCTGATTTTGCGCATGCAGGCTACGTACGCGCATCGGTTTGTTGACGCCCGTGAGCCACAGCGTGTCACCGATATTCACTTCACCGCTAAGCGCCGTCCCGGTCACCACCAGCCCCGCGCCTTTGACCGTAAAGGCACGGTCAATCGCCAGGCGAAAGCTGCGATCGCAGGCATGCTCGCGCGACGTTAATTGCAGCAAATGCTCGCGCAGTTCTTCAATCCCACGACCTTCACTGGCGGCCGTCACGAACAGAACCGCACCGGCGAAACCATAATTCTCAAGCGTGGTGTGCACCTCGGCACGTACCGCGTTGATGCGATCCTCATCCACGCGGTCGGCTTTCGTGAGCGCCACGGTGATCTGCGGATTACCCGTCAGTTGCAAAATTTGCAAATGCTCACGCGTTTGCGCCATCACGCCATCATCACACGCCACCACCAGCAGCGCGTGGTCAATCCCGCCGACACCTGCCAACATGTTGGACAAAAACTTTTCGTGTCCCGGAACATCGATAAATCCCAGTATCCGTCCGTCCGGCTGCGGCCAGTAGGCATAGCCGAGATCGATGGTCATGCCGCGCTTTTTTTCTTCCGGCAGACGGTCGGCATTCACGCCGGTAATCGCCTGTAATAACGTTGTTTTTCCGTGGTCAACGTGTCCGGCGGTTGCAATAATCATTTCAGCATCATCTCCATAAACCGGGTCTCGTCTTCAAGGCAGCGCAGATCCAGCCACATGCGACCATCATAAATTCGCCCAATGATCGGCACGGGCAACGTACGCCAGCGAGCGGCCAGCGCTTCAAGGCGGCTACCGCGCCCGTCGTGGGGGGTAAAGGTTAATGCCGCGCTGGGCAGCCTATCAACAGGTAGCGAGCCGCTGCCAATCTGCGACAGGCAAGGCATCACATTCAGGGCGAATTCGTCGCCGTAATGCTCAGCAAGCCGTGCCTGTAATTGTTGGGCCTGCGCATGGACAGCCTCTTGCGAACGGGTGAGCTGGCGTAGCGTCGGCAGCTTCGTCGCCAATGCTTCCGGGTGCAGATAAAGCCGCAGCGTCGCTTCCAGCGCAGCCAACGTCATTTTATCAGCCCGTAATGCACGTTTCAGCGGATGGCTCTGTAAGCGAGCGATCATCTCTTTTTTACCGACGATGATCCCGGCCTGCGGCCCGCCCAGTAATTTATCGCCAGAAAAGCTCACCAGACTGACGCCAGCGGCAATCAGTTGCTGCGGCATCGGCTCCTGCGGCAGTCCATACTGGCTGAGATCGACCAGCGAGCCACTGCCGAGATCCGCCACCACCGGTACATCCAGCTCCTTACCAATAGCGGCCAGCTCAGCCTCACCCACCGACTTCGTAAAGCCTTCGATGCTGTAATTACTGGTATGCACCTTCATCAGCAGCCCGGTGTTTTCATTCACCGCCTGACGGTAATCTTTCGCATGGGTCCGGTTGGTGGTACCCACTTCACGCAGCATACATCCGGCCTGGCACATAACGTCCGGAATACGAAACGCGCCGCCAATTTCTACCAGTTCGCCGCGTGAAACGACCACCTCTTTGCCGTTAGCCGTGGCGGCCAACATCAGTAAAACCGCTGCTGCATTGTTATTAACGATACAGGCGTCTTCCGCCCCCGTCAGACGGCAGAGTAAATCCGCCAGGGCCCGATCCCGATGTCCACGCCCGGCATCATCCAGGCTGTATTCCAGCGTCACCGGCGTGCGCATCGCCTGCACCACCGCCTCGATCGCTTCTTCTGCCTGCGACGCGCGACCAAGGTTGGTGTGCAGCACCGTGCCGGTCAGGTTAATCACCGGACGCAGCGCGCTTTGCGATTCTCGTTCCAGCCGGGCGCTGGCTTCTTGCGCCCAGTCCTCACACCATGCCGGGAGCGCGTGCGTGTCGCGGATGGCTTCTCTGGCTTCGTCGAGCATATGACGCAGCAGGTCAACCACTCGGGTATGACCGTGAGACTCACGTAAGGCTGGGAAGGCGCTATCGCGCAATAAACGATCGATAGCGGGAAGCTGGCTGTAGAGTGAACGCATGTCGGTTGTCATGAAAGGGCCTGGCTGTTGGTGGCCCTCTCCACCGTGGAGAGGGATATCGATATAGGAAGGATTGTACCGTGACTTTGCTCAGGCGGACATACATACACAAAATCATTCAAGATGCATCGAGGCGGCAAGAGAATGAGTCCCCAGGAGCGTACGAATAGTACGTAACTGGGGCGAAGAAACGCTGCCAACAAAGAGGCAGCTTGAAGGATGAAGTGTAAATGTGTATCAAGCCTTTGGCGGTTCAGTACGGGCAAAACTTTCGCGTTGAAAGAGCGTTTCCACCAGTTTGACCAGGCGCGGGCGATCAACACACCAGCCGGGCGCGACCCGACGGAAATTGAGATAACCGACGGCACAAGCAATCGCAATGGTTGCCAGGTTAACCGTATCCGTTTTCAGCGTACCGTCCGCCAGATAGCCCTCCAGCATATCCAGACTACGGGTAATCTTTTCCCGCTGGCGTAACAGTTCCGTTTCTGACTGCTGCGCGGCGGGGCGAGCCTGCTCACGCACCGAGACTAAACCCGCATCCATAATGCCGTCTGCCAGCGCTTCCAACTGGCGTACCTTCAGCGCCGCCAGCGGTTCACGCGGCAGCATAGCTGGCGCAATATCCAGCAGCTCGATATATTCCGCAATGATCGGGGAGTCAAACCAGTACTCGCCCTCATCGGTGACCAGCGCGGGCACTTTTCCTAGCGGGTTATAGCGCGCCACGCCGCTATCCGCGTTATAGGGGAGTTCATTCACAAATTCGAAGGTGATGCCCTTTTCCAGTAACAGAATAGAAATTTTACGCACAAAAGGGCTGGTATAGCTGCCGATGAGTTTCATGCCGGGTCCTTTTTGCCAACAAAAATATCAGTATGGCTCAGGTCGCCGTAAATGGCAGGTGATGACGATCTCAATGATCCAAATAAAGGTAATGCATCCAACTGGTCATGCGCAGCAACACTTTACGCATCACCGACACGTGGGCGAAATGGTCAGAATAGACCGCCACCTGGGCATAGATACCGTCCGGCAACGCATCTACATCGGCATTAGGATCCAGTTCAATCGTGGCCAGCACCCCATCGGTACCCGGCACCACCGTTAAGGATTGTAATGCCCCCTGAGCCTGATAAGAACCGCCCGGCACAACCGGCAGAATGGAGGTCAACTTAGCGGAGAAAACCTGACCTGGTAGCGCATTAAACACCACTTCCGCTTCATCGCCCGGTTTCAGGCGCAACAGCGAGTTCTGGCGGAATTGCGCCACGATTTGTCGTTTCTGTTCCGGAATAAACACCATCACTGGGCGCAGAGGCAGCGCGGCAGCGTAGGTCCCGGGACGAATAAGCACCTGCGTAACATAGCCGTTGCTGGGGGCACGGACGATAGTCTGCTCAAGATTGTATTTGGCTTCGGCAAGCTGGGCGCGCAGGGAGGCGACCTGGGATTGCTCCCCGTTGACCATACTGTCTAACTGGCTCTGAATCTGCGTCTGTTCCGCTACTGAGCCTTTCACCAGCGCATCCTGAGCCAGATAGTTCTGGCGGGCATTGTCGATATCACTTTCGGAAAACGGGTTAACCTTCGCCTGGCTACCCTTCAGATAGCGTTGATAATCCTTATACAGGCGGTCACGTTCCGCAGACACGCGGGTGGTATTAGCGACCGCTTCCGACAGCTGTGCTTTCAGATTGTCGATATTATGCGTCGCGGTCACCAGGTCTGCCTGGAGTCTGTCAACCCGCGCCTGATAACGCACAGGATCGAGTTTAAATAACACCTCGCCTTTTTTAATCAGCTGATTATTTTTATCTGTCACCTCACTAACAATTCCCGTGACCTGCGGGGTAACAGGAATTGAAATAACCGCTTTTTGCGCCGTAAAGGTATACGGGTGGTTATAGTTCATTAATAAGATGAGTCCCGCCACAATAAACACGCCGCCTAATGCAGCGGTTGCAAGCGTCCATTGGTTGACCGGAATACGGAATATTTTAAAAATGGCCCAGGCGAATGCCACATAGGTCAGGACAATCAACAAATCCATGATTAAATCTCCGGAAAGGTGGAGTTATCGGTTTTATTCTCCCCATCCAGTCTTTTTTCCAACTGGCTGATGCGCGCTGCCAGCGCAGCAATCTCGGGGTCTGGATCCTTTCCGGTCGACGTGATGTGTGACTGCATGCCCCAGCCACGCTCAGGCTGGTAGAGCGTCGCCCAAATCCACAGGAATGGCCAAATAACATGCAATGTAAAAAGACTCACCCATCCCGCCGTGTGGATGGCATCGGCATGAGGATGGTTGCGCTTCTTAGCCATGTTATAGGGGATATCGTGGATGGCGATGATTCCATAAAACAGCACCAGAAATACGAAGATCAGCACGCCCAACGCGAAATAATTAAGAAACATACCTGCCTCGAATTCACGCTAATTAGAGTTTTTTTATGCCGGCAGCCGTATGCACCCAGGCTGATGTTTTGAACATAACTGCAGTTTGGGGTTTTCGCCATACCACAAAAAAAATATTTTTTCTGGTGAGAAGTTGCTTTCTTTTGCAATAAAAATGTCGGGGGTAGAACCTGCTGTAGATCACATCCGGGCAAATGCAGATAAAAATACTTTGCGATCTACATCACAAAGATTCAACAAACAGCAAAAGCAAAAATGTGAATCAGTTCACATTTACCCCTCGTTTTTGGCGAATTCTGATCCAGTGATGTTTTTTTGTACCGGTATTTTGTGATTAAGATCACATTAACTAGCGCCCCACACCCTATATTTACGTGACGGAAGTCACACAAAAGGGCGTCGACTGGACAGTTGAACGATTCAGTGCCAGATTTCGCAGTATCTACAGGGTCCGGCTACCTCCTGCCGCTACATTAACAAACCTCGGGCTTTCAGCCTGCGCGATAGCAAACATAAGAAGGGGTGTTTTTATGTCATCCGATATTAAGATCAAGGTGCAAAGCTTTGGTCGATTCCTCAGCAACATGGTGATGCCAAATATCGGCGCGTTTATCGCGTGGGGTATTATCACCGCATTATTCATTCCGACAGGGTGGTTGCCGAACGAAACGCTGGCGAAGCTTGTCGGCCCAATGATCACCTATCTGCTGCCGCTACTGATCGGTTATACCGGTGGTAAGCTGGTTGGCGGCGAGCGTGGCGGCGTGGTTGGTGCTATCACCACCATGGGCGTTATCGTCGGTGCTGATATGCCAATGTTCCTCGGCGCGATGATCGCAGGTCCGCTGGGCGGCTGGGCTATCAAACATTTCGACAACTGGGTAGACGGTAAGATCAAGTCCGGTTTTGAGATGCTGGTGAATAACTTCTCCGCAGGCATCATCGGGATGATCCTCGCCATTCTGGCATTCCTTGGCATTGGCCCATTGGTTGAAGCTCTGTCCAAAATCCTGGCGGCAGGGGTTAACTTCATGGTTGTCCATGACATGCTGCCGCTGGCGTCTATCTTCGTTGAACCGGCGAAAATCCTGTTCCTCAATAACGCCATCAACCACGGTATTTTCTCACCGCTGGGTATTCAGCAATCCCATGAGATGGGCAAATCCATCTTCTTCCTGATTGAAGCTAACCCGGGTCCGGGTATGGGCGTCCTGCTGGCATACATGTTCTTCGGTCGCGGCAGCGCTAAGCAGTCTGCGGGCGGCGCGGCAATCATTCACTTCCTGGGTGGTATCCACGAAATTTACTTCCCGTACGTGCTGATGAACCCACGTCTGATTCTGGCCGTTATCCTCGGCGGTATGACTGGCGTATTTACCCTGACTATCCTGAACGGCGGTCTGGTTTCTCCGGCCTCTCCGGGTTCTATCCTGGCCGTGCTGGCAATGACGCCGAAGGGGGCTTACTTCGCTAACATCGCCGCTATCTGTGCAGCAATGGCGGTCTCCTTTGTAGTCTCAGCCATTCTGCTGAAAACCAGCAAAGTAAAAGAAGATGATGACATTGATGCTGCCACACGTCGTATGCACGACATGAAAGCGGAATCTAAAGGCGCATCTCCGCTGGCGGCTGGCGACGTGACTAACGACCTGAGCCATGTGCGTAAAATCATCGTTGCCTGCGATGCCGGTATGGGTTCCAGCGCCATGGGTGCGGGCGTACTGCGTAAGAAAGTGCAGGATGCCGGTCTGTCTCAGATTTCTGTCACCAACAGCGCGATTAACAATCTGCCGCCGGATGTGGATCTGGTCATTACCCACCGTGACCTGACCGAACGCGCGATGCGCCAGGTGCCTCAGGCACAGCACATTTCGCTGACCAACTTCCTCGACAGCGGTCTGTACTCCAGCCTGACCGAACGTCTGGTTGCGGCACAGCGCCACAACGTGAATGAAGTGAAAGTCCGCGATCACCTGAAAGACAGCTTTGAAGAGGGTGATACCCACCTGTTCAAGCTGGGTGCGGAGAATATCTTCCTTGGCCGTAAAGCCACTAACAAAGAGGAAGCGATTCGCTTTGCCGGTGAGCAACTGGTGAAAGGTGGTTACGTTGAGCCAGAATACGTTGAGGCAATGCTGGACCGCGAAAAACTGACCCCGACTTACCTCGGCGAGTCCATCGCAGTACCGCATGGTACGGTTGAAGCCAAAGACCGCGTGCTGAAAACCGGTGTGGTGTTCTGCCAATACCCGGAAGGCGTTCGCTTCGGTGAAGAAGAAGATGATATTGCCCGCCTGGTAATTGGTATCGCAGCACGTAACAACGAGCACATCCAGGTGATTACCAGCCTGACCAACGCTCTGGATGATGAATCTGTGATCGAACGTCTGGCCCATACCACCAGCGTGGATGAAGTTCTGGAATTGCTGGCGGGTAAAAAAGCTTAACGCTTAAGTATCTCCAAAATAGTTCGAGCTGCAGGAAGGCGGCAACGCAGTGAATCCCCAGAAGCGTACATAAGTACGTGACTGGGGTGAGCGAGGAGAGCCAACGCATCTGCAGTTCGAAATATGAAGGCGATATCCTCTCCCTTGTGGAGAGGGTTAGGTTGAGGGGAAATCTATGCAGTCCCTCACCCCAGCCCTCTTGGGTAAAAACATTAATGAAGGTTAATACTATGAAAGCATTACATTTTGGCGCAGGTAATATCGGTCGTGGCTTTATCGGCAAATTGCTGGCGGACGCGGGGATACAGCTGACGTTCGCGGATGTAAACCAGGTCGTGCTCGATGCCCTGAATGCCCGTCATAGCTATCAGGTTCATGTGGTGGGTGAAAACGAGCAGGTTGATACCGTCTCCGGCGTCAACGCCGTGAGCAGCATCGGCGATGATGTCGTCGACCTGATTGCCCATGTAGATTTAGTCACTACCGCCGTCGGTCCGGTCGTGCTTGAGCGCATCGCTCCGGCCATCGCCAAAGGGCTGGTTAAACGCAAGGCACAGGGCATAGCTACTCCGCTAAATATCATCGCCTGTGAAAACATGGTGCGCGGAACGACCCAGTTGAAAGGCCATGTAATGAACGCGCTGGCAGATGAAGACAAAGCCTGGGTTGAAGAACATGTTGGCTTCGTCGATTCCGCCGTGGACCGTATTGTTCCTCCTTCAGCCTCTGCGACCAATGACCCGCTGGAAGTTACCGTTGAAACCTTCAGTGAGTGGATTGTCGACAAAACGCAGTTTAAAGGCGAATTGCCGAACATCCCGGGAATGGAATTAACTGATAACCTGATGGCATTTGTCGAACGTAAACTCTTCACGCTGAACACCGGGCATGCTATAACCGCGTACCTCGGAAAATTGACCGGTCATCAGACCATCCGTGACGCGATTCTCGACGAGAAAATCCGCGCAGTGGTAAAAGGTGCGATGGAAGAGAGCGGCGCGGTACTGATCAAACGCTATGGCTTTGATGCAGCAAAACATGCGGCATACATTCAGAAAATCCTCGGTCGCTTTGAAAACCCGTATCTGAAAGATGACGTTGAGCGCGTGGGTCGTCAGCCGCTGCGTAAGCTGAGCGCGGGCGATCGTCTGATTAAACCGCTGCTGGGCACGCTGGAGTATGCTCTGCCGCACGCCAATCTGGTCACCGGTATTGCCGCTGCAATGCACTATCGCAGTGAGGAAGATCCGCAGGCACAGGAACTGGCCGCGCTGATTGACGAAAAAGGTCCACAGGCCGCGCTGGCGCAGATCTCCGGCCTGGATGCCAACAGTGATGTGGTGGCGGAGGCGGTTAACGCATATAACGCGACCAAATGATAGAGAATCTGGCGCAGGTCAGCCTGCGCCAAAATGACAGATTGTCAGATATGCAGGCAATAATGGAACAAACGCAGGCCTTTGAAAATCGTGTGCTTGAGCGTCTGAATGCTGGCAAAACCGTACGCAGCTTCCTCATCACCGCCGTAGAACTGCTCACCGAGGCGGTGAATATTCTTGTGCTTCAGGTATTTCGCAAAGACGACTATGCGGTGAAATATGCTGTAGAACCGCTGCTTGACGGCGATGGTCCGCTGGGCGATCTTTCCGTTCGCCTGAAGCTCATCTACGGTCTGGGCGTACTCAGCCGGCCGGAGTATGAAGACGCGGAGCTTCTGATGGCGCTGCGGGAAGAGTTAAACCATGACGGCAATGAATATGCGTTCACCGACGACGAAATTCTTGGTCCGTTTGGCGAACTCCACTGCGTGACGGCACTCCCGCCGCCACCGCAGTTTGATACCTCAGACTCAGGTCTGCACGCGATGCAGATCCAGCGCTACCAGCAGATGGTGCGCTCCACGATGGTACTTTCCCTGACCGAGCTGATTTCTAAAATCAGCTTAAAAAAAGCCTTTCAAAAATAAGACCCTGCAGGCTTACTTCTCTTCCTGTTGCGGTCGATAAAGCTGCCGATAGTACGCCAGACGTTGCAGATACAGCTGCGCATTCTCCTGCGGTATTTCAGAAGGGACAACGTTGCGCGGTGGTGTTTTATTCAGATACTCGCGAAAAGCCTGGCTTGAAGCCATAAAATCGACCGTCTTATCAATAAGGACCGAAACGTTCTCACCTATTTTCGCCATAATCTTCCCTCCTCCATGTATTAACCACGCTCAGCCTGCGCGGTTGATCATTTAAGTTTAGGATCGGTTGGGCAATTACATTGAGGAAAACGTGCTTCACTATGAACCCGCCAATAAAAAGCGCCATGGCCGATCTTATCGCTTAAAATTCCTTATTAATCAAAATGGTAGTATTTCCATTAGCTGAATAATACTTGCGGCATTTGATTATTTATCTTCGATTAGTTGTGAATAATCCCGCTCTGCGCGCATACTATAGGATATTCATCCTATTTTTATCAGAAGCTATCCTATGAAAGAAGTCGAAAAAAACGAAATTAAACGCCTGAGCGATCGTCTGGACGCTATCCGCCACCAGCAGGCTGACCTGTCTCTGGTTGAAGCCGCCGACAAATATGCCGAGCTGGAACAAGAGAAAGAAACTCTGGAAACCGAGATTGCGCGTCTGCGTGAAGTCCATGGCCAGAAGCTGAGCAAAGAAGCGCAAAAGCTGACGAAACTCCCTTTCCGTCGCGCCATCACCAAAAAAGAGCAGGCGGATATGGGCAAGCTGAAGAAGAGCGTGCGCGGCCTGATTGTCGTTCACCCGATGACCGAGCTTGGCCGTGAAATGGGCCTGAAAGAGATGACGGGCTTCGCGAAGAGCGAGTTCTAATCTCCCACCGGGCAACATCCGCTTGCCCGGTCCTTCATTTCACCTCGCAATTGGCCCTACCAATTTCAGTCAGATCCCACCAGCACCTCACATTTCATTAAAATGCGCGTACAATACCGTTGCCAATAGATAACATTTGATTAACCATTCATTGTCATTACCCCTACACAACAATATTGGCAGGGCCACTTTTACACATAATGTGACCTGGAGATGAGCACAGACTCATTCCATTATGTCGGCGGCCCCCAGGAGACCTGCAATGAATCTCTGGCAACAGAACTACGACCCGGCCGGTAACATCTGGCTTTCCAGTTTGATCGCATCGCTCCCTATCCTGTTCTTTTTCTTCGCCCTGATTAAGCTCAAGCTGAAAGGCTATGTTGCGGCATCATGGACGGTGGTGATTGCTTTGTCGGTCGCCCTGCTGTTTTACAAAATGCCGGTCGATCACGCTCTGGCTTCCGTGGTCTACGGCTTCTTCTATGGTTTGTGGCCGATTGCCTGGATCATTATCGCCGCGGTATTCGTCTATAAAATCTCGGTGAAAACCGGGCAGTTCGACATCATCCGCTCATCGATACTCTCGATTACCCCGGACCAGCGTCTGCAAATGCTGATTGTCGGTTTCTCCTTTGGTGCCTTCCTCGAAGGAGCAGCAGGCTTTGGCGCTCCGGTAGCGATTACCGCCGCGCTGCTGGTAGGCCTCGGCTTTAACCCACTGTACGCGGCAGGTTTGTGCTTGATCGTAAATACTGCGCCGGTCGCTTTTGGCGCAATGGGCATTCCGATTCTGGTTGCCGGTCAGGTGACCGGACTGGACAGCTTCGAGATTGGCCAGATGGTGGGCCGTCAGCTGCCGTTCCTGACCATTATCGTGCTGTTCTGGATTATGGCGATTATGGATGGCTGGCGCGGCGTAAAAGAGACCTGGCCTGCGGTGATGGTCGCTGGCGGCTCGTTTGCTATCGCGCAGTACCTCAGCTCTAACTTTATCGGACCGGAGCTGCCAGACATCATCTCTTCTCTGGTTTCGCTGGTCTGCCTGACGCTGTTCCTGAAACGCTGGCAGCCAGTACGCATCTTCCGCTTTGGCGATATGGGCGCTTCGCAGGTCGATATGGACCTGTCGCGCACCCGCTACACCGCAGGACAAGTGGTACGCGCCTGGTCTCCGTTCCTGTTCCTGACCGCCACCGTCACGCTGTGGAGCATACCGCCGTTTAAAGCGCTGTTTGCGCCCGGCGGCGCGATGTACCACTGGGTGGTCAATATTCCAGTCCCGTTCCTCGACAAGCTGGTTGCCCGTATGCCGCCGGTCGTACACGAAGCCACAGCCTACGCGGCGGTGTACAAATTTGACTGGTTCTCTGCGACCGGTACCGCGATCCTGTTTGCCGCCCTGCTGTCTATCGTCTGGTTGAAGATGAAGCCGTCTGCTGCGCTGCAAACCTTTGGCAGCACGCTGAAAGATCTGGCGCTGCCTATTTACTCCATCGGCATGGTGCTGGCGTTCGCGTTTATCTCTAACTACTCAGGTCTTTCATCAACCCTGGCATTGGCCCTGGCGCACACCGGCAGCGCGTTTACCTTCTTCTCGCCGTTCCTCGGCTGGCTGGGGGTATTCCTGACCGGGTCCGACACCTCATCAAACGCACTGTTTGCCGCCCTGCAGGCCACGGCCGCTCAGCAAATCGGCGTATCAGACGTACTGATGGTGGCGGCAAATACCACCGGCGGCGTGACCGGCAAGATGATCTCTCCACAATCTATCGCTATTGCCTGTGCGGCAGTGGGATTAGTGGGGAAAGAATCTGACCTGTTCCGCTTTACCGTGAAGCACAGCCTGATTTTCACCTGCATGGTGGGTGTGATCACCACGCTGCAGGCCTATGTCTTAACCTGGATGATTCCATGATAGTGATGCCCAGACGCCTGTCAGACGAAGTCGCATCTCGTGTGCGGGCGCTGATTGAAGAACAACAGCTGGAGGCGGGCATGAAGTTGCCCGCTGAGCGTCAGCTGGCCGTACAGCTCGGCGTCTCGCGCAACTCGCTGCGCGAGGCGTTAGCAAAGCTGGTGAGCGAAGGCGTACTGATTAGCCGTCGTGGCGGCGGGACGTTTATCCGCTGGCAGCATGAGGCCTGGTCTGAACAAAACATCGTTCAGCCGCTGAAGACTCTGCTGGCGGACGATCCCGACTACAGCTTCGATATTCTTGAAGCCCGCCACGCCATTGAAGCCAGCACCGCATGGCACGCAGCGATGCGGGCCACCGCCGCCGACAAAGAGAAAATCAGGCTCTGTTTCGACGCCACGCAAAGCGAAGATCCGGATCTCGCCTCACAGGCTGACGTGCGCTTTCATCTCGCCATTGCGGAGGCCTCGCACAACGTGGTGCTGTTGCAGACCATGCGCGGTTTCTTCGACGTATTGCAGTCTTCGGTTAAACAGAGCCGCCAACGTATGTACCTCGTGCCCCCCGTATTTTCACAACTGACGGCGCAGCATCAGGCAGTGCTGGACGCCATTGTCGCCGGCGATGCCGACGGGGCGCGTAAGGCCATGATGGCGCACCTTAGTTTTGTCCACACCACGATTAAACGATTTGATGAAGATCAGGCCCGCCAGGCGCGTATCACCCGCCTGCCCGGTGACTCTGGTGAAAATAGCAGGGAGAACAACACATGATTATTTCAGCAGCCAGCGACTATCGCGCCGCAGCCCAGCGCATCCTACCCCCTTTCTTGTTCCATTATATTGACGGTGGGGCGTATGCCGAGCACACCTTGCGCCGTAACGTGGCAGACCTGTCGGAAGTGGCGCTGCGCCAGCGCGTGTTGAAGAATATGTCCGACCTGAGCCTGGAAACAAAGCTGTTCAACGAAACGCTTTCCATGCCGGTGGCCCTCGCGCCTGTCGGACTGTGCGGCATGTACGCACGCCGGGGGGAAGTTCAGGCCGCCGCCGCCGCTGACGCTAAAGGCATTCCGTTTACGCTTTCCACGGTATCCGTATGTCCTATTGAAGAAGTCGCCCCGACCATCAAGCGTCCGATGTGGTTCCAGCTGTATGTCCTGCGCGATCGCGGCTTTATGCGTAACGCCCTGGAGCGCGCCAAAGCAGCGGGTTGCTCCACGCTGGTCTTTACCGTCGATATGCCTACGCCCGGCGCACGTTACCGTGACGCCCATTCCGGTATGAGTGGTCCCAACGCCGCGCTGCGTCGCTACTGGCAGGCAGCCACTCATCCACAGTGGGCATGGGACGTTGGCCTGAACGGTCGCCCGCATGATTTAGGCAATATCTCGACCTATCTTGGCAAACCCACCGGCCTTGAGGATTACATCGGCTGGTTGGCGAATAATTTCGATCCGTCGATTTCCTGGAAAGACCTCGAGTGGATCCGTGAATTCTGGGACGGCCCGATGGTGATCAAAGGGATCCTCGATCCGGAAGATGCTCGTGATGCAGTCCGTTTCGGCGCGGATGGCATTGTCGTTTCTAACCATGGTGGCCGCCAGTTAGATGGTGTGCTGTCTTCTGCTCGCGCGCTGCCCGCCATTGCCGATGCGGTGAAGGGCGATATCACCATTCTGGCCGATAGCGGGATCCGCAACGGTCTGGACGTTGTGCGCATGATTGCGCTGGGCGCGGATAGCGTGCTGCTGGGGCGGGCCTATCTGTACGCGCTGGCGACCCACGGCCAGGCCGGGGTGGCGAATCTGCTGAATCTGATCGAGAAAGAGATGAAAGTGGCAATGACCCTGACCGGTGCGAAGTCGATTAGCGAAATCAGCGGTGATTCGCTGGTACAGGAACTGGGTAAGAGCCTGCCTGCCGCGCTGGCACCTCTGGTCCAGGGTAGCGCAGCGTAACAACACTTCATAAAACCCTATTTCCTGAATGGTCGGCCTGTTCTCAGCCCGACCATTTTTTATCCAAAAATAACGACCAGTTAACATTTACAACCAATATATTTGACAACTTTTTATCCACCTGCCAAATGTATATACAAGCTAATACAAGAGCGATTTATACAGATAACAACCATCATAACGGGCGAGGGTGACATGGCTTATTCCGGTAAAGTGAATATCCAGCAGGCGATAGATGACAGTCCTTTTTCGCGCTTCCATTGGGTCATTATTGTCCTGGGATTTCTGGTTTTAGCCATTGACGGCTTCGATACCGCGGCGATGGGTTATATTGCTCCCACGCTCTCAGCCGACTGGGGCATCAAGAAGCAAGATCTCGGACCGGTGTTAAGCGCCGCGCTATTAGGCCTGTCATTTGGCGCCCTGCTCGCCGGACCGATTTCCGATCGTATGGGCCGTAAGCGTGTTCTGGTCTTTTCCTGTCTGTTCTTTGGCCTCGCCAGTCTGGGAACCGCCTATGCCCAGACGCTGAATATGCTCACATTTTGGCGTTTTCTCACTGGACTTGGGCTTGGCGCGGCAATGCCCAACGCCATCACCCTGGTGTCAGAATTCGCCCCGAAACGCTGTCGTTCAATGGCGATTAACACCATGTACTGCGGCTTTCCTTTAGGCGCTGCGGGCGGCGGCGTAATCTCCTCCTGGCTTATTCCCAATTACGGCTGGCACAGTGTTCTGCTTGCCGGTGCGATCGCCCCGCTGGCCCTCACCGTACTGTTGGTGCTGTTCCTGCCGGAGTCGGTGAAGTATCTGGTTCACCGCGGTAAAGGGGTGGCACAGGTTAAACGCATTGCTCAACGTTTTATGTCGGGAAATCTGGAACAGGTTACTCAGTTTTATCTGGATGAAGACCGCGTCACGATCAAAAAAGGCAGCGTGGCGCAACTATTCAGTATGCCCTGGCTGCCGGGCACGCTGATGCTCTGGACGACCTACTTTATGGGGCTGGTTATCTATTACGTGCTGCTGAGCTGGATGCCAACGCTGATGCTGGGCATGGGCTATCCGCTGGCTGAATCCGCCTGGCTGACGTCACTGTTTACCTTCGGCGGTACCGCAGGGATCCTGCTGGCCGGTTGGTTAATGGACCGTTGGGAAGCGCATAAAGTGGTGTCACTCGGCTTTATGCTGACGATGCTGTTTGCCCTCGCTCTCGGGTTTGAACATAACCACATCATCCTGTTCGGCGCACTGATCTTCCTGATGGGGATTACCATGAACGGCGCGCAGTCCGGGCTACAGACGCTGGCTGCAACGTTTTATCCAACCCACTGCCGCGCAACGGGCATTGCCTGGATGCAGGGCGTGGGCCGCTTCGGCGGCGTAGCCGGAACGATGATGAGCGCCCAGTTGCTTTCCCTGCAATGGCAGGCAGACAGTATCTTAATGTTCCTCAGCCTTCCGGCTTTGGTCGCCGCTGCCGCGACGATTTACAAGCTGCAACGCTATAAACCGCACGCGCTGACCGTCGCATAGTACCGGCTCTTTCTGCTATTCTGCCCCCCGTTATTAAGGGGGCAGTATGCTTAACATCGTTTTATTCGAACCAGAAATCCCGCCAAATACCGGCAATATTATCCGTCTTTGCGCCAACACCGGCTTTCGTCTGCATATTATTGAGCCAATGGGCTTTACCTGGGACGATAAGCGCCTGCGTCGCGCGGGGCTGGATTACCATGAATTTACCGCCGTGCTTCGCCACCCTGATTACGCCGCCTTCGTCGCTGCAGAACATCCGCAACGTTTGTTTGCCCTGACCACCAAAGGTACGCCAGCGCACAGCGCGGTAAGCTATCAGGACGGAGATTATCTGATGTTTGGCCCGGAAACCCGCGGCCTGCCAGCCAGTATCCTCGATGCGCTGCCTGCCGAACAAAAAATTCGTATTCCGATGATGCCGGACAGTCGCAGCATGAACCTGTCGAATGCGGTGTCGGTGGTGGTGTATGAGGCCTGGCGCCAGTTAGGATACCCTGGCGCGGTATTACGGTCGTAAAAGAATTAAATGCCGGATGGCGGCTACACCTTATCCGGCCTACAAATACCACGTAGGCCCGGTAAACGCAGTGCCACCGGGCATGGCTCGAAATCAGATGCCGTCGCCGTATTCGAAAGTATGATGAATCCCATTGAAATGCTGATCCATATCCATGGACGGCTTATCGCTGTCTGGCTTACCGACGATGCGTGCCGGAACGCCTGCCGCGGTAGTGTGCGGGGGGACCGGCTGTAAAACCACGGAACCTGCGCCAATCTTCGCGCCGCGTCCGACTTCAATGTTGCCGAGAATTTTTGCTCCTGCGCCAATCATCACCCCTTCACGAATTTTCGGATGACGATCGCCGCCGGCTTTACCGGTCCCGCCGAGCGTAACGGATTGCAAAATAGAGACGTCGTTTTCAATCACGGCGGTTTCACCCACCACAATACCGGTGGCGTGATCGAGCATGATCCCACGGCCAATTTTTGCCGCCGGGTGAATATCTACCTGGAAGCTAACGGACACCTGATTTTGCAGGAAGATCGCCAGTGCCTGACGCCCCTGATGCCACAGCCAGTGACCAATACGGTAGGCCTGAAGCGCATGAAAACCCTTCAGGTACAGAAGTGGGGTGGAATATTTATCGACAGCCGGGTCACGCGTACGTACCGCCTGAATATCACAGGCCGCTGAGGCAATCATTTCAGGATCGGCGGCGTAGGCCTCTTCCACGACTTCGCGAATCGCAATGGCAGGCATGATCGGAGAGGCGAGTTTATTCGCCAGCATATAGCTTAGCGCACTGCCGAGATTTTCATGCTTGAGCAGCGTTGCGTGGTAAAAACTGGCCAGCATTGGCTCACATTCCGCCAGTGCCCGGGCTTCTGCTTTAATGTTTTTCCAGACGATATCCAGTTCTTCACACGGCATTGCGTACTCCAGAAGGTAGCAAAACGACCGACCCGTTCTTCGCGGGTCGGGTCGTTATATTCAACAGTTCCTTACAGCTAGTGGCGACTCAGCTCGTCCTTGCGTGCACGGCCTAATAACGTCAATGCTGCCTCGCGCGCGTTTTTTCCGCAATACAATACTTGATAAATTTCCTCGGTTATTGGCATCTCAACACCAAAACGGTGCGCCAATTCACGAACTTCTTTCGTATTGCGGTAGCCTTCAACCACCTGACCAATCTTGTCCTGCGCGCCCTGCACGTCCATCCCCTGGCCGAGCATCATGCCAAAACGACGGTTACGTGACTGGTTGTCGGTACAGGTCAGCACCAGATCGCCCAAACCCGCCATCCCCATAAAGGTGGCAGGATCGGCACCCAGCGCCGCGCCAAGACGAGACATTTCGGTCAGACCACGGGTGATCAATGCGGTTCGCGCATTCGCGCCGAAACCAATGCCGTCAGACATCCCCGCGCCAATCGCAATGACGTTTTTCACCGCGCCGCCCAGTTGAACGCCAATGAAATCCGGGTTGCTGTACACACGGAAGCTTTTGCCGCAGTGCAGCAACTGCTGGAGATCGTCAGCAAAAGTATCATCCGTTGAGGCCAGAGATATCGCCGTCGGCATGCCCGCCGCCAGCTCTTTCGCGAACGTCGGACCGGAGATAACCGCCAGTGGAATAGAATCACCTAACGCTTCACGCGCGACGTCCTGCAGCAGGCGTCCCGTTTCCGCTTCCAGACCTTTTGTCGCCCAGACCAGCCGCGCGTCAGGGCGCATCAGCGGTTTGATGTTACGCAGCACTTCGCCAAAAACGTGGCTCGGCACTACCACCAGAATATTACGACTGGCGGCCAGCGCAGTGGCTAAGTCACTTTCCAGGCGCAGCGTTTCGGGAAAAGGCACATCAGGGAGGAACGCGACGTTGCAGCGATCGTGCTCGAGGGTCGCGATATGTTTCGGATCATGGCCCCACAGGACAACCTGATGGCCATTTCTTGCCAGGGTAATGGCAAGAGCGGTGCCGTACGAGCCGGCACCAATCACAGTCATTGAAGCATTACTTTGGTTCATCAGGCATCCTGATGTTCTTCAGTACCTTCGCCAGCCTGCTGCTGTAAATAGTTCATGAACAGCGCATCAAAGTTGACCGGCGCAAGGTTCAGTTGCGGGAATGTACCGCGTGAAACCAGGCTGGTGATGCATTCGCGGGCATACGGGAACAGAATGTTCGGGCAGTATGCGCCAAGGCAATGCGCCATCTGAGTCCCTTCAATACCACTGATGGAGAAAATACCGCCCTGCTGAACTTCGCACAGGAACGCAGTTTCTTCGCCCAGAGAAGCCGTTACGGTGACACGCAGCACTACTTCATACACATCATCTGCCAGTTGGGTAGATGCGGTATCAAGATCAAGTTTAACCTCTGGCTGCCAATCTTTCTGGAAAACATGCGGTGCATTTGGCGCTTCGAAAGACACATCCTTGGTATAGATACGTTGGATCTGGAAAGCCATTTCAGTGTTATTTTGTTCTGACATGTTGAGAAAACCCTTTAGTGTTGTCCTTTAAATACTTCGGTACGCCTTAACGCAGCAGTGGATCCAGTCCACCACGCGCATCCAACGCATACAAGTCGTCACAACCACCAATGTGCTGTGCATCAATAAAAATCTGCGGAACCGTAGTACGGCCACTGCGCTTGATCATCTCTTCGCGCTTCACGGCATCGCCGTCAATCGGAAGTTCCTGGAAACTCACACCCTTGCTATTCAACAGCGCCTTTGCGCGATGGCAAAACGGGCAGGTTGCTTTGGTATAGATCTCAATATTGGCCATGACTTATCTCCAGTGTTCTTTTACCCTGCGGTATGAAAGAAGACGGGTAAATTACTTGCCGCGAACCAGTGGCAGGTTCTCACCACTCCAGCCCGCTACGCCGTCTTTCAGTACAGATACCTGCTCAAAACCGGCTTTAATCAGCGCAGTTGCTGAATCCTGGCATTGCATGCCTGAGCCATCAACCACAATAACAGGTTTGTTTTTGTGTTTTTCCAGCTCGCCAAAATTATTGGCTTTGATTTCGCTCGGCAGCAGGTTAGTGGAGCCTGCGATATGACCTTTACGGAAGTCGTCGCGCTGACGTAAATCCACAATCACCGCATCTTCTTTATTGATAAGACGTGTAGCTTCTCCGCGCGTAATCACCTTCACTTTCGAAGTCAGGCTCTTAAACGTGGTAAATAATACAGCCGCCAGTAACGCAATCCAGGCGATACTCAAGACAGGGTGGCGACTAACAAATTGCATAATTTCTTGCATGGGGGGTAACAACTCCCGACTCAGTGATTAAAAAACCAGGAAAGGAGTATACCTGCGCGTTGGCGCAAATACAGCCAGAGCGTGCATTGGATTGCATTTTTGCGGGGCGCTACGGAAAAAAAAACGTAAATCCGCGCCCTCTGCGGCGCGCTCTGATCGATTATTTGATCTTCTGGGGCTACTTTATCGATTCAGCTGTAGTAAAATTACGCAATTATTTTTTATCTATTAAGTGTGAGGTTGTCGCAATGTCGGTTTCTAAAAAACCTATGGTACTGGTGATTCTGGATGGCTACGGTTATCGTGAAGACAGCCAGGATAACGCCATCTTTAATGCCAAAACCCCGGTAATGGATGCCCTGTGGGCAAAACGTCCGCATACCCTGATTGATGCGTCTGGCCTGGAAGTCGGCCTGCCCGATCGCCAGATGGGCAACTCCGAAGTGGGCCACGTCAACCTGGGCGCTGGCCGCATCGTGTATCAGGACCTGACCCGTCTGGATGTTGAAATTAAAGAGCGTACTTTCTTCGCTAACCCGGTGCTGACCAATGCGGTCGACCAGGCAAAAAATAGCGGCAAAGCGGTACACATCATGGGTCTGCTCTCTGCTGGCGGCGTTCACAGCCACGAAGATCACATCATGGCGATGGTAGAAATGGCCGCTGAACGTGGCGCTGAGAAAATCTATCTGCACGCTTTCCTTGATGGCCGTGACACCCCGCCGCGCAGCGCTGAACATTCCCTGCAGAAATTCGAAGAGAAATTTGCCGCGTTGGGCAAAGGCCGCGTAGCGTCCATCATCGGTCGTTACTACGCTATGGACCGCGACAACCGTTGGGATCGCGTTGAACAGGCTTATGACCTGATGACGCTGGCAAAAGGCGAGTTCCAGTTCGCTACGGCGGTTGAAGGCCTGCAGGCTGCTTATGCCCGCGACGAAAACGACGAATTCGTGAAAGCGACCGTGATCCGTGCTGAAGGCCAGGCTGAAGCCGCCATGGAAGACGGCGATACGCTGATTTTCATGAACTTCCGTGCTGACCGTGCGCGTGAAATTACCCGTGCGTTTGTTAACGCTGACTTCGACGGCTTCGCCCGTAAGAAAGTCGTTAACCTCAACTTTGTGATGCTGACCGAATACGCGGCCGACATCAAAACTGCGGTAGCTTACCCACCAGCGTCTCTGGCCAATACCCTTGGCGAGTGGATGGCGAAGAACGACAAAACGCAGCTGCGTATTTCCGAAACCGAAAAATATGCGCACGTGACCTTCTTCTTCAACGGCGGCGTAGAAGAACCGTTCAAAGGCGAAGACCGCATCCTGATCAACTCGCCGAAAGTCGCGACCTACGATCTGCAGCCGGAAATGAGCTCTGCAGAGCTGACCGAAAAACTGGTTGCTGCGATTGAGAGCGGAAAATACGACACCATCATTTGTAACTACCCGAACGGCGACATGGTTGGTCACACCGGGGTGATGGAAGCAGCGGTTAAAGCGGTTGAAGCGCTGGATCATTGCGTAGAGCAGGTGACTAAAGCGGTTGAATCCGTTGGCGGCCAGTTGCTGATCACCGCGGACCACGGTAACGCAGAGCAAATGCGCGATCCGTCCACCGGTCAGGCACATACAGCGCACACCAACCTGCCCGTTCCGCTGATTTATGTCGGTGGTAAAAACGTCAAAGCAGTCGAAGGCGGCAAACTTTCTGATATCGCCCCGACGATGCTGACGCTGATGGGTATGGAAATCCCGCAAGAGATGACTGGTAAGCCGCTGTTCATCGTGGAATAATCCCTCCCCATGAGGGGAAAGGCGATTAATACCATCACTCGGGCCGTGAAGCTGCGCAAGCTTTCAGTCAGGCCCTTGTTCTACGCCAGCGCGCTTAGCGCTGGCGTATTGCTGTGCGCCTTTTCCGCCCACGCGGACGAACGTGACCAGCTCAAATCTATTCAGGCCGATATCGCGGCAAAAGAACGCGCGGTACGCCAACAGCAACAACAACGCGCCACCCTCCTCGCTCAGCTTAAAGCGCAGGAACAGGCCATTGCCGTTGCCGCCAGGCAACTGCGCGAAACGCAAAACTCACTGGCGCAGCTGAACGCGCAAATCGCAGAGATGAATGCCGCCCTTGCGAAGCTGGAAAAACAGCGGGCCGCGCAAGAACGCAGCCTGGCAGCCCAACTCGACGCTGCATTTCGCCAGGGCGAACATACCGGCATTCAGCTCATTCTTAGCGGTGAAGAAAGCCAGCGTGGGCAACGCCTGCAGGCCTATTTCGGCTATCTGAACCAGGCGCGACAGGAAACTATCGCGCAGCTGAAACAAACCCGCGAAGAGGTCGACTCGCAAAAAGCCGAGCTGGAAGATAAGCAGAGCGAACAGCAGACTCTGTTGTACGAGCAGCGTGCTCAGCAGGCTAAGCTGGAGCAGGCGCGTAATGAACGCCAGAAGACGCTCTCGGGTCTGGAGTCATCGATTCAACAGGGTCAACAGCAATTGGGCGAAATGCGCGCCAACGAATCGCGCCTGCGTAACAGCATTGCTCGCGCCGAAGCCGCAGCCAAAGCACGCGCGGAACGTGAAGCCCGCGAGGCGCAGGCCGTACGCGATAAGCAGCAGGATGCCTCACGGAAAGGCTCAACCTATAAGCCAACCGAAAGTGAAAAATCACTGATGTCGCGTACCGGCGGTTTGGGTTCGCCACGTGGCCAGGCATTCTGGCCCGTTCGTGGTCCAACGTTACATCGTTATGGCGAACAGCTGCAGGGTGAGCTACGTTGGAAGGGGATGGTTATTGGCGCATCCGAAGGCACCGAAGTTAAAGCCATTGCCGATGGTCGCGTCATTCTGGCGGACTGGCTGCAGGGCTATGGCCTGGTCGTCGTCGTTGAGCACGGTAAAGGCGATATGAGCCTGTACGGTTATAACCAGAGCGCACTGGTCAGCGTCGGTACGCAGGTTCGCGCCGGGCAGCCTATTGCACTTGTGGGTAGCAGCGGCGGTCAGGGTAGACCGGCGCTCTATTTCGAAATTCGTCGCCAGGGTCAGGCGGTCAATCCACAGCCGTGGTTGGGAAGATAAGTTTTGCCTCAATTTCGTCGTCTATTACTCTCTCTCGCCAGCCTGCTGGCCTTCGCAACACCTGTTTTTGCTGGCAAACTCGCCATCGTCATTGATGATTTCGGCTATCGTCCACACACTGAAAATCAGGTACTGGCGATGCCTTCCACCATCTCCGTTGCCGTTTTGCCTAATGCTCCGCATGCGCGGGAAATGGCAACCAAAGCGCATAACAGCGGGCATGAAGTCCTGATCCATCTACCGATGGCGCCACTGAGCAAACAGCCGTTAGAGAAAGACACTTTACGCCCGGAAATGAGCAGCGAAGAGATTGAGCGAATTATTCGCGATGCGGTAAGCAAAGTACCGAATGCGGTCGGTCTGAACAACCATATGGGCAGCGCGATGACCTCCAGCCTGTTTGGCATGCAGAAGGTGATGCAGGCGCTGGAACGATACGATCTCTACTTCCTTGACAGCATGACCATCGGCAACAGTCAGGCCATGCGCGCAGCATCAGGAACCGGTGTGAAGGTCATCAAACGCAAAGTCTTCCTGGACGACACGCAAAACGAAGCCGATATTCGCCGTCAGTTTAATCGTGCCGTCGAACTTGCGCGTCGCAACGGCTCGGCAATTGCCATTGGCCACCCTCACCCGTCTACGGTTCGCGTCCTGCAGCAGATGCTTTATAGCCTGCCAGCCGACATCACGCTGGTTCGCCCAAGCAGCCTGCTCAATGAACCACAGGTGGATACGTCCAGACCAAACCTCACTCCGCCAAAAAACGGTACGCCTGACGCACCGCGTAATCCTTTCCGCGGGGTGAAATTATGCAAACCGAAACAGCCGTTAGAGCCCGTTTACGCCAGCCGCTTCTTCAGCGTGCTCGGTGAAAGCATCACCCAAAGCACGCTGGTGCAGTACATGAAGCTGCAGTGGCAGGGCTGGGGAAATACATCCTCTCCCGGCACTATGAACGCTAACGTAGATTAAGCGTTTTACGTGTAATACGAGAAGGCGACGATGTTTTATCTCGCCATTTCCAGAGACGGAATGACCATAGCAGCGCCTGGTACATAACTTTGGCGCTGCGTACATTAGTAATCATGCGTTTATACATACCCGAGACAAAAATCTCTGCAATCATACGCTGACGAATATGAACATCCGGTTCTTTGCGTACTGCGTGACAAACGCGCAAAGCTTCATAGGTTATTTGCTGATGAAATTCCGGATAAAGAGTAATCCGTCCAGCATATTCACGATTCAACTTATCCAATAACCGTGTAATTTTAATATAGTGTCGTTGGTAATTGAGATTTTTTAAGCCTTGTCTTTTAAGACGGCTAACTGATTGATCATGTAAGAAGTATTTATATAAAGATTGTTCGGTATATCGTACACGTTTGGCGTTAAACATAAACTCCGTCGTCCATACAATATCCTGATGATGCAACCCAGGAACAAACGATATCTTATTTTTCTCGATAACATCCCTGCGGTAAACCCCCATCCAGACCACATGTGTCCAACGGCGTGAAGCCAATGCCATACGTAACCAGTCAGGGCCGGTCAATACACCCGTAGACCGCAAACGGTCCGTCGGTATTGATTGCCAGGTGTCCCCCGTTTCGAAAATGCACCAGTCAGAATTGCACTGCGCCAGATCCAGGTCATCCTGAAGTGCCATGGTCATCAGGGTTTCATACATATTGGGATAAACCAGGTCATCAGCATCGACAAATGCAACATAATCCCCTCTGGCCGCTGCCAGACCACGATTACGCGCAACAGATGCCCCAGCGTTAGCCTGATGCAACAACCGAACATGGGGATAGTTATCAGCATACTTTCTTGCAATATCAACAGAGTTATCCGTTGAGCCATCATCGACAATAATGATCTCTATCGCACTCCATGTCTGTGCGATCAAAGATTCCATGCAATCCCGAAAACTATCACCCGCGTTATACAACGGAATAATAACACTCAACATATTTGTGCTGTTTCTCATCAGCTAACCCTGGTTTGTTAGTACACTGATGACTTTTACTACAGTTTCATTAAGGAATTATTAAGCCTGGAACGATTTATCGCCAGAAGCGGCGCGGCGAAAGCAGCCAGTATGAGAAAATGCTATGCGAAACCTGAGTTCAGCGGGCAGTGAAAGCTCAGATCGTCTACATATTGAGGGGCGCAACCTGTATACTATATCGCTATAAATTAACGCATTATGTACACTGATATTGAGGAAAGTGATGGCCATCAGTAAGACACATGAAAAAGGTTATACGGTCTATTGTAAAGAGACCAATATAGACCTTAAGTCACTGATGAGTAAGTATATAAATAAAGAAATCAGTGGCAAACCGTTGAGCAGTGGTAACGCTATGCGCAGCGTGGAACTGGTCGAGTACAACTCACAAAAATTTATCATCAAAAACGACCGTGAAGTTGATCCTCGATTCGAGAAAAAAATGCAGAATTTTATCTCCGGTCCCTTCTATTCCAGGCTCATCAAGAAGCTGGACAAGCTCTCCCCGGAAATGCGCGCCTGTACAGCCGATCTCTACTACGCTGCAGAGAAAGTGCGCCTTCGTCAGTGTCATGATGTTTATATTATTCATGAATATATTGAAGGTACTCCTTTAAAAGAAATTAGCCCTAAGAATGCCGATGAAGTGAAGCAGTGCGTTCTGCGCCTTCACAAAGCCGGGTTGGCATCTAATGATATCCACCCAGGAAACTTCATTCGTACGCCAGGCGGTGAATTAAGAATTATCGACTTATCTTGTAAGGGAAACATGAAGATTTGTCAGGCTAATGACATTTTAGCGTTGCAGCGAAAATATAATATTAAAATCAAAGGGAAAGGGTTAGTGTATAAGCTCATCTGCCTCAAAGAAGCGACAAGATCTTTATCCAGAAAGCTTCGTGGTAAATAGCATTTATTATGTATACGGCCAGATCAAATAATCTGGCCGTTGGTAACATTTAATACAAATCGAGCCTTCAATCCCAACTCAGGATCACTTTCCCTGACTGGCCTGAACGCATCGCGTCAAAGCCCTGCTGGAATTCATCGATGGAGAATCGATGGGTGATGATTGGCGACAAATCCAGACCAGACTGAATCAGTGCAGCCATTTTGTACCAGGTCTCAAACATCTCACGACCGTAGATACCTTTAATAAACAGCCCCTTAAAGATAACTTTCGTCCAGTCGATTGACATGTCAGATGGCGGAATACCCAGCATAGCAATGCGCCCACCGTGGTTCATAGTGTCCAGCATGGCGCGAAACGCTGGCGGCGCACCGGACATCTCCAGACCTACATCAAACCCTTCGGTCATACCCAGTTCAGCCATCACGTCAGTCAGATTCTCTTTCGAGACGTTGACCGCGCGAGTGATGCCCATTTTACGCGCCAACTCAAGGCGATACTCATTAACATCGGTAATCACCACGTGGCGTGCGCCAACGTGCTTCGCGACCGCCGCTGCCATAATTCCGATTGGACCCGCACCGGAAACCAGCACATCTTCCCCAACCAGATCAAACGACAGCGCCGTGTGCACCGCATTACCGAACGGATCGAAAATAGACGCCAGGTCGTCGGAGATGTTGTCCGGAATTTTAAACGCGTTAAATGCCGGGATCACCAGGTACTCTGCAAAGCAGCCAGGACGATTTACGCCGACACCGGTCGTATTGCGGCACAGGTGAGTACGCCCACCGCGGCAGTTACGGCAATGCCCGCAGGTGATATGACCTTCGCCTGAAACGCGATCGCCGATTTTAAAGCCTTTAACTTCCTGGCCGATGCCAACAACTTCGCCGACATATTCATGCCCAACGACCATCGGTACCGGGATGGTTTTTTGCGACCATTCATCCCAGTTATAAATGTGAACGTCAGTCCCGCAGATGGCTGTTTTACGGATTTTAATCAGCAAATCGTTATGGCCGACTTCCGGTTCAGGAACGTCGGTCATCCAAATGCCCTCTTCCGCTTTCAGTTTGGATAACGCTTTCATTTCACATCCTCAGGCAATAACGCCCAGTTGTTTACCAATGCGTGTGAACGCCTCAACAGCACGCGTGATCTGCTCAGGGGTATGCGCCGCAGACATCTGGGTACGAATACGCGCCTGGCCTTTTGGAACCACCGGATAGAAGAATCCGGTAACGTAAATCCCCTCTTTTTGCAGTTCACGGGCGAACGCCTGCGCTACAACCGCATCACCCAACATCACCGGGATAATCGCGTGATCCGCACCCGCTAACGTAAAGCCTGCGGCAGACATTTGCTCACGGAACTGACGTGCGTTCGCCCACAGGCGATCGCGCAGCTCGTTGCCAGCCTCGACCATCTCCAGCACTTTAATGGAGGCTGCAACAATCGCCGGAGCCAGTGAGTTGGAGAACAGGTACGGACGGGAACGCTGACGCAGCCACTCAACAACCTCTTTGCGCGCTGCGGTGTAACCGCCGGATGCGCCACCGAGTGCTTTACCCAGCGTACCGGTGATGATGTCCACACGGCCCATCACATCACAGTATTCATGGGAGCCACGACCGTTTTCGCCGACAAAGCCGACCGCATGAGAATCATCAACCATGACCAGCGCGTCGTATTTATCCGCCAGGTCACAAACGCCTTTCAGGTTAGCGATAACACCATCCATAGAGAACACGCCATCGGTGGCGATCAGGATATGACGGGCGCCCGCTTCACGCGCTTCTTTCAGGCGCGCTTCCAGCTCGACCATGTCGTTGTTGGCGTAACGGAAACGCTTTGCTTTACACAAGCGAACGCCGTCAATGATAGACGCGTGGTTTAGCGCATCTGAAATAATCGCATCTTCTGCACCCAGCAGTGTTTCGAACAGGCCGCCGTTGGCGTCAAAGCAGGAAGAGTAAAGGATGGCATCTTCCATACCGAGGAATGCCGCCAGTTTTTGCTCCAGTTGCTTATGGCTGTCCTGGGTACCGCAAATAAAGCGGACCGAAGCCATACCAAATCCGTGAGAATCCATGCCCGCTTTTGCCGCTGCAATCAGCTCCGGGTGGTTAGCCAGCCCCAGATAGTTGTTCGCACAAAAGTTAATAACGTGGCTTCCGTCCGCCACGGTGATATCCGCCTGCTGGGCAGACGTAATAATGCGCTCTTCTTTAAACAATCCTTCCGCACGTGCGGTGTCGAGATCGTTGGTTAACTGTTTGTAAAAATCCCCACGCATTTCAATTCTCCAGACTGGGCAAATTTCAGCACATATTACCCAAAGCTATACGTTGATACGAGATGACGCATCACTACTTCTTCAAAATGAAGCATAAATCACGTATATCCACATGGCTAATCAGTGATGCTGCCGTGTATCTTTATTAGGAGAGATGATTAGCAACCAGTTGATTTAGAAGAGTTTTATTGATTGAGGTGAAAAAACAGCAGCAATAACAGTAGAATGCCTTCACAGCATTCTATCTGCTCAGGTAACCCTTAGATCCCATTCGAACCACTACTTTCGGGTCAGAAAAATTCGTAGTGCCTGGAGTTTTGCACCTAACGCGGTTCGCCGATAAACACGGAACAGATCGAACCATTTGCCACGACCAAGGTAATTAAGCATTAATAGCGCAGGGCGCTTGTAATAACACATAACAAAAATACCCTGATCATCATCAACAATATTATTTCTGAGGGTCTCTTTTTGGCATTCAGTGACTAATGAATAAAACTCTTTCCATTTTTCCTGAGAGCCAACAATAGCGCCACCGATAATATAAATATGATTCCCAATCATAAAGTCAAACACTTGCTTTATTGATGACACAACCAAGCCTTTTTTAATCGTAAAGAGATGCATTTTATTACGATCAAATGGGAAATCCCATACCTTTAAACCGCCAGTGACCTGAGGTTTACGACAATACCCGAAGTCGATCCACGCAACCATCGGAGTATTAACTAAGCCTAAATTAATAGCTTTAGCTACAAAATATGCTTTTAAATTAGTGATCAACACATATTCTGGAGACCAGTATTCAGGATTACCAAGCTGTCGAGTTTCTAACTTATTCTTAAAGGTATCATCCTGCTGGATTTGTCTAATTTTATTTTTAATGTGTTTGAATTTATTATCTAAATCTATAGTTATAATTTTTGTGGGCTTACCTTTGCGTATTTCCGCAATTCTGGCTTCAAACTCAGGCGAAGTAAAAATAACCATATCGTTTTCTAAAGCGGCTAACCGCTTGAAGTAATCAAAATAGACATCAGAAGATCGGGATAGTTTTTCACGGAAGCCTTTATTAACAGTCCACTCCCCCCTACCGATATCAAAATATGCTGTAACAATAGTGGTAGATGATTTCATAGCCATATCAAACCATTAATAAAAAAAATATTATATCACATAGCTTTTGTTTTTGTACATATAATATACATGGGTGGTTATTAAAAAACCGCAATACATTTAAGAATAATTCAATACAGATAATAACCATTAAATAAGCATTCTTATGCAAGTGTTTATAGACCGTCTGCCGACTCGCCATCTTACTTAAGAGGCTGAAGGGATGCCGATGTGATGGTATGATTACAAACATTAGTGTCTGAGATTGTCTCTGACTCCATAATTCGAAGGTTACATTTATGATCATCGTTACCGGCGGCGCGGGCTTTATCGGCAGCAACATCGTTAAGTCCCTGAATGATAAAGGCATCACCGACATCCTGGTGGTGGACAACCTGAAAGACGGCACCAAGTTTGTTAACCTGGTGGATCTGAATATTGCTGACTACATGGACAAGGAAGACTTCCTGATCCAGATTATGGCCGGGGAAGATTTCGGCGATATCGAAGCGATTTTCCACGAAGGCGCATGCTCTTCCACCACCGAGTGGGACGGCAAGTATATGATGGATAACAACTATCAATACTCCAAAGAGCTGCTGCACTACTGCCTGGAGCGTGAAATCCCGTTCCTGTACGCGTCTTCTGCCGCCACTTATGGCGGTCGCACTTCTGATTTCATCGAATCCCGTGAATATGAGAAGCCGCTGAACGTCTACGGTTACTCAAAATTCCTGTTCGACGAGTACGTTCGTCAGATCCTGCCAGAAGCGAACTCTCAGATTGTTGGCTTCCGCTATTTCAACGTCTACGGACCACGTGAAGGCCATAAAGGCAGCATGGCGAGCGTCGCCTTCCACCTCAATACCCAGCTCAACAATGGCGAAACACCAAAACTGTTCGAAGGCAGTGAAAACTTCAAACGTGATTTCGTTTATGTCGGCGATGTGGCTGCGGTAAACCTGTGGTTCCTGGAAAACGGGGTTTCCGGCATCTTTAACCTCGGTACCGGTCGTGCGGAATCTTTCCAGGCCGTTGCCGATGCTACGCTTGCGTATCACAACAAAGGCAGCATTGAGTACATCCCATTCCCGGAAAAACTGAAAGGTCGCTACCAGGCATTTACTCAGGCCGATCTGACTAACCTGCGCGCAGCGGGCTATGACAAGCCGTTTAAAACCGTCGCCGAAGGCGTCACGGAATATATGGCCTGGCTGAACCGCGACGCGTAAGGCAGGCAATCAATGAGGATTCTGGTGGTGGGCCCGTCCTGGGTGGGCGACATGATGATGTCGCAAAGTCTCTATCGCACGCTTAAGGCGCGCTATCCCCAGGCGATAATCGACGTGATGGCACCTGCGTGGTGCCGTCCGCTGCTGTCGCGCATGCCTGAAGTCAACGAAGCCATTGCCATGCCGCTGGGTCATGGCGCGCTGGAGATCGGCGAACGCCGTAAACTCGGTCACAGCCTGCGTGAAAAGCGCTATGACCGCGCCTATGTGCTGCCTAACTCGTTTAAATCAGCGCTGGTGCCGTTCTTTGCTGGCATTCCCCATCGTACCGGTTGGCGTGGCGAAATGCGCTACGGTCTGCTAAACGATGCGCGCGTGCTGGATAAAGACGCATGGCCGCTGATGGTCGAGCGCTATGTGGCCCTGGCGTATGATAAAGGCGTGATGCTGACGGCCAAAGATTTGCCGCAGCCTCTGCTATGGCCGCAGTTGCAGGTCAGCGAAGGCGAGAAATCACTGACCTGTAGTCAGTTTTCCCTCTCTGCCGAACGCCCCATCATCGGCTTTTGCCCTGGCGCGGAATTTGGCCCTGCAAAACGATGGCCACATTACCACTACGCAGAACTGGCGAAGCAATTGATCGATGAGGGCCATCAGATTGTGCTGTTTGGCTCGGCAAAAGACCATGAGGCCGGAAATGAGATCCTGGCGACGCTGAGCGTTGAACAGCAGGCATGGTGCCGTAATCTGGCGGGCGAAACACAGCTGGAGCAGGCCGTCATCCTTCTCGCAGCCTGCAAAGCGGTGGTCACCAACGACTCTGGATTAATGCACGTTGCCGCCGCGCTAAACCGCCCATTGGTCGCATTATACGGCCCCAGCAGCCCGGATTTCACTCCGCCTCTTTCACACAAGGCGCGCGTGATTCGCCTGATTACGGGTTATCACAAAGTACGCAAGGGCGATGCGGCAGAAGGCTATCATCAGAGCCTGATTGACATTACCCCCCAGCGCGTACTGGAAGAGCTCAACGACCTGTTGTTACAAGAGGAAGCCTGACGGATGCGGGTACTGATCGTTAAAACATCGTCTATGGGCGATGTACTGCATACGTTACCTGCATTAACTGACGCGCAGCAGGTCATGCCGGATATTCAATTTGATTGGGTAGTGGAAGAGGGCTTCGCGCAGATCCCATCCTGGCATGCGGCCGTTGACCGCGTGATCCCAGTGGCGATTCGTCGTTGGCGTAAAGCCTGGTTTTCAGCGCCGATTAAAGCCGAGCGTAAAGCCTTTCGCGATGCGGTGCGTTTACGCCAGTATGACGCGATAATTGATGCGCAGGGTTTGGTTAAAAGCGCAGCGTTGGTTACGCGTCTGGCGCGTGGCATCAAGCATGGTATGGACTGGAGCACGGCACGCGAACCCTTGGCTAGCCTGTTTTATAATCGCAAACATCACATTGCCCGGCAGCAGCATGCGGTAGAACGTACGCGTGAGCTGTTCGCCAAAAGTCTGGGATATGCTAAACCGCAGTCGCAGGGTGATTACGCTATCGCTCAGCATTTTCTGAAAGAACGTAATGCTGAGACAGGACAGTATGCCGTATTTCTGCATGCCACGACGCGTGATGATAAACACTGGCCAGAAGCCAACTGGCGGGAGCTAATTGGCCTGTTAAATAACGCTGGCATACGTATTAAACTGCCCTGGGGTGCTCCCCATGAAGAAGCACGGGCCCTTAGGCTGGCGGATGGTTTTTCTTATGTTGATGTTCTTCCACGGATGACTCTTGAAGAGGTCGCTCGCGTATTGGCGGGGGCAAAATTTGTGGTGTCGGTTGATACAGGCCTGAGCCATTTAACCGCTGCGCTGGATCGCCCTAATATTACGTTGTACGGTCCAACGGACCCAGGATTGATTGGTGGGTATGGGAAGAATCAAGTGGTATGTCGCTCAGGAAGTGAAAACCTTTCAGACTTGCATTCTTCGACCGTATTTAGATCAATTAATTGTGAATTTTTGAATAATTGTCTGCCGGTGTCGGAGAAATGATGGCTCTAACAAAGTTTTTTTTAAATGAGAAAAAAAACTGGAAGGTAAACTGGAATAGAGGACTTGTATTTCTTTTTATCGCCACCTATTTCTTAGGTGATATTACACGTTATAAACATTTGATTGTCATACTGATGACAATCACTACGATAGTCTATTTATGCAAGAATCCTCGTCATTACATTTCAACTTTTAAAACATTTATTTTTTCAAGTGTATTATTTCTTGTAATCGCTACTTTCGTCTCTTTAATGTTCACTCCTGAACTAAAAGCCAGCCTGAAAGAGATAAACAACTCTGTTGTTGAAAATGTTTTATTATGCACCATTGCGATCCCTGTATTATTAAGAGAAGAAAGCAAAGAAACCATTTCGAAGTTGATATTCTTCTCGTTCCTTACAGCTCTTAGTTTGCGATGCCTTTCAGAACTTGTCCTTTATTATCAGGACTATCAGCAAGGAATCATGCCTTTTACTAATTATCAACATCGCGGAATTTCAGACGCAATGGTATTTTTATTTCCCGCGCTTCTGAATCTCTGGTTACTTAAATCAGCAAAATACCGTATATTATTCCTGACGCTAGGGGCAATTTATACCTTTCTAATTCTCGGAACATTGTCCCGTGGCGCTTGGTTATCGGTATTTATCATCGCTCTTACATGGATAGTTATTTATAAACAATGGCGATTGTGTCTTGTTGGAGTACTCGTCGCCATTGTTGCTCTGACAGCTATTTTTTCACACAAAGATATGTCAGAAAACCTGACAGTTAAATTACAGCAAACTGACAGCTCATACCGCTATACTAATGGTACCCAAGGAAGTGCGTTTGACCTAATCCTTGAAAACCCGGTTATAGGCTATGGCTTTGGTAACAATGCTTATAAGATAGTGTACAACAAGCGTGTTGTTGATTATCCAAACTGGACATTCCGTGAGTCAATTGGGCCACATAACCTTATTCTCTTTGTCTGGTTTGGTACAGGGTTGCTTGGACTTCTGGGTTTAATAATGGTGTACACAAGCGTTGTGAGAGAGTGCGTCACACATGCATTTAGGGAGAATTATCACTCCCCATACAATGCTTATATGATAATTTTACTTTCATTTGTCGGTTATTTTATTATTCGAGGCAACGTTGAGCAGATTGAATTAGATCTGTTGGGTATTTTTGCTGGGTTCCTGTTAGCCCTGAAGAATAAATAAATCATTAAAAAAAGGCTACTATATGTAGCCTTTTTATCACTCGAACCAGTTACAAATAACCTCTTCAAAACGTTGCGTAACAGCAGACCAGCTATAGTTTTTAAAGACGTATTGCTGCCCTCGTTGGGCCGTATCCGGTAAATCACTTTCCAGCATGACCCTGGTGATATCCTCAGCAATAGTGTCTGCAGTCATCGGCTCTGTTAAGTGATAGCCTGTAATCTTATCTTTAACAAACTCAATCATGCCGCCTCGAGTGCTGACTAATACAGGCCTCCCGGCTCCCATAGCCTCAATTGCCACCATACAAAATGGCTCCTGAAACTGCGAAGGAATCACTACTATGTCTGCCAGTGGATAGTAATAGTGCATTTTCTCGGGAGAGATACTACCCAACATAATGCAATGTGGCTTGAGACGCTCGGCTATCTCCCGCACTTCGCGCTGATAATCACCTTTATCATTCTTACTTACTTCCATGTGATCACCAACGACCACAAGCTTCAGATTTTTGTTTTCATGTTGCAGCTTTTCAAAAGCCTGCAGAAGCAAGAGAACACCTTTATCAGGTACTATGCGTCCAGCAAAAAATACCACCTTGCTTTCTGGGGAAATATTTAATTTACTCTTTGATATGGATTCATAGGACGATTGATAGATATCCAGGTCAATACCATTAGGTACAATAACAATATCAGCTTCAGGAAGATAAGATTGATAATAATTCTTCAAAAACAAACTTGGTACGATCATCTTAACTTTTTGATCGAGCAACTTAGGTTCAAAAGCATTATGCATATGAATCACAACTCTTGCCTGAGGAGCTCGCGAGCGAATTTGTCGATATAGCTTCATACTGTTATGGACAACAATCACACTTTGATCGGTTATCTCAAACTTTTCAGCAACTTTCAGTATGCGCTTTGAATAAGGTACCGGATCCAGTCGGGTCCACTTTTGGAAAATACGCTTATATAACGGACTAAATCCTATGCGATGAATACTGCATCGTTCGTTTACGTAAGAATAATCAGAATATCCTTCATTCTTTATGCAGACAATACGATTAGGGAATTGAGTTCTCTGTGCAACCTGATACATCCAGGTCTCAACTGCCGCGGCACCACGTGGTGGAATAGAATAAATAGGGGTTACAGTAAATATGATTTTATCAATCATAAAGATCACCTTCACATTGTCTTATATTTAATTGCTGCGATCAGGCCTGGAATTATTTTATTTTGATAAAGAAGATGCTTATATTTTTCTCTATATTCATGTTTTTGTTTTGCAACTTGATAAGGCTGATTCTTCCATGGTGACTTCTCATATACTGTGCGGAAAAACTGTGCTGAGGAATAATCAGCCCACTCGTGCCATGGTTTTGTTACACCAGTATAATGAATAAATACTGTCTCTTCATTAATCACTGATTTATAATGATTTTTATTTTTAATTTCAAACTCAGACTTCAATGAGTAAATTGAGTTAAATTTTCTCGGTAATAATACCGCATGATGCAAAAACATAATATTTAAAATATCTTGATCAGGATATTTTACTTTGGAAACTATATTTTCATCTGACAATAGTTCAAAAAATCTCTTCGTCAAACTAGAGTTAAGCCATTGTTGCAAGTTTATATACATGACCCCCGAGTTAAAGTAGTTGCCTTTAAACTCAGGGTTATGTAAACGTTCTGCGCTTTTAGCCTGCATGGAATCAACATCTACTACGACCGCACCATATTCCCCATCAAATTTCAGAGCGGCAAGATCCTCTAAAGAGCCTTTACACGTAATATCAGCATCTAGATATAGCAGTCGATCTAATCGTTCAGAAAAGTAATCAAATGAAAGCAAGCGATAGTATATTGACACTGGCCATATATTTGTTTTAGGCAGTGACACCAACGGTTCAGAATCAATATGATATAGCTTAATAACTGTTTTATACTGTTCTGCTAACTGTGTCAAAAGTGCAATATAATCTTGGTCTAAATAATCCGCAATAATATGAAAGGTAAAATTAATATTACTCTCTTTATTATTTTCAAGGATAGATGCAATAGAGATTGCCGCACCAGTTTGGTAATTTTTATCGATCCCCCATGAAATATTAAAAGTGTCACGATCATCACATGGAGTAACACGTCTGTCTAACTCAATGATATCTTTGAAGTTAGTTAACCTTTTGAAGTCCAATTTAATTACCTTTAATTATTTCAGCTATATTTTTCAGCGGCCAAGTTCTGCATAATTATGGATGATTTTAGTAATGCACTTAACCAGCAGTTAACCTTTCAACTTAGTCAGATAATAATTAAAGTAGCTATACAGTCCCTGAATGTATAACCCTTGTTTAAATTTATGCTTTGCACAATATCTGAATTGGTTACTATTGGTCGGTTTGAGAAGCGCGACTGAATGCCAGGGCGAGGCCTCTTTCGCAACTAAAAAACTCTTCGATACCGGATAGTTGGACCACTCATGCCAGGGTTTAGTCGGTCCTACATAATGAATGAAGACAGTTTCATTATTAACAGGGTTGACTACTTTATCTTTCAGTTCATAATTAATGCTAAAGCGAGTATTGTATTTACCATTGATAAAAGTTACTTTTCCGGCTAACAACACATTAAGGACATCTTGATCAAGATGAGTTATTCTTTCCACCCATTCTGGAATACGCAACATTTCGATGGCTCGGGAAGAGATATTATTACTGTGCCATGCGTTGATATTGATAAGTAAGAACCCAGCATTAAAGTATCCGGCAGTTAATTCTGGAGTGGCCAGCGTTACAGAACGATTATGCCACCATTCGGAATCTCTTTCCGTTACAACGACAGCGATCTCATCTGCGGAAAACTTATAATCGACCAGTTCTCGCACACAACCCTGGCAAGCAATATCAGCATCAAGGTATAATAATTTATCTACCTTATTATAGAAATAATCTGCAATAACAAAACGGAAATATGTTGCATAAGTCCAATTTTTGGTACTAGGTAAGTCTTTTAATTTATTGCAATCAATTAGGTAGACTTTGATACAGGATTGATATTGTTTAGCCAGATCGGAGAATCTGGCTTTATCACTCTCATCAAAATAATCAGTAAATATATGAAATGTGAAATCGATTTTTTTATTCGACAATAATATAGAGGCTATTGAAACGCCGCAGCCAAATAAAAAATTTCTGTCAATACCATAACCGATATTAAAACAGTCTGCAGAAGCATTTTCCCGAAAATCGTACTCAAAAACAGAAAGGATAACTTCTTTATCACTAAATTGAGACATTTGACTCTTACCAATTTTTGAGAAATAGACCACGTTCTCACATGCCCTATTCCAAATAGTTCAGGATAAATTAATCACAGAGATTTACGAATTGTTCTTTCGCGTATTTTATTAGCTTTAACCTGTGCTTCATTGAACAAATCAGCCTCCTGGCTTAGGATTCTTTTCAATGGCAACTCGCAATAGACGCGTAGAAATCTATATATATCACGCTGTGTTAATCCAATATTCATGGATGAAAAATAGAGACCAATCAAGTCTTTGTCACGCCAGCGTCGGGGAACGGTCGACCGAATCTGAGCACGGTGCAAATCAATCACTGAAATCTTGAGATCGTCCTCATACCCAGAAAAAGGAAGATGTAATAAAAAGTGGCAAATATAGCAATCGCGATGATTGATACCTCCAGCATGCATCTTACGCACCATGGTGGCAACACGATCAATAATCATACGCTTCACTTTCACATCGGGAGAATTTGTGGCCCATTCCGCACAGTAATCTTCCAGGCTGATGGTTGGAGTGAGATCTTCAGTAATAATAAACGAGGTTTTAGTCAGTGGATTCAATCCTTTCTCACCAAATCCCACCCCTGTCATTGTATCCACGCCCAATTGACTCAGGCGATGAATAGCATTCCATTCTCTATCAGCACCTAATACTGGCATGCGTAATGAAAGTAGATTTTTAACAATCTCCTTCAGAGAAGTGCCTCTGTGCCATTTTAAAAAATAGCTTTTGCCCGCTAGTTCAAATCGTAGCGTACGGCGAGTTTCCAGCTCTCTGAATACTTCACCTTGTAAATTTTTAACTTCTTCAAATGCATCTTTCCCGCGCCATAATGTGGCTAACGGTTCTTTTAATTCAACCATCTAAACCACCCGTAATCATATCCGCTGCTTTCTCCGGTAGGCTGTATAAATCTTGCGTATCCGCATAGTTTCGTGCATTTTCCCTCCACTCAGAACGCAATGAAGGCTCTACCAGCGCTTTACGTAAGACTTCATTCAGCGTTTCTTGCCGGAATGGTTCTGCAATTGCCATACCACAGTTAGCATCAACAATATAATGCGCGTAACCGCATACAGCTGTGGTCAAAACCGGCAGCCCTGCAGTGATTGCCTCTAGTAGCACAATGCCTGCCGCCTCCTGATAAGCCGGATGCATCAATAAATCAGCCGCAGCCATTAATTCTGCAACATCATTACGGCCTGAATAGAAATGGACATTACTGCGTACGCCAAGTTTTTCCGCCAACACCTCAAATTTTCTCGGTTTGTCTTGTCCAACAACAAACAGTAGCGTATTGGTTCGAAGAGTTTCTGGTAATGATGCCAACGCGCGAATTGAACGATCCACACCTTTACGAGTGAAATCAGAGCCTACCTGTAATAAAAGATTTTGTTGCTCTGTTATACCGTTTTTCTGGCGAAAAACTTCATGGCTATTCGGGATCTGCTGACTATACTTTCTGTCCGGATAAATCCCGGGAGGAAGAATATGAAATCGCTCAGCTTCTGTCTGATAATGCTTCTGAAAATCAGCAATCTGCTTATCAGTTAGCATTAATAGCTGCGTCGATTTACCCTGCTCAAACGTCGCACGCTCAAACGCTGCATAGTGCCGATATCGTGAAGTTAACCGATAGAGGAAACCTTTTTCTTGCGCCACTTTCTCGGCATAGCAAACGTCAGCAGCATAGTAGATATCCAGGCCCGGCATTTTATTAAAACCAACAAGCCGATCGACAGGATGCTGAAGTAAATGTGCCTGGACCCAGGAATAATACTCCGCATTGCGGCCATGGTTTGTCCGGGACTTTACCGGTACAAGAATTAATTCAAAAACGTCAGGACACTCACCTTCCCAGGACTGCGTGTAGACACGAACATGGTGACCTCGTGCCGCTACAGTTTGCGCAATGCGCATAAAATCACGCTGTAACCCACCGAATGGGAAGTATTTATACAAACAGAAAGCAACAATCATACGGGACTCCCCGCTTGTGGCGGCACAAGTCTACCGGGTAATAGTTTATCGACAGCAGCAATAACATCGTCAGCGGGAATCACCGAAAGATACATTTCATTGCGATCGCGCTGCTCACGTGGTGGCATCGGACGGTAATCACCAGCCCAAAATTGAATCATCTGCTTTGACCATGGTCGCCAAAAATTATGATCCGTTGCGCCAAACAGGCATATCAATGGTGTATCAACCGCAGCAGCAATGTGTCCGGGAGCAGAGTCCACCCCAATAAACAACTGGGCATGATCGATGACTGCTCCTAGCTCTGGGAAGCTCATCTTTCCGGCCAACGCAGTAACGGGCTTTTCTTTGCAACCTTGTGCAATTTCATTCACGCAAGCCAGATCGTCTGCGCCTGGGCCAGAGGTCAGAACTACCTCCAGACCACGCTGGTGTAAGGCGTCAATTACCTGTGAAAACTTTTCGTTATTCCAGCACTTGAAGCGTTGACGTGCCGTCGGTTGAATAACAACGTATTCATCACCAACCCCAGCCCGATTTAATTCTGTGCGCATACGTTCCCAACTATCCGGAGGATAGCTCATTGTGGTATGCGTCACAGTCGAGTTAAGTTTCAACGGGGCCAGCACAGACAGATTACTTTCCACCACATTTTCTCCGCTCAGCGGAGCCAGACATGTAAAACTATTTTTCCAAAAAGAAGATTGCCGATGAGCATAATCCTGAGAGATTTTAATCGGCGCATTCAGTAGCCGCATCAATATCGCGACGATCCACTGGTCGGTAAGGTTTACAACTAAATCATACCCATTTGCGCGTAACGTTGTGGCCAGGTGCATGAAATTAGTAATTTTGTCGGTTACTTTTGTCTTTTTATTTTTAATACCATAAAGGGCATTAATTTCTGGGTTTTCCGACAAAATTGGGATGGTATCCTGATAAAGAAGCACGTCGATTTTCGCTTCAGGATAGTTCTGCTTTAGCGTACTAATGACAGGAGTTGTTAACAACATATCTCCGTGAAAACGCATTTTTATGACCAGAATTCTATTAATTGGCTTATCCACAAGCGGCTCTTTTATCGTGAGTGTCCGGTAAAGTTAAGCAGAAAAAAGCACGCTACCGCCCCAGGCTCAACAGCTACCTGATTACTGATATCGCACTGATTTTTTACGCGCTAGTGTATCACTTCTTTCGCCATGTTCCGACTCGAATAATTCTTGCACAACCAATATCATTAAGCCATATAAATCAATAAATTACCATGTAAAGACCTTTTAATTTTAAGCTCTCTGGCTCGACTAAACCTGAAAATATCAACAGATATCGTAAAGATGCAAAAGATGTTTGCACCCAAGGTAATCCCCGCCTGAGACGCTATTTAATTTAAAAATAGGAAAAGTATTGGTAAAGCCACAACTAAATACATAGAATCCCCAGCACATTCATAAGTCAGCTACCATTATGCTCGAATTGCTTTACACCGCCCTTTTCTACCTTATTCAGCCTCTGATCTGGATACGGCTTTGGGTGCGCGGACGTAAGGCTCCGGCCTACCGTAAACGCTGGGGTGAACGCTACGGCTTTTACCGCCGTCCGCTTAAACCAGGCGGCATCATGCTTCATTCGGTTTCAGTAGGCGAAACGCTGGCAGCTATCCCATTAGTCCGCGCTCTGCGACATCGTTATCCCGATTTGCCGATCACGGTAACCACCATGACGCCAACCGGTTCCGAGCGCGTACAATCCGCTTTTGGCACTGACGTTCAACACATTTATCTGCCGTACGATTTACCGGATGCCCTGAACCGTTTTCTGAATAAAGTTGACCCCAAGCTGGTGTTAATTATGGAAACAGAGCTGTGGCCAAATCTGATCGCGGCGCTCCATAAGCGCCACATCCCGCTGGTCATTGCCAACGCACGTCTTTCAGCTCGTTCAGCTGCTGGCTACGCTAAATTAGGGAAATTTGTTGGCAGGCTGCTCCGTCGTATCACCTTGATTGCCGCCCAGAACGAAGAAGATGGCGCACGTTTTATTGCGCTTGGCGCCAGAAGCAATCAGGTCACCGTCACCGGCAGCCTGAAGTTTGATATTTCCGTCACGCCGCAACTGGCCGCAAAAGCAGTCACATTACGTCGTCAATGGGCGCCTCACCGCCCGGTATGGATTGCAACCAGCACCCACGACGGCGAAGAAAGCATTATCATTGCCGCCCATCAGGCGTTATTAAATCAGTTCCCGAATCTTTTACTGATTCTGGTTCCCAGACATCCGGAACGCTTCCCGGATGCTATTAACCTCGTACGCCAGGCTGGGCTAAGCTATACCACACGCTCTTCGGGCGAAGTTCCGTCATCGGGTACTCAGGTTGTGATCGGCGACACTATGGGCGAGCTGATGCTACTGTACGGCATTGCCGACCTCGCTTTTGTCGGCGGTTCACTGGTTGAACGTGGTGGACACAATCCACTGGAAGCCGCGGCACACGCCATTCCTGTATTAATGGGACCGCATACTTTTAATTTTAAAGATATTTGCGCCCGCCTCGAACAGGCAAGCGGATTGATCACCGTCACCGACGCAACTACGCTGGTGAAAGAGGTCTCTTCTTTACTGACCGATGCAGATTATCGTAATTTTTATGGCCGTCACGCAGTTGAAGTTCTGTATCAAAATCAGGGCGCGCTACAGCGTCTGCTGCAGCTGCTGGAACCTTATCTGCCACCCAAAACGCATTGAGGCAAGTCATGCAAAAACGGGCGATTTATCCAGGAACCTTTGATCCCATTACTAACGGCCACCTCGATATTGTGACGCGTGCAACAAGCATGTTCGATCACGTAATCCTGGCCATTGCCGCAAGTCCCAGTAAACAGCCGATGTTTACTCTGGAAGAGCGCGTTGAGCTGGCGCAACAGGCAACGGCGCATCTTGGCAATGTCGAAGTTCTGGGATTCAGCGATTTGATGGCAAATTTTGCCCGCGATAATCAGGCTAATATTCTGATCCGTGGTCTGCGTGCGGTAGCCGATTTTGAATATGAAATGCAGCTGGCCCATATGAACCGTCACCTGATGCCACAACTGGAAAGCGTCTTTTTGATGCCGTCTAAAGAGTGGTCATTTATCTCATCGTCGCTGGTGAAAGAAGTTGCCCGCCATCAGGGTGACGTGACGCATTTTCTGCCGAAAAACGTCCATCAGGCATTATTGGGTAAACTGAAGTAATACGTCTGGCCGGATGAGACGTATGCGACCTCCGGCCAATAACGGTGTTATTTCTGACAGCGACGGCAGTAGAACGTTGTGCGCTGGGCGTGTTTTGTCGCAATGATTGGCGCGCCGCACGCGCGACAGGGTTCACCTTCTCTCCCATAGACTTGCAGCTCCTGGGCAAAATAGCCCGGCTTACCGTCACTTTGCAGGAAATCCTTCAGCGTGGTGCCACCCTGCTCGATAGAACGTAGCAAAACCGCCTTGATGACGCGCACCAGCAGTTCACACTCGTCCTGCGACAAAGATGACGCCAGACGGTCAGGATGGATGCCAGCCGCAAACAGCGACTCGCTGGCATAGATGTTACCCACCCCCACCACCAGCTTGTTATCCATCAGCCAGGGCTTAATCGCAGTTTTCTTCTTCGCACATTTCTGCTGCAAATAACCAGCGTTGAAATCATCGCTCAGCGGCTCAGGACCAAGATGAGCGAGGACATTATGCCCATCCAGCTCTTTAGCCCACAGCCATGCGCCAAAACGGCGTGGATCGGTATAGCGCAGGACTTTGCCGTTGCTCATCACCAGGTCAACGTGGTCATGCTTTTCTGCCGGAAGTTCTTCAGGGAGGATACGCAAACTACCCGACATCCCCAGATGAATGATTACCCAGCCATCCGATAGCTCCAGCAGCAGGTATTTCGCGCGCCGCTGTACGCTCAGAACGGGTTTATCACTCAGACGATAGATTTCCTCAGATACCGGCCAACGCAAACGACCGTTACGCACCGTCGCGTGCATAATCGTTGCCCCCACCAGATGCGGCTCAATACCGCGGCGGCTGGTTTCGACTTCAGGTAATTCAGGCATAGTATCTCCGGCGATGTATCAGGTCACATTAATATGGGGACGGCCAGAAAACAAAAAACCCCGCCGAAGCGAGGTTTTTTATTACGTCAAAGCGAGAATTATTTGATTTTCGCTTCTTTGTAGAGAACGTGCTGACGGACAACTGGATCGAATTTTTTCAGTTCCAGTTTTTCCGGCTTAGTACGTTTGTTCTTCGTAGTGGTATAGAAGTGACCAGTACCAGCAGAAGAAACCAGCTTGATTTTCTCACGAATACCTTTAGCCATGATTTATTTCCTCTTAGTACTTAGTACTTTTCGCCACGGGCACGCAGTTCAGACAGAACTGTTTCGATGCCTTTCTTATCAATAACACGCATACCTTTAGCAGATACACGCAGGGTGACAAAACGCTTCTCGCTCTCAACCCAGAAACGGTGAGAGTGCAGGTTAGGCAGGAAACGGCGTTTAGTCGCGTTCAGTGCGTGGGAACGGTTGTTACCGGTCACCGGACGCTTGCCAGTAACTTGGCAGACTCGGGACATGTCTATTCTCCAAAAATCAAATTAGCTCGAGCTTCGTATGGGGTATCGGCGCCTCGTCAGGCTTTACAGCCCGGTCATCGCATAGTTCTAAGTGAACTCTCGATTGCCAGGCCCAAATGCCAAACCCGAGATTCTCAAAGGTGGCGTAGTATACGCTGACCCGGCGTTATGCTCAAGTCCCGAACAGACAAAGATCCCGATGGATCGCGTAAAGTGCGTTAAATCCAACCGCGTTCCGCAAAAGAAACGTACTCTCCGCGCCCAATGACCAGATGATCTAGCACCCGGATATCCATGAACTGACAGCATTTCACAACACGCTCGGTGATGAGTTTATCTGCTTTGCTCGGCTCTGCACACCCCGAAGGGTGATTATGTGCAAGGATCACCGCCGAAGCATTCATTTTTATCGCTTCACGGACAATTTCTCGTGGATGCACCTCAACGTGGCTTAGCGTACCGGAAAAAAGTTTGCTGTGCTTAATCACACGGTGTTGAGAATCCATAAAGATCACAAAAAAGATCTCGCGTTCCTCTTGCGAGAGCTGACTTTGCAGAAATTCGCGCGCCATTTCCGGGCTAAGTATCGCGCGCTCCTCTATCACCCGTACGTTGTAATAACGCCTTGCCAGCTCCGCTATTCCCTTCAGTTGCGCGTACTTCGCGATACCGATGCCCTGAACGTAGCTGAAATCCAAGTAATCAGCAGACAACAGGCCATACAGCGAATCAAAATGCTGAAGCATCTCTTTCGCCAGCGTAAGCACATCTTTACCCAGCATCCCGGTGCGTAAAAAAAGAGCCAGTAGCTCAACGTCGGTCAGCGAACTGGCCCCCTGCGCCAACAGCTTTTCCCGAGGCATCATACGTCCTGTATTTCCCATGCTTTTCCTCTCCTTTAGCGTGCGCATAGTGGCATAACGCCAGCGGTGAATCGACGCTCTGTTTTCACTTCTTCGTAGCGCCTCGCAAACTGGATCGCGGGCAAAAGCACGACAAATTGCGGATTGTGATAAAATATCCGCCTTCTGGTGAAACCCAACAGGAAAGATCATGATGAGCCTGGCCGGTAAAAAAATCGTACTTGGCGTCAGTGGCGGCATTGCTGCGTACAAAACCCCTGAGCTGGTACGTCGTTTACGGGAACGCGGCGCTGACGTCCGCGTGGCGATGACCGAAGCGGCAAAAGCGTTTATTACACCTCTGAGCTTACAGGCCGTTTCGGGTTATCCCGTTTCCGACAGCCTGCTTGATCCTGCAGCCGAAGCCGCGATGGGCCACATTGAGCTGGGGAAATGGGCCGATTTGGTTATCCTGGCCCCTGCTACGGCAGACCTGATTGCTCGCGTTGCCGCAGGTATGGCCAACGATCTGGTGTCAACAATCTGTCTGGCAACGCCAGCGCCTGTTGCCGTGCTACCGGCCATGAACCAGCAGATGTACCGCGCTGCCGCGACCCAGAAAAACCTGGGCATCCTTGCTTCGCGAGGGTTGCTCATTTGGGGCCCTGACAGCGGTAGTCAGGCATGTGGTGATATCGGTCCTGGGCGTATGCTGGACCCATTAACCATTGTGGATATGGCGGCAGAACATTTTTCACCTGTCAACTCCCTGCAACATCTCAACATCATGATTACGGCGGGCCCGACGCGTGAACCGCTTGATCCCGTGCGTTATATTTCCAACCACAGCTCCGGGAAAATGGGATTTGCTATCGCAGCCGCGGCCGCAAAGCGCGGAGCAAACGTCACGCTGGTATCGGGTCCGGTTTCGTTACCCACTCCGCCATTTGTCCAGCGCGTTGATGTGATGACCGCGCTGGAGATGGAAGCCGCCGTGCAATCTGCGGTGCAACAACAGCATATTTTTATCGGCTGCGCCGCAGTCGCTGATTATCGCGCTGACACGATCGCCCACGAAAAAATCAAAAAGCAGGCGACGCAGGGTGATGAATTAACAGTAAAAATGGTCAAAAATCCGGATATTATCGCCGGTGTTGCCGCACTGGTTGCTAACCGTCCCTTTGTCGTTGGGTTTGCCGCCGAAACAAATAATGTGGAAGAATATGCCCGGCAAAAACGCATCCGCAAAAACCTTGATGTGATCTGTGCGAACGATGTTTCGCTGTCTACTCAAGGATTTAACAGCGACAGCAACGCATTACACCTTTTTTGGCAGGATGGAGATAAAGTCTTACCGCTTGAGCGCAAAGAACTCCTGGGCCAATTATTACTCGACGAGATCGTGACCCGTTATGATGAAAAAAATCGACGTTAAGATTCTGGACCCGCGCGTAGGGCAACAATTTCCGCTTCCTACGTACGCCACCTCTGGTTCTGCCGGACTTGACCTGCGTGCTTGTCTTGATGACGCCGTAGAACTGGCGCCGGGCGCAACAACGCTGGTACCAACGGGGTTAGCTATCCACATTGCCGATCCTTCTCTGGCAGCGGTAATGCTCCCGCGTTCCGGATTGGGCCATAAGCACGGTATCGTACTGGGCAATCTGGTCGGTTTAATTGATTCCGACTACCAGGGCCAGCTGATGGTATCCGTCTGGAACCGTGGTCAGGACAGCTTCACTATCGAGCCGGGCGAGCGCATCGCGCAGATGGTATTTGTACCGGTTGTGCAGGCTGAATTTAATCTGGTGGAAGAGTTTGAAGCCACCGATCGTGGCGAAGGTGGCTTCGGCCATTCCGGGCGCAAGTAACCCGCAGAAAAGTATCCCACAGCGTAATAACGCAATAACATACCGCAAACAACAGTTTGCGGTCGCTGTGTGGATGCCTGCCTGGCAAGAGCTTATTTTCAGGGGTATTTTGTAACATGGTAGAAAAGCAAACTGCGAAAAGGAATCGTCGCGAAGAAATACTTCAGTCTCTGGCACTGATGCTTGAGTCCAGCGATGGTAGCCAACGCATCACCACAGCAAAGCTGGCAGCCTCAGTTGGCGTATCCGAAGCGGCATTGTATCGCCATTTCCCCAGCAAGACTCGCATGTTCGATAGCCTGATTGAGTTTATCGAAGATAGTCTGATTACCCGAATCAATCTGATTTTGAAAGATGAAAAGGACACCAACGCGCGCTTGCGTCTGATCGTACTGCTCATTTTAGGGTTCGGTGAGCGCAACCCTGGCCTGACGCGAATTCTGACCGGACACGCGTTGATGTTCGAGCAAGATCGTCTGCAAGGCCGTATTAACCAGCTTTTTGAGCGAATTGAGGCGCAATTACGCCAGGTTCTGCGAGAAAAAAGAATGCGTGAAGGTGAAGGCTACACCGTGGATGAAACGCTGCTGGCCAGCCAGTTGTTGGCTTTCTGCGAAGGTATGCTGTCCCGGTTTGTACGTAGCGAATTTAAATATCGTCCGACGGATGATTTCGACACCCGCTGGCCGTTGGTGGCTGCTCAGTTGCAATAGCAGATTTGTTTAGTCCGGCCTACGGGGTTACGTAGGCCGGATAAGCGCAGCGCCATCCGGCAGTTCTTAAACGCCGTACGCTTCGCGATAGGCCCGTACTGCCACCAGATGCTCTGCCATCTCTGGCTTCTCTTCCAGATACGCAATCAATTCTTTCAGGGTAATGATAGAAATCACCTTGCAGCCATAATCGCGTTCCACTTCCTGAATCGCTGAAATCTCGCCGCGACCGCGTTCCTGACGATCGAGAGAAATCAGTACCCCCGCCAGCGTGGCGCCATGAGCCTGGATAATTTCCATCGACTCACGAATAGCCGTACCCGCGGTGATAACATCATCGACCAGCATGACACGCCCTTCAAGTGCGCTACCTACCAGATTACCGCCTTCGCCGTGGGTTTTCGCCTCTTTACGGTTAAAGCAGTACGGCAAATCTTTATCATGGTGCTCCGCCAGCGCAACGGCCGTTGTGGTAGCAATCGGAATACCTTTGTAGGCCGGACCAAACAGCAAATCGAACTCAATACCGGAATCCACCAGCGCTTCGGCATAAAAACGGCCTAACAGTGCCAGGTCGCGCCCGGTATTAAACAGCCCGGCGTTGAAGAAATAGGGGCTTTTGCGCCCGGATTTCAGCGTAAATTCGCCAAACTTTAGTACCTGCTTGCTAAGCGCAAACTCAATAAACTGGCGCTGATACGGTTTCATGGATTCGCTCCTCATCTCACTTTATTACAGACAAAAAAAAGGCGACTAATCAGTCGCCTTTAAAATCAATTTTCTAACGCCGCCTTCTGCGTCGCTACAATGGACTCGATCCCCCCTCGGGCCAATGCCAGTAGGGTGAGAAGTTCTTCATGGCTGAACGGCTCGCCTTCCGCCGTGCCCTGCACCTCTATAATGCGACCGTCTTCAGTCATCACCACGTTCATGTCGGTTTCTGCGGCAGAATCTTCAACGTATTCCAGGTCGCAGAGTGCTTCGCCGTTCACAATACCTACGGAGACCGCCGCGACCATCCCTTTCATTGGGTTGGTTTTCAGCTTACCGCTTGCTACCAGTTTGTTCAGCGCGTCAGCCAAAGCGACACAAGCACCGGTAATGGATGCGGTGCGCGTACCGCCATCGGCCTGAATAACATCGCAGTCCAGCGTAATCGTGAATTCGCCGAGCGTCTTCAGATCAACGGCGGCGCGCAGCGCACGAGCGATCAGACGCTGGATTTCCATGGTACGACCGCCCTGCTTACCTTTTGCCGCTTCACGGGCGTTACGGGTGTGCGTGGCGCGTGGCAGCATGCCATATTCTGCGGTGATCCAGCCCTGGCCCTGTCCTTTCAGAAAACGCGGTACGCCTTCATCAATCGAGGCGGTACACAGCACTTTGGTATCACCAAATTCGACCAGCACGGAGCCTTCAGCGTGTTTTGTATAATTACGGGTCAGGGTGACGGGACGCACCTGATTGGTACTACGACCTGCTGGACGCATGATAAATTCTCCGGCTTGAAACGAATGTGGCTGCGCATTATACGGACTTCCGACTGTTATTCCTATCCTGACAAGACGTGGATGGCTATAATCCTCCCATCTCATCTTTAAAAACAGGAACGTCTATGATCCGCAGCATGACCGCCTACGCCCGGCGTGAAATCAAGGGTGAATGGGGTAGCGCAACCTGGGAAATGCGCTCGGTAAACCAGCGTTATCTGGAAACTTATTTTCGCCTGCCGGAGCAGTTCCGTAGCCTTGAACCCGTTGTTCGCGAGCGCATCCGCACACGTCTGACGCGCGGTAAAGTCGAGTGTACGCTGCGTTTTGAGCCCGATGCCAGCGCCCAGGGCGAGCTGATTCTGAATGAAAAGCTCGCTAAACAGCTCGTGAGTGCGGCTAACTGGGTAAAAATGCAGAGTGATGAAGGTGAAATTAACCCGGTTGATATCCTGCGCTGGCCAGGCGTAATGGCTGCCCAGGAGCAAGATCTGGACGCCATTGCCGCCGAAATCCTCGCTGCGCTTGACGGTACGCTGGATGACTTCATCGTCGCGCGTGAAACCGAAGGTCAGGCGCTGAAAGCGCTGATCGAGCAGCGTCTGGAAGGCGTCAGCGCTGAAGTTACGAAAGTACGTGCACATATGCCGGAAATCCTGCAATGGCAGCGCGAGCGCCTGGTAGCCAAACTGGAAGACGCCCAGGTGCAACTGGAAAATAACCGCCTTGAGCAAGAACTGGTGCTGATGGCGCAGCGCATCGATGTGGCAGAAGAGTTAGATCGTCTGGAAGCCCACGTCAAAGAAACCTACAACATCCTGAAGAAAAAAGAGGCCGTTGGCCGTCGTCTGGACTTCATGATGCAGGAATTCAACCGTGAGTCGAACACTCTGGCATCCAAGTCTATCAATGCCGAGGTGACGAATTCCGCGATTGAACTGAAGGTATTGATCGAGCAAATGCGCGAGCAGATCCAGAACATCGAATAAGCCAGCATTCTACGTAGCCCGCCAATAAACGGCGGGACTACGTGTTTTCCCTTCGCTTTGGTACTCTTCCCATTCATTCCGAATTATATTTTCTCATCATTTATTATCACCACCCATAACCCAAAGCGCATGTCACCACGTATTTTCAGCACATTCGCATTAGCTGTAGTTATTAAAATCGTTTCACCTTAGAAAATCTCAATCGTGACAATGCGCACAAATCGTTAACCTTAGCCCCCAGCAAATCAGGGGGAATACATGCTGTTACACGTTTTATATTTAATTGGTATTACTGCCGAAGCCATGACCGGTGCGCTTGCGGCTGGGCGTCGTCGTATGGATACATTTGGCGTCATTATTATTGCCACCGCGACCGCCATTGGCGGCGGCTCAGTACGCGACATTCTTCTCGGCCACTATCCGCTTGGCTGGGTAAAGCACCCTGAATACGTCATTATCGTGGCGACCGCTGCGGTACTCACCACCATTATTGCTCCCGTCATGCCCTATCTGCGTAAAATATTCCTTGTACTGGATGCGCTGGGCCTGGTGGTTTTTTCTATTATTGGCGCTCAGGTGGCGCTGGATATGGGTCATGGGCCGATTATCGCCGTAGTCGCTGCAGTCACTACCGGCGTCTTTGGTGGTGTTTTACGTGATATGTTCTGCAAACGTATCCCATTAGTATTCCAGAAAGAACTGTATGCCGGCGTTTCATTTGCCGCTGCAGTGCTGTACATCGTGCTGCAACATTATGTCTCCAGTCACGATGTAGTGGTTATCTCTACCCTGCTCTTCGGCTTCACCGCCCGACTGCTGGCGCTGCGCCTGAAGTTAGGGCTACCGGTATTTTACTATCGCCATGAAGGCCATTAAGGCATAAAGCCCGCGATCCGCTGAGCAGCTAACCAGTTGCTCAGCGCAATGATCTCTCTATTCTCCAGCCACTGCATCACCTGGCGTGCCCGCCGCTCCCCCATGAAAGGCAACTGCCGCCAGCTTTGTTCACTGCGCGCCTGTAACTGCTGCCACGAACCATCCCGACTGGCATTCAGTGTTGCCTGTGTTAACGGTATTCCCATGGCAATCACCCAGCGCGTGAACGGGAGATGGCGCGACAGGTTGAACTGATGCCACAACTTCTCCCCTTTGTTCACGCCGAAGGTGGACTGTAGCTGCGCCTGGGTTAATCCTAGCCAGGAAAAGATATGTTCAAAGCGATACGCCTGATGGAGCTCTCGCCATCCCGCCTCGCCGATACCCTCCAGCCCCAGCACTTCTTTACCGCCCAGCCAGACCAGTCTGGCAACAAACTGTTCCTGGCACTCCGCTGTGGCATAAAAACAGGTTAATGAATTGAAGCGCCCCTCAGGTGGCACCGGCTTAATACGCTGGGTACTGCGCCAGACCACCTCATCTATACGGGGGATCCCTTGTCCAGCGAGGCTTATCAGAATCTGATCGCCTGGCGCGATATCCCATTCATTCCAGCGTCGTACAGAGCCAATATTGACGCGCTGCACCCGCTTATCATCCAGCATGACGGGGGTCAGCAATGCCACCACCGCAATTTTCCCGCTTTTGCCAACGGAGAACTGAATACCCGTTACCTCAGATACCCTTGCCACAGGAGGATATTTCCACGCCGCCAGCCAGTCACCCTGTCCAGGTAGCCAATACTGTGCACGTGGCTCTTTTGCCGTTCGCACCACTACGCCATCCGTCACAAAAGGTAATGCTGAACTCCACCATCTGGCGCGCGACTTTTCGACGTCATCCGCATTTTTCACAGCCTGAGTATAGCGTTGCGTGTAACTGAACCCGGCAGCAGTGAGTTGCTCCAGTCTTTCAGACATGAGCGCCGGACCATCAGGCCAGGCCCAGATAAAAATATCCAGCGAGCGTAATATTTCCGGGTTGCTCTGGCGCATCATCATTCCAGCAACCTTTGAGCGGGCGTTCATTCCGCCTTTCTGTTGCTGGATATGCCCCTGCTGCTGTAAAAATATCTCCCCCTGCAACGTACTGTTAGCGAGCTGTCCTGTGGTGGTGCGTGGCACGGAAGGGATCTGAAGAACCTTTTGCGTCCAGTCTTCGCCTTTCAGGCCGTTACCACGGCTAATCGCCTGTATCAGATTGCCGTTGCGATAGACCAGCGTGACCGCCACGCCGTCCACCTTTGGCTGTACCCAGAGATCGCTGCGAGTGTGCATCCATTGCTGTAGCGCTTGCTTATCGGCAAGTTTACGGACTCCCGTGTGGGGAACTGGATGCGGGACGGTGCCACTTATTGGGGGCGCAGACAGATCTGGTGGGGCTTCATCGCCAAAACAGCGCTGCCATTGGATGAGTTGCGCATTGAGCTGGTCATAAACGCCGTCGTCTACGGCACTTTCACCCTGTTTCCAGTAACTGTCATTCCACTGTGTGATCTGCTGCTGTAGTCGAGAAATTTCTTCGTTTGCCCTGGCAGGAGACCAGACTGGGCATACCGCCCATGCGGGTAGACATCCCATTAGCAAAACCAGCCCTATGCCTTTCCATAATCCCATGTTACCTCCGCTGAACACTGCATTTCCCGGCAGATATAGCGCGAAGTAAAAGGGAAACAGAGCGGCAAAAAATCATCCTGCGAGCACCATTCCTGACATTTGCACAAATTGCTGCAAATCGCGGATAAAACAGGAAACTGGTACGCAAAACGCAATAAACATGCGCAAAAAGTGTGACAAGGGCTACGTCACATAGCGGCTACGTGTATAATAAGCCCGTATGTAGGCTCTCTTTCGACAATCACATACATTAAGATACTCATGGCTCAAGGCACGCTTTATATTGTTTCTGCCCCCAGTGGCGCGGGTAAATCCAGCCTGATTCAGGCTTTATTAAAGACCCAACCGTTGTATGACACCCAGGTTTCTGTTTCGCACACCACGCGCGCGCCGCGCCCGGGGGAAGTGCACGGTGAACACTATTTCTTTGTGAACCATGACGAATTCAGAACCATGATTGGCAGAGACGCGTTTCTGGAACACGCTGAGGTTTTCGGTAATTACTACGGCACCTCGCGTGAGACCATTGAGCAAGTATTGGCATCCGGCGTAGACGTCTTTTTAGATATCGACTGGCAAGGTGCGCAGCAAATTCGTCAAAAAATGCCGCATGCGCGCAGTATTTTTATTTTGCCGCCATCTAAGATTGAGCTGGACCGCCGTCTGCGTGGCCGCGGTCAGGATAGCGAAGACGTGATCGCAAAACGTATGGCGCAAGCTGTTGCAGAAATGAGCCATTACGCCGAATATGATTATCTTATTGTGAATGATGACTTCGATACCGCCCTGGGCGATTTGAAAACTATCATTCGCGCCGAACGTCTGCGCATGAGCCGCCAAAAGCAGCGTCATGACGCTTTAATCAGCAAACTGTTGGCAGACTGAACCCACATTCAGTATCATGCCCAGTCATTTCTTCACCTGTGGAGCATTTTAAGTATGGCACGCGTAACTGTTCAGGACGCTGTAGAGAAAATTGGTAACCGTTTTGACCTGGTACTGGTCGCCGCGCGTCGCGCTCGTCAGATGCAGGTAGGCGGAAAGGATCCGCTCGTACCGGAAGAAAACGATAAAACTACCGTTATCGCGCTGCGCGAAATCGAAGAAGGTCTGATCAACAACCAGATCCTCGACGTGCGTGAGCGCCAGGAACAGCAAGAGCAGGAAGCCGCTGAATTACAAGCCGTTACCGCTATTGCTGAAGGTCGTCGTTAATCACAAAGCGGGTCGCCCTTGTATCTGTTTGAAAGCCTGAATCAACTGATTCAAAACTACCTGCCGGAAGACCAGATTAAGCGTCTTCGGCAGGCGTATCTCGTTGCACGTGACGCTCACGAGGGCCAGACACGTTCAAGCGGTGAACCCTATATCACGCACCCGGTAGCGGTAGCCTGCATTCTGGCCGAGATGAAACTCGACTACGAAACGCTGATGGCTGCGCTGCTGCATGACGTGATTGAAGATACTCCAGCCACCTACCAGGATATGGAACAGCTTTTTGGTAAAAGCGTTGCAGAACTGGTAGAAGGGGTATCGAAGCTTGATAAGCTTAAGTTTCGCGATAAGAAAGAGGCGCAAGCTGAAAACTTTCGCAAGATGATTATGGCGATGGTGCAGGATATCCGCGTCATTCTCATCAAACTTGCTGACCGTACCCACAACATGCGCACGCTGGGCTCATTACGCCCGGACAAACGTCGCCGCATCGCCCGTGAAACCCTCGAAATCTATAGTCCGCTGGCGCACCGTTTAGGTATTCATCACATTAAAACCGAGCTGGAAGAGCTGGGTTTTGAAGCGTTGTACCCAAACCGCTATCGCGTGATTAAAGAAGTGGTAAAAGCCGCTCGCGGCAACCGTAAAGAGATGATCCAAAAAATCCTCTCGGAAATCGAAGGGCGTTTGCAAGAGGCAGGCATTCCGTGTCGCGTAAGCGGGCGTGAGAAGCACCTGTACTCGATCTACTGCAAAATGGTGCTCAAAGAGCAGCGTTTTCACTCCATCATGGACATCTACGCGTTTCGCGTTATCGTTCATGATTCCGATACCTGCTATCGCGTACTCGGCCAGATGCACAGCCTGTACAAACCACGTCCTGGTCGCGTGAAAGACTATATCGCCATTCCGAAAGCTAACGGATATCAGTCTTTGCACACCTCAATGATCGGCCCACACGGTGTCCCGGTAGAAGTACAGATTCGTACTGAAGACATGGACCAGATGGCAGAGATGGGGGTTGCAGCGCACTGGGCTTACAAAGAGCACGGCGGCGAAAGCAGCACCACTGCGCAAATCCGCGCTCAGCGCTGGATGCAAAGCCTGCTGGAACTGCAGCAGAGCGCCGGTAGCTCGTTTGAATTTATTGAAAGCGTTAAATCTGATCTCTTCCCGGATGAGATTTATGTTTTCACACCGGAAGGGCGCATTGTCGAACTGCCTGCCGGTGCAACGCCTGTCGACTTTGCCTACGCCGTGCATACCGATATCGGCCACGCCTGCGTTGGCGCACGCGTCGACAGACAGCCTTATCCGCTTTCACAACCGCTCTTTAGCGGCCAGACCGTTGAGATTATTACCGCGCCGGGCGCACGTCCGAACGCCGCATGGCTCAACTTCGTCGTCAGTTCGAAAGCGCGCGCCAAAATTCGCCAACTGCTGAAAAACCTCAAGCGCGATGATTCCGTTAGTCTGGGTCGTCGACTGCTCAACCATGCCCTGGGCGGTAGCCGTAAACTGGCTGAGATCCCACCAGAGAGCATCCAGCGTGAGCTTGAGCGTATGAAGCTCGCCACGCTTGACGATCTGCTCGCAGAAATCGGTCTGGGTAACGCCATGAGCGTGGTGGTAGCGAAAAACCTTCAGCAGGGCGAAGCAACGACAAATGTGCCGGCGCAATCTGGTCACGGTCATCTGCCGATCAAAGGCGCAGACGGCGTGCTGATCACCTTTGCGAAATGCTGTCGTCCGATTCCAGGCGATCCAATCATTGCCCACGTCAGTCCGGGTAAAGGTCTGGTGATTCACCATGAATCCTGCCGTAATATTCGTGGCTACCAGAAAGAGCCAGAGAAGTTTATGGCGGTGGAATGGGATAAAGAGACGGAGCAGGAGTTCATTACAGAGATTAAGGTGGATATGTTTAACCACCAGGGTGCTCTGGCGAACCTGACGGCGGCAATCAACACGACCACCTCCAACATTCAAAGTCTGAATACGGAAGAGAAAGATGGCCGCGTCTATAGCGCCTTTATTCGCCTGACCGCTCGCGATCGCGTGCATCTGGCGAATATCATGCGCAAAATTCGCGTCATGCCGGACGTGATAAAAGTCACCCGAAACCGAAACTAGTCTTATGAATGAACAGCGCTATGCACGTATCCGCGAGATGCTCGCGCGTCGGCAGCCCGATCTGACCGTCTGCATGGAGCAGGTCCACAAACCTCATAACGTTTCTGCGATCATTCGTACTGCAGATGCGGTCGGCGTGCATGAAGTCCACGCCGTCTGGCCGGGTAGCCGTATGCGCACCATGGCCTCTTCTGCCGCAGGCAGCAACAGTTGGGTGCAGGTGAAAACTCACCTTACCATTGGCGATGCGGTCACACATTTAAAAAGCCAGGGCATGCAGGTTCTGGCTACTCATCTGTCAGATAACGCCGTGGATTTTCGCGAGATTGATTACACGCGGCCCACCTGCATCCTGATGGGCCAGGAGAAAACCGGCATCACTCAGGAAGCGTTGGATCTGGCTGATCAGGACATCATCATTCCCATGACTGGCATGGTGCAGTCGCTGAACGTTTCTGTCGCCTCCGCGCTAATCCTGTACGAAGCGCAGCGCCAGCGGCAAAATGCTGGCATGTACCGACGAGAAAACAGCATGCTGCCACAAGACGAGCAGCAGCGCTTACTGTTTGAAGGCGGTTATCCGGTGCTGGCGAATGTCGCTAAGCGCAAAGGTCTTCCCTACCCTCACGTCAACACGCAGGGCGAAATTGAAGCCGATGCAACGTGGTGGGCCACTATGCAATCTGCGAGATAAACGCGATGAAAGGCCGTTTACTGGATGCCATCCCACTCAACTCTCTGACCGGCGTTGGCGCAGCGCAAAGCAGTAAACTGGCGAAAATTGGCCTGCACACCGTGCAGGACCTCCTGCTCCACCTCCCTCTGCGTTACGAAGATCGTACCCATCTGTACCCCATTGGCGAATTGTTACCGGGCGTCTATGCCACCGTTGAAGGCGAAGTGCTGAACTGTAATATCACCTTCGGTGGCCGCCGGATGATGACCTGTCAGATAAGCGATGGCTCCGGCATTCTCACCATGCGCTTTTTCAATTTCAGCGCTGCGATGAAAAACAGCCTTGCCACCGGTCGCCGGGTGCTGGCCTACGGTGAAGCCAAACGCGGGAAATATGGGGCAGAAATGATTCACCCGGAATACCGCGTGCAGGGCGATCTCAGCACGCCGGAATTGCAAGAAACGCTCACACCGGTGTATCCAACTACCGAAGGCGTGAAGCAGGCCACGCTGCGCAAACTGACCGATCAAGCGCTGGATCTGCTCGATACCTGCGCCATTGCCGAACTGCTGCCACCAGAGCTGTTACAGGGCATGATGAGCCTGCCGGAAGCCCTGCGCACGCTACACCGTCCACCGCCGTCACTGCAATTGAGCGATCTGGAAACCGGCCAGCATCCGGCGCAGCGACGTCTGATACTGGAAGAGCTGCTGGCGCATAACCTCAGCATGCTGGCGCTACGCGCCGGGGCACAGCGCTTCCACGCCCAGCCGCTGAGCGCAAACAACACGCTGAAAGACCAACTGCTGGCAGCGCTACCGTTTAAACCCACCGGCGCACAGGCCCGCGTTACCGCTGAGATCGAACGCGATATGGCGCTGGATGTCCCAATGATGCGTCTGGTGCAGGGCGATGTCGGCTCCGGTAAAACCCTGGTTGCGGCTCTGGCCGCGCTGCGGGCTATCGCACATGGTAAGCAGGTGGCGCTGATGGCCCCCACCGAATTGCTGGCTGAACAGCATGCGAATAACTTCCGCAACTGGTTCGCGCCTCTGGGCGTTGAAGTGGGCTGGCTGGCAGGTAAGCAGAAAGGCAAAGCGCGCCAGGCACAGCAGGAAGCCATCGCCAGCGGCCAGGTACAGATGATTGTCGGCACGCACGCGATTTTCCAGGAGCAGGTGCAGTTCAACGGACTTGCGCTGGTTATCATCGATGAGCAGCACCGTTTTGGCGTGCATCAGCGTCTTGCGCTGTGGGAGAAAGGCCAGCAGCAGGGTTTTCACCCGCACCAGCTAATCATGACCGCCACGCCAATCCCGCGCACGCTGGCGATGACCGCCTATGCCGATCTCGACACGTCGGTCATTGACGAACTGCCTCCGGGGCGTACGCCGGTCACTACGGTGGCCATTCCGGATACCCGCCGCAGCGATATTATTGACCGCGTGCGCAACGCCTGCACCCACGAAGGGCGTCAGGCGTACTGGGTCTGTACGTTAATTGAAGAGTCTGATTTGTTAGAAGCTCAGGCGGCTGAAGCGACGTGGGAAGAGCTTAAACTGGCGTTGCCCGAACTCAATATTGGCCTGGTACACGGGCGCATGAAGCCTGCCGAGAAGCAGTCGGTAATGGCTGCTTTTAAACAGGGAGATTTGCATCTGCTCATTGCCACCACGGTGATTGAAGTGGGCGTGGACGTACCCAATGCCAGCCTGATGATTATTGAAAACCCGGAGCGCCTGGGCCTGGCGCAGTTGCACCAGCTACGTGGTCGCGTAGGTCGAGGCGCGGTGGCCTCCCATTGCGTCCTGCTCTATAAATCACCGCTGTCAAAAACTGCACAACAACGCCTGCAGGTTCTGCGAGATAGCAACGACGGATTCGTCATTGCGCAAAAAGATTTAGAGATTCGCGGCCCCGGCGAGCTGTTGGGTACACGCCAGACCGGAACGGCGGAATTCAAAGTTGCGGACTTACTGCGTGATCAAGCGATTATCCCGGAAGTTCAGCGTATTGCCCGCCATATTCATGAACGTTACCCGCAACAGGCTGTGGCGCTAATCGAGCGCTGGATGCCGGAAACCGAACGCTACTCCAACGCATAGTTGATTCTTAGCGGCGGCGGATGTGACTCCGCCGCACAGCCTTTATTGCGCGAAAATCGGCAACAGCAGATACAGCTTAATCACCAGCGCGTTGACGATATCGATAAAGAACGCCCCCACCATCGGCACCACCAGAAACGCCATATGGGACGGCCCAAAACGTTCGGTAATCGCCTGCATGTTGGCAATCGCCGTCGGCGTCGCGCCGAGGCCAAAACCGCAATGTCCGGCTGCCAGCACGGCGGCATCGTAGTTCTTACCCATCATGCGCCAGGTGACGAATATCGCGTACAGCGCCATGAAAATGGTCTGCACGACCAGGATTGCCAGCATCGGCAGAGCCAGAGAAGCCAGCTCCCACAGCTTCAGGCTCATCAGCGCCATCGCCAGGAAAAGCGACAGACTGACGTTACCCAGCACCGAAACCGCGCGCTCAAATACCCGATAAAAGCCCAGTAGCGCCAGGCCGTTACTGAGGATCACGCCAACAAACAGCACGCAAACGAAGGTCGGCAGTTCCAGCACCGTTCCCACCAGCATTTGCGCAACGATTTTACCCACCGTCAGACAGATAGCGATCAGCGCGATGGTTTCAATCAGCACCAACGAGGTGATCATGCGCCCGACGTCCGGCTTTTCAAACGCGGTCGGCACGGCCTGATCGTCAGGCATGCCGTCAGGCGTGGTGGAGTGTTTGACCAGATAGCGCGCCACCGGACCGCCAATCAATCCGCCCAGAACCAGGCCAAACGTTGCGCAAGCCATCGCCACTTCAGTTGCATTGGTGAAGCCATAACGTTCAATAAACAGCTTGCTCCATGCGGCCCCGGTTCCGTGTCCGCCAGAGAGGGTTATTGAACCAGCAATCAGCCCCATCAGCGGATCCAGGCCCAGCAGGGTCGCCATACCAATACCGATGGCGTTTTGCATCAGCAGCAGGCCAACAACCACAATCAGAAAGATTCCCACCACACGGCCACCAGCACGCAGACTGGCGATATTGGCATTCAGGCCAATGGTGGCGAAGAAGGCCAGCATCAGTGGGTCGCGCAGGGTCATGTCGAAGTTCACTTCCCAACCCATACTTTTTTTCAGTATCAGCAGCGCAATCGCTACCAGCAATCCGCCCGCTACAGGTTCGGGAATGGTGTATTTTTTCAGGAAGGAAACAGACTGGACGAGCTTACGTCCCAGCAGCAATACAAGGGTTGCCGCAACCAGCGTTGATAACGTATCGAGATAAAACATTTACAGCTCCATTAGTGCGTTTAGCACAATCACGCACGATGCATTCCAGACCGATTTTTAGCTCTTATTGAGTTTTCGGGGTGGATTTTAAGCAGAAAATCATGAAAAGTTATATAAAAATGTATGTTTATCCGTTTTAAATATTAAGAATACCTGGTAGCAAACGTTTGCATTTCTGCCCTGGTCAGATAAAATCACCGCTTTTCCACCATGGGATTGCCTCTGATGTCCGTTAACGCCGTAGAGTCAACAAATGCGCAACCGGTTGCGCAGACTCACAACAGTGAACTGATTTACCGTCTTGAAGATCGCCCCCCGCTAGCCCAGACCCTGTTTGCCGCCTGCCAGCACCTGCTGGCCATGTTCGTCGCGGTAATCACTCCTGCTCTGTTAATTTGCCAGGCGCTCGGCTTACCGGCTCAGGATACTCAACACATTATCAGTATGTCGCTGTTCGCTTCCGGCGTAGCTTCTATCATTCAGATCAAAGCCTGGGGCCCGGTCGGCTCAGGGCTGTTATCCATTCAGGGCACCAGCTTTAACTTTGTTGCGCCACTGATTATGGGCGGTACAGCGCTAAAAACCGGTGGCGCAGATGTCCCAACCATGATGGCGGCGTTGTTCGGTACGCTGATGCTGGCCAGCTGCACTGAGATGGTTATTTCACGCGTACTGCATCTGGCGCGTCGTATCATTACCCCGCTGGTCTCAGGCGTGGTGGTGATGATTATCGGCCTGTCGCTGATTCAGGTCGGTCTGACGTCGATTGGCGGCGGCTATGCCGCAATGAGCGACAACACCTTTGGCGCACCGAAGAATTTACTGTTGGCAGGCGTCGTGCTGGCGCTAATTATTCTGCTTAACCGCCAGCGCAACCCGTACCTGCGCGTTGCGTCACTGGTGATTGCAATGGCGGCGGGTTACCTGCTGGCCTGGTTTATGGACATGCTGCCGCAAAATACCGCGCCGGTAAGCCAGGATCTGCTGATGGTGCCAACGCCGCTGTATTATGGCCTGGGTATCGACTGGAGTTTACTGCTGCCGCTGATGCTGGTCTTTATGATCACCTCACTGGAAACCATCGGTGATATTACGGCCACCTCCGACGTCTCCGAGCAGCCGGTTTCTGGTCCGCTGTACATGAAACGCCTGAAAGGCGGCGTGCTGGCGAATGGTCTGAACTCGTTTGTTTCCGCCGTGTTCAACACCTTCCCTAACTCCTGTTTTGGCCAGAACAACGGGGTTATTCAATTAACAGGCGTTGCCAGTCGCTATGTCGGTTTTGTGGTGGCGCTGATGCTGATCGCGCTGGGTTTGTTCCCGGCGGTCAGCGGTTTTGTACAGCATATTCCTGAGCCGGTACTCGGCGGCGCAACGCTGGTGATGTTCGGTACGATCGCGGCATCCGGCGTACGTATCGTGTCCCGCGAGCCACTGAACCGCCGTGCGATTCTGATTATCGCCCTGTCGCTGGCCGTCGGCCTGGGCGTTTCCCAGCAGCCGCTGATCCTGCAGTTCGCTCCGGACTGGGTGAAAAACCTGCTCTCTTCCGGCATTGCCGCAGGCGGTATCACCGCTATCGTTCTGAACCTGGTATTCCCGCCAGAGAAGCAATAAGCAAAATGCGGCGTTGATTCTGAATCAACGCCGCTGTAACGCTCTTTCACCATTCCCGCCTTGAGCATTGCGCCTAAATCGTGCATAACTTGACTATGTGCACTTCGCGGGATGGAAGACCATGAAATTTATTGGAAAGCTGCTTCTTTACGTGCTGATCGCCCTTGCAGTGGCGATCCTTGGCCTTTATTTTCTACTGCAAACCCGCTGGGGCGCAGAGCATGTCAGCGCCTGGGTCTCGGAGAACAGCAGCTACCATCTGGCCTTTGATGCCATCGATCACCGATTTTCTTCCCCTTCCCATATTCTGCTGGAAAACGTCACCTTTGGCCGGGATGGTCAGCCCGCGACGCTGGTCGCCAAAACGGTCGATATTGGACTGAGCAGCCGCCAAATCACCGACCCGCTGCATGTCGACACCATTTTGTTGCAAAACGGCACGCTGAATTTGTCGCAGCAAACCGCGCCGCTGCCTTTCCAGGCCGATCGCCTGCAGTTGCAGGATATGGCCCTTAACAGCCCCGGTAGCGAGTGGACCCTGAGCGCGCAGCGCGTTAACGGCGGCGTCATTCCCTGGAGCCCTGAGGCGGGTAAAATTCTCGGGAGTAAAGCGCAAATTCAGCTCAGCGCCAGTTCGTTGACGCTCAACGATGTCCCGACCACTAACGTATTGATTGAAGGCAGCATCGACCATGACCGGGTGACGCTTAGCAATATTGGTGCAGACGTGGCGCGTGGGGCATTAACCGGCGTGGCGCAGCGCAATGCCGACGGTAGTTGGGTAGTGGAGAATCTGCGCCTGAACGATATCCGGCTGCAAAGCGACAAATCGCTGGCCGAGTTTTTTGCTCCGTTAAGCACGATTCCTTCCCTGCAAATTGGTCGTCTGGAGGTAACAGATGCCCGTTTGCAAGGCCCCGACTGGGCGGTGACGGATCTCGACCTGAGCTTGCGCAACATGACCTTCAGTAAGGACGACTGGCAAACCCAGGAAGGCAAACTGTCGATGAATGCCAGCGAGTTTATTTACGGCTCTCTGCACTTCTTCGATCCAATCCTGAACGCCGAGTTCTCACCACAGGGTATTGCTCTGCGCCAGTTCACCACCCGCTGGGAAGGCGGTATGGTCAGAACATCCGGAAGCTGGATGCGCAGCAACAAAGCGCTGATCCTCGATGATGCCGCTATTGCCGGTCTGGAATATACGCTGCCGGAAAACTGGAAACAGCTTTGGATGAAACCCTTGCCAGCCTGGCTAAACAGCCTGACGCTGAAGAAATTCAGCGCCAGCCGTAATCTGGTGATTGATATCGATCCGGACTTCCCTTGGCAACTCACCGCGCTGGACGGTTACGGCGCCAACCTCGGGCTGGTACAGAACAATCAGTGGGGGGTCTGGAGCGGAAGCGCCACCCTCAACGCCGCTGCAGCCACCTTTAACCGCACCGACGTGCGTCGTCCTTCGCTGGCGCTGACCGCGAACAGCAGCACCATCAATATCAGCGAACTGAGCGCCTATACGGAAAAAGGGCTACTGGAGGCCACCGCCAGCATTTCGCAGTTGCCTCAGCGCCAGACTCAGGTCAGCCTGAACGGGCGCGGCGTGCCAATGACGATTCTGCAACATTGGGGATGGCCCGCACTGCCACTTTCCGGTGACGGTAACATCCAGCTTACCGCCAGCGGCGGTCTTCAGGCCGATGCACCGCTCAAGCCTACGGTCAACGGTCAGTTACATGCGGTGAATGTGGAGAAACAACAGGTAACGCAAGCCATGCGGGCGGGCGTGGTATCCGGGAGTGAAATTACCGCCCCACCCGTTGCGCAGTGATTATTGCCCGGTGGCGCTTCGCTTACCGGGCCTACCCCCGCTTATAAACGAATATATTCACTGCATAACAACCATTTCACCGGTTCGTCCTCTTCTATCGCCGGGAAGCGACCGCCCGGCTCAAGGAAATGGTTGTCATGCAGGTCGTCATTGACCATCGAGATTTCCCAGCCCAGCACGAACGCTTTCTCCGCCCAAAAGCGGTGATACAATCGCGGCGGCAAACACACTCCTTGTCCCGGTTTCAATACCAGCGTCTCGCCAGCGTCAACGGTACGCCGCTGACCATCCACGCTAACCTCAACAATGCGCCGGGCATCATACCCGTCATCAGGCGTGGCCCACGCCAGTTGCATACACAAATCACCGCCGCCGCGATTAACGATATCTTCCATTTTATGGCGATGAAAATGCCATGGTGTTTGCTGATCCTGCTGAATTTGCAGCATCTTTTCGGCGTACGGTTTGGGATAATTGACTGACCCTATCAGACCATTGCGCAACGTCAGTAACGTCAGCCCCGTTTGCGCAAAATCTCCGCGCCCGAAGTCGGTAACGTCCCATCCCAACTGGAGATCGAGTACTTCACGCCACAGAGTTTGATCCTGTTGCCGCCAGGCATCGACGGTAAAATACGCAAAGTCAGGCAGACAGATTCGAAAAGTCTCGGCGATGGCATGCGCTTTATCGACGGCATAATTAATGTGTGAACGCTTCATTCCACTTTTCCTTATTGCGAAAGAGGCGGGTCGCCCCGCCTGCATGCCGTTAGTAAAGTGACGCTTTGCCGGTTGAGCCGAACAGTTTCATTTTATGGCGGATGACGTCACGCGCGGCGCTAATGGCTTCCGGGTAAATAACGTTAGGATCCCACCAGGTTTCTTTCGCCAGGATTTCGCGGACTTTCTGGAAGTAGGCGTATTTCATGTCGCTGGAAATATTGATTTTGCCAACGCCCAGCGTCACGGATTCGGCAATTTCCGCATCCGGGTTCGCGGAACCGCCATGCAGCACCAGCGGAATATCCACCCGCCCGGCGATGTCGCGCAGGATATTCATTTGCAGCTCTGGCTGCATCCCTTTCGGGTAGATCCCGTGCGCAGTTCCAATTGCCACCGCCAGCGTGTCCGCGCCGGTACGGGCGATAAAATCCTGTGCCTGAGCAGGATCGGTATAAGTAACCTTCGACACGCCGCCTTCCACTGACGTCCCGGTCTGGCCAATCGTACCCAACTCCCCTTCCACTGAAACGCCTACCGCATGCGCCAGTTTGACCACTTCTCGGGTCAGCGCCACGTTCTCTTCATACGGCAGCAGCGAGCCATCAATCATCACCGAGGTAAACCCACACTGAATTGCCCGCAGGACATGCTCAACCGAAGCGCCGTGGTCCAGATGCAGAGTAAAAGGAACCGGGCTGCGCAGGGTGATATCGCGCACGTAGCTAAAAAACGCATCGCCGACAAAATCATGTTCGCTGGGGTGAATGGAGATAATCGCCGGGGTATTGGTCGCTTCCGCTTCTTCCACTACGGCACGTACAAAGCAGCTGTCCGCCACGTTGAATGCGCCGATGGCAAAACCGTGCTGACGGGTAGGTTGCAGTAATTCTTTCATCGAAACTAACATGTTAATTCTCCAGTTTCAGGGTGTAGAAAGCCCTGCCAGTGCGTCATCGCAGAGGCATAGAAGGCGTTACAGAAAATGAATCAGGCTTTGCCGATAGCGCCGCTGGCCTGCAGGTACGGAATAATGGCTTCCTCGCAGGCCTGCTCCATCAGGGCCAGGACATCAACGAGTTCACCGGATGTGTCGCGACACAGGGTATGTAGTAGCGCTGCCTTTCCGGCTTCGAAAACCGCCGCGCCAACGTTTATCTTGGCAACGCCAAACGTCGGGCAGCGCTGTAGCTGGTCAAACGGCGTCCCGCTACCACCATGCAGCGCCAGCGGCACCGTTGATAACCGGGCAATTTCCTCCAGCCGTTGAAAATCAATAGCTGGCGTGACGCCCGGCGCGTACATGCCGTGCGCCGTGCCAACCGATACCGCCAGTAAATCGATCCCGGTCTGTTGGATAAAGGGTTCCACGTCAGCGGCCTGGGTCATCAAATCGGCGTTAGCGGCGTGGTCATAGCACGGAGCATCGGCCAGATGGCCCAACTCACCCTCCACACACAGTTGCACGCTGGCAGCGAGATCAACCACCGCCCGGGTCTGGCGAATATTCTCCTCCAGGGCAAAGGCGGAGGCGTCGATCATTAACCCGCTGAATCCGGCGCGAAAAGCCTGGCGAATGCGTACAGGATCCTTTCCATGATCCAGCGCCAGCGCGATCGGTACCGAGGCTTCCTCTGCCAGCGTTTTGACCACCGCTACCGCTATCGGAGCCGGAAAATGGTCCAGGTGTCCCTGATACAGATTCAGAATGATGGGCGCACGGTGTTTCTCAGCCACCCGTACCGCTGCACGGGCGCTTTCCAGGTTCATACAGTTGATAGCCAGCAGCGCGTACTGCTCGCGCCAGGCTTTCGTCACCATGCTTTTCATATCGGCAAACATACGGCCTCCGGTTATTCCAGGGTGAAGGTGATCTCTTCGTCTTTCAGCTTTTGATCGCTAAGTTCATCAAACTCTTCGTCACGCTCGGTCACCGGTTTCTTCCACAGCGACAGCATGACGCCGCAAATCACCGTGCCAATCCCCAGCGCCAGGCAAAACAGCAGCGGATGCGTAAAGAGTGGGACCACGAACATGCCGCCGTGCGGTACCGGGCTTTCGACGCCCCATACCATTATCAAGCCGCCCGCTATCGCCGAAGCTACCACGCAGGACCCCACCACGCGCAGCAGGTCGCGCGCCGCAATCGGAATAACCCCTTCGGTTATCATGCAGATCCCCATCGGGAATGCCGCTTTCAGCGCCTCGCGCTCCGCACGGGTGTATTTGTGACGCGTCAGCAGGAAAGAGAGCGTAATGCCAAACGGAGGGATCATCGAACCGACAAACTTCACCGCTTCCGGACCGTACACACCGCTGACCAGCATGCCGTCAGCAAACAGCGACATGGTTTTATTCACCGGGCCGCCAAAGTCGAATGTCGCCATTGCGCCGAGGATAGCGCCCATCAGAAAGCGGGATCCGCCCTGCATGGACTCCAGCAGATGAATTAGCGCGTCCTGCAGCCAGGCTATCGGCTTGCCAATCAGCGTCATCATCAACAGGCCGCCAATGACGGTACTCAGTACCGGCAACACCATGATGGGCATCAACCCCTGCATCGACTGTGGCAAACGGATATAGCGTTTGAGCAGCAGGACGGTATAACCGACCAGAAACCCGCCCAGCATCCCGCCGATAAAACCGGTATGAATTTCTCCGCAGACGAAGCCGACAATCAGGCCCGGCGCGAATCCGGGACGATCGGCAATGGAGTACGCAATCGCCGCGCTAATCAGCGGTACGATTAACCCCATTCCCCAGCCGCCAATCTGGTTGAGCATCCAGGGTATGGTGCCTGTTTTTTCACCCACGTTAGTGCCGCCAAGTATTTGCCCGAGAGCAATACAGATCCCGGCGGCAACAATTAACGGGATCATCCACGAAATTCCCGTTAATAAATGTCTTTTTATTTCCTGAGATAGCGGAATTTTATTTTCACTCATGTGAAATCCCTCCAGAATGAGGATCGCTACTGGTTAGTATTAACTAATGATTTTTCGACCTTTTCAAGAAACTGAATCGGCGATTTTATGACGATTTCGGTTTTCACTCGCACAATGCGTTTATTTGAAAAGCGCTCCTCCCCTTTTATTTTTACATCGACAGCAAGAATCACGACATCAGCCGCAGAAATATCCTCTGCCAGCAGTTCGTTCTCCGTGCCAATGGTTCCCTGGGTTTCTACTCTTATATTATGGCCAAGCGCTTTAGCACCTTTAATTAACTTTTCACGAGCAATATAGGTGTGCGCAATACCCGCCGTACAGGCGGCGACACAAACAATATTCATAACATGCTCCACTTTTTTATTTAGCAAACATTGGATTCAGCATATTGGCTAAAAAGCTCAATAATTTTCTGTGGACTGCTTTCGACTAACAGTTGTTCAATAATATCGTCATCCGCCAACGCGCCGGCAACCTGCGAAAGCAGACGAATATGGGTGGTGTTTTGATCTTCAAGGCGTACGGCAAACAGAATGATGCAGCGCACGTTGCTGCCATCCAGGGTTTCCCAGGGAATATCCTGGCGGGTACGACCAATCGCCAGCGTAGTATTGACCACCGCCGAAGATTTCCCGTGCGGGATCGCAATATGATTTTCGAAGCCGGTCGAACCTTCTGATTCACGCAGCCAGACATCCTGAATAAATGTTTCCCGACAGCTAATTGCCCCATCTTTTTGCAGAATATCCGTCAGTTCCTCAATAGCCTCCGTTTTGTTTGTGGCCTTCATGTCCAAAATAACGCGATTTGTATTGAGTATTTTCGTGATGTCCATCAATCTTACCTCATGGAGTTCAGACATTAATTTGCAACGACCAGCGACGTCGCCCGATGTAATTTTTCCGTAATAACCGTTTCTGTTACCCGCTTAATATCCGCATCATTGAAGAAGGCAGTGACATACACGACCGGGATGGCAACGGCAGGTAAATTGATCGTCGATACCACCAGTTCAATATCGTCCGTCAGTACGGAGGGCAGGCTGCCTGCCGACACCACGCCAACGATGGTCCAGTCCGGAAAGGCGCGCAAAATGCGGCTTTTGAGTAAGTGAGAGGTGCCGATACCGGTTGAGCAGACCAGCAGCACGCGCTTTCGTGCTATCTGCCGCTCCATTGCGGCCTGAAAATGTACGGTTAAATATCCCACCTCATCTTCCGACACGGCCCGCTCGCCCCAGCCGCTAAACACCCGATTTACCGCACACTGAGTCAGACGCCAGACATCCTGTAACTCGCCTTTAATGTCCTCCAGCAGGGGATTACGAATACGGATCTGGTAGTTCAGGCGGTTAATCAGCGGCTTAATGTGGATCAGCAATCCGTCGTACAGTGCAGTGTCCTGGCTAAGATCGCTGTCAACCATTTCGGCGAAGGTGGCAATCAGCCGCTGGGTAATTAAGCGTGCTTCGTCGCTGGAGTGCATATGGCCAATCACGCTCACATCGTTATGTTCCTCAATCACTACACCGGAGGAGATAATGTATTGATAAATAAACCAGACTTCGTCTTCCGGTAGCGGATGGGCAATACGTTTTTCGATATGCTGAATCATACGGCTGGCAATGGAAAAAATGTTCTCGTCACATAAAGTGATGTTTTCTTCTTTTCTCGCAAGCGCGTTGCCCCGCGTGATGCGGTACATCATGATCAGAATATGAGTAAAGATATTGACGTAATAAGGCTCACCCAGCGACCAGCACAGATCGTTCTCCATTTCCTGCAACAACGTCTGGACAAATAAAACGTCTTCTTCGCCAAAGTAATGCACTAACGCTTTATAACTGCCCGGGTCAAGGCGTGAATAAACCACGTTACCAGGTTCATTATGGTTAATCACACCGTTAATCAGCGACGCCATCGCCTGACGCACGCCGCTCTCACTGCCTTCGATGTGCGTACCGCTTTGGCTGCGAATCAGCGACAGGCCCAGCGGAGTGATCCAGGACTCAATAACTTTCAGATCGTTAACAATCGATGCGCTACTAATGAAATAGCGTTCGGATAATTTGCTGATCGACGTTTCATGTGGCGTTTCACTTAATAATTGGGAGGCTATTTTGACTCGTCGTGAATTATTCATCATGCCGTCAGCATCTTCACCTTCCGCCCCTAATAACTGATCCAGATATAAAAGATCGGTAATATTATCGGCAATTAATATCACGCCCGCACCGGTACGTTTATCAATGGTTATTTTCCATTCCGCTAACCATGATTCCAGTAGCCGTAGATCGCGCTGGACTGTTTTCTCTGAAACAGATAAATATTCGGCAATTTTCAGTAGTGTGACATATTCCTTCCGGGACAGAAGAAATTTTAATAATCTGTTTTGTCGCGAGGTAATCATTTGCATTATTTACCCTTATTACATACCAGATTAAATATCTATACCCGTCATACTTCAAGCTGCATGTGCGTTGGCTTTCCTGGCTCACCCCAGTCACGTACTTATGTACGCTCAGGGGATTCGCTGCGTTGCCGCCTTCCTGCAACTCGAATTATTTAGGTTATAAAGAAGCATTTATGCTCCACGTGTATTCCGTGATGATAAATATAAGAGGACTACGATGCGCCAACAATACTAAATCGTGTCCTGTATTCCGGACAGAAATAAGACAAAAAGGGGAAATAGTGAGATATTTACGGCGCAGATCACATTTTTCGCGGGAATTAGAGTGATAACGCTCGCAAATATGGAGATATAAAATTTTAAATCAGGATGTTTTTGATTTTCAGATCTGGAACGCTGCTCGCAGCGTGGGCCGGATAAAACACATCCGGCACCACGTAGACTGAATTTACAGGGTAATCGTCAGCACATCCTCACCAGGCGTGATGACCATTCCCCACTCGCTGCCCGCAGATGAACCGCCCATCACGCCGCTGATCTGCGCAATATTACGCAGGCACAGCGTCCAGTTACGCGCTTCGCCACTCCCTTGCACGGTGATGGTATTACCCGCACGCGTCGCCTTCAGCGTGAAGATAACCGAACCGTCAGCCGCCGGGACTTCACAAATCGCTTCCCGGCCCTCCTGCAGATGGAACAGCTGGAAGGCGGTCCCTTCGTGCCAGGCGTAGTCCGGCTTCTGATTATTGCGCCCCAGCGCCAGCAGGGTGTTGTCGCGCACATACACCGGCAGACTCAGGAAGTCATGCCTCTGTTTATGCCAACGGCTGCCAGCCACCTCGTCGTTATGCCACAGATGCGTCCAGCGTCCTTCCGGCAGGTAGAACTGCACATCTCCTGCCTCGCTAAACACCGGCGCAACCATCACGCTATCGCCCAGCATGTACTGGCGGTCGAGATAGTCGCATGCCGGATCGTCCGGGAACTCCAGCATCATTGCGCGCATCATCGGCGTGCCTTGCTCATTGGCGCGTGCCGCTTCGCGATACAGGTACGGCATCATACGGCATTTCTGTTCGGTGAAGTAGCGCACCACATCGCAGGATTCGTCATCGTACGCCCACGGCACACGGTAGGATTTACTGCCGTGCAGGCGGCTGTGGCTGGAGAGCAGCCCGAACGCACACCAGCGCTTGTAGACGTGCGCCGGGGCGGTATTCTCAAAGCCGCCAATATCGTGGCTCCAGAAGCCAAAGCCGGACAGACCGATAGACAACCCGCCCCGCAGGCTTTCGGCCATCGATTCATAGTTGGCGTAGCAGTCACCGCCCCAGTGCACCGGAAACTGCTGCGCGCCCACGGAGGCCGAACGGGCGAACAGCACAGCCTCTTCTTCACCGACGGTTTCTTTCAGCACGTTCCACACCAGTTCGTTGTAGATGTAGGCATAATGGTTGTGCATTTTCTGCGGATCGGCACCGTCAAACCACTGCACGTCCGTGGGAATGCGTTCGCCAAAGTCAGTTTTGAAGCAGTCAACGCCGATATCCACCAGATCTTTCAGCTTGTTGGCATACCACTCGCAGGCTTGCGGATTGGTGAAGTCATAAATCGCCAGACCCGGCTGCCATTTATCCCATTGCCACAGGGAACCGTCCGGACGTTTGAGCAGATACCCTTTCTCTTTCAATTCATTGAACAGCGGGGATTTCTGACCGATATAGGGGTTTATCCAGACGCAGACCTTCAGCCCTTTCTCCTTCAGGCGACGGATCATGCCTTCCGGGTCCGGGAAGGTCGCCGGATCCCACTCAAAGTCGCACCACTGGAAGGCTTTCATCCAGAAACAGTCGAAGTGAAAGACGTGCAGCGGCAGATTGCGCTCGGCCATGCCGTCGATAAAGCTGTTCACCGTCGTTTCATCATAATTGGTGGTGAACGACGTGGTCAGCCACAGGCCGAACGACCAGGCGGGCGGCAGCGCCGGACGACCGGTAAAGCGGGTATAGCGATCCAGCACCGCTTTCGGCGTTGGGCCGTCGATGACGAAATACTCCAGATACTCGCTTTCAACGCTGAACTGCACTTTCGACACTTTCTCAGAGCCGATTTCAAACGACACGCATTGCGGATGGTTCACCAGCACGCCGTAGCCGCGGTTGGTGAGATAAAACGGGATGTTCTTGTAAGACTGCTCGGTACTGGTGCCGCCATCGCGGTTCCAGGTTTCCACCGTCTGGCCGTTACGTACCAACGCGGTAAAGCGCTCCCCCAGCCCGTACACCGTTTCCCCAACGCCCAGATCCAGGCGCTCAAACATATAGTTTTTCCCGCTGTGGGTATCCTGGACATAACCGTTATTTTTCAACTGGCTGCCGGTAATACGTGCCCCGTTACGCAGGAAATCCAGCGACCAGAACTCACCTTTGGTGACCCGCACGCTCAAATTACCGCTCTTCAGTTCGGCAAATTCAGCGGTGTTTTGCATCTCGACGTTGACGTCCTGCCGCACGTTCAACGGGTAGTGCGGACCGTTATCCAGCGCGCCCTGGAAGTGTTCCATACGCACGCCAACCACGCCTTCCTGCGGCGAGAAAAAGCGTAGGGTGAAGAGTGGGGTATCCAGTTGCCAGGTACGTTCACGCACGTCGCGCGGCGCAACGTAGACGATCATCTCGTTACCCTGCTGTTCGACCTCGAATACCTGAATCGGGTGAGTTAAATTCAGGCCAGGTTGCGTCAGCCAGTTACCATCGCTAATTTTCATCGTCAGTTCCTTAGTTCTGTAATTCTTTCGTCGTAAAATCCTGCTGATTGCGGCGCGCGCCCTGAGCCAACTGGCTCATAATTTCCGTCAGATACGGCGTTTTCAGGGTATAGAAGCGTTTGGCGATCACGGCACTCAGCAGGTAACAAATAGCCGGGACAATCGTGAACAATGCGATAATGATGCTGATGGTGGCGCTGTTCTGGGTTTTCGCTGCGGCATCGTAACCGCCGCCCGCCAGCATCCAGCCGATCATCGCCCCACCGAGCGCCAGACCCAGCTTGAGCACGAACAGCGTGCCCGCAAAGCTGATCCCCGTCAGACGTTTTCCGTTGCACCACTCGCCGTAATCAACGGTGTCGGACATCATTACCCACTGGATGGGCGTCACGAGCTGATGCAGTACGCCAATCACGAAGATGAAGACGAACATGGTGATGTTGGCGTGCATCGGCACGAAGAACATCGCCAGGCTGACGACTGCCAGCAGGGCGTTCGTCCACCAGAAGACGCTGACTTTGCATTGCCAGTCGGTCAGCGGTTTTGCCAGCGCAGAGCCGATCAGGTTGCCGACGCAATAAGTGGTGAGGAAGGCGACAAACACTTCCGGCGTGCCCAGGATCCAGGTGACGTAATACATCATCGCCCCGCCGCGAACACAGACGGCCAGGATGTTGAGGATGGTCAGCAGGCCGACAATGCGCCACTGGTCGTTTTGCCAGATGTCGCGCAGGTCTTCACGCATTGAGGTGCTGCTCGGCGGCGCTTCCACGCGTTCTTTGGTTGTGAAGAAGCAAAACGCCAGCATCAGGAACGCCACTACCGAGAGCACGGCAATCCCGCCCTGGAAGCCCAGCGCTTTATCTTCGCCGCCAATCAGATTCACCAGCGGCATCATCAGCACGGTGGAGAGCATGCCGCCCGCCGTCGCCAGCACGAAGCGCCATGATTGCAGGGAGATGCGCTGCGTCGGGTCATTGGTGATAACACCGCCCAGCGCGCAGTAGGGAATATTCACCACGGTATAAAGCAGGGTCAGCAGCGTGTAGGTGATGGCGGCATAAATCATTTTGCCGTGCAGGCTGAGGTCTGGCGTACTGTAAGCGAGCACACAGACCAGACCAAACGGCAGAGCGCCAAACAGCACCCACGGACGGAATTTCCCCCAGCGCGACCGGGTACGGTCGGCCAGTAGCCCCATGCAAGGGTCTGAGATAGCATCCAGTGCGCGGGCCAGCAGAAACATGGTGCCGACAAATCCGGCAGGAATACCAAAAATATCGGTATAGAAAAACATCATATATAACATGACGTTGTCGAAGATAATATGACTGGCGGCATCGCCCATGCCGTAGCCGATTTTCTCTTTAACAGACAGAATCTCACTTTTCATTACGCATCCTTGTTTGCACTTTCTCACGCGCTGGTACCGGTTACAGCTTTTGTAAACCATCCCTGTGGGCGCGGGTATTCCGATATCTCGTTATCAAATTACGATTCTTGTTTTCTGTGATCGGGGTAGCGTCAAAAAATAATCATCACTGTAACTTATGGATTTCGTAGGGATTTATTTGAAACGGGTCATGGTAACGTGAAACGGAAGTTAAAAAAGTGAGTGAGGGGGTGTGGAAACGTTTGGAAGTAGCTATAATGCGCCCCGCCTCCATGTAGCAATCGAGGCGCGGAAGATCGTCATCTCCGGTGAGGTGGCTGGACTTCAAATCCAGTTGGGGCCGCCAGCGGTCCCGGGCAGGTTCGACTCCTGTGATCTTCCGCCAAAATGCTTATATCATCCCAGCCATTTGCCCTATCCTCTCACCATATATATGCTTTTATAATTCTCGCCCAAAATCTCTAATTCCATTTATTTTTATCGAGAATCTCATATGAGTACAGCCCTTACGATAATGGCTATTGCAGCTACAGTAATTAGTCCATTATTAGCCATTCAGACACAGAAATTTATAGAAAGATATTACCAAAAAAAATCATTGAAAATTGATATATTCAAACAGCTTATGGCTACCAGATCTCAGAATGCAAGGTTGTCCAGTGAGCATGTTCGTGCATTAAATATGATTGACTTAGCATTTTATGGAAAAATAAAAAGAGGAAAGGCCAAGAGAAGCGCCTCTGAGAGCAATGTCTTATCCTCATGGAAGCTTTATTTTGCACATTTGAATACATCTTATCCAGATAATGATAATACATTAGGTGCCATATGGAACCAAACAAGCAACAATCTTTTTCTGGACTTGCTTTCAGAGATAGCAAAAGATATTGGCTATGATTTTGAGCGAGTTCAATTACAAACAGCTATATACTCACCTGTGGCCCACGGGGCAATAGAAAACGATCAATTAAAAATTAGACAGGGGTTAGCTGCAATATTCTCAGGAGAAAATGCTTTAAAAATGGAAATTATAAATATTCCCGGAAGGCAGGAGCATTAATCCACTCACCTCTTCTCTTCAGGCTCAGTATCCAACCTCACCAACGCCTTTCGTCCCAGGGTTTTGAGCCAATTCCCTAAACTCATTCCTTCAGACTTTACGCCGGCCTACGAACTGCACACAGCAAAAAATAACGTTGCGGCCTTTCATTTTCAGTTGTTCGGTTTTACCGAACAACTGCAATAACCATCATATTTAATACGTAAAAAAGCCGCCGATCGGTTAATCAGCGGCTTTTCCATTACCTGCAACTACGTCAGAAGTTATATTTCACACCGAGCATACCGCGGGTATCGCTGTAGCCTTTATCGCCGACCTGTTGGGCCACGTTGCTCCATACGTTAAGACGCGGAGTGATTTGACCTTCAACACCGATTTTCAGCTCGCCGATGTTTTTGGTGCCGCGCATGTCGTTGCTTACATCATCCATTTTCACGCTGGTTGTCTGCGTGTTGTGGATCCAGTTGGCTTCAACAAACGGCTGGAACTCGCGAGATTTACCGTCGTCGATGGCGTTGTGACCGTTGATAAAGGCTTTTACACCCAGACGGGTCATCAGGTTGCCATCGGTGTTGTCCCTCACGCGGGTACCGTTCGCTTCGCGGTGGCTGTCGGCCTGCACATCCATCCACACCACCTGCGCTTTCGGTTGCAGCCAGTAGCTATTGCGCTCGTTTTCACCCAGTTTGAAGCTGTAACCGGCTTCAACAGAAGCGGTTATCCCGCTGGATTTGTATTTCTCTGTCGCCTGTTCCTGGCCCATCACTTTGTTATCAAACCAGTTGTACAGCGCCCAGGTATCCACGTAGGTACCGGTCTTGTCGGCGTCATTGGCATACCATGTGCCGTACAGTCCCACGCTGTAACCGGTGACCTGACCACGTGAATGGTAGCCGGTCAGGCTGGACTGCGTGCGGTTCTGGCTATTGGCATAACCTGCCATCGCGCCAAGATGCCAGCGGTCGAGACCGTCGCTACTCCACTGCGCCAGATCGCCGCCTAACTGCAAGACATAGCTGTTGCTTTGGGTTTTCAACTGTCCGCTACCGTCTTTGAAGCGGGTATGCGCTCCAACGTTACGCATCCACAGGCTGGTGACTTTTTTCTCGCCCGTCAGCATGTCGATGTACTGCGTTTCACCCAGACGGTCGTGCAGTCGGGTCATAAACAGCGTGTTAGCGGCGTAATTGTTTGCCAGATAACTGCCTGCTTCCGGGCGGTACTGCTGCTCAGTGACAGGAGGCGCAACGGGTTCTTCCGGCTCAGGGATAATCGGGTCTACAGGATCGACCGGGTCTGGATCTACTGGACCTGGGTCAATAGGGTCAACCGGATCCGGGTCAACGGGGTCGGGGTCGATGGGATCAACCGGGTCCGGATCGACGGGGTCCGGCTCTTCCGGATCCGGCGGAGCCGGAATAAAGCTGGTCAGATACCAGTTGCTACCCTTCTGCACAACGTTATAGTCGTACGCTCCGGCAACAATACGGCCCGCTTTCTCAAAAGTACCGTCAGAATTACCGGCCACTTCGATGATCTCAATGCCTTCAACGGTCTGCGCCCCGGTTCCGCCAATATTGTTCACCGCTACAAACGCGTTACCCGCGGTGTTGCCGAGCACTTTCAGCTTGTCGGTTTCGGAGGTATCGTCATTCAGGACGGTATTGAAAACCAGTTTGCCGCCGTTTCCGGTAAAATCTTCATTGATGGTAAGCGTCTGCCACGGTTCACCGTCAGCATGCCCAAAGTTCACCACTGACCCGCTGTTCAGCGTCAGGTCGGTGAGCGTTGAGCTGTTGGTCATATTCCAGGTCGCGTCGCTCATTTGCAGCGAGATAACGCCCGTCCCGGCAGTGGCGCTGGTGATGTATGACGCCCCGCTCCACAACGAGTTGTCGGTCATGTTGAGCTTAATGGTACTGTTTTGCTGCGGCAGGCTGCTGGTTGCAGCAGTCGCGCCGGCGGCGTGAAGATCGCCATCGATAAGAAAGCGCCCGCCAGCGGAGCCGTCTACGGTGCCGCCCGTTTCGGTGCTGATCGCATAGCTTTCATTGCTGTGATTGCCCGCCATGGTAATGGCGGCACCGCCTGCCAGGTTTATCGCCCCGCGTGAAGTCGCATACAGGCCGCGTGGCGCTTTACTGTATGACGCCGCTTTCGCCGAACTGTTGACGTTGATTGTTGCATTTTCGCCGAGATTTACGGTCGCGTTGGTGGAGTAGACCGCATGTGCGCTAACGCCATTGACCGTAATCGTCGCGTTGTTGCCCAGTTCTGTTTTGGAAGACGAGGCGGCATAAATCCCCGTGGAAGAGGCACCCGATGTCTCAATGGTGGCGTCATTGCCAAGCAGGATCGAGGAACCGCTCTGCCCGGTGCGAAGACCTTCTGAACTGTCACCTGTCGTCACAATGTGTGCCCGGTCGCCAACGACAATCGTATTTTTGGCCTGCGTGGCGTCTTTCATTGCGTTTGCAGTGATGCCACGTCCCTGGGTACCGGTGGTCTGAATATACAGATCGTCGCCGACATAAATGCTGGCCGATCCTTTCCAACCCTGGCTATAGGAGTTGTAACCGGCGTTAATACCGTCACCATCCTGACCGTCCACATAAATGCTGGTGCGGTCGCCTGTAATGATAAAGACTGGGTTATCAGGCGTATTGGCCCCATGCGTGCGGATACCGTCAACATCTTTACCATTATTGGCGGCATTCTTCGACTGTGTGCGAATCGTCAGGTCGTCACCGAAAATAACGCCCGGGCTACCCGTGGTACTATTCTGAATAACGGTAACAGAGTGCTCAAAAGCTTCAGCACCGGGTCCATTAATCGTTAATCCATTGCCATAAACGGGAATAGTACCCGCACTCCATTGATAAACATAATTCGGCATGGCGCTGGTTTTAGCGAAATTGGCATTTGCCTGCGCAGGTATTATTGCCTGCAACTCTGGGGGCAAACTACTAACCAGTCCGCTGGAAGGAAGACTATCAACGTCAACCCATGCCGCATGGCTTGAAAATACCATAGAGGTTAATGCGGCTGAAACCGCTATGGCAATACGAGAGTAAGATTTGGGATTTGGCATATTAGCCTCCTGCTATCAGGCGTAGAGCGTCCACCACATCGCAAGGATGTGAAAATAATAGAAATCAGAAATGCGTTATAAAATATTCGACAATATTTGATGAATACTATGGCCTAACTTATCTTCAAGCCTGAGCTTGTAGACATATATTTTCTTAATATCGATATTATCTATTTTGGTAATTTGCTGAATGCTTTTTCCTGACACAAAGCGCTTCAGTAATATCATTTCTGTGTAATTGAGTGAGCGTCCGCGTTTACTGTTAGCGAGGTGACCGGTAAATAATCGGCGAATTTTCTGACGCTGAACCTCATCATCATCATCGGAATATATAATACCTTGAATTTTATTGCTTTTTGACAACCAGTAGTTGGCTAACGGCGCCAGGTTCCTGTCTGCTATCAACACAATATGCATACCGCTATAGGCCAGGCGGTCTACCCATTGCGGGTCGGCGAACAGGCGCAGATTCGGGAAAGAAAAGTCCACAAAAATAAACCCGCGCGACAAATGGTTTTGATTATTAAGCAGAAGTTTTTCAATAATTCCTTTTTGCAGAAAGCCATTTCCCTCTGGCCAGATCGCAAAAGCGGCACGGTGACAGTAGCTGGCGCGAACCGCAGTATCCGGAAATAATTGACAGGATAATTCACAGCTTATGCAACGAACACTCTGTGACGGTGATCTCTTCATCAAAAATGACTCCTGTTATTTTTCCATAAATATTTCATTGGTAAATAAATGTGTCAATCCGACACGTTTGACATTCCTTGTCAGTTAATAACAGTGGTGCTAATAAAATGTAATAAACTCCTGATGTGCTATTATGTATGGGCTGTGATTAATACGATTGCGCTAAGCTTTTTTGTGCCTTACCTCAGAATTACAGCCTGGGCATTAGGAATTTTATGCATAAATTCAGATTCCAGGATAAAACAGTAAAAAAGCACTATTTGCTAAAAAACAACCGATGTAAACGATACTCATTAATTACACAATACTGATAACTCAATCACCCTTGAAGTGCTGTGGATAAATATAATGATAATTCAGATAAAACTGTAATGAATTCTCATTATTTAACATTAGTTAATTCTCACCTAAGAACTGAAAAGCATAACTCATTGTATTTAAAGAGTTTTAATTCCTTAAGTAAAATTCTTATCTTCGATCACGTACAAAGAGTGAGGCATATTTTCGATTTGGATGTAAAATTTAAGGGAGATGTTGGCACACGCGGTGATACGTTGTGGTTACTGAGGGTTGGCAATTGTACCTTATCAATCAGTTGGTCGAATTTAATCCTGATAGCAAAAGTCTGGTCAATCGTCAGACCGGGCGGGCAATACAACTTCAGCTCCCAGCCTCACTTTGTTTTCTCTATTTAATTACTCACGCAAGTGACATTGTTTCGCAGAGCACGTTGATGAAAGTAGGTTGGGGCGAGAGAAATAATGTGACCACCACCAACACATTTTACCAGGCTATTCTGACGCTACGTAATGCGCTGGCGGATGTGGGGCTACCACGAGATACGGTGAAAACTATTTCCCGGCGCGGGCTCAGATTAAATGAAAATACGCAGGTAGAGGCAATAACGCATCCTGAGAGTGACGTTTACCAGCCGCCGGTTATAGAGGATTACGCGCCCCCAAAGATAATTCCTCCCGCGCCTCAACAAACGACGCGGGTACCCTGGTGGGACATTATTTTTAGCGCTGGCATCGTTATTGCCACCCTGCTTATCTGGCTGGTGTGGTATCAAACACGTCCTGTTATGCCGTTTAGTAAATTCGTGTCGGTTTCTATGCAGGTCCCCTCACGACAAAACTGTAAAATCTTTTACTCACCGAATGAGCACGATCAGGAGAATTATTTCAATCTGATGCAGTTGCATCCCTATCTCTGTGAAAACAACAAGCATGTGTTCCTTTCCGGCTACCGAAAAGCGGAGAGGATTGTGGCATTTGTCTGTGATAAAGATGCGCGGGTAGATGCTCACGCGTTTTGTACCACCCATTATTACTGGATGCGCGGGCAATGAAAAAAACACGCCACCTTATTTTGCTGGTGATCGGCCTGGCGACATTACTCGGCTCTGGTGGATGGCTATGGCATTCACGCTATGCCGAAAAACCGCTAAATTGCGTTGGAAATGTTGAATGGAATATTGGCAGCAACCGCTTTGCCGGTACGATTTCATTCCGAATGTACAAAGATGCAGGGCTATCGACCATTACCGGAAAACTGTACGGACGTAATACCTCAGACATTAGCAGGAACATCTATTTCAACTATACCAGGCAGCACGAAGCCCGAGTGCTACAGGCGATGCAGGTGGTCAAAACCTTTGCTGATAGCGCCGATGAAGCTGATATTAACAACACATTACCCGGATTTTATCGCCAAAGCGGACGAACCCTAAGCCTGGTCATGGAGGAGTATAAGGGCGCATGGATTTTTGCCAGCTCCAATGTACCCTCGCTGTACTGCCGCAAAAGGTAACGTCTTATCCGGATACAAAAAGCGCGCCTCCCCAATGGAATTCATATTTTCCATCATCGACTTACGCGACATGGGTCACTGAATCCACTAATAACCCATTGCTATTCTTCATCCCGAATCAGGAAACATCCTGAATACCACGATATCCATTGCGTAATAATTAAGCGAAATGGGCGTTTTATTTTGCCCAGAAGACTTCAACCTACAGATGGATATTTGGAGAAGACGTGGGCAGGGGCGTTTATCTCTCTCGCGAGCAATGTCTGAGCGTTCAGGCGTTATCGCACTTCAGGAAACGGTGTGTTTCCGGTGTATTTTTGGCGTACATATGAGGGATACGTAATGTTTACTTTTAAAAAGTGCCTGATTGCACTTTCTATAAATTTGGCCGTTGTTTCATCAGGTTTTGCCTGTACGACCCTGCTGGTCGGTAACGAAGCATCAGCGGACGGCTCTATGCTGGTAGCCCGTAGCGCAGACAGCGATGCCCTAAAAGCGCAACATTTTGTCATTCATCCGGCAAAACAGAATCAGACCGGGGTATACAGTACCAAAGCACATAACGGTGCGAATGACTTTACCTGGCCGCTCCCCAAAAACTCTCTGCGTTATACCACCGTTCCAAACTGGAAAACTCAACTGCACGGCGCGACCGGATTTAACGAGCTGGGCGTTGGCGTGAGCGGCACAGAATCTATTTTTGCCTCACCAAAAGCGCTGGCCGCCGACCCGTACGTTGAGGATAAAGGGATCACCGAAGACGATATTCCGGATATTCTGCTGTCGCAGAGTAAAAACGCGCGTGAAGCCGTGGCGCTGCTGGGCCATATCGTTGAGACCGTCGGCGCAGGTGAAGGCTTTGGCGTTGCCGTCGTCGACGATAACGAGATCTGGTACCTGGAAACCGGCAGCGGCCATCAGTGGATGGCGCAGCGTCTGCCAAATAACCAGTATTTTGCCACCGGTAATCAGGGCCGCTTACAGGATTACGATCCGAAAAACCCGGACATGATGGCGTCAAAAAACCTGATTCAATTTGCGACTGAAAAAGGTCTGTACGAACCAACAAAAGATGGCAAATTCAACTTCTCCAAAGCCTATACCCGTGATGATGAGCGCGATCGCACGTATAACGATCCTCGTGTATGGACCATCCAGAAAGAGTTCAATCCTTCCGTAAACCAGGATATGGCCAAAGGGCGTGAATTCCCGGTCTTCATGACGCCAGAGAAGAAAATGACGCTGGACGATGTGAAGGCCGTACTGCGTAATCATTACGAAGGCACCAGCCATGACCCCTACACCAACGGTCTGAACGGCAAAGAACCATGGCGTCCGGTCAGCGTCTTCCGCACCTATGAAGCGCACGTTATGCAGGTCCGTCCGTGGTTGCCAAAAGAGATTGGTGAAACGACCTACATTGGTCTGGGCATGGCCGACCTCACCGCTTTTGTTCCGTACTACAGCGGCCTGAAAGCGTATCCGGCAAACTACACGATGGGTAGCGACAAAGCGGACGATCAATCCATTTACTGGAAATACCGCAAGCTACAGACGTTGACGATGACTGATTATCCGAAGCTCGCGCCAATCGTCAAAAAAGCCTACAAAGCGTGGGAAGACAAAGTGGCGAAGGAGCAAAAAGAGGTCGAAGCAGAGTACCTGAAGATGGCCAAAACTGATAAACCAGCCGCCGATAAGATGCTGAATGACTTCAACCTGCGCATCATGGCCGACGCCGAGAAGCTGACGGAAGACCTCACTAATCAGTTGTTTACCATCCGCACGAAAGATATTCAGTCTGATATTTTCTTTGCAAACGCGGCGAAAAAAGACTGAGTAACAACGCGATAATATTCTGGCGCAAGCGCATATTAGCTTTGCGCCAGCATTTCACACCGCGCCTTCACCGCGTCGTGCAGCAGACGGACCGCCGTCGAAAGCTGCTTCCGATGCGGGCAAATCATATTCAGAGGAACTTTCTCCCCCTGATAATCCGGCATCAGCAGTTGTAATCGACCGTCACGCACATCCTCGCTGACATCCAGCCACGACTTGTACGCCACGCCTTCTCCGGCAATCGCCAGCCGTCGAATAACTTCCGCATCGTCGCTCATAATGGTGCCGTTAACCTGTACACTGCTGACCTCGCCGTTACGCGTAAACGTCCAGCGATCGTGCAGGCGGCCGCGTAATACGAAGGTCATGGCGTTGAGCTGAGTTAAATCGTCCGGGGTTTGCGGCGCGCCGTTTTGCTTAACCCATTGCGGTGATGCCACCAGCACGCGTCGATTACCCGGTGCAACGGGCAGTGCAATGTAAGACGCGTCTTCAATGTTGCCATAGCGAAACGCAACATCGACGGGATCTTTAAAGACATCCGTCACCTGGTCAGAGAAAAAAATCCGCAGGCGCAGCGCGGGATAGCGGCGTCGAAACGACTGAAAGACGGGCAGCAGCAGGTTACGACCGAGATCGGAAGGCACGGCGATTTGCAGCGTGCCTGACACTTCATCTTCCGGGGTCTGAATTTTTTGCAGCCCGGCATGCATCACATCCAGCATCTGGCGAGCATAGGGCAGCCAGACCTCGCCCTCCGGCGTCAGGCGCAGGCTGCGCGTGGAGCGGGCGAACAAGCGGATAGCCAACGTAGACTCCAGGCGCTTGATAGCAGAACTGACCTGGGCAGGCTGAACCCCGACTTCACGCGCGGCATCGCTAAAACTATTCAGCGCCGCGGCGCGGACAAACAACGTGAGATCTTCAAGCCGGAACATTTTCACTCCCCGAGTATAAGTCCTGTCGCCGTACGGCTATTTTTCCCGTTCTGCTACCGGTTTACCATCACATTATTCAAAAGATATACCCTAAATAATTCGAGTTGCATGAAGGCGGCAAGGGAGTGAATCTCCAGGAGCATAGCAAACTATGTGACTGGAGTGAGCGAGCGCAGCCAACGCACATGCAGCTTGAAGTATGACGGGTATAAAAGATTCCTGTGACCGGAGAGATTATGAAAGCCATCGCTATTACCCACGCCGCGACCGACGGCAATAACATTGAATTTTTACAAGAGATTGATCTGCCCATGCCAGTCGCCACCGGGCACGATCTGCTGGTTGAAGTGAAAGCCATTTCCGTCAACCCCGTTGATACCAAGGTCCGCGAAGGTTTTAACGCTGATGTACCGCGCGTGCTGGGGTGGGACGCTGTTGGCGTGGTGAAGTCCGTGGGTGAAGCGGTCACTCTGTTCGCACCTGGCGATGAAGTCTGGTACGCCGGTGCGCTGGGTCGCGCTGGCAGTAATAGTGAATTTCAGTTGGTTGATGAACGTATTACCGCGCTGAAGCCGCAATCACTGGATAATGCTTCTGCGGCGGCGCTGCCGCTAACCGCCATCACCGCCTGGGAAATGCTGTTTGACCGTCTGGGTATTGCGGAAAACGACAATGAAAATGATGTGTTATTGATTGTTGGCGCGGCTGGCGGCGTCGGTTCTATCCTGACGCAACTGGCCAGTAAGTTGACCAAAATGACCGTCATCGGTACGGCATCACGTCCACAGAGTCAAAAATGGGTACGTGAAGCGGGCGCTCATCATGTAATTGACCACAGCAAACCGCTGACGGAAGAGCTGACACGGATAGGTATTAAAGAGGTGACGCACGTTGCCAGCCTGAACAATACCGAGCAGCACTATTCGCAAATTATTGCCGCCCTGGCGCCGCAGGGCAAACTGGCGCTGATTGACGATCCGCAATCCCTCGATGCGCGTCCGCTGAAGGCCAAAAGCATTTCGCTGCACTGGGAGTTTATGTTCACCCGTTCAATGTTTACCACCCATGACATCATTGCGCAGCATCAGCTATTGACCCGCGTGGCACGGTTGATCGACGACAATATCCTCCGCACCACGCTGGGCGAGCATTTTGGCGCGATCACCGCGGCGAATCTGCAAAAAGCCCACACGCAAATTGAAACCGGTCGCTCGGTCGGCAAGATTGTGCTGGAGGGGTTTTAATATGTCTGATTCAGAAGTAATTTCAATTATTGCGGTACTGAAAGCCAGACCGGGGAAAATCGACGCACTGAAACACGCGCTGCAGGCCCTGCTGCTGCCCACGCGCCGGGAGCCAGGCAATATTGAATATGCCCTGTTCCAGCTACGCGACACGCCGGATGAGTTCTACGTACGCGAATCCTGGCGCGGCCAGGCCGGTCTGGACGAACATATCGCTTTGCCGCATTTCCAGACGTTCATTCTGCAAATGAACGATCTGCTGGCCGAACCACTACGGCTGGATTATCTGACGCCGATTGCACCTTGATGTTATCGCCAGCCCCCCTGCCGAGTGGGGGGCGTTGTCAGCCATGCCTCCCTCGCTTCGCTATCTCTGCTATGATGCCTGCACACAAATAAAACAAAACAACATGCCGAGGAAAAGATGAGTTCCACCAGAAGAGGGATGATGAATGTCCTGATTGCCGCCGTATTATGGGGAAGTTCAGGCGTTTGCGCGCAGTACATCATGGAGCAAAGTCAGATGTCGTCGCAGTTTCTGACCATGACGCGCCTGATATTCGCCGGGCTAATTCTGCTGATGCTCTCTTTCGTTCACGGCGACAAAGTGTTCTCCATAATTAAAAACCGCAAAGATGCTATTAGCCTGCTGATTTTCTCCGTAGTCGGGGCGCTTACCGTCCAGCTAACTTTTCTGCTGACCATCGAAAAATCCAACGCCGCCACCGCGACGGTGCTGCAATTTTTGTCACCGACCATTATCGTGGCGTGGTTCTCCGTGGTGCGCAAAGCGCGACCGGGGATTTTAGTGCTGACCGCAATCTTCACCTCGCTTATCGGCACCTTCTTATTGGTCACCCACGGTAACCCGACGTCGCTATCAATCTCACCTGCCGCGCTGTTCTGGGGAATTGCCTCGGCGTTTGCCGCCGCGTTTTATACTACCTACCCTTCAACGCTCATCGCGCGCTACGGCACGCTGCCGGTCGTCGGCTGGAGTATGTTGATCGGCGGGATGATCCTGCTGCCGTTTTATGCCGGGCAAGGCACTAATTTCGTGGTGAATGGCAGTTTGATTCTGGCGTTTTTCTATTTGGTGGTTATCGGCACATCGCTCACGTTTAGCCTGTACCTGAAAGGCGCGCAGATGATTGGCGGACCGAAAGCGAGCATTTTAAGCTGCGCTGAACCGTTGAGCAGCGCGTTGCTGTCCCTGCTGCTGTTAGGCATTACCTTTACCCTGCCAGACTGGCTGGGCACGCTTTTGATCCTCTCTTCGGTAATACTTATCTCAATGGACTCACGTCGCCGCGCCAGAGCGGTTTAACCTCAACCAGCGCGGCAACGGGTCATGATTACCAGCCCGGAACCGCGCCGCCGTTAAAGATAGTTTCTGCCGCCTTCGCCACTTCCGGTGACTGATAAGATTGCAGGAATTCTTTTACATTCTCGGCATCTTTATTGTCTTCCCGCGCCACCAGAATGTTTACGTACGGTGAGTTTTTATCTTCAATAAATACGCTGTCATGTACCGGGGAAAGCCCGGTTTGCTGGATGTAGGTGGTACTGATAATCGCTACATCCACTTTTTGATCGTCCAGCACGCGCGGTAACTGTGCGCCTTCCAGTTCCATAATATTCAGATGCCGCGGATTATCAGTAATATCCAGCGCCGTTGGCAGCAGGCCAGTATCCGCTTTCAGAGTGATTAACTTCTCTTTTTGCAGCAGCAACAGCGCCCGCCCGAGGTTGGTTGGGTCGTTAGGTATCGCAATCGTCGCACCGTCTTTTAGCTCAGCAACGCTTTTGATTTTCTTCGAATATCCAGCCATCGGGAACACAAAGGTATTACCCACCGCGACCAGCTTATAGCCGTGCGCTTTATTATCTTGTTCAAGGAACGGACGATGCTGGAAGACGTTAGCATCCAGCTCACCATGGTTAGTGGCATCGTTGGGCAGCAGAGAGCCGCTAAACCCCACCAGCTCCACCTCCAGGCCATATTTTTCTTTAGCGACTTTCTTCGCGACTTCCGCCACGTCCTGTTCTGCGCCGTTAATCACGCCCACTTTGATATGCTTTGCACCATTGCTCTGCTGATCGCATCCTGCCAGCAATAATCCCGCCAGTAATACCACCGCCCCGGCCCCGAAATAAGGTATCTTCAGTTTCACATTTTATCCTTTTGCAATAACCGCCTGATGAGTAATGAAATGACTATAGCGGGAAGGCCGCTGCGGTTTAAAAAACGAAAAAGCATCAGCAAGAAGAAAAAAGCATAAAGCAGACATATGGACAAAAATGCCCGGTAGCGCTTACGCTGACCGGGCTGGTGACATGAGGTTATCTGTAGGCCGGATAAGCGAAGTGCCATCCGGCGATAACAACATCACACCATCTCTTTCACTATCTCCATCAACCTGACGACGTCTGCAGGCCGGGTATTGCCGGTCTGTGGGTCAATAATCGAGCTGTAAACATGCGGCATGACGCGCGGTACTCCCGCCTCCAGACAGGATTGCAGGATAACGCCGAAGTTTTCGAGATCGATCCCGCCGGTCGGTTCAATCAGCGTCATGCCGTTTCGTGCTGCAGTCGTCGCCAGTGCGTACAGCTCAGGAAGCGACCGCTCACCGCCCATCGGGAAGAATTTCGCCGCGTGAGCCCCGGAATCAAGCATCATACGTACCGCTGCATCGCAGGAAACGCGGGCTGGCGTTCCCTGGCTGCTGCTGACGCCGGTCGAGATCAACACTTCCCCCGGCGTGCCTGTGGGACTGACTAACGCATTGATATGGGTTTGTTCGCCGCCCGTGGCCGCCAGCGCCCCTGCCGCAAACCCACAACCGGTGAAGGTCTGGTTGACGTGTGCCGGATGGACCCGTGAGGCAATCATCGCCGCTTTGTAATACTGCGCCGGATCGCCCGCGCCCAACCCCACGGAAATTGATGGCACATCGGTCATCCAACGTTTTACTTCTTTGATCCCTTCTTCAACCGAGGAAAACTGCGCCGAAAGAATACCGATCACCGCGTGGCCTTCGGCAGCTTCATAGATTTCCCGGGCATTAGCGATATCCTTCGCCAGTACGTTAATGGCCACTTTATTCCGATAAAAATTAATCTGCTGCATGGTCTGCAATCTCCTTTAATCGCGCCACGATCAGCGCCATTTCCCCTTCTGCGACCGTACGCGGGTCAAGACTAAAAACGCCTTGATGAAGGTTGTAACGACGAGCGTAAATCGCGATTTCACCCCCGCGAAGTTGCGCTTCTACGGCGTAAGCATCCATTCCCAGCACCTGCGCATTCACCCGAATACGTATCCGCCAGATGGCGCGTCCGGCCTCATCCTGCTCGATATCCGCATCCAGTCCGCGAATCGCTGAAATCGCCTGCGCCACGGGGCGGAGCTCTTCAGCGGTGACCACGATTTGTTCCTGATGGTAGTTTTCCAGGGCATACACCAGCCCAACCATATTCTCTTTGCCGATTTTCATCGCCCGGGCAATCCCGTGGTGCTGCGCTTTACACGCGGCAATCCACTGTTTCTTCCCTGTGATAAATCCGGAGGTCGGCGCGTTAAAAGCTTTTGCCCCGCTGTAGACCACCATATCTGCCCCGCTCGCCACCCAGGCGTGTAAATCCTCCTCGGCGGCGGCATCGACAATTAGCGGCAGGTTGTGAACCTGCGCGACCTGCACAAAATCCGCAATGCTCAACATGCCTTTCTGCACACAGTGGTGCGATTTCACGTACAGCAGCGCGGCGGTGTTGTCGGTAATCGCGCTCTCTAGTTGCCAGTGGGCCGCCAGATTACTCGAGCCAACCTCCACCACCCGCCCGCCGCCCAGGCGGATGGCGCTGGTGATGGGCGCACCATAGTCAACGTTATGTCCGCGCAGCATAACCACTTCATTAGCCATACCTGCACTGTCCGGCATCAGCGTGACTCTTGCCTGGTCACCGCGGGTAATGGCGGCAGCAACAGCGATGGCAATACCCGCCGACGCACAGGAGGTGACATAGCTGTCTTCAGCGCCGGTGTAGCGGGAAACCAGTTCTCCGGTTCTGTCCACCAGCCGATCGATTTCAACAAAAGCCGAAGCTGCCCGCGCGGTGGCCTGCATCACTTCCGGGGCTACGCTGGAAACGCCCAAAATCGTCATTTTGCCGCAGGCGTTAATGACCTGTTTTAGCCCCAACTGTTGATAGATATTTTGCGTCATGGCTTACAGCACTCCCAGCAGCGAACAGACCACGCTGAGCGCGACAATCGACAGCAAAATCGTGGTATAACGCGGCCCTTTCTTCACCAGGTAGAAGTAAATGGCGAACACCGCCGCCAGCGGTAACAGACCGGGGGCAATAGAGTCGAGGATTTGCTGAACCACCACTTCAGAACCTTTCAGGGCACTGAGTTTTAACGGCGTGGTGATCTTGACGTAGCTAGCAGAAAGCGCCCCCATCATGATCAAGCCCAGCACGTTCGCGCCGTAAATAAGCTCCTTTATTCGCCCTCCCTGCAGCAGGCCAATTATCGAGTCACGTCCCAGCGTATAGCCTTTGTGAACCATGCCATAGCTGATTGCCAGCGTAATAGCAGGATAGAGAATTAACGGCACAATCCCGCCCATCGCGCTGCCATTGGCGGCGAACGGGATGAATATAGCAATTAACAGCGGCATCACGGCGGCCCAGATGATGGAGTCCCCCATCCCGGCCAGCGGTCCCATCAGTCCGGTTTTAATCCCGGTGATGGAGGCATCGCTGATCGGCTCGCCGCGCGTTTTCTGCTCCTCCATCGCAATGGAGATCCCCTGAATCACCGCCCCGAACGTCTGCTCCGAGTTGAAGAAGTTCAAATGGCGTTTCAGCGCTTCAACCTGCTCCTCTTTTTGCGGGTAGAGTTTTTTGATGATCGGCGTCATTGAGGCGCAGAAAATCAGGCTCTGCAATCGCTCATAGGAGCTGGAAACTTCCGCGCCCAGCCAGTAGATAAACCAGGCTTTGGTGATGTCTGCTTTAGTCAGCGTGCCGCTTTCACGCGCGCGCTCCACCAGTTCATGCTGCATTACGTCGCTGCTCATCATGCTGCTCCTTCATTTTTCGCCAGACCTTTAATCAGGAAGGCCACGCAGGTACCAAAGATTGCCATCGCCATGATGTCCACCTTCAGGTACAGCACCGCAAAGAATCCGCCGATAAACCACGGCAGCAGACTCTTTTTACCGATCACCATAATGGTGATGGCGAAGCCCAGCGCCGGCAGAATGCCGCCCATAATTTCAAAGGAGTGGGTGAGCCAGTGCGGCATCAGCTTCAGGAAGCTTTCCACCACGTCCTGACCAAAATAGTTAGCGGCGAAAACCACCGGGAAACGCAGCACCAGCCCGAGTAACGCCGGGTAGAGGAACGCACAGCGCATAATGCCCGCCATATTTGCCGTTTCCGCATGCTTGTCGGCCATATGCACCCACGCCGCGTTTAACGTGCGGCGCAGCTGGTCGAGAAACACGCCGATGACGCCAAACGGGATCGCCAGTGCGATAGCCAGGTTCGGGTCCATTCCGGCCTTCACGGCGATAGGAATTGAAATACAGGCAGCCAGCGCCGGATCCGACGGGACGTTGCCGCCCGGCGTGGAGGTCACGCCGAGATAAACCAGCTGCATACCTGCGCCGATGATCATCGCCGTTTCCATGTTGCCTAACAGCAGGCCAACGAATACGGCAATCACGACGGGTTGTAGCAGCATGGCTGAGAAGGTGTAGCCAAGGCGTAATCGGGCAAACCAGTAATACAACCCCATCAGGCTTGCAAAGACTAAAGTATCCATAATTAAGTACCCTGTTATCAAAGAATTAGAATTTTTTCAGGATATCGTCCAGCGACTGAGGCTTATCTTCCGGGATAGTCTGGAAGAACACCTGAATCCCACGATTTTTCAGGTCGCTCAGAATGCCGACGTCTTTTTCATCCAGCGTAATGTTCTGGAATACCGCTTTGCGGTTTGGCCCACCGCCCAGTCCACCGACCTGAATGGTAGTGACGTCAAATCCCAACTGGACCGCTTCCTGAACCGCCGCCAGAGAAGGGAACAGCACCAGCACTTTGCCGTCACCAAGCTGGTTTTCTTTCCAGGCTGCCGCAAAACTTTGGTTACTGAAACAATCCACTTTGATGTTCGGCGGCGCGGCCATCAGGTAGATGTTTTTCATAAACGGATCGGCATCCAGCTCATCGCTGACCACCGCAATCCGGTTTGCCTGAGATTGCCCAACCCATTTGGTCACCACTTGTCCATGAATCAGACGGCTATCGATACGACATAAAACGATGTTTGCCATGATGTTTATTCCTTATTGTGATTGTTGTAATTGACGTACGTGGGCAACAACGTCCAGGCAGCTGCTACGCCCGGCCTCGACCAGATCGGCCACGCAGGTGGTCAGTTGGCCATGCTCGCGTTTGTCGAGCGCCTCCAGTAACAACGAGGCGTTGAGCCCAGAAATCACTGCCACCGGGTAATCGGCGCTCAGCCGTGCCGCCACGTTAGAGGTGGTTCCGCCAATAAAATCGGTCAGGATCAGTGAGCCTTCCGGCATAGCTTTCACTACGGCTTCGACGCGCTGATAAAATTCGCCGAGCGTATCAACGGGCATCAGCGCAATTTCCGTCACGCCTTTGATTTCGCCCATCACCATGCGCAGGCTGTTGCAAAGCTGTTGCCCCCAGCCGCCATGGGTCAGCAGCAGGATCTGGGGCAAGGATTCAGTGGTAGTCAAAATGGCCTCCTGGCTCGATTACATAGACATAGGTAAACAGAGCAAAGGCTGTGCCAGAATTTGTGTCACGCGGGGGAGTTATGGATGCCGACGGGGCGCAAAGCCCCGCAAGTCTTGGGGTTAGCTATACAGCAGTTCGTAGATATAAAAATATTCCGCGTCCGATAAGCGAATGGCATAGGCCTCTTCGATCGGCAGGAAAGCAGATTTAATGACACTAAACGCACGAATATCCAGATCCGGCTTGTTCTCCAGCGCCATCTGTAACGGTTTGCGGTTAATCACGATACGCTCGACCATACAGCAGCAGTGGATCAGGAAGCGCAGTGTCACCTGACGGCTCGGTTTGAGCGAAAGCGTGGTGGTCAGATGATTCAGCACGCCTTCCATCTCTTTCAGAATACGCTGCGGGTTGAGCACCGAAATATGGTTAATGATGCTCTCCATGGTCAACGCGCTGATAAAGCGCATCGCGCTGCGCTCCATCTCCAGACGGCGTTCGCTGCTGGAGAGATCGGGCGTCAGCAGGCTGAGCACCAGTTCAGGGCCTTGCTCAGAGAACAGCTCCTCGAGCGAGATAAACGGAATATCCGGCAGTCCCGGCTGGAAAGTACCCACGATTCCCGCCAGACGTTCACTGGCGTTAATCGCCTGCTGAACGCGCTCCAGGCTGCGAACTTCGTTGTAATCGAGGATCACCATCCGCGTATCCTGCGACATCAGCTCGCCGAAGCTCTCTTCCAGCACCTTTTTGATTTTTTCTGCTGTTCCCATCCCGGTAATGCAGGAGATAACCAGCACTTTACCGCTGTTTTCCTGCTGCGGCGTACAGAGCTGACAGGGAATATTTTTGCTCTGCATCAACGCCGCCAGCTGCGGCAAGTCGCTGGTTTCGTAGCTTAAATCCAGCCCAATCTCCAGCAGGCTGGTGAGCGTAATATTGGGCATCAGCAGAACATCTATCTGGAATAATTTGCTGATCGTACTGCCAAAATGGACCAGCGAGCCAATATCCACCATCAGGATTAATCGGCGATACTGCCGGGTCTGGATCATCTGCGTCAGGGCTTCCAGCGTGTCATGCACCGACTGCTCGAAAGGCATATCGATAGCGCTGAACACCTCGCGCTCCAGTACGCGATTCACGTACTGCGCTTGACTTGTGGCGGTCGTCGCACCGTGAGCAATCAAAATCACCCCGCAGTCCGGACTGGCGTCAATCCGTTGGCGGTAATGGCGACACTCTTTGAGGAACAGGCACAGCCAGACCACCTCCGTCGCCGGACACTGAATATGCAGCAGTTCATTGATTTTTCGGCATAACAACGTAGCGTTTTCGTATTCATCTTTGCAGCGATCGAGGATCAGGCTGGAAGAATAAAGTTGCGGAATAAGGCCGCGCTGCACATAGCCAATCAGCGCCAGGAAGTGTTTGCGTAACGGGTTAACCAGATTTTCCGGCAGCGTGAAGCCAAGCACCTGCTCAACACAGCCGATCAGCAGCGTGACTCGCTCTTCAATCTGATCGCCATAGCGCGGGGGATGCGCCACGCTGTCGCGGCTATAGAGACCATATTCAAAAATCGAGCTGAGTTTGTTTTTGAGGATTGCCAGCGTTTCGGCTGGCGGTACGTTACTGTTACGCAGATTGATATATTCCCGGGTCAGGAAGCTATAAAAGAGATCGCTCTCTTCAATTTCAGCTCCGGTGGCCAGCGAATTTTTCAGTGCCGGCAGCGTGCGGGCATCGATGCTCAGGTGCTCTTTGCCTTCGAACAGCGCCCCAACCAGCAGACGTTGCTCCGGCGTGGCGTTAAAGGGGATCTCGGTCAGACGTTTATCCAGCTGTAGCGTATCGCTGTGCTCCGTCATTCCCGAAGCCCAGGCCTGGGCGCAGAGAAACTGAATATCGCTCTTGAGCTGACCAATATTGCCTTCCAGCGGCTTGTTCAGCAGCCAGAGCAGCAGGGTACGGTCGATGCTTATCGTACGCTCGATTTTGCGGCTCTCACGCTGTAAGAAGCCAACGATCAGTTCAACCTGCTCTTCCACCGAACGCTGGCGTATGCCAGGGAGATCGATACATACCTGAATACGTCGCTGGAAAGTGCGCAGCAATGCCGAACTTACCGGTTCGGTGGTCGCACATATCAGGCGAACCGAGATTGAACGCGCCACGGCGCTTGAACCCAGCGGCCGGTATTCGCCTTTGTCGAGAATAGAGAACAGCTTTTCCTGGCCTTCATACGGCAGACGATGCACTTCATCGAGCAGGAGATAGCCGCCATCAGCCTGTTCGACCAGACCGGGTTTATTCTCGTTTGCGCCGGTAAACGCCCCCTGTCGATGACCAAACAGGTGTGAAGAGAGCAGCTCCGGGTTATGCGCGTATTCCGCGCAGTTGAAATAGACCAGCGGGGGAGGCGTTCCCGCTGCACGTTCGCAGGCGAAACGGTGCATCAGTTCGGCAAAAAAGGTTTTACCTACGCCGGAGGGACCGGTTAGCAGAACATGCAGCCCGTGGGGATACAGCACCGCCGCGCGGCCTTTTTCCACCGCATCGCGCAGGCTGCGATCGTAACCAATCAGGCCGGAAAAGGGATCGTCTGTCGCCTGGTTTTCCTGAACAGGCAACAGGTCGGCAACGGTTTGCACTTCACGCTCGGACTCATCCAGTTTGCGCCCCAGCAGCGTTTCAATCGCCTGACGATGCAGAAAGAATACCGGGCGACCGCGGCTTTTAATCGCCAGGCCGTCGTTCCAGAGCTGATTGAGATCTTTACTGACCGAGTTGCGCGCCAGCCCGAGGTTGAAGCCGATAGCCTCCGCCGTGAACGCCCTTTCCTGCGCCAGATGGGCAAGATTCAGTCCTCGCGTCAGCCGTTCCAGCTCTCCCAGTATTATCTCAATCCGTCTCATCTCTTTACCGCTTAAGAAATAAATGATTGTTCAGAACATACACTATTCTGCTGCGCAAGAAAGTGAGGCGGCGTCCAGACCTTCCGGTCATCAAAACGTTTTTGACAAATAATGGCGCGCGGAACCGGTTTCCGGGAAGTTATCGAGGGTCATTTGCAGCTGATAGCCGTTTTTCTGATAAAACGGCAGCGCCTGGAAACTCATGGTATCCACCAGCGCATGCAGGCATCCTCTCTCACGCGCCGTCTGTTCTGCGGCCTGCATCAATTTTGTGCCGTAACCGCCTTTACGCAGTGAATCATGCATCCACAGAAAATCAATGCACAGCCATTCGCCTTTGATTTTGCCGATCAACCCGCCCAGAATTTCATTGCGCTCATCGCGCCAGTACACCGCCAGGTCGCCAAAATTGGTGGTTTTCAGAAACTGGCGGTTGTAAGCGCGCAACCCGGCAAGCAGGGCATTTTGATCGTCTTCGGTAATCGTATCCGTAATCTGTATTTGCATCCTATCCTCCTAAAATAACTACAACTTCTGGCTGATTTATTTTTGACATTAACACAGGGTGATGAGTGAGTCGTATGCCGTCTACACTTACTCTTGAGATGATGCGCATAGACAACAAGGATTATTATCATGAAACGAGTCATTTTTCCGATTATTGCCGTCCTTTTCATGCTACCCGTTCTGGCGCAAGCCGACTCGGCATATGGCAGTCTGCAGGCTGTACACGAAAAGAATACCGTTTTGAAGGATTTACGTAAGATTTGCACCCCGCAAGGCTCGCCATCTGATGAGGTATGGGAAAAAACGATTATGGCTGATACGCGTAACCAACAGCACATCCGCGAAGCCATTCTGGCAATTCAAAGAAACAATCAGAACAACTACTGGGAAGCGCTTGGCAAAGTTGAATGCCCGGATTTATAGGCGTGAAGCGAAATAGCCCCACGCCAGAGGGACAGCGTTAACGCTGAGGAATAATTAAGTCGCCACGCAGCACGTACGAACCCAGCACGCTTTGGGTTTTCTCATTGAGCCAACTGACGATCCGCGCCGCCATGGCATCCATAGAATATTCAATCGCCGGGATAGTTGGGATACCCGGCAGATGCAGCGATCCGGCCAGACTAAAGACCATAATGTCTTGCGGAACGGATTTATTAAACGCCTGCAACTGCGGGATAACCCGCTGTGCCTGCTGCTCATCCGCCACCAGCAGCGCGTTGAAATTTAGCGTCGACGCGTTGTTAAGCAGCTCCTGCAAGGCCACTGACGATGACGTGGCGGCCATAAACACCAGGTTACGGTTAAACGGCAGGAAGTTTTTTTCCAGCGCGTGTTTATAGCCCAACAGCACCTGATCGGAGAAGCCCATTCCGTCCGGATGAATTAAAGCAATCTGGCGTCGATTCTGACTTATCAAATAGTTACAGGCAGTTTCGGTGGCAAATTCATGATCGAACTGAATGCTGTTGACGTCATCGCCGGAATCCAGACAATCCACCAGAATGACATTCTCCTGATTGATATTGAGCGGGAAACGCGCGCCGATAATCAGGACGTCGTCGCACAAACCGCAGCTTAATTCATCAAGAGCGCTCATGACTTCCGCTTTGGTATTGGCAAAACGCAGCAGCAGGTGCTTTTGATGCTGGCTTAGATGCTTTTCCAGCGCGTAGAGATAACCCGTGGTCTGATTGATGTTGTCCTGCGCGCATATCACGCCAATACAGCCGGTAGACTGGCTGAGTAGCGACTGCGCAATCACGTTCGGACGATAATTGAGTTCATCCACCGCTTTCAGCACAGCGATGCGGCTGGCCTCTTTTACGCCACGCGAACCGCTCAACACGCGTGACACAGTGGCTTTTGACACGCCAGCCAAACGCGATACATCGTTGATAGTAGACATCATTCTCCCCTGACAGGACCCGCCAGGCCCTTTCCATCCTGAATTTAACATTGGCTCAAATAATCGCCATCCGCAGTATAGCTGTTTCCGTTTTTCATGGAAACCGATTTTCCATTTGGACTCAAAAAGAGATTTCCACAGCCAATTTCGTGAGCTAAATCCAAATAATTAGCCTCATAAGAATAAGATCTTGATGGCTGTCACAATTCCGGTTTCCATGAATGGAAACCGGTTTCCGTATGATATCAAATCAGACTCGCAATAAGTTTTTACATTTAAAGGATGGTTCACCATGTTCAGGATTATGTTGTGTTGTTCGGCAGGGATGTCCACCAGCTTGCTGGTTCGTAAAATGATTGAGGAGGCAGAGTCTCGCGGATTGCCCGTGAAGATTGAGGCCTACGGCGTTTCCGAATTTGACATTCAGTTTCCAAATTACCAGGTGGTACTGCTCGGCCCCCAGGTAAAGTACATGCTTAATACGCTCTCCGAAAAGGCTGCCACCCAGGGTATACCCGTAAAAGCCATAGATATGATGGATTACGGTATGCAACGCGGTGACAAAGTGCTGGATTATGCTCTGTCGCTGATTGAAGCGACACACTAAAAGGGTGTCACTATGAGTTCGTTATATCAGTCAATGGTTGCCGTCATTGAACAATCCATCACCCCGCTCGCCGGCAAGTTAGGGCAGCAGAAGTATGTGATTGCAATTCGTGACGGTTTTACGGCGGCGCTGCCGTTTATGATCATCGGCTCCTTCATGCTGGTGTTTATTTTTCCGCCGTTCTCTGCCGATACCACCAACAGCTTTGCCCGGGGCTGGCTCGATTTCTCGGCAACGTATCGTGAACAGCTGATGCTGCCGTTTAACCTCAGCATGGGTGTTATGACGTTCTTTATCTCCGTGGGCATTGGCGCCAGTCTGGGCCGTCAGTTTAACCTCGATCCGGTGATGTCTGGCCTGCTGGCCTTTATGGCGTTTTTACTGGTTGCTGCGCCGTATGCCGAAGGTAAAATCTCGACGCAGTATCTTTCCGGTCAGGGGATCTTTACCGCGCTCATCACCGCCATATACTCCACCCGCATGTATGCATGGCTGAAGCAGAATAACGTGACAATCCGCCTGCCGAAGGAAGTACCGACCGGCGTCGCGCGTTCTTTCGAGATCCTCATTCCAGTACTGGTGGTGATTGCGACCCTGCATCCGTTGAACCTGTTTATCGAAGCACAAACCGGGATGATCATCCCGCAGGCGATTATGCACCTGCTGGAGCCGCTGGTTTCCGCTTCAGACTCACTGCCCGCTATTCTGCTTTCTGTTCTGCTGTGCCAGATTTTCTGGTTTGCCGGCATCCACGGCTCATTGATCGTAACCGGCATAATGAACCCGTTCTGGATGGCGAATCTGTCCGCTAACCAGGCCGCTCTGGCGGCGGGCGCGGCGCTGCCTCACGTCTATCTGCAAGGTTTTTGGGATCACTACCTGCTGATTGGCGGCGTTGGTTCGACTTTACCGCTGGCATTCCTGCTTCTGCGCAGTCGCGTCGCCCATCTGCGTACTATCGGCAAAATGGGAATTGTGCCTAGTTTCTTTAATATCAATGAGCCTATTCTGTTTGGTGCGCCAATCATCATGAACCCGATGTTGTTCATCCCGTTTGTCTGCGTCCCACTGGTCAACGCCGTGTTGGCCTATAGCGCCACCAAACTCGGCTGGCTGGCACAAGTGGTTTCGCTGACACCGTGGACCACGCCTGCGCCGATCGGTGCTTCCTGGGCCGCGAACTGGGCATTAAGCCCGGTGGTGATGTGCTTTATCTGTATGGCGATGTCAGCGCTGATGTACCTGCCATTCCTGCGTGCTTACGAACGTTCTTTGCTGAAAACCGAAGAGCAAAAAGCCCAGGATGCAGTCTCCGTGGTGAACGCTGCCCGTAGCAACTCATAATGAATCAAGGAGTCAGAACAATGAGATACCGTTTTCCTGAAAACTTCTGGTGGGGCAGTGCCTGCTCAGCGCTGCAAACCGAAGGGGATAGCCTGAACGGCGGCAAAAGCCAGACCACGTGGGACGTGTGGTTCGATCGTCAGCCAGGTCGTTTCCATCAGGGGGTTGGCCCGGCAACTACCTCGACCTTTTATCAGCACTGGAAACAAGACATCGCATTGCTCAAACAGCTGAAACACAACAGCTTCCGTACGTCTCTGAGCTGGTCGCGACTGATCCCGGACGGTACCGGCGAGGTTAATCCTGAAGCTGTCGATTTCTATAACAACATCATCGACGAGCTGCTGGCACAAGGTATTACGCCATTTATCACCCTGTTCCACTTCGATATGCCGATGGTGATGCAGGAGAAAGGCGGCTGGGAAAACCGTGAAGTGGTCGAGGCGTTTGGCCGCTACGCACAGACCTGTTTTACATTGTTCGGCAACCGGGTTAAGCACTGGTTTACCTTTAACGAGCCAATTGTCCCGGTAGAAGGCGGCTATCTGTATGACTTCCATTACCCTAACGTAGTGGATTTCAAACGTGCAGCCACCGTGGCGTATCACACCGTACTGGCGCATTCCACGGCGGTTCGGGCGTATCGTGGCGCAAACCATGACGGTGAAATCGGCGTGGTGCTGAATTTAACGCCTTCCTATCCACGCTCACAAAATCCGGCGGATGTGAAAGCCGCACACTATGCGGATCTGCTGTTTAACCGCAGCTTCCTCGATCCGGTGCTGAAGGGTGAATATCCGGCAGATTTGGTCGAACTGCTGAAAGAGTACGATCAATTACCGGCATGCCAGCCGGGCGACCGCCAGTTAATCGCCGAGGGCAAAATCGATCTGCTCGGCATCAACTACTATCAGCCGCGTCGAGTCAAATGCCGTGATAGCGCCGTCAACCCGGATGCACCGTTTATGCCGGAGTGGCTGTTTGATTATTACGAAATGCCGGGTCGGAAAATGAATCCTTACCGTGGCTGGGAAATTTATGAGCCGGGTATTTACGATATTATTACTAATCTACGTGATAATTATGGTAACCCGCGCTGTTTTATTTCTGAAAACGGTATGGGAGTCGAGAATGAGCAGCGTTTTATTCAGCAAGAGCAAATCAACGACAGCTACCGTATTGAATTTGTTGCTGAGCATCTCAAATGGCTACATAAAGGAATTAGCGAAGGGTGTAATTGTCTTGGCTACCATATGTGGACCTTTATTGATAACTGGTCATGGCTCAACGGCTATAAAAACCGCTACGGCTTTGTCCAGTTAGATTTAGAAACGCAAAAACGTACGGTGAAAAAGAGCGGCGAATGGTTTGCCCACACCGCCGAAAATAACGGATTCGATTAGGAAGAGAACAACATGATTGCATTAGAAGAAGCAGTAATGGAAATCATCGTCAATGCCGGACAGTCCCGCAGTCTGTGCTTCGAAGCGCTGCACGCCGCGCGTGCCGGGAACTTTGACGAAGCGAAAAGCCTGCTTCGTGAGGCTGACGGCTACGCCCGTCAGGCTCATCACATGCAAACCAAATTGATTGAACAGGACGCCGGGGAAGCCCGGCAACCAATGACATTGATTATGGTGCATGCGCAGGACCACTTAATGACGTCGTTATTAGCCCGCGAACTGTCAGAAGAAATTATTCATCTGTATCAGCGTTAATCGTTAATTAAACATTCAACAACGGAGAAAGCATTACGATTAAATAAAACAGTCCTGTACCCGTTATTAAAACAGAAAAATCAACTTGTTTTGGTGATAGCAAATTCAACCGAGACGGGATGGTTATTATCTTAAAATAAATTAATGCACACGCTTATTCAGAATGCTCCGCGCGAACTGAAGGGTAAAGTGTCGATGAGATAACCATGAACATGATAAAAAAACTTCCAGTCACGCTGGCGGTAGTCGCCGCGCTGTGCCCAATTTCTGTCCTCGCACAGGAATTCACACAAGAACAAATCGATGCCATCGTCGCCAAAGCAGTCGATAAAGCGCTGGCGGAGCGTCAGGCGAAAATGGACGCTGCCGTCGCGAAAAAAACCGATGTTATTAACGAGCCGCAAAGCGCGGCGCAATCGCCGGATATGGCGATTCCGTTCGGTGTGAAATTCAGCGGCTATGCACGTTACGGCGCGCATTTCCAGAGCGGCGATCAGAAATACGTTGGCGTCGATGGCTCCTACAACGGTGCTTCCGCCATCGGTCGTTTAGGTAACGAAGGCAACGGCGGCGAGTTCCAGCTATCGAAAGCGTTCAAAAGCGACAACGGCGCAATCTGGGACATTAACGTGATGATCGACCACTGGGGCGACGAAGTTAACCTGAAAAAAGCCTACGCTGGCGTCACCAACGTCCTGGAATCCAATCCCAACGCCTATATCTGGGCAGGCCGTGACTTCCACCAGCGTCCGCAACAGGGTATCAATGACTACTTCTGGATGAACCACGACGGCCAGGGCGCTGGGGTGAAGAACTTCGACATCGGCGGTGTACAGTTTGATGTCGCCACCGTTGCCGCAGTTGAATCTTGCAGCCCGGAAGTGATGGAGGACGAAGCTAACCCATCGCGTATTACCTGTACCGGCGGTTCCGGCACCGGCGATAAAGGCAACTACGCGGTGACGTCAAAAATTCACAATATGAAAGTGGGCCCGCTGGATCTGGAGATCTACGCCAACTACGGTTTTGACTCCAAAGCCGTCGAGAGCGATGACCGCCTGAAAGCCTGGCAGGGTGCCTTCGTGTTGAGCCACACCAACGACAGCGGCGTGAATAAAGTGATTGCCCGTTATTCTGATAACTCTGACAACAGCGTCTATAACAAAACCGACGACCTGACCACGGTTTACGCCAGCTTCGAGGGAAGCCATAAGTTTACCCGCCAGGCGCAGGTGGAATACCTGTTAGCGTTCCATGATTACGACAACAGCGCCGATAAGAGCGATAACCGTAAGAACTACGGCGCGATTGTGCGTCCAATGTACTTCTGGAACGACGTTCACTCCACCTGGCTGGAAGCGGGCTATCAGCGGGTTGATTATGACAACGGCGGGGATAACCACGGCTGGAAGCTGACGCTGTCGCAGAATATGTCGATCGCTATGGGGCCGGAGTTCCGCCCGATGCTGCGCTTCTACGTCACTGGCGGCAAGGTGGATAACGATCGCACCGCGCGGGTGAACGGCACGTCAGACGAAACGTTGGACGACTTTAACCTTGGCGCCATGTGGGAAGCATGGTTCTGATTAGTGAGCCGTGAAGTGCCGGATGCGGCGAGAACGCCTTATCCGGCCTACGATGACAGCGCCATCCGGCGAACAACACAGGAGTTTATTGCATACCCTTTATGCGAACTTTCGCTGCCACCAGAAGCGCCGTCAGCAGCATCAGGCTGCCGGAGAGCATCAGGGGCGACAGCAGTCCGAGGTTATCGAGCGCATAGCCTCCCACTGCTGCCCCGCAGGTATTGGCAAGCTGGATCACGGCGACCTGGACGGATCCGGCTTTTTCTGCCTGATCGGCAAGCGAGCGGGTGATCCACGTCGACCAACCGACCGGTACCAACGCAAACGCCAGTCCCCAGATAATCGCAATGCCTGCCGCCACAACTTTGTCGCTGCCCCACAGAATCAGGACCAGCGCGCTGAGCGCCAGCACCAGCGGCGCACCGGCTAAGGCCAGTTTTACCGAGCGCTTCAGAATTACCGAGGAGAGCGACGTCCCGACAAAGCTGGCGATACCAAAACTCAGCAGCACCAGCGTCAGGCCATCAACGCCAAAGCCCGCCAGATTCATATAGATCGGACGAATATAGGTAAAGAAGGCGAACTGCCCGGCAAAGGACATGAAGATGGCAATCATCCCGGCCATCACGCCCGGGCGCTGCAGCAGACTGAACATGTTTTGTTTCTGATGCGAAGGTTCGCCCGGCAGCGAAGGCAGCGCTCTCACCACCCATATGGTACACAACACCCCCATTACCGCCGCCGCGTTAAACACGTTGCGCCAGCCGATAATGCCGCCCAAAAAGCTCCCCAACGGCGCGGCAATCACCAGCGCGATTGAGACTGCGCCAAAAATCACCGACAGCGCTTTCGGTACCGTACGTGCGGGAACCAGACGCATGGTCAGCGACGCCGACATCGCCCAGAAACCGCCAAGTGCCAGACCGAGGCAGGCACGGCCAACGAGCAACAGCGAAAAAGAGTTGGCAAAGGAAACCAGCAGGCAGGAGAGCGTCAGCAGCACCGAAAACAGGATCACCACGTAGCGACGATCGGTCGCCTGAATAATTTGCGTCACAAACAGGCTGGCGAACATGGCGACAAACGCCGTCACGGTCACTGATTGTCCGGCAACGCCTTCAGAAATCCCCAGATCCTGCGCCATCGGCGTTAACAGGCTAACGGGCAAAAATTCAACGGTTATCAGGCAGGCAACGCAGAACGCCACGGCAAATACCGCCGACCAGTTCGGGCGGACATTTGCCTCAGCGCGGGATTTTTGTTCAACAGCTTCACTCATTTTGTTACCTGCGTGGGGTTATTGTAGAAAAGTTACGCAGTGTAACATTAAATTTGTGACGTATTTAACGTTTTGACAACTATTCCCCGGATGCCGGCTGCGCCTTATCCGGCTTACGATTGAACCTGTTTGTAAGCCTGATAAGCGTAGCGCCATCAGGCATCACTATCAGTGCAGCCAGTGCACGCCATCTTCGGGCTGGAAAAAGGCGTTATAGCGCATCTGAAACGCATTAAGCTCCTGCATATCCGGCTCCATCTCGCGCAGAAATCCGAGCGCCAGACGCACCTGCGCGTCGGTAATCGGTGCAGCCAGCCGGGCTTTTTGCAGCCAACGGTGCCACTGCAGCAGATTCTGCTCACTGCCGTCGACAATCACGATTTGCCAGATCAACAGCACCTGGGCGGCATTTTGCAGATGTGATTCATCCGGGCGGTGCAGGTACTGTAAAAAAGCCTCACCCTGTACTTTTCCCATCTGATCGATCATCGATTCTACCGGCACGACATCAATATTTAGTCGCTCGCTCAGACGACGAATTGCCCGCCGCGACCCGGACGTCAGTACCCGAAAACCCACCACAAAAACAACCACCAACGTGGCCAGCATTATCCAAATCATTAATGACGATACCCGCCTGCTTAAACTAATTTTTCCGAGAGTGACTGGCAGGCTTCGCGCACCCACTGTGAATATTGTGGAATACAATCTTTAGGCATTTGTAATTCAACGCCGCTGATACTTATTGCCGCAATTACTTCTTTATTACGATTAAATACCGGTGCAGCAATGCAATAGATGCCAGGGGAGTCCTCGGCGTTATCAAATACCCAACCCTGCTCGCGGATTTTGGCAAACTCTTTCATCAACGCTTTTTTGCTGGTAATGGTGGTATCTGTATACTGCGGCAATTCCTCATTCGGTAACAGTTCATCTATTTTATCCTGCGGCAGCCAGGCACAAAGCGCTTTCCCCACACCGGAGCTGTGCATCGGTAACTTTTTACCGACCCAGGTACGAATACTAATAGCCTGAGTGTTTTCCAGCTTCATGAGATAAATTGGGGCAACTTCATCCAGTATGCCCAGATGGCAGGTCAGGTCCGTTTGCTCACGCAGTTTTTCCAAAACTGGAAGCGCTGCATTACGGATATCAAACTGTTCCAGCGAACGATTCCCCCATTCATACAGCTTTAGTCCCAAAAAGAAACGCCCCTTTTCCAGGCGCAAAAGATGATGCTCAACCAGGGCATTTAGCAACGAGGATGTGCTGCTTTTGGGTAATCCCAGATCCTGCTGAATCTGGCTGAACGTCGCCCCAGGGGAATTGAAAAGGTAATTACAGATTTTTACTGTCTTATCCAATGCGGGAACAGAGGTCGTAATGTCTTGGTTCATGCGCTATTAATCTTTTTTTATTCATAGACTCTGCACAGTATACCGCAATCACTTTTCTCAGGAATGCGGCTTTTTTGCACATCAGCAAATGAGCTCCATTCCCTAAATGTCAATTCCCCAAACTCGATCCATCTCACAATTGTTCGTTTTTTCCGCAAAAAGCATTGACGAACGATTTGGATATTTGCTGTACTAACTTCAATATACAGAACATGAGTTCCACATATAGAACTAGAGGAGTGGCAATGTTGAACGTTTTCAAAGGTATTTTCCCGCCAGTACCGACCATCGTTGACGATAACGGTGAATTGGATCGCGCAGGAATGGCAGCAATGATTGACCATGTTATTAGCAATGGTGCTGACGGTATGTTGATTCTGGGCAGCGGCGGCGAATTCTCACATTTATCGTCTGAGCAAAGAAAACAGATTGCAGAATTTAGTCTGCAACATGTTGCCGACAGAGTTCCAGTTCTCATCGGTATTGCCTGCGCGAGCACTGCGGAAACTATCCAGCTTGGAAAACACGCCGAAAACGCGGGGGCACAAGGAGTACTGGTAGTTAACCCCTATTATGCAAAACTCAGCGATGAGGCCCGCTTTACGCATTACAAACGGATCGCAGAAGCGTTAAGCATCCCAGTCTTCTTATATAACTTTCCAGAGCTAACCGGTCAGGATATTGGTTTAGACGTCATCACCCGTCTTGCCCGTGATGTACCAAATATCGTCGGTATTAAAGACACTATTGATAACATTAGCCACACAAGGGAAATTATTAATCGAGTTCACTGTTTTCGCCCAGATTTTATCATTTTCAGCGGTTATGACGAATATTTACTTGATACATTACTACTGGGTGGACATGGCGGAATTCCGGCAACCTTTAACTTTGCGCCTCATATTACGCGGGGAATTTATCAGGCTGTTCAACAAAACGATCTTGCTACAGCCAAAACGCTTCAACAACAACTTGCCGGATTATCACCTTTATATGCCTTAGAACAACCTTTCTTTGGCGTTATAAAAACCGCCATAAAATTAAGTGGTGTGGACATATCTACCGCAGTTGTCCCTCCTGCATTACCGTTAGATAAAGAAAAAATAGCGCAGGTTAAGAGTATTTTGACCCGTATCTCGGTATAAACCAGCATGAGAGCAATGATAATGAACATCAACCCTGTACTAAAATTGAATCCCAAAGATGATGTGGTTATCGCAAGACAAACAGTGCCCAGTGAGACCTGGCTTGAAGACGAACAAATTACGGTTTTGAGTGAAATTCCTGCAGGGCATAAAATCGCCCTGCGTGCGCTGAGTGTCGGCGACGCGGTCAAACGCTATGGACAGATTATAGGCTTCGCAACCCAGCCGATTAAACCTGGCGAACACGTCCACATGCACAATTTGGGAATGGGCGATTTTGAGCGCGACTATGCCTGGGGTGAAGATTGCCATTCACTTCCTCCAGTCCCTCAACAAGATACATTTATGGGTATCCGCCGTGCAGATGGCCGAGCAGCCACACGTAACTACATCGGTATTTTAAGCTCCGTCAACTGCAGCGCCACTGTCGTCAGGGCCATTGAGGATCACTTCCGCCTGCACGGCCTTGCAGATTATCCAAACGTTGATGGCGTAGTATCATTACCACAAAGTTTTGGCTGCGCTATCGGCGCTAAAAGTGAATCAATGGACGTCATGAGACGTACGATGGCCGGTTATGCCACCCATGCGAACTTCGCCGGGGTAATCATCATTGGTTTGGGATGCGAATCCAGTCAAATTAAAGACATGATGAACGCCCATGGCCTGGCCGATGGCCCCATGATGCACAGTTATACCATTCAGGATGTAGGCGGCACACGCCACGCCATTGAGAAAGGTATTATCCTGGTTAACCAGATGCTACCTGTTGCTAACCAGGTTACACGTCAACCCATCCCTGCTTCAGAAATTATCCTCGCGCTTGAGTGTGGCGGTTCCGACAGCTATTCCGGGATTTCGGCCAATCCAGCTCTGGGCTATGCGGCAGATAAACTGGTGCAACAAGGCGGAACAGCAATTTTATCTGAAACCTCGGAAATTTATGGCGCTGAACATCTTCTTACCCGCCGCGCCGTTTCTCGCGAAGTAGGTGAAAAACTCATTGCACGCATTCACTGGTGGGAAGAGTATTGCCGCCGTACCGGGAGCGAAATGAACAATAACCCCTCGGCCGGTAACAAAGTCGGCGGATTGACGACGATTCTGGAAAAATCACTAGGTGGTATTGCTAAAGCAGGCACAACCAATCTGACAGAAGTGTATGAGTATGCCGAACCGGTAACCGCGAAAGGCTTTGTCTTTATGGATACTCCTGGATATGACCCCATCGCCGTCACGGGTCAAATCGCCGGAGGGGCAAATCTTCTGTGTTTCACCACAGGCCGCGGTTCGGCCTTTGGTTCCAAACCAACGCCAAGCCTGAAGTTGGCTACCAATAATGCGCTTTGGGAACGCCAACAGGAGGATATGGATATTAATTGCGGAACCATTGTCGAGGGGGAAGAAACCATTGCGGAAGTTGGCGAACGTATTTACCAAATGATCCTTGAAATGGCATCCGGAAAAAAAACGAAGAGTGAGGAATTTGGCTATGGCAGTCAAGAATTCGTCCCCTGGACTATTGGCTCCATAATGTAACGCTCCACAATATAATAATACCTCGTACCGCCATACTCACTATGAGTATGGCAAGGAGTCTTTATGTCTATTATTAATACAAATACTGAAGAAGATAAATTAAAGGCAACAACAGTAAGATGGCGGATATTTATCATCATGCTTTTATTAGGTGCCATTAACTATATTGACCGCACCTCTCTTTCTATTGCCATGCCTTATATTACGGATGAATTTGGTATTACTGACACCCGCGTTGTCGGCGTTATTCATAGTGCTTTTTTCTGGGCGTATGCATTAATGCAAATTCCCAGTGGCATCATTGCCGATAAATTCAAAGCCAGAAATATCATTGCCCTGGCCACTATCTTATGGGGTGCATTTCAGGCCGTCGCAGCTCTGTGTCACTCTATTTTCACCCTTTCACTTTCTCGTCTGGGGTTAGGCGTCACTGAATCTCCAATCATGCCCGCTGGTGCGAAGTTAATGGGGACATGGTTAACACCAACAGAGCGCGGACGCGGTTCGATGCTGCTTGATGGTGGCGCCCCCCTGGGCACGGCGTTAGGGGCAGTAATCATCGCCGGTCTTATTGCAATGTTCGACTCCTGGCGTATGGCATTTGTAGTGGCAGGCGTCGGAACAATGGTCGTCGGCCTTCTGGCCTGGTGGTACATCCGCACATATCCATCAGAACATCCGAGCATTAATAAAGCTGAGCTGGACCACATTGCTGCCGCAAACGGCGCGGAAACCAGCAGCAAAAAATACCGTTTAGCTGATATCAAACCTTACCTGAAACAACGAAATGTAATTGCGCTTATCGGGGGGTGGGTCTGCTACAGCTTTGTGTTCTACGGTCTGATGACCTGGCTGCCGCTCTATTTTCAAGCCACCTACGGTTTTGATATCAAATCGATGGGCGGAGCAATGGCGCTGATCTTCCTGCTGTGCTTTGTCGGCCAATTGACGGGCGGTTACATTATGGATAAATGGCGCAGCAAAGGAGCAAAAACAAGCCGTGTTATGCATACCATGTTGGCTATTTCCGCCACTACTGCTGGTGTTGGCATTTTCCTTTGCGCACAAAGTTCGACGCCAGCCGTCGCCATCACCTTACTCACTATTGCCCTTTTCCCTCTGCGGTGGGCCAGCGTTTACTGGTCAATACCGGGACTGTTGGGCGCACAATCTGTTGCAGGCACCATTTGCGGGACCATGAACTTCACTAGTAACCTGTTCGCCGCCATCTTACCCATTTTTATCGGTTTCCTGGTTCAATCTACCGGCAACTATTACGCCGCCATGATGTTCTTTGCACTGGCTGCAGTGGGTTATCTCATCTGCTCGCTACTGATCAACTTTGATAAAAAAATGGTCATTGCCGACGATTAATCAACTGACTTTGAAACAACCTGAATACGAGATGCTTCAGCCTCAAACATAAAAAAGCCCGCCATTAAGGCGGGCAAAAGTTACCAATGCACACTTAACTTAAGCGACTTTCAATTGTTGAATCTTTTTCTCGCGGCGAATTTTCCGTTCTTCAAATACGGCCACCACGGCCATCAGGCAGATACAACCGATGGCGGCAGCATCCAGCGCGGCGAAAGTGCCCGCCCAGCCGGTCAGACCGAAAATCGGCGTGCCGTCGGCAATCATCCCCAGACCCAGCTTGGCGAAGCTGTCACCAATCAGATAAGCGAAAGTGCCTTTAATCCCATCGGCCGCGCCGATCGCTTTTTTCGGCACAAATCCGACTGCCGCAACGCCGATTAACAACTGAGGACCGAACACCAGGAAGCCCAGCGCAAACAGCGAAGCCAGATAGACATACTGGTTGCTGGCATGTTGATAAACGCCCAGGGTGGCGATAATCAACGCCAGCGCCACGCAGGCCACCAGCGCACGGCGGCCATTCGCCAGGTCAGAGAGCCAGCCCCACAGCAGCGTGCCGACCAGCGCGCCCACTTCAAACAGGGTAAAGCCCTGAATCGCTACTTCTTTGGAGAGCTTCAACTCCTGGAAAGCGTAGACGGTGGACCACTGGTCAATACCGATACGCACCACGTACAGGAAGATGTTCGAGAAACATAACAGCCAGATCACTTTGTTTTTCAGCACGTACTCAACAAAGATCTGCCATTTAGTCATCTCGTTTTCTTCTGTCTCTTTGTCCTCTTCGCTGATCTCCTCGCCGAACAGCTCTTCGGCTTTACCGAGGCCGTATGACTCCGGGGAATCGCTGCCGTAGCGCAGGCCGATAAAGCCGACTATCAGGGCAATAATTGACGGGAAGATAAACATCCCGATGACGTGACCGTCGAACAGATAGTTAGCGCCAAACAGCGCCACGCCCGCCGCACCCGCACCGCCAAGGTTGTGAGAGATGTTCCACATGCCGAGGTAAGAACCCCGCTTGCGACGCGGCGTCCATTTGGTGATGGTGGAATAGCTACACGAGCCGCCGGTACTCTGGAAGAAACCGCTCAGCGCGTAGAAGGCGATCATCAAAAACAAGCTGATTGAACCCGCACCCATGCTGGCGCTGAAGCCGAGCATACAGATGGCGGAGAGGATCAGCATAAACGGCAGGAACTGCTTGGTGTTTTTACCGTCCGCGTAGTAGGAAACCAGCGTTTTACCCACGCCGTAGGTGATAGAGAAGCCCAGGCCAATCATCCCCAACTGCGTCATGCTCAGCCCGTAGGTGGAGATCATGTCATTCTGCGCGATGTTGAAGTTTTTGCGGATCAGGTACATGGTCAGGTAGCCGATAAAGACCACCAGATAGGACTGCATGAACGGTTTGAACCACATTTTGCGCCGCACATCGAGCGGCAGATCCAGGGTCGGCTTGCGCACCTGGTTTAGAAAGGCCAGCATTTGACACTCCCGAGCTAATTTTTATACCTGCGAATGGCAGGCATTGTAAAAATCAGCCGGAAGACGCGCCTGAGACAGCGTCCAGGTGAAACCGGGAAAATTTCTTAGTTTTGCCCCACTCAGGGCAAAAAGGTGAGGTACATCACGCTTCGTTAAGATCGCGCGGGGCCTGGGCGTTTAAAAACGGCAGCAGCAGCAGCGCGGAAATCCCCGCCGCAATGGCGATCACCACAAAGAATCCTGTCCAGTGCCAGACCTCCATCACCTTCGCCAGCGGCCAGCCGGAGAGCGATGCCCCCAGATAAGCAAACAGTCCGACAAACCCGGTTGCCGCGCCCGCCGCCTCTTTGTGCGAGCACTCCGCCGCCGCCATGCCTATCAGCATCTGCGGGCCGAAGACGAAGAATCCAGTGGTGAAAAAGCACGCTGCCTGCATCACGTAGCTGGCGAACGGCATCAGCCACAACGAGCCAACGGAGAGTAAAATTCCGGCGGCGAAAATCAGGTTCATTGGACCACGGTTGCCGTTAAACAGCTTGTCAGAACCCCAACCCGCCACCAGCGCGCCAACAAATCCGCCCAGCTCAAACATCGTCACGGCGGTATTGGCGGTCACCAGATCCACGCCGAGCGTCTCCGACATATACAGATTACCCCAGTCATTGATCGCGGCGCGCACAACGTACACCAGCACATAACACAGCGACAGCAGCCAGATATAAGGATTCAGTAGCACATAGCGGGTGAGGATCTCTTTGCGGCTCAGCCCTGCGCCTTCCTGCTGCTGGGCGATCTCCAGTTCATCATGCCGCCAGTCGCCAACCGGTGGCAGGCCAATTGCCTGCGGCCTGTCGCGTAGCCGCCAGCAGAGAAAAATCCCTACTACAATCGCCAGCAGCCCGGCGATGGTCATCCCGGCGCGCCAGCCGTAGTGCAGCGCCGTCGCCGCCATCACGATGGGGATCAGCGCCCCGCCGACGTTGTGCGCGGTATTCCACAGCGCCCACCAGCCGCCGCGCTCGGTACGCGAATACCACGCGGTCAATAAACGCGCGCAGACCGGCGATCCCCAGCCCTGGAAAAAGGCGTTCAGCGCCCACAGCACCGCAAAAGCCCATAGCGAGGTGGAAAATCCAAACAGAATGTTCACCACGCCGGTGGCAATCAGCCCGATACCCATAAAATAGCGGGCGTTGGAGCGGTCGCTGACGATACCGGAAACAAACTTCGACAGGCCGTAGGTGATGTAAAACAGCGTCGCCAGCAGCCCAATGTCGCTACGAGTCAGCACACCGCTGGTGAGAATATCCGGTACGGCGGCGTTGAAGCTCTTGCGTGTGAAATAGAACAGCGCGTAGCCGAGCCAAATGGTGGTCAGAATATGCCGCCGCCAGTAGCGGTAGCGGGCATCCACCTCACGCTTATCAGTAATGAGCGGCGCACTGGCCGGGGCTTTTAAAAACGAAAACATAACTGCGCCTTACACATATCGCTGGGGTAACGACACGCTGACACGCGTGCCGTGCGTACAGGAAATCGTGAGCTTACCGCCGAGGGCGCTAATGCGTTCGCGCATCCCCGTAAGGCCAAATCCCTGCTGATTCGACCCCGGCGGCAGGCCGCTGCCGTCGTCCTCAATCACCAGCATCAACCGTTCATCCTGTTGCCAGCCCTGAAGCGTCACCGCGCTGGCGTTGGCGTGCTTCACGATGTTGTTCAACCCTTCCTGACAAACGCGAAACAGCGTTACGCGCTGGCTTTCGCTGAGCACAGATTCATCAATTCGCCAGTCGAGATGGCTGACGATGCCGCGGCTTTCCAGCTCCATTTCGCGCATCAGTGAGCGGATGGCCTGCTCCAGCGTGAGATCGTCCAGTTGACGTGGTCGCAGGCGGCCTAACAAGCGACGCACTGAATCGTACACGCCGAGAGAAAGTTGTTCGATGTGCGCCCCACTGCGCTTCACCCCTGCGTTTTCCGGGGCCAGGCGCTGGACAATACCCGCCTGCGTGCGAATGGCGGTGATGGTCTGGCCGATATCGTCGTGCAGTTCGCGCGCCACATCCCGGCGCACGCTCTCTTCGGTCTCCAGCAGGCGTTCAGCCAGACGGTGGTTGCGCGCTAATTCGTTTTGCAGCGACTGGTTAAGCTCGCGCAGACGCTGAATGCCCGCGCCGAGCAGTAGCCCGGTCAGGCTTTGCGCCAGCAGCGAGAGCAGTAAATCGACGGGATGATCGTGCCAGGTCTGGCTGGCAATCAGCGCGATGGCGTTCATTAGCGTCGCAATCAGCGCCCCCTGCCAGCCATAGTGCCAGGCGAGCGCAATGATCGGCAACGCGAGGCAAAACGGCGTGAAGCGTGACAGTTCATCCGGCAGGCCAAGCTGCAACCACAGGCTGACGCTAAACAGCAGCAGGTACCAGACCAGATGCCGCCCTCGCCAGTTCACCGGCTGCGACACCACCGCCGGGCCCAGCGGCAGCCAGGTGGTGCTGGTCAGATAGTGCCAGAACACCAGGCAGATCGGGGCCAGCGTTAATCCACCGGTGAGCGTCAGCAACAGCGCGTTCCACGCCTCTTCGCCTTGCCCAATCCAGGGCAACGATTGTAGCAATGCCGCCGCCGTCAGCGCCGCGCCCTGCAACAGCAGCGTGCGCCAGTCGCGCTGATGGCGGTATCGCGAAATCAGCATCACCGGGAGTAGCGTGAGGGCACTTCCGATCATCAAAAGTGGCAAATGGGCCAGCGCCACTTCCTGTGCCAGCCAGAAAAGAAGCAGCCATTCCGCGCCCAGCAGCACCGGCCAGTAGCCGCGCGGACATTGCAGCATCAGCCCCAGACGCAGGCCAAACGGAAACAGCAGCACCGCCAGTTCCGGGCGCTCAACCAGATGCAGGCTGATGCTCCACAGGCAAAACCACGCGGCTGAGAAAATAAAAAAGCAGGCAACAACGGTAATTAACCGGGAACAGAGCGTGTTCATTGCCAGCCGTCAAACATCCGGCGAGCCAGTTCCACGTCGTTGCTGACGTCGAGCTTTTCCATCAGGTTGGCGCGATGCACATGTACCGTCTTCGGAGACAGCCCCAGCTCGGCGGCAATCTCTTTCACCGCCATGCCTTGCGCCAGTTTTTCCGCCACCTGACGTTCGCGTTTAGTCAGCGGATCCTGACGACCGGCCGCCAGTTTGACGGCGATGTCCGGCGTCAAATAGCAACCACCGGTCGCCACGGTATGCACCGCCGCGATCAGCTCATCCGGGCTGCAGCGTTTAGAAAGGAAACCACGTGCGCCCGCGTTCAGTGCCTGCTCCACCAGCGCCGGGCTGTCATGGACGGAGAGCATGATAATCGCCATTCCCTTTGGCAACTGACTCAACAGTTCAAGGCCGGAGATATCGGGCATCGAGATATCACAGATACACACCTGCACGCCGCGTCCCGGTAATCCCGCCAACGCCTCGCTGCCTGAGCCAAACTCAGCCACAACCTGCAAATCAGGTTCCAGCCCCAGCAGTTGGGCAAAGCCGGAGCGAACGATAGTGTGGTCGTCGATAAGGGCGATGGTGATCATGGGTTTGTCCTGGCGGATAAAAAAACGCGCTTACCTTAACGATAAGCGCGTGGCTGTTCAAGTCTTGAGCGAACTACTCAAAGAACACGGTGATTTTGTTAAACATCGACGGGTCGGACTGGTTGCGGGCCACTTTCACCACATCTTCCAGCTTGTCTATCTGGCTTATCATCTGCTCCAGACGTTGATCGTCGTTGACCAGTAGCCATATGCGGCTCTTATCGCTGTCCTGAATCGGTAGACAGAGAATGCCTTCCACGTTGAACGCGCGGCGGGCAAACAGCCCGCAGACGTGAGTCATTACGCCCGGATGGTTGCGCACGGTGAGTTCCAGGATTACGTTGTCATGAGTCTGCTGTTGCATGGCTTATTCCCCCACCATTTCTGTGTTTGCCGCACCCGGCGGCACCATCGGGTACACTTTTTGTTCGGCATCAATGCGCACGTGAATCAGCGCAGGTCCAGGGCGAGTAATAATTTCCTGCAGCGCTGCCTGCGGGTCCGCCTCGTTATTCAGATCGCAGGTTTCGAGACCAAACCCGGCGGCTATCTGCATAAAGTTAATCATCCCCGGATAGGTCGCCGCAAAAACGCCCTGCTTATAGAACAAACTTTGCTGCTGATACACCAGACCCAACGCTTCGTTATTCATCAGGATAATTTTAATATCCAGCTGATTTTCGCTGGCGGTCGCCATTTCCTGAATATTCATCATCAGGCTGCCGTCACCAGAAAAGCACAGCACTTTTTTGTCCGGGTTGGCCAGCGCCGCGCCAATTGCCGCCGGCAGACCAAAGCCCATGGTTCCCAGACCGCCGGAGGTCAGCCACTGACGCGGACGATTCAGCGGGTAAGCCTGTGCCGCCCACATCTGATGCTGGCCTACATCGGTGGTGATAATGGCGCTGTCATCCACGCAGGCAGCCACGGCGTTGATCAATCCATAGTGGCTGAGCGGGTCGCGTTCCTGCGGAATAGTGCAAGGGAATTCGCGTTGTAAATCGGCCACCATTTGATGCCACGGCTCTCGCGGCTGCGCGTCAATTAATGGGATCAATTGCGCCAGAACCTCATCGACATCAGCCTGAATCGCCACGTGCGGCTGTTTGATTTTACCCAGCTCCGCGCGGTCGATATCCACATGGATGATTTTAGCGTTCGGGCAGAACTGCTCGGTTTTACCAATCGCCCGGTCATCAAAACGTGCGCCCAGAACAATCAGTAAATCCGCTTCTTGCAGAATAAAGTTGGTGCTGCGCGCGCCGTGCATGCCCAGCATACCTAACGACAGCGGATGCGCTTTCGGCAGTATACCGAGCGCCATTAAGGTCATGGTGGTAGGCAGCGTCGCTTTTTCTGCCAGTTCACGCACGCGCTCAGGCGCGTTAATCACGCCGCCGCCGAGGTACAGCACCGGGCGCTGTGCGGCGTTAATCATGGCTGCGGCATCGCGAATGCTGTCCTGGCTGAACGCTGGCGCCGCCATTTTCTGCGCGGGCTCCGGCATCTCTTCAATATCAAAAACGGCAGTTTGAATATCCTTAGGAATGTCTATCCACACCGGGCCTGGACGTCCGGACTGCGCAATGCGGAACGCATCGCTCATAACCTGGGGTAATTCACTGATATGGCGGACCAGATAGTTGTGCTTAGTGATGGGGATAGAGATGCCGTAGGTGTCGACTTCCTGGAAGGCGTCGGTACCGATCATCGAAGCCGGAACCTGCCCGGTGATACACACCAACGGGATGGAATCCAGACGCGCGTCGGCAATGGCGGTTACCAGGTTGGTTGCGCCCGGTCCGCTGCAGGCCATACAGACGGCGGGTTTGCCATCGGTTCGCGCCATTCCCTGCGCGATAAACCCTGCGCCCTGCTCGTGGCGCGCCAGGATATGACGGATTTGCGTGCTTTGGCTTAAGGCGTCATAGACGGGAAGAATCGATCCGCCGGGAATACCGGTAACAACCTGAATGCCCTGGCGTTCCAGGAAATAAACGATGAATTCTGCGCCCGTAAAACGCGTACGCTTGGATGTTATGCCCGAACTTGCCATGCTCCAGTCCTTTTATTCTGGGCCTTTGCTCCGGGCAGGTCTCTGAAACGAAAAACCCCGCCCGGTTTGCGCCGGCGGGGTTTTGGAATCGTGTGTTGATTCGGACCCTACGGCGCATTGCCGACGACCACCACCACACGCACGACGACCGCTGCGCGAGATGGCGCAGTTTTTAGTAGGGTCGCAGTCAGCATGGAAGGGTTCATTAGGGACCTGTCTGTTTGTTGATTAACTGGATTTATACAAACACAGGTTTTTCAGCGTGACAATGGAAAAATTTTCATCTGCATAAAAATGCGTCAACGATCACATTTCACAGGACCTGGCCGAAAAACAAAAAACCCCGCCGGAGCGAGGTTTTTTCAGCGCTGTGCGGTTGGTAGCCGCCGAACACACTGTGTTATGTCAACGAAAAAAGTATACGCGTTCTGCGAAGAACACGCAATTTCGGCACGAATTTTGATGGTTTTGAGTATGGGACATGAATGGCGTAACGTCCATAAAATACTGTTAATTTATACAGTATTTATCTATAATGTCTCGGTACGCAATGTGTTATACGGGGGCCGCATCGTAAACCGGCGCATCAAAGTCCTGGCTGAAACGGGTGGTGCCGTCAGCGCCTTAACCCCCGTGTGAGCACACTGTGTTATGTCAACAAAGGTGCTGACAACAGGCAGCGGCGAGGTACGTCAGCACCGTGCTCCTTGTACCAAAAGGAGAGCGTATGAGCCTCGTGGATATCGCTATTCTTATCCTCAAACTCATTGTTGCAGCACTGCAACTCCTTGATGCCGTTCTGAAATACATTAAGTAATTCAGATTCAAGTCGCACCAAAGGGGGGCGGGTAACACTCCGCTCCCCTTTCACCTTCTCCCTGGTGCTTGTGTCGCGCCAATATGTTACGTTTTTATGACATTCTCAGGGAAGAATTCCACCATGACGCTTTCTGTTTTCTGCATTTTGCTGTTCGCCGCGCTGCTGCACGCCAGCTGGAACGCCATCGTCAAAGCTGGAAACGATAAACTGTATTCGGCGATCGGCGTTAGCGGCTCAGCAGCGATTATGGCATTGATCTGCTTACCCTTCGCGCCTCAACCTTCCGCCGCCAGCCTGCCGTTTTTGGCCGTCTCAACCGCGCTACAAGTGGTGTATACGGTCCTGGTCGCCAAAACCTATCAGGTTTCGGATATGAGCCAGACCTATCCGTTAATGCGCGGTACAGCGCCGCTGCTGGTCGCAATTATCAGCGTTCTGTTCCTTGGGGATAGTCTGTCTATGCTGGCGTGGGTGGGGATTGCCACGATCTGTCTGGCCATTCTCGGTATGGCATTTAACGGACGCAGCAGCTCGCAACGCGGGATCGTACTGGCGCTCATTAATGCCTGCTTTATCGCCGGTTACACGCTGGTTGATGGCACCGGCGTACGCTTATCAGAAACCGCGCTGGGTTATACGCTGTGGACCTTCTTTCTGAACGGCTCCTGCCTGCTCACCTGGGCGATGATCGCCAGGCGCCGGGAAGCGTCGCGCTATCTGGTGCAGCAGTGGAAGAAAGGTATTCTTGGCGGGATTGGCACGATGGGTTCTTACGGTCTGGCGCTATGGGCCATGACCCAGGCTCCGTTGGCTGTGGTCGCGGCGCTGCGTGAAACCTCCATTCTGTTTGGCGCTCTGCTCGCGTGGTTGCTGCTGAAAGAAAAGGTTGCCGGAATACGTCTTGTCGCGGCCGCAGGCATTGCCGTAGGCGCGGTATTACTACGTTTGTCTTGATCGTGCTGTAACCCGATGCAATCCGGCAACATTTGTTGCCGCTTTTTGTTTACATTTCCTGCCGTCCACCCCCTAAACATTCCAGCCTACTATCTGGCCTTCTTTTTCTGTTGTGGTAGATTCCACGCGCATTTACGGGAAAGTGCAGCACCTTATTCTTCTTTTTTCTCTTTTTTAAAAGTAATCAGCGAAATGAAAAGGCATAGAAGCGTCAATTTGTTGTTGATGTTGGTATTACTGGTGGCGGTAGGTCAGATGGCGCAAACCATTTATATCCCCGCAATTGCTGATATGGCGCGTGAACTGAACGTTCGCGAAGGGGCGGTGCAAAGTGTGATGGCCGCCTACCTGTTGACCTACGGCCTGTCACAACTGTTTTACGGCCCGCTTTCCGATCGCGTTGGCCGCCGCCCGGTGATCCTCGCCGGAATGTCTATTTTTATGCTGGCCACGCTGGTCGCGATTACCACTCACAGCCTGACGGTACTGATTATCGCCAGTGCAATTCAGGGGATGGGAACGGGCGTCGGCGGTGTGATGGCGAGAACCTTACCGCGCGATCTGTACGAAGGCTCGCAGTTGCGCCACGCGAATAGTTTGTTAAACATGGGGATTCTGGTCAGCCCACTGCTGGCGCCATTGATTGGCGGCATGCTGGATACCCTGTGGAACTGGCGCGCGTGCTACATCTTCCTGTTGGTTCTGTGCGCGGGCGTCACGTTTAGCATGGCGCGCTGGATGCCGGAAACGCGCCCTGCAGGTGCCCCGCGCCCACGGCTTATCGCCAGCTATAAAACGCTGTTTGGCAACAGCGCTTTCACCTGTTACGTGCTGATGCTGATCGGTGGTCTGGCAGGCGTTGCGGTCTTCGAAGCCTGCTCCGGGGTATTGTTGGGCGCACGGCTCGGTCTGAGCAGCATGGTGGTCAGTATCCTGTTTATTCTGCCCATCCCGGCGGCGTTTTTCGGCGCCTGGTTCGCCGGTCGCCCGAACAAGCGTTTCTCGACGCTGATGTGGCAGTCGGTTATCTGCTGTCTGGTCGCCGGTTTGATGATGTGGATCCCTGGGCTGTTCGACGTGATGAACGTTTGGACGCTGCTGGTTCCCGCCGCGCTGTTTTTCTTCGGTGCCGGGATGCTGTTTCCGCTGGCAACCAGCGGCGCAATGGAACCTTTCCCGTTCCTGGCAGGCACTGCCGGCGCGCTGGTAGGGGGATTACAAAACATTGGTTCCGGCGTGCTGGCGTGGTTCTCTGCCATGCTGCCGCAGACCGGGCAAGCCAGTCTGGGATTGTTGATGACCCTTATGGGGCTGCTGATTTTTGTTTGCTGGATTCCACTGGCGTCACGCGTGTCGCATCAGGGACAGGCGGTTTAAGCGTATGATGGCCCGGCTTATCGCCGGGCTTTTCGCATTCAGGCGCGATCATCGTCGTCAGCAGCGGCTCCAGCGCCGGACGCCAGGCACCCTCCTCGCCATCATAGAACTGCGTATCCGCATTGATAGCATAGGGAATTTTCGCTTTCTTCAGCTCGCACGCCATAAAGCGGGCAAACGCCATTTGTGAGGCTGAAGGCGCGTTCCTGATGGTTTCTCCTGGCGACCAGCCTCCTACCCAACTGACATGACCAGTTTTCTGCTGCCAATGAACGGCGGTATTGATGCGGGCGCGAATAGCGGCCTTTTCTGCCGCAGTCCCTGAGGTCCACGGGTATTTGCCGTTATTTTTCAGCGGTCCCCACGGAAAAATATGCCATTGGGCCAGCACGGTATTCTGACTTTGCGGCGGCAGTTTCAGGTTAAGCAAATCTTCCGGTGCAGCACGCAGTCGCGGCGCGATGAAAATCATCCGCTGCGGGTCGATGGCATGGATGTTACGAATGGTTTTATCATACACCCGATTGAGCGACGCCTGATTATGGTTGAGCTTATCAGAGGGTTCAAATATCAGGTCGAAACCCAGCAACGGCGAGCTTTGACCAAAGTAATGCGCCACCGCCACCCACCAGTTAACCACCTCTTTTTCGTTACCGGCGCTGGGGTCTTTTTTATATTCGTCAGCCTGATAGGCGATTATCGGGATCACGCCATACTGCTCACAGGCTTCCACCAGTTTACGCAAGTGTATAAGCCGCGCCTCCGTGGGCTCTCCCGACACGCGAATGCGCACGTGGGTCAACCCTTTCGCCTTAAAATCCCGCACCACCAGCGGATCGAATTCACGGATACCCCGATCGGTGCGCGCCCAGTCTACGTCCATCCCAACGCCAAGCTGCTGCGCATACTGCGCCGCCGTCAGCGCAGGTTGCGTGGCATATACGGTGGCGCTGGCTAACAGCAAAAGGGAAACAATCGGCTTTAACACGGTCGTCCTTACGCAAATCATCAGGAGTGATATCACGTATTTAGCATGCTTTTTCACTTTCCGTGTAGAGAGAAAGCGTAAAAAATATTCGCGACCTGCCTAATTAACCTGCTCCTGTAGCCAGCCAATAAACGCCTCGATTTTCGGCCACTGCCTGCCGGGCAGCGTGGTGATGTAGTAGTGCTGATGGCATTTCAGCGCCATATCGCCAAAAGGCGCGACCAGCTCTCCGCTGTCGAGACGTTTTTGCACCAGCCGCCTTCGGCCCATCGCCACGCCGATATGGTTCATTGCCGCAATGACCGCTAAATCAGAGCGATCGAAACCAATTCCCGATGATGTCGGCAGATTTGCTGCAAAATGCTGCGCCCAACTGTGCCATTCATCGGTCCCGGAATCGTTACTCCACGCCTGTCTGTCGTGCAGCAGCGTACAGTGCGGCAGATTCACCAGCGATCCGGTAAGGTCATGGCGTCGAGCGTAGTCCGGGCTGCATACCGGCAGGATCTCTTCATCCATCAGGAAGTGATGGGTGAGTTGCGCGGAAGGCGCGTCGTCAAAATAGATAGCCAGATCGACCCCGGCACGCTGCAGATTGACGTTGTCATTGCCGGTCAGGATAGTCAGTGAAATTGCCGGGTAACGGCGGGTAAAATCACCGAGCGCCGGAACCAGCCAGCACTGAGCGATAGAGGGCCGCGAGTAGACTGTGAGCGTCCCCGAGAGCTCCTGATTCTTGATATCAAGAATTTCCTGGTTGAGCGTGTCCAGCGACGATTTCAGCGCCCAAAAAACCCTTTTGCCTTCGTGGGTGAGTTCCACTTTGCGGTGCGAGCGGACAAACAGTTGAATGCCTAACTCCTCTTCCAGCTGATTAATCCGATGGCTGACGGCGCTGGGACTTAATGACAGCTCGTCTGCTGCCAGCGCAAACGACTGATGCCGCGCAGCCACTTCAAAAGTATACAGTTTTGACAACTGCCAGCCATTGAGCAGACGATTTCTGACCTCGCGTACGGGATCCATACTCACCTCTTGTCCTCCTGATTCATTCGCCGGAGTGTAAAAAAGTTCGCTGCAAAAATCAGCATAAAGATGAATCAAAGTGAACTATATCGCAAAAACCAGACGCAATTAGACGTAAATCACTCATTTGATGCAATCTGGCTCATGTGAAAGGGGATTTATATCGTTTGTCAGACCCTGCCTTATTTTTGTCCAATACCCCTATATTAATCACAGGGCAAGGTGAGCTATGCACTCTCAAATCTGGGTTGTGAGCACGCTGCTGATAAGCATCGTGTTAATCGTTTTGACCATCGTGAAGTTCAAATTCCACCCGTTTCTGGCGCTGCTGTTAGCCAGCTTCTTCGTGGGTACGATGATGGGTATGGGGCCGCTGGATATGGTCAATGCCATTGAGAGTGGCATCGGCGGTACGCTGGGCTTCCTCGCCGCGGTTATCGGCCTTGGAACCATTCTGGGCAAAATGATGGAAGTCTCAGGCGCGGCCGAACGCATCGGACTGACGCTGCAGCGCTGCCGTTGGCTTTCCGCTGACGTCATTATGGTACTGGTCGGACTGATATGCGGGATCACACTGTTTGTTGAAGTCGGCGTGGTGCTGTTGATTCCACTGGCTTTTTCGATTGCCAAAAAGACCAATACATCACTCCTGAAGCTGGCGATTCCGCTGTGTACGGCGCTGATGGCAGTACACTGCGTCGTGCCGCCGCATCCGGCCGCCCTGTTCGTGGCGAATAAGCTGGGTGCGGACATTGGTACCGTGATTGTTTACGGTTTACTGGTCGGTTTGATGGCCTCACTGATCGGCGGTCCGCTGTACCTGAAATTCCTCGGTAACCGTCTGCCGTTTAAACCGGTTCCGGCTGAGTTTTCCGACCTCAAAGTGCGTGACGAAAGTACACTGCCGTCGCTGGGCGCTACGCTGTTTACCGTTCTGCTGCCGATTGCCCTGATGCTGGTAAAAACCGTCGCAGAGCTGAACATGGCGAAAGGCAGCACGGTGTATACGCTGCTGGAGTTTATCGGTAACCCGATCACCGCGATGTTTATTGCCGTTTTCGTGGCCTACTACATTCTCGGTCTGCGTCAGCATATCGGCATGGGGGCGCTACTGACCCACACCGAAAACGGTTTTGGCTCGATTGCTAACATTTTGCTGATTATCGGCGCAGGCGGCGCATTCAACGCTATCCTCAAGAGCAGCGGGCTGGCGGATACCCTCGCACTGATCCTCTCAAACATGCATATGCATCCGATTCTGCTGGCCTGGCTGGTGGCGTTAATCCTGCATGCCGCAGTAGGCTCCGCCACGGTGGCGATGATGGGGGCGACGGCTATCGTGGCACCGATGCTGCCGCTCTATCCTAACGTTAGCCCGGAGATCATCGCCATTGCCATCGGTTCCGGCGCTATTGGCTGCACGATCGTGACCGATTCCCTCTTCTGGCTGGTGAAGCAGTACTGCGGCGCCACCCTGAATGAGACGTTCAAATACTATACGACCGCGACATTTATCGCGTCCGTGATTGCACTGGTTTGCACATTCCTGCTTTCCTTTATTATTTAAACGCAAAGAGACTGACTATGGAAAATATTCAAACACTTATCGCCCAGTATCCTTTAGTGGAAGACCTGGTCGCTCTCAAGGAGACGACCTGGTTTAACCCTGGCACCACCTCTCTTGCGGAAGGTTTACCGTACGTTGGCCTGACCGAGCACGATGTTCAGGATGCCCATGCTCGTCTGACGCGCTTCGCGCCGTATCTGGCGCAGGCATTCCCGGAAACCGCAGCCACCGGCGGCATTATCGAATCCGAGCTGGCCGCGATCCCGGCGATGCAAAAACGGCTGGTAAAAGAGTACGGGCAGCCTATCCGCGGAGAAATCCTGCTGAAGAAGGACAGCCATCTGCCGATTTCCGGCTCAATTAAAGCGCGTGGTGGTATTTATGAAGTGCTGACACACGCGGAAAAACTGGCGCTGGAAGCCGGTCTGCTGACCACACAAGACGATTACAGCATCCTGCTTTCACCTGAGTTCAAACAGTTCTTCAGCCAGTACAGCATCGCGGTAGGCTCCACCGGCAACCTCGGCATGTCGATTGGCATTATGAGCGCCTGTATCGGCTTTAAGGTGACGGTGCATATGTCTGCCGACGCTCGCGCGTGGAAAAAAGCCAAACTGCGCAGTCACGGCGTGACGGTAGTGGAGTATGAAGAAGATTACGGTGTGGCGGTTGAGCAGGGTCGTAAGGCGGCAGAATCCGATCCGAACTGTTTCTTTATCGATGATGAAAATTCCCGCACGCTGTTTTTAGGCTATGCGGTCGCGGGCCAGCGTCTGAAGGCGCAGTTTGCCCAGCAAGGACGCGTGGTGGATGCCGACCATCCGCTGTTTGTTTACCTGCCGTGCGGCGTCGGTGGTGGTCCTGGCGGCGTGGCGTTTGGCCTGAAGCTGGCCTTCGGCGACAACGTGCACTGCTTCTTCGCCGAACCGACCCACTCCCCCTGCATGCTGCTGGGGATTTATACCGGGCTGCACGATACGATTTCCGTGCAGGACATCGGCATCGATAACCTGACGGCGGCGGATGGGCTGGCGGTAGGTCGTGCGTCCGGCTTTGTTGGCCGGGCGATGGAACGTCTGCTCGACGGTCTGTACACCCTGGACGATCAGACGATGTACGACATGCTGGGCTGGCTGGCGCAGGAAGAAGGCATTCGCCTTGAGCCGTCGGCGCTGGCCGGGATGGCCGGTCCGCAACGCGTATGCGCCTCTGCTGACTATCAGCAGATGCACGGCTTCAGCGCAGAGCAGCTCAATAACGCCACCCACCTGGTGTGGGCGACCGGCGGCGGCATGGTACCTGAAGAAGAAATGGCGCAGTATCTGGCCAAAGGGCGTTAAACGTTGCTGACCTTAACGCAGCATCGCCATCAGTTCCATCGGTGAGCGATGTTGCTTAAGCAGGTCACGCATCACGCGCATATGCGGCGCGGTATGGTTGAAGAAAGCGCTGTACCCGCCGCAAATCGCACTTTTTCCACTGCTGTCGCGATGCTTTGGACAATCACCATGGCAAAAGCGTAACAACGAACACGCCTGACATTCCGCACTCAGCGTGGCCTTCTTGGACTGACCAAACGCCGTTACCTGCGGGCTGGCATTGAGCTCACTCAGCGACGTGTGATGAATATTACCCAGGCGAAAATCAGGGTAAACATAGTGATCGCATTGATACAGATCGCCATTCGCTTCCAGGGCAAACGCATGCCCGCAAGTGGAGCTTAGCGAACACATCTGCGCCGGATGCCCGCACCATACGCCCAGGGTTGAATCAAATAACTGGACGAATACGCGACCAATATCTTCTCTGACCCAGATATCAAAGACGGAATTCAGGAAGGTTCCCCATGCCTGCGGCGGGACAGATTCGGCGGTAAGCTCGCCTTTTTCATCATATTCAACCAGCGGAATGAACTGCAAAAACGGCGTGCCAAGCTGGCGAAGGTAGTGATACATCAACCCGGGCCGCTGACTGTTCAGAGAATTAACCACCACCAGCAGATTGAACTCCACCTGATGCTTACGCAGCCTGGCAATGGCGTCCACCACCTTATGGTGAGTCGGTTTTCCACTACGGTTAACGCGATACGCATCGTGCAACTCGGCAGGGCCATCCAGGGAAATCCCAACCAGCCAGCCGTTTTCACGTAAAAACTGACACCATTCGTCGTTGAGCAAAATCCCGTTGGTCTGGAAAGCATTATGGATTTGCTTCCCTTGCCCGTACTGTTTTTGCAAGGTCACTACGCGGCGAAAAAAGTCGATACCACAAAGGGTTGGCTCTCCACCCTGCCAGGCGAACATCACTTCAGACCCCGGCTGCGCGGCAATATGCTGGCGAATAAACGTCTCTAAGGTGGCATCATCCATTTCGGGTTGAGTGGGTTTATCAATGTAAAAACAGTAACGACAATCAAGGTTACAACGAGAGCTGGCCGGCTTGGCCATGACCTGACATCCTGTCATGCTAAATTCCCGATAAATGCAATAAGTTGGCGAACATGCGTTACAGCAAACAGTATTGCGAGGGATAACACCGCGAGGGAGATCATAAATTTGTCACGCACCGCGCGAGATTCAGAAAAATCACTATGCGTAACATCCATCAGGGTACGACTACGGGTATAGCGCCAAAGTACGATGGCCACCATCGCCAGCACCACAATTGAAACCCAAAACAGAAAGCCCGCCTGATGCCAGTTGTGCTTCAGCGCCAGCGCCATTAGCGCGCCATAGCCCAGCAGCGTACGAAACCAGGCCAGCGATGTTCGCTCCGGTTGTAATCCCGGGTCGGCGATACGTCGCGACTTACGGCTATCCGGCATACAGTACCAGTCCCATGACAATCACCGCGACGATCATCAAAATCAGGCTGATGATTAACAGGCTATGGGTATACGGCAAATCCTCTTTCAGACGCATTGCCCTCTCATTACGCAGCCAGCGCAGGTAACCATAAATCGCCAGGCCACCGGCAAACAGACACAGTAACAGCGCCAAAAGCTCACGAATGACCGGCGTGGCGAAATCCGGAGCCAGTTGGTCAAGACCAACGCCCGCCGCCAGAAATCCCAACGCGGTACGGATCCACGCCAAAAAGGTACGTTCATTTGCCAGCGAGAAGCGATAATCCGGGGCTTCTCCAAGGCGGGAAATCTTCATCCAAACTCCTTTTTCATTCATAGCTCAGCTACGTTGTCTGGTCATTTTCAGAATTTCGTACAGCGGAATGCTGATACCCTCTACCTGAACCAGCACAGGGAGGTCTGATGGACATCATATCGCAAAACAAATGTAGTTCACTGGGAATGCTATTTGGCGCCATTGCGTTGATTCTCGGCATTTTTCATTTCTCTTTTGGCCCCTTTTCCGCCCCACCGCCAGCGTTGGAAAGCGTGGTGGCAGAGAAGGTATCCGCCGTTAAAAAAGGGATTCTTGCCGGTCTGAAAGGGGAACAACCGCCCGCTGCTGCGAAAAAAACTGCCACTGATATCGATAAAATACTGGATAACAGCGGCATCGCTCTTGCCGTCATCGCGCTGATATGTGCGTTTATCGGCGGCATGCGTAAAGAAAATCGCTGGAGTATTCATGGCGCAATGTTCTTCGGCGGCGCGACACTTGCCTTTCATGCTCTGCTTTTTGGCATTGCCATTATCTGCGGCATCATTCTGCTCATGCTGATATTTTCCTTTCTCGGCGGTGCTTCTCCAGTTTGACCAGCCTGCCGGATGGCGGCGTGAGAACCCGATCCGGCAGGGCGTTCCCTCAGAACTTCTGCTTTTTCTCCTCCACTTTTACGCCCTGGGTTGGTAAACCGGTGTCGTAATCGCGTACCACCGGAGAATAGCCATCTTGCGGGCGTGGGCGGAAAGCGCCCATCCAGCGCGGTACGGCGTCCGGACGCCACGGACGCAAACTCCACTGGTAGGTACGGAACGGGTCGCGGATTTTATCCATATAGTCCAACAGAGCATCGTGCATCTGGCAGCGAACGTCGGCCAATTGTGGCGAATCTATCAGGTTATGTAGCTCATCGGGATCGTTTCGTCTGTCGTAAAGCTCATCGCTGGTAAACAGATTCAGCACCAGCTTCCAGTCGTCTGTCACCCAGCAGCGTACCGGAATAAATCCGCCAAAACTGTCATGTTCAATCTCATAACGGTTGAACTCCACCATCACGCCGCGTGGCTTTTCAATGTTAAGGATGTTTTCACCCGGCAGGATTTGTGGCTGCTCAATGCCCGCCAGCGCCATCATCGTCGGCAGCAGATCGATATGACTGACCGGCGTGTCTACCTGCATCGGTTCCCCCTGCGGCGGGCGCATAATCAGCGGAATTCGCGTGATGTCGTCATACATCGCCGCCCCCTTACTGATGAGCTTATGCGCTCCCATCATCTCACCGTGATCGGAGGTATAAATAACCCAGGTATTCTCCCGCTGTTCTGGCGTTAAGGCATCAATCACCCGGCCAATCTGATCGTCAACAAAATCGTTGCAGGCAAAATAGAGTGGATGGTGATAGCGTCCGTCTTCACCCACCGGAGACGGCATCGCTTGCGACCACAGGCGATGATGCTCAGGCTTATCGCACAGAGTATCCTGCGCTTTCGCGCCCAGATCGTAGTAAAAGTCCTGATATTTCTGCAGATACTCCACCGGACAGGTAAAAGGGTGATGCGGCTCGTCGTAGGAAATCACCATCAGGAAGGGGTCATCGTTACGCGCTGGCTGGTGGAGGAAATCGACCGCCCGGTTGCTGATACGATGCGCCCAGGTGAAGGTTTTGTCGATATTGTTGGCCAGCAAATCCTCCACGCTGTTCAGACCGTTACGCCACAAACCGATCTCTTTATCCGTCAGTTCTGCCAGGTAATTGGCCCCGTCATACCAGTAGTCGGCATCCCACTCGGGTGGACACTCGCCGGTACCAAAGTAATCATGCCCGTCGAGATGCCACTTGCCGATGTAGCAGGTGTGATAGCCCGCATCCTTGAAGTAGCGCCCCATGGTGGAAATGTTTTTCCCCGGCGCGACGTTATTGGTCCACGGACCAGACTGGTTGGCATAAATACCGGTAAACAACCCCGCGCGGGCCGGGGTGCAGACCGGTGAGCAGGTATAAGCGGAATTGAAGCGAATACCTTCCGCCGCCAGACTATCAATATTATTGGTATTCAGCGGCTTACCACTGTAGCAGCCGACCATATTGGTTGCCTGAGTGTCGGTCATAATGAACAGAAAATTAGGGCGGGTCATGCTTTATCCTTAGCGTCAGAGACACAGTGTTCAGTAGAGATACGCCGCGACTGCCAGCTGCTGAAAATCAGGTATATCACTACTGCTGCCGTGATGGCGTAGCTGAAGATTGTCAGCCAACGAGAGTTGTAACCACCAAACTGCGCCAGACCAGAATAAACGCCAATCATCGCAAACAGGACGCCAACAGAGGCGATCTTCGCGTTTTTCCACGGCTTCATGTCGACCGCGAAAGCATCATGGAATTTAAACGGCGTGGCACGCGGCTTGATAACACCGATAGCCAGCATGACCACCACGTTGATGCAGAAGGTACAGGCCAGCACGTAGAGGAAGTGGAACTCGAATTTCACCAGATAGTTGATGGTGATGTAGCTGACGATACCCAGCCCCATCGCAACCTTCGCCGCCAACGCCGGGATGCGGGGGAAAAAGAAGCCCATAATAACGATGGTCACCAATGGTACGTTGTAAATGCCGTTGAGTTGTTTCATCCAGCTGTAAAGCCCCTGTGGCGCATACGCAATCCACGGCGCAACCAGCACAGAAATAACCGCGACGATAAAACCAAAGCGACGTCCCACGCTGACCAGTTTATCGGGGCTGGCCTGCTCGTTAATCAGTCGACGATAAATACCGAGGCTGAAGAGTGTCGAGGCGCTGTTGAGAAAACCGCAAAACGCGCTGATGATCGCGCCGAACAATACGGCGCTGAAAAAGCCAATCAGCGGCAACGGCATGACTTTGTTTACCAGCGCCGGGTAAGCCATATCCGCTTTTGGGAGATCCTGGAAAAGGTGAAAGGCGATAACGCCAGGCAATACCAGAATCAGCGGATCCAGCATCTTCAACACCGCCGTCAATAAGGCCCCTTTCTGTCCCTCCGATAAGCTTTTTGACGCCAGCGTACGTTGAACAATTCCCTGGTTCGTACACCAGTAGAAGGTATTCACCAGAATAAGCCCGGTCAGCGCCGCGCCGATCGGTACCGGGTCGTTGCTCCCGCCAATCGAATTCAACATCTGGCTGTGATCCTGCGTTAAGCGCGTAATCCCTTCGCTCAGGCTGCCTTTACCCATTGCCATCAGGCCAAACAGTGGCACCATCAGACCGCCAATCACCAGACCGATACCGTTAATCACATCGGCAATAGCGATGGCACGCATCCCACCGACCACGGCGTACAAAATACCACTAATCCCCAATACCACCGCCATCAACCAAATTGCCGTATGCTGGGAAATATCAAAGGTTTCAGTAACATGAAACATACTGTTAAAGGCAAGCGCGCCGGAATACAAAATGATCGGCAGAAAACAAATCCCCGTGGCAATTAAAAAACAGCAGTCGATGATAATGCGGGTCGTTTTGTCATAACGCTCCTCAATAAAGTCCGGAATAGTAGCAATGCCACGCTGCAGATAGCGCGGCAAAAAAATCAGCGCCAGAAAAATGAGCGGGATCGCTGAGATAACTTCCCATGCCATTACCGACATTCCACTGCGGTAAGCCTGGCCGGTTAACCCTACCAGTTGTTCCGTCGAGAGATTCGTTAGCATCAGCGACGCGGCAATAACCGGCGCTTTTAGCGATCGCCCCGCCAGAAAATATCCTTGTTGCGATCCGGTATCCGCTTTCCGTAACTTCCACCAGGTGATTACCGCCACCAGCAGCGTAAAACCCACAAAGCTTAGAATTTGTAGCGTATTCATCTCATAGCCCTTTTTATCATTATGTCCCGGTAGCGGTAGGGAAAATCGGAGGTATTACGCACCGGGTCAGGCAGTCAGATTTCTTAAAATAAAAACGTCATATCCCTGAACGGATTTTTTCTGTTAAGTTCAGGTTGTGGGCATAATTCTCCGGCGGGAAATTAAAATGAATGGAAAGATGCAAAGTTCGCATGTAAAAAACGAAACTACGTACAATATTCCCCTATTGATTAACGAAAATGTGATCTCAAGCGGAATTTCATTGATCTCGCTGTGGCACACCTATGCCGACGAACATTACCGGGTTATTTGGCCACGCGATAAGAAAAAGCCACTGATAGCTAATTCATGGGTTGCTGTCTATACCGTCCAGGGCTGTGGGAAAATCCTGCTAAAAGGCGGCGAACACATTACCCTCACCGGAAATTGTATAATATTTTTAAAACCAACAGACATTCAGTCTTATCATTGTGAAGGATTAGTATGGGAACAATACTGGATGGAATTCACTCCAACCAGCGTAATGGATATTCCGTTACGCCAGCAAAGCATTATTTATAATGGTGATATTTATAATCAGGAACTGGCCGAGGTCTCGCGATTAATTACGTCACAAGACTCAATGAAAAATAATCTGGCCGTCGCTTTTCTCACAAAAATAATTTATCAATGGATTTGTCTTATTTACGCCGAAGGTAAAAAAGACCCACAGCGGATACAAATTGAAAAACTGATTGCCACTCTGCATGCCAGCCTGCAAAGGCGGTGGAGCGTGGCGGATATGGCGGCCACCATCCCCTGCAGCGAAGCCTGGCTACGTCGTCTTTTTTTACGTTACACCGGTAAAACACCGAAGGAATATTATCTCGATGCCCGGCTGGAACTGGCGCTGTCACTGTTAAAGCAGGAAGGGAATACGGTCGGACAGGTGGCAGATATGCTTAACTTTTTTGACTCATTTCATTTCAGCAAAGCCTTTAAACACAAGTTTGGCTATGCGCCCTCGGCAGTGCTTAAACATGAGAAGTGAAATACCGTCTCATCCGGCCTGCAGGAGATGCAGGCCGGATACTCGCTCTTTAACCCAGCCCCCAGAAGATCACCGCCAGCAGCTGTGGCGTGATAATCCTCAGGAACATAACCAGCGGATAAACGGTGGCGTAGGAGAGCGCAGCTGCCCCGCTGGTGGCATGCAGGTTGTTAGCAAACGCCAGCGCGGGGGGATCGGTCATCGAACCCGCCAGCATACCGCACAGCGTCAGATAGTTCATTTTGGCGAAGATACGCGCCAGCAATCCCACGGTAATCAGCGGAATCGCAGTAATGAAAATACCGTAGCCCACCCAGCTCAGGCCATCGCCCTGCGTCAGGGTATCGACAAAATCACCGCCTGACTTCAGACCAACTACCGCAAGAAACAGCACAATACCTAACTCTCGCAACGCCAGGTTAGCGCTGGGAGGCATAAACCAGTACAGCTTACCAATGCTGCCAATACGCCCCAGGATCAAGGCCATAATCAGCGGCCCACCGGCCAGACCCAGTTTTAACGCCACCGGGAACCCCGGGATGAACAGTGGGATGGAACCCAGAAGAACACCCAGCCCGATACCAATAAATACCGGCAGCATCTGCACCTGTTGCAGTTTTTGCTGCGCGTTACCCACAACATTGGCGACGGCATCAATGGACGCGGGACGCCCCACCAGATTGAGGATATCGCCGAATTGCAGGCTGGCATCGCTGCTGGCCACCAGCTCAACGCCCGCACGGTTCAGACGGGAGATAACCACGTCGTAACGCTCTTTGAAATGCAGGTCGCGGATTCGTTTACCCAGTACCTGTTCGTTGGTCACCACCACGCGCTCAACGCGTAAATCGGTACCTCGCGTCGACAGCGATGTGTCCACCTCCTGCCCAATCACCACCTGCGCGTTGTGCAGATCGCCAGGCTGACCGACCAGGTGTAACAGGTCGCCCATCTGGATAATTGTCCCTGGCGACGGCACCATCAATGTCTCTTCACGTTTCAGACGCGAGCAGATGATTTTATCGCTGTTCAGAATCGGGACATCCTGAATCGCCATATTGTTGAGGTTCGGGTTTTCCACGCGGATGTTCATCGTCTGAATCAGCGCGTGTCCGTTGGTCAGCGTAGATTCATGCTGATGGGCTTCGGCATCGACGTTAACGCGAAAAATGAGGCGCATCAGCCACATCGTGAGCAAAATACCACAGATACCAAAAGGATAGGCCATGGCATAGCTCATCCCCATCTGATCCACTACATCAGCAGGGGTACCCAGATCGCGCAGAATTTGCTGGCCCGCGCCTAAGGCCGGGGTATTGGTGACCGCACCGGAAAATATTCCCAGCACCACGGGAAGGGGAATGGCAAAAATCTTATGCAGGATCGCGGTGACCAGGCCACCCATAATAACAATCAGTACGGCAAACAGATTCAGCCGCAGGCCTGAAACGCGTAGTGACGCAAAAAAGCCCGGCCCCACCTGAATACCGATGGTGTAGACGAAAAGAATCAGGCCAAATTCCTGAATAAAATGCAGCATGTCGCCGCTCAGGGTCATCCCTGCCTGATCGACAAAATGCCCGACAATAATGCCGCCGAACAGCACGCCTCCAATGCCAAAACCAACACCACGTATTTTTATGTTGCCGATCCATAATCCGACAACCGCCACCAACGCCAGAACGCTGACCGTCAATGCTATATCACTCATTATCCTGTTCCCTGTGAATAACATCATTAAGTAAATGGATTCTCGCAGAGTACAGTCGCAATGTATGGGTGGTAAAGCACAAAAAAGCCCCGTCATTTCTGGCGGGGCAAAGGCATGGAGCTATTTAACTCTCTAATGCGGGACGTTCGCTGATGGCGATACGTTGTGGAGCAATGGTTTCAGGTTCATTCCGGGTCAAATCGATATGCAGCAAGCCGTTAGTGAAGCTTGCGCCGGAGACCTCCATATTTTCAGCCAGCGTGAAGCTCAGGCTGAACGGCTGAGTGACCAGCCCCTGATGCAACCATTTGGTCTCTTTTTCCGGCTGTTGCGGCGTACCTTTCACGGTCAGGCGCGTGCCTTCCAGTTGAATATCCAGATCTTCCTGGCGGAAACCGGCTAACGCAAGGGTAATGCGGTAGTGGTTATCATCGCTCTTTTCGATGTTATATGGCGGGAAGCTCTGGCTTTCACCGGTGTTTTGCAAGGCATTGGCCAGTTTGTCAAAACCGATCCATTGACGCAGCAGTGGGGATAAATCGTAGTTACGCATAATAATCTCCTTCTAAGAAGCGAGTAGGTACTTTTCGGCTCCCTGACGGCAAGCCGATGACTTAGCAGGGCCGCCTGCAGCGGCCCACAGAATTAGTTGATTTCGATGCGGCGCGGCTTGTTCGCTTCGGGAATCACGCGCTCAAGATCGATATACAGCAGACCATTCACCAGGTTTGCGCCGCGAACATGAATGTTCTCCGCTAACTGGAACTTACGTTCGAAGTTGCGCTCGGCAATGCCCTGATACAGGTAAGTACGTTCTTTTTGATCGTCCGCATGAGCGCCTTTCACCACCAGCAGATTGTCCTGGGCAGTAATTTCCAGTTCGCTTTCAGCAAAACCGGCAACAGCAATCGCAATGCGGTAATGGTTTTCGTCTACCAGCTCAACGTTATACGGAGGGTAGCCGCCATTGCTCTGGCCCTGATTGTTTTCCAGCAGGTTAAACAGGCGATCAAAACCAATTGCAGAACGGTACAGCGGGGATAAATCAAAGTTACGCATAATCAATAGCTCCTGAAATCAGCGAGAATAATCGACCTTCCATCATGGACAGGTCAGGTAGCCAGGACACCCATCAGGCATGCCCTTCATTTGTCTACACTCTAAAAATGGGTCTTAATACAAACTTTTCAAGCGTATTCATCTGACTTTTTTTGCAGTTTGGTGTCTATTGCATACACTGGGGGAAGCAGTTGTTATCGTTAAATCGCGATAGCCGCCACAGTGCGACGAAATGGTGATGTTATTTTCGCAACGGATCGCTTTAACTCACCATGCAAACACGATAAATACAGATGAATAAATGATGATAAAAAAAATGTTGGTAACACTGGCAATGTGCAGCGGGATGGCGTTTTTGAGCGGCTGTTCCAGCATTATGTCGCATACCGGAGGCAAGGAAGGGACGTATCCTGGCACGCGCGCCAGCGCCACAATGATTAGCGAAAGTGATACAAACTGGGGAACCAAGTCGCTGGCGATTCTGGATATGCCGTTTACCGCCGTACTGGATACGGTACTGCTTCCGTGGGATCTCTTTCGCAAAGACAACTCGGTGAGATCCCGCGTAGAAAAAAGCGAGGAGAGAACGCAGGCCACAAACGCGGTTATTCCCCCGGCTGAAATGACCGCGCCTTAAGCTAGCGCCCGGTTTCTGTCACCCATAACTGGCGGAAACCCTCGACGTCTTCCATCCACGCAACCCGTTGACCGTCAGGAGAAAAGACGATCGCGTCGCCTGACGGCGGGTTGCCATGATGATCCGTTAAAAAATCAATCTCTCCCGTAAGAGCATCACAACAGGCGATTTTGTTCTGCAGTACAAATCCCAGCCATTTCCCCGACGGATGCCAGTTGAACGCTGACTGAATATCCGTGGCGCAGCGGGTAAGCTGACGCGGCTCCCCTCCTTGTGGGGAAATCAGCCACAGTTGCACAACACCACGATCATCGCGCATTAAAAACGCAATCTCAGAGGCTCCTGGATTACTGCGCACCCAGTGGCGCGGCTGATTAACCAGCCCAGGGAAGACGTGCTCATGGGTAAACGTCAGGCGGCGTTGAGTTATGCCGGATGGCGGCGCAGGCATTGTCGCCTCAGTCCCCTCCAGTGGCTCGTCGCCAGGCTGTTTCCAGCCGCTTTCATCCTGTGGCAAATCAACAATAAACAGCTCCGGCACCTTCTCACCAGAGGCGGACAACGTATCGCCGATAAACGCCAGTCTGCTTTCCCCCACCCAGCCCTCTTCATAGGCGCGGTTAATCTCATCGCTCCCCGGCTTTGGCGCTGGCGTCGTCTGACTCACCAGCACGCACCAGTAGCTACCGCTGTATTCACGGGGATGCTGCGAGGAAACATTCACCGGACCATACGGCGCAGCCACGCCGACGTTGCGTAAATCGAGCGCCGGAGAGCGCTCATGCAGCACATGGTCGTTATAGGTAAAACTGACAAACTCGCCGTTCGGGCTAAAAACATGCACATGACTGCCGCCGCGCAGCGCGCCCGGCGTATATGGCGCAGTAATATCCATCGCATCCAGATTCTCCATCCCAGCCTGCGAAGCAATCACCCCACGCCGATGATGGAAGTCGTAATGCCATGTTTCATCAGGATTTTCAGGCCCATGAATAAATACATATTTTTCCGACTTTGGATGAACGGTCACCACGCCAACGTGCGATCCCTGAGTAGCCCGGTAAATCACCTCCAGCTCGCCAGTATGGATATTAACGCGCTCAATTGTTTCACCGGTAAAAGAGGCGCCGGAGGGGCGCACATCAAAGACCAGCCACTGGCTGTCCGGTGTCCAGGTATTGATATTGGTAAGCTGATGATTACGCGGCGTAAAGGTGATTTGCTTCATGGGATGCCCTGATACAAGACGATTTCAGCAATCATACTTCACAAGCACTTCACTTTCAGGCTTTAGCGTATCGCTATCTTCATTTTTTGCGGACAGAAAGATGGAACATTTTGACGTAGCGATTATCGGATTAGGCCCGGCAGGCGCAGCGCTGGCGCGGCAGTTGAGTGGAAAAATGCGCGTGATCGCGTTGGATAAAAAGCGCCAGTGCGGCAACGAAGGTTTCACTAAACCCTGCGGCGGTCTGCTGGCCCCGGATGCCCAGCGTTCGTTTATCCGCGACGGGATAACCTTACCCGTTAATGTCATCGCCAACCCGCAGATATTTAGCGTTAAAACGGTTGATGTTGCCGCTTCTTTGACGCGTAACTACCAACGTAGCTACATTAATATCAATCGCCATGCGTTTGATTTATGGCTTAAATCGCTCATTCCTGACGATGTACAGGTGTACCACGACAGCCTGTGTCGGAAAATCTGGCGCGAGGGCGATAAATGGCATGTAATCTTCCGCGCCGACGGTTGGGAGCAGCAGATCACCGCGCGTTATCTGGTAGGTGCCGACGGAGCGAATTCACTGGTACGCCGTCATCTTTATCCCCAGCACCAAATCCGTAAATATGTCGCTATTCAACAATGGTTTGCGGAAAAACATCCTGTCCCGTTCTATTCCTGTATTTTTGATAATGACGCAACCGACTGTTATTCCTGGAGTATCAGCAAAGACGGCTATTTTATCTTTGGCGGCGCGTACCCCATGAAGGACGGCCAGGCGCGCTTTGACGCGCTGAAAGAGAAGCTGGAAGCGTTCCATTTCCAGTTCGGCAAACCGGTGAAAAGCGAAAAATGTACGGTGCTGTTCCCCTCACGCTGGAAAGACTTCGTCTGCGGCGAAGATAACGCGTTCTTGATTGGTGAAGCGGCCGGATTTATCAGCGCCAGTTCGCTGGAAGGGATTAGCTATGCGCTGGACAGCGCGGAGATCCTCAAATCTGTACTCCTGCGGGATGCGCCAGATATGAATCACGCCTACCGCAACGCCACCCGCAAGTTACGCCTCAAACTGTATGGCAAAATCCTGAAAAGTCGCGCCCTGACATCGGCCTTTTCCCGTAAATGGATAATGCGCAGCGGCGTGGCGCACATTCCCTTGGCAAAATCTGAAAGTCACCCGCCAGCAAAAGAAAAGCGTGATAAATCGCGTAGTATGGCCATGACATTACGGCGCGTTTTTTTAAGGGATTAAGTTGAACATAAAACATAGCTGGTTGGTAAAATCGCTGGTCGTATCATCGCTTAGCGTTATGTTATCAGGGTGCCTGAGCTTTATGTGGCTCAAAGCAGGCGATCCACAAACAACAAGGGAAAAGTGGAAAACAGACACCGTTATTGGCTTATCGTCAGGTAAAGATAATGATGGTAATGAAGGCTATGTCTTTGTCGGCAAAACGTTTGATTATCTGATAACCAGTGGTGCCGAAAGCGTGGTGAAGTTGCTGCAAGATCCGCAAATCGACCGTCATAATTTACAGGCCGTTGATATCGCCGAATTCATCATCAGCGACAATAAAAAGGGATTTAAAGGCGTATTAACGCTTAAATACACAGGGGAAACGCAGGACGTTAAACAAGTGCTTACGGGCTACGGTTTTGACTGCTCAGCGCAATACTGCACTAAAAATCTATCCAAACTGGAAGGGACAATCCATAAAAAAAGCACCAAACAGGATTACTCGCAGATGCTTACGTTTTATCATCCATTTACCGTTGGTTTTTACGAATATAAAACCTCACATATACCCGAATTCGTCACAAACGGACTACTGCCCATTACTATCACTCTGGATGTCGTAACCTCTCCATTACAAATATTATTTTTTAATTATTATCACCAATAAAAATTTAAATGGGCAAATGTAACAAGGCACTTGCCCATAACTTCTTAATTCAGCGCAAATTTCTCAATGGCATACGCGACGCCATCTTCAAGGTTGGATTTCGTCACGAAGTTGGCGATTTCTTTGACTGATGGAATAGCGTTGTCCATGGCAACGCCCACGCCTGCGTATTCAATCATCGCGATGTCGTTTTCCTGATCGCCAATCGCCATCACCTCTTCGGCTTTAATGCCTAACGTATCGGCCAGCGATTTTACACCTGTCCCTTTATTGACGCGTTTATCGAGGATTTCGAGGAAATACGGCGCGCTCTTCAGCACGGTGTACTTCTCTTTTACTTCCGCAGGTATACGCGAAATGGCTTTATCGAGGATCTCCGGCTCATCAATCATCATCACTTTCAGGAACTGGGTTGCAGGATCCATTTTCTCGGCTTCACAGAACACCAGCGGGATGGTCGCGACAAACGATTCGTGCACCGTGTAGTAGCTAATATCACGGTTCGCGGTATACAGCGTGTTGCGATCGAGGGCATGGAAATGGGAACCAACCTCCCGGGAGAGTTGCTCCAGGTAACGATAATCATCATAGCTCAGCGCGGTTTGCGCCACGGTACTGCCATCCCCCGCTTTCTGCACCAGCGCACCGTTATAGGTAATGCAGTAGTCACCGGGTTGTTCCATATGTAGTTCTTTCAGATAGCTATGAACGCCGGCATACGGGCGCCCCGTAGTCAGCACCACATTCACGCCACGCGCGCGCGCCGCGGCAATCGCCGTTTTGACCGCAGGTGAAATGGTGTGATCGGGCAGCAGAAGTGTGCCATCCATGTCGATAGCAATAAGTTTGATAGCCATGAGTTCCCCGGATGAAATGAGTCCGTCCTCATGCTAACGCGATTCCGCTCAAAAAACAGCTACGAAAAGGGGGATAGAAAGGGGAATCGAGATTCCCCTTTTGTCGATCGGTCACAGGCCCACAGGAGCAGGCCCGGGTGCAGGTTAAATATCGATGTTCGCCGCTTTCAGGGCGTTTTCTTCGATAAACGCACGACGCGGTTCAACGGCATCACCCATCAGCGTGGTGAACAGCTGGTCGGCGGCGATCGCATCCTTCACGGTAACGCGCAGCATACGACGGCTTTCCGGGTCCATGGTGGTTTCCCACAGCTGTTCCGGGTTCATCTCACCCAGACCTTTATAACGCTGGATAGCGAGACCACGACGAGACTCTTTCTGCAACCATTCCAGCGCCTGCTCAAAGCTTGCTACTGGCTGACGACGTTCGCCACGTTCGATAAACGCATCGTCTTCGATCAGCCCGCGCAGCTTCTCGCCGAGCGTACAAATACGACGGTATTCGCCACCGGTCACAAATTCATGCTCCAGCGGATAATCGGTATCGACACCGTGGGTACGCACACGGATCACCGGTTCGAACAGGTTCAGTTCAGCGTCTTTACGCACGAAGCTGTTCCAGGTGCTGCCGTGCATTTCTTTTTCATTCAGCACGTTAACCAACTGGGAAACCCAGGCCGTCACTTTCGCTTCATCAGACAGGCAGTCTTCAGCCAGCGTCGGTTGATAAACCAGTTCTTTCAGCAGCGCTTTCGGGAAACGACGTTCCATACGGCCGATCATTTTCTGCGTCGCGTTGTATTCAGAAACCAGTTTTTCTAATGCTTCACCCGCCAGGGCTGGTGCGCTGGCATTGGTGTGCAGCGTTGCGCCATCCAGAGCGATAGAAATTTGGTACTGATCCATCGCTTCGTCATCTTTAATGTACTGTTCCTGCTTGCCTTTTTTCACTTTGTACAGCGGTGGCTGTGCAATGTAAACGTGGCCGCGCTCAACGATTTCCGGCATCTGACGATAAAAGAAGGTCAACAGCAGCGTACGAATGTGCGAGCCGTCGACGTCCGCATCGGTCATGATGATGATGCTGTGATAACGCAGTTTGTCCGGGTTGTACTCGTCACGACCGATGCCACAGCCGAGCGCGGTGATCAGCGTCGCGACTTCCTGAGAGGAGAGCATCTTGTCAAAGCGCGCTTTCTCGACGTTGAGGATTTTACCCTTCAGCGGCAGAATCGCCTGGTTTTTACGGTTACGGCCCTGCTTCGCAGATCCGCCCGCGGAGTCCCCTTCCACCAGATACAGTTCAGAGTGGGCTGGGTCGCGTTCCTGACAGTCCGCCAGCTTGCCCGGCAGACCGGCTAAGTCCAGCGCGCCTTTACGACGGGTCATTTCACGCGCGCGGCGTGCAGCTTCACGGGCACGCGCAGCATCGATAATTTTGCCAACGACGATTTTCGCGTCAGATGGGTTTTCCAGCAGGTATTCGCTCAGCAGTTCGTTCATCTGCTGTTCTACCGCCGATTTCACCTCAGAGGAGACTAGCTTATCTTTGGTCTGTGAGGAGAACTTCGGATCCGGTACTTTCACAGAAACAACGGCAATCAGACCTTCACGGGCATCGTCACCGGTGGCGCTGACTTTCGCTTTTTTGCTGTAGCCTTCTTTGTCCATGTAGGCGTTCAGGGTACGGGTCATCGCCGCACGGAAGCCTGCAAGGTGAGTACCGCCGTCACGCTGTGGAATGTTGTTGGTGAAACAGTAGATGTTTTCCTGGAAACCATCGTTCCACTGCAGCGCAACTTCAACGCCGATACCGTCTTTTTCAGTGGAGAAGTAGAAGATATTCGGGTGGATCGGCGTTTTATTTTTGTTGAGGTATTCAACAAACGCCTTAATGCCACCTTCATAGTGGAAATGATCTTCTTTGCCGTCGCGCTTGTCGCGCAGACGAATAGAGACGCCGGAGTTCAGGAAGGACAGCTCACGTAGACGCTTCGCCAGAATGTCGTATTCAAACTCAACGACATTGGTAAAGGTTTCGTGGCTTGGCCAGAAACGGACCTGAGTCCCGGTCAGTTCTGTTTCGCCGGTTACCGCCAGTGCCGCCTGCGGCACACCGTGCACGTAAGTTTGCTGATGCACTTTGCCTTCACGACGAATCACCAGTTCCAGTTTCTGCGACAAGGCGTTAACGACAGAAACACCCACGCCGTGCAAACCGCCGGAAACTTTATAGGAGTTATCATCGAATTTACCGCCTGCGTGCAGAACGGTCATGATAACTTCCGCCGCCGAAACGCCTTCTTCCGGGTGAATACCGGTCGGGATACCACGGCCATCATCGGTAACGGACACGGAGTTATCAGCGTGAATCGTTACCACGATATCTTTACAGTGACCCGCGAGCGCTTCGTCGATAGCGTTATCTACCACCTCGAATACCATGTGGTGCAGACCGGTGCCGTCATCCGTGTCGCCGATATACATACCAGGGCGCTTACGCACCGCATCCAGTCCTTTCAGGACTTTGATACTGGAGGAGTCATAAGAATTCGACATCAACGTTTCTCGCTCATTTTATCTTGGGTTAATCCGTTATTTTACCCTTTTCCACGGTAAACATCTTCGAATTTTCATCGGACATGTCTATAACGTGTTCAGCGCTGATTGCGCTGACAAAGACCTGAGATTGCGTGGCTTTTAAGCGGCTGGCCAGCAGCCCGCGACGCGCGTCATCCAGTTCAGAGGCAAAATCATCTATCAGGTACAGGCAGCGCCGTCCGCTTTCACGGGTCAGGAACTCCCCTTGCGCCAGACGTAAGGCGCACATCAGCAGCTTTAGCTGCCCACGCGACAACGTGTCTTCCACCGGCGCACCGTCGGCACGAATGCGGAAATCCGCCTTATGCGGGCCGTGCGCGGTGTAGGTCAACATGCGATCGCGTTCAAAACTGCGTTCCAGCACTTCGGCATAATCAGTCTCTTTCTCCCAGCCGCGCTGGAATGAGAAGGAGAGAGAAAACTCGGGAAGAAACTGCTGGCAGGTATCCGCCATATCCTGCGCGATACCGGCGCTGTACTCCGCGCGCCAGGTGCTGATTTGTTCCGCCAGCGGGATCAGTTCTTTATCCCACGGGCGCAGTTGCTCATAACGACTCACCTGGCGCAGCGCCGCATTACGCTGCTTGAGCAGTCGTTTCAGGTTGCTCCAGGCGGTGAAAAATCCGGCTTCATTGTGAAAGCATCCCCAGTCAAGGAATGCTCTTCTGTATTTGGGGCCGCCATTAAGTAAAGTAAACCCCTCTGGCGTGATCAGTTGCATCGGCATCAGGTGCGCCAGTTCTGCAACCTTGTGCCCGTCAGTGCCGTCAATGCGCACTTTGCTGTCGCCCAGTTTGTCTTTCGTCAGACCAATCGACGTCTCACGCTCTTCCCCTTGCAAACGCCCGTGTAAAACAAACGACTCCTGCTCGTGGCGAATGACGCGACCAATCTGCAAACTGCGAAACGCCCGGCCGTGGCCGAGCGTATAGATGGCTTCCAGCACGCTGGTTTTGCCGCTGCCATTCGCGCCAACCAGAAAGTTAAAGCCGGGAGATAAAGCGAGATCCGCATTTTCAATATTGCGGAAATCTTTAATCAGGAGTCGGGATAGCGACATATCAACTCATAACCAGGGCATTATCGTCGCAGTTAGTCTGGTTACGGCCAGCGCACAGCAACCGGAGCGTACTGAAGTACGTGAGGATTGCGAGCACTGCCCGGAGCCAGAATAACAAGTAAGATAGCCCGATATTCTTTACAAGCGCATAGGCATGACGACATAGGCTGCAGATTGTGACGCTGCATCTTCAATCTGTACGCTCGATACGGAATCGGTCAGCAGAATACGCACGTTCTCGCACTTCAGCGCGTTCAGAACGTCCAGTACGTAGCTCACGTTAAAGCCGATTTCCAGTTCAGTACCAGGATAGGAGACATCCAGAATTTCTTCTGCTTCTTCCTGCTCCGGGTTGTTGGCGGTGATTTTGAGCTGGTTTTCGCTGACATACAGACGCACGCCGCGGAATTTCTCGTTAGAGAGGATCGCCGCACGAGCAAATGCCTGTTTGAGGATATCGCAACCGGCTTCCAGATGTTTGTCCGGATTCTTCGGCAATACGCGGCGATAATCCGGGAACCGACCGTCAACCAGCTTGGAAGTGAAGATAAAGTCGCCCACGTGTGCACGAATGTTGTTGCTGCCAATCTGCACGCGCAGCGGGTTATCACCGCCGTCGAGCATACGCATCAGTTCAATCACGCCTTTACGCGGTACGATCACCGAATGGCTTGGCAACGGCTGACCGACAGGCATTGAACAGACCGCCAGGCGGTGACCGTCGGTCGCCACGGTACGCAGCTCTTCCCCTTCGGTTTCAAACAGCATGCCGTTTAAGTAGTAACGTACGTCCTGATGCGCCATCGAAAACTGCGTGGCTTCAATCAGACGCTTCATCGTAGCCTGCGGCAGGGTGAATTCGACTTCGCTCTGCCAGTCGTCCAGATTCGGGAAGTCGGCAGCAGGCAGCGTAGACAGCGAGAAACGGCTGCGACCAGAACGCACCAGCATACGGTCGCCTTCCAGTTGAACGGCAATCTCCGCGCCTTCCGGCAATCCGCGGCAAATATCGAAGAATTTACGCGCCGGAACGGTGGTCGCACCAGGTTCATGCGGCTGGATCAGCGCCACGCGCGCCACCATCTCCATTTCGAGATCGGTACCGGTCAGCGAAAGCGCACCGTCAGCAACCTGCAGCAGCAGGTTTCCGAGAATAGGCAGTGTAGGACGTCCACCCAGCGGGCCGCTGACCTGCTGAAGCGGTTTTAATAAATGTTCACGTTCAACGGTAAATTTCATAGCGTCACGAAGATAATGTTCTGATTAAATTGGAGAAATCTTCTTTAATATCATGGCTTTCTTCACGCAACTGCTCAATCTTGCGGCAGGCATGAAGCACGGTAGTATGGTCACGCCCACCAAACGCGTCGCCAATTTCCGGCAGACTGTGGTTAGTGAGCTCTTTTGCCAGCGCCATCGCCATCTGGCGCGGACGAGCTACCGAGCGAGATCGACGCTTAGAAAGCAGATCCGCAATTTTGATTTTGTAATACTCCGCCACCGTCTTCTGAATATTGTCGATGGTGACCAGTTTTTCCTGCAAAGCCAGCAGATCGCGCAGCGCTTCACGCACAAAATCGATAGTAATCGCCCGGCCGGTAAAATTGGCGTTGGCGATCACGCGGTTCAATGCGCCTTCCAGTTCACGCACGTTAGAGCGTAGACGTTTGGCAATAAAGAACGCCACTTCCCCGGGCAGACGAATGTCGTTTTCGTCGGCTTTTTTCATCAGGATCGCGACGCGCGTTTCCAGCTCAGGCGGCTCGATCGCCACAGTCAGTCCCCAGCCGAAGCGGGATTTCAGACGATCTTCAACGCCGTTGATCTCCTTCGGATAGCGATCCGAGGTCAGGATAATCTGCTGATTGCCTTCCAGCAGGGCGTTAAAGGTGTGGAAAAACTCTTCCTGCGATCGTTCTTTATTCGCGAAGAACTGGATATCGTCAATCAGCAGCGCGTCAACGGAACGGTAGTAGCGTTTAAACTCTTCGATCGCGTTGTTTTGCAGGGCTTTAACCATGTCCTGCACAAAACGCTCGGAGTGCATATACACCACTTTCGCGTTTGGCTTACGCGCCATTATGCCGTTACCGACAGCGTGCAGCAGGTGAGTTTTACCCAGACCCGTACCGCCATAAAGGAATAACGGATTGTAGGCGCCGCCAGGATTGTCCGCCACCTGACGTGCCGCCGCGCGCGCCAGTTGGTTAGATTTACCTTCAACGAAGTTATCAAACGTGTGTTTGACGTTGACGTTAGAACGATAGGTAGGTTCTGCCGGGGCCGGGACGTTATCCCAGCCTGGGCGCGCTGCCGGAGCGGCGCGTTGCGGTTGCACTTGCTGCGCTACGTAAGCGGGCGCAACAACGTTGTTCACCGGCGTCTTCAGCGTTTGCGTGACGGGTTTAGTACCGACTTCAAAGCGCAGCTGTGGGGCATCCGCTCCACAGAAGTTATTGAGTAATCCATTAATATTATTAAGGTATTTATCCCTTACCCAATCGAGCACGAAACGGTTTGGCGCATACAAAGCCAGCGTGTTATCGCTCAGTTCCGCCTGCAACGGGCGTATCCACATACTGAACTCTGTGGCTGGTAACTCATCCTGCAATCGGGCAAGACACTGCTGCCAAAGCGAAAGTGACACGGCGGACTCCACTCGAACAAAAGTCGATAAATGACAAAGGCTGAAACATTCATGATTGTTGACGCACATCGACAAGACCCTATGCAAAGGGTGACGTGCGAATTGCTATCTGCAATTTTTCCCCGATCAGGATCCATTGAAACGATCGGGACCGCGGATCATAGCGTAAACTGAGAAAGAGATCTTCTGTTTCTCACAGATTCTTCCCGATTTATCCACAGGATGATCCAGAATCGGCTAAGTGTAAACGATCCTGGAGAAGTGCTGCAGGTTTTAGCGCGCATATTGAAAAAATTAATGAGTAAAGATGCTTTACTGCTTAAACGATCTAATAAAGATCCCGTGCGATCCTTGCGCTTTATCCACCAGCCCGTATAATTCTTACCCCCAGCGAGTAACGGTCGCCTTACGGCGTCAACGCTGCCTGTTTTTTACGCGAAACCGTGCGGAAAAAAGCGGGAAATAAGGAAAGAGAATTGACTCCGGAGTGTACAATTATTACAATCCGGCCTCTTTAATCACCCACACTGTGGCGTAAGTCGTTCGAAACTCGTTCGGGTATACGCAAAAGTCAGTGAATTTATTCAAGTTTAGGTAGAAATCGCCATGAAACGCACTTTTCAACCGTCTGTACTGAAGCGCAACCGTTCTCACGGCTTCCGTGCTCGTATGGCTAATAAAAATGGTCGTCAGGTTCTGGCACGTCGTCGTGCTAAAGGCCGTTCTCGTCTGACCGTTTCTAAGTAATAAAAGCTAGCCCCTGAGTGGTTAAGCTCGCATTTCCCAGGGAGTTACGTTTGTTAACTCCCACTCATTTCACATTCGTCTTCCAGCAGCCACAACGGGCTGGCACGCCGCAAATCACCATCCTCGGCCGCCTGAATTCGCTGGGGCATCCCCGTATCGGTCTCACAGTCGCCAAGAAAAATGTTAAGCGTGCGCATGAACGCAATCGGATTAAACGTCTGACGCGTGAAAGCTTCCGTTTACGTCAGCACGAGCTTCCAGCAATGGATTTCGTGGTGGTGGCGAAAAAAGGGGTTGCTGACCTCGATAACCGTGCTCTCTCGGAAGCGTTGGAAAAATTATGGCGTCGCCATTGTCGCCTGGCTCGCGGGTCCTGATAGCCCTCATTCGGGTCTATCAACGCCTGATCAGTCCGCTGCTTGGGCCGCATTGCCGTTTCACTCCAACCTGTTCGAGCTACGGAATTGAGGCATTGCGCAGGTTTGGAGTGATAAAAGGCAGTTGGTTGACGGTGAAACGCGTATTAAAATGCCACCCTTTACACCCTGGTGGTGACGATCCCGTCCCGCCCGGACCATTTGATACCAGAGAACACTAACGATGGATTCGCAACGCAATCTTTTAGTCATCGCTTTGCTGTTCGTGTCTTTCATGATCTGGCAAGCCTGGGAGCAGGATAAAAACCCGCAACCTCAGGCCCAACAGACCACGCAGACAACGACCACCGCAGCGGGTAGCGCCGCAGACCAGGGCGTACCGGCCAGTGGCCAGGGGAAACTGATTACGGTTAAAACTGACGTGCTTGATCTGACCATCAACACCCGTGGTGGTGATGTGGAACAGGCTTCACTGCCAGCTTACCCGAAAGAACTCGGTTCTACCGAACCGTTCCAGTTACTGGAAACCACGCCACAGTTCATCTACCAGGCACAGAGTGGCCTGACAGGTCGTGACGGCCCGGATAACCCGGCTAACGGCCCGCGTCCGCTGTACAACGTCGAAAAAGACGCGTTTGTACTGGCTGACGGTCAGAACGAACTGCAGATCCCGATGACCTATACTGACGCAGCGGGTAACACATTCACTAAAACGTTTGTCCTCAAGCGTGGTGAATATGCTGTCAACGTTAACTACAGCGTGCAGAACGCCGGCGAAAAACCGCTGGAAGTCTCCACCTTTGGTCAGCTGAAGCAATCCATCAATCTGCCATCTCATCGCGACACCGGGAGCAGCAACTTTGCGCTGCACACTTTCCGTGGCGCGGCGTACTCCACGCCGGATGAGAAGTATGAGAAATACAAATTCGACACCATTGCTGAAAACGAAAACCTGAACGTCAACGCTAAAGACGGCTGGGTCGCAATGTTGCAACAGTATTTCGCAACGGCATGGGTTCCGCGTAACGACGGTACCAACAATTTCTACACCGCTAATCTGGGTAACGGCATTGCCGCTATCGGCTATAAATCACAGCCGGTACTGGTTCAGCCTGGTCAGACTGGCGCGATGACCAGCACCCTGTGGGTCGGCCCGGAAATTCAGGATAAAATGGCGGCCGTTGCACCGCACCTGGATCTGACCGTGGATTACGGCTGGCTGTGGTTCATCTCTCAGCCGCTGTTTAAACTGCTGAAGTGGATCCATAGCTTCCTGGGTAACTGGGGCTTCTCCATCATCGTTATCACCTTTATCGTTCGTGGCATCATGTACCCGCTGACCAAAGCGCAGTACACCTCCATGGCGAAGATGCGTATGCTGCAGCCTAAGATTCAGGCTATGCGTGAGCGTCTGGGCGATGACAAACAGCGTCAGAGCCAGGAAATGATGGCCCTGTACAAAGCTGAGAAGGTTAACCCGCTGGGCGGCTGCTTCCCGCTGATCATCCAGATGCCAATCTTCCTGGCGTTGTACTACATGCTGATGGGCTCCATTGAACTGCGTCATGCGCCGTTCGCTCTGTGGATCCATGACCTGTCTGCACAGGACCCGTACTACATCCTGCCGATCCTGATGGGCGTGACGATGTTCTTCATTCAGAAGATGTCTCCGACCACCGTGACCGACCCGATGCAGCAGAAGATCATGACCTTTATGCCGGTCATCTTCACCGTGTTCTTCCTGTGGTTCCCGTCAGGTCTGGTGCTGTACTATATCGTCAGCAACCTGGTAACCATTATTCAGCAACAGCTGATTTACCGTGGTCTGGAGAAGCGTGGGCTGCATAGCCGCGAGAAGAAAAACTCCTGATTCGGTGTAGGCCGGATTAGGCGAAGCCGCCATCCGGCAAACGGAACATAAAGTAAAGGGCGGTCATTTTAGACCGCCTTTTTTATTGTATTAAGAAGAGACAAACCATGAGCCATAACGACACCATCGTCGCTCAGGCCACCCCTCCGGGACGTGGTGGCGTGGGTATCCTGCGTATCTCCGGCCTGAAGGCACGTGAAGTCGCAGAAACCGTACTGGGGAAACTGCCAAAACCGCGTTATGCCGACTATCTGCCGTTTAAAGACGCGGATGGCAGCGCGCTGGATCAGGGGATTGCCCTGTGGTTCCCCGGCCCGAACTCCTTTACTGGCGAAGACGTTTTAGAGCTTCAGGGCCACGGCGGTCCGGTGATTCTTGATCTGCTGCTCAAACGTATTCTGACTATTCCCGGGCTGCGCATTGCCAGACCAGGTGAATTCTCCGAGCGCGCATTTATCAATGATAAGCTCGATTTAGCCCAGGCAGAGGCGATTGCCGACCTGATCGATGCCAGCTCAGAGCAAGCGGCTCGCTCGGCGCTAAACTCGTTGCAGGGCGCATTTTCCGCACGGGTAAATCATCTTGTGGAAGCGCTCACTCACCTGCGCATCTATGTGGAAGCGGCGATCGACTTTCCGGATGAAGAAATCGACTTCCTGTCTGACGGCAAGATTGAAGCGCAGCTCAACAGCGTTATCAGCGATCTTGATGCCGTTCGTGCCGAAGCGCGTCAGGGCAGTCTGCTGCGCGAAGGGATGAAGGTGGTGATTGCCGGGCGTCCTAACGCCGGGAAATCAAGCCTGTTAAACGCCCTGGCTGGCCGTGAGGCAGCCATTGTCACCGACATCGCCGGGACAACCCGCGATGTGCTGCGTGAGCATATCCATATCGACGGGATGCCGCTGCATATCATCGACACAGCCGGTCTGCGTGATGCCAGCGATGAAGTTGAACGCATTGGTATCGAACGTGCGTGGCAGGAAATCGAACAGGCCGACCGCGTACTGTTTATGGTTGATGGCACCACCACCGACGCCGTGGATCCGGCTGACATCTGGCCAGACTTTATTGCCCGTCTGCCAGCTAAACTGCCGATTACCGTAGTGCGTAACAAAGCGGATATTACCGGTGAGACGCTGGGCCTTAGCGAAGTAAATGGCCACTCACTGGTTCGCCTCTCCGCGCGTACCGGGGAAGGCGTTGACGTGCTGCGTAATCATCTCAAGCAGAGCATGGGCTTTGAAACCAATATGGAAGGCGGCTTTCTGGCGCGTCGTCGTCACCTGCAGGCGCTGGCAGAAGCGGCGGAACATCTTGAACAAGGCAAAGCCCAACTGCTCGGAGCATGGGCCGGAGAACTGCTGGCAGAGGAGCTACGTCTGGCGCAGCAGAACCTCAGTGAGATCACCGGGGAATTTACCTCCGACGATCTGCTTGGACGGATTTTCTCCAGTTTCTGTATTGGTAAGTAACGTTGTGTTGCCCGGTGGCGCGATGCTTGCCGGGCCTACGCCGCCATCCGGCAACAATAATTTCCCATGGGGAAATCACTGTTGTCCAAATGGCAACTCGTGCAGTTGACTCTATCACCGTATGCTTAGCGCCACATTCCTCATGAGGTCGCTATGACACGCTTTCTAATCTGCAGTTTCGCCCTGGTGTTACTTTATCCCGCCGGTATTGATATGTATCTGGTAGGGCTGCCCCGTATTGCTGCCGATTTACAGGCCAGCGAGGCGCAACTGCATATCGCGTTTTCGGTTTATCTGGCGGGAATGGCGACGGCGATGCTGTTCGCGGGAAAAATTGCCGATCGGTCAGGACGCAAACCCGTCGCTATTGTCGGCGCCCTCATCTTTATTTTCGCCTCTGCGCTGTGTTCATTCGCCGAAAGCGGTACGCCGTTTCTTATTGGCCGCTTTATTCAGGGCACAGGCGCAGGTTGCTGCTATGTGGTGGCCTTCGCTATTCTGCGCGATACGCTCGACGATCGCCGCCGGGCGAAGGTACTGTCGCTGTTGAACGGAATTACCTGTATTGTGCCGGTGTTGGCTCCAGTGATGGGGCATCTGATCATGCTCAAATACCCGTGGCAGAGCCTGTTCTACACGATGATCGGTATGGGGGTGGCTGTTTGCCTGCTGTCGGTGTTTGTCCTGCGAGAATCGCGCCCAGCGATGCTCCCGGCCTCTGCGGAAAAGAATCATCTGTCCGAATCTCTGGTTAACCGCTTTTTCTTAAGCCGCCTGGCTATTACCACCCTCAGCGTGTCGGTGATCCTGACCTTCGTGAATACCTCCCCAGTGCTGTTGATGGAAGTGATGGGCTTCGACCGCGGCGAGTACGCCACCACCATGGCCATGACCGCAGGCATCAGCATGGCGGTCTCTTTCTCCACACCATTCGCTCTGAGCGTATTTAAGCCTCGCGTTCTGATGTTGACCTCGCAGGTGCTGTTTCTGTGTGCAGGTGTGGTGTTAACCCTTGCCGCCTCACACGCAGTAACGCTGTTTGGGCTGACTTTAATCTGCGCGGGGTTCTCGGTTGGTTTTGGTGTCGCCATGAGCCAGGCACTGGGTCCGTTCTCGCTGCGCGCGGGCGTTGCCAGCTCGGCGTTAGGTATTGCGCAGGTTTGCGGTTCCTCGCTGTGGATTTGGCTGGCGGCGGTGCTCGGCCTTGATGCGTTGAATATGCTGATCGGGATTCTGATTGGCTGTAGCATAGTGAGTATCATGCTGATTATCACTGTTGCACCTAACCGGTCCGCGCCAACTCATGAAGAAATCGCTCAGCAGTCTCGATCTTAATTTATTACTCTGCCTGCAGCTGTTGATGCAGGAGCGCAGCGTCACCAAAACCGCCAAACGGATGAACGTCACGCCGTCGGCGGTGAGTAAATCGTTGTCGAAGTTAAGGGCCTGGTTTGACGATCCGCTGTTTGTAAACACCCCGCTGGGGCTAACGCCAACGCCGCTGATGGTCAGCATGGAACAGAACCTGGCAGAGTGGATGCAGATGAGCAACCAGTTGCTGGATAAGCCACATCATGAAGCGCCGCGCGGGTTGAAGTTTGATCTGGTGGCCGAAACGCCGCTGGTGATGATCATGTTCAACGCGCTTTCCAGGCAGATTTATCAGCGTTATCCTCAGGCGACGATCAAAATTCGCAACTGGGACTATGATTCGCTGGATGCGATTATTCGCGGCGAAGTGGATATCGGCTTTACCGGGCGTGAAAGCCATCCACGCTCGCGTGAGCTGTTAAGTTTATTGCCGCTGTCGATCGACCATGAAGTGCTGTTTTCCGATCTGCCCTGCGTCTGGCTACGTGAAGATCATCCCGCACTGCAGGAAGAGTGGAATCTGGACACTTTTCTGCGCTATCCGCACATCAGCATTAGCTGGGAGCAAAGCGATACCTGGGCGTTGGATGAAGTCCTGCAAGAGATGGGGCGCGCGCGCAATATCGCGTTATGTCTGCCCGGTTTTGAGCAATCGCTGTTCATGGCCGCCCAGCCGGAACACGCGCTGATAGCCACAGCTCCGGTTTATTGCCAGCGTTATAACCAACTCCACCAGCTTCCGCTGGTGGCGCGCCCAATGCCTTTTGATGCCGCGCAGTTGGAAAAAATGCGCGTACCCTTCACCCTTCTTTGGCATAAACGTAACAGTCATAATCCTAAGATCGTCTGGTTGAAAGACACGATCAAGGCGCTTTATCGCGATATGTCCTGACGATCCGCCGCCACTTTGTTGCTGAATCGACTATTCTGGCAACAGAAATGTAAATATCGCGTAATGTATTCCATTTCAGCTTACTTTTTGGGCAGCAAAGCCTGCCTGGAAAGCGCGTAAATGTTACTCTGGTAATTATCACGGACCATTACTCACGGAGCGACAAATGGCGACACATTTTGCCAGAGGGATTCTTACGGAGGGACACCTGGTTTCAGCTCGCCTCCCTTCTCCATGTCATATCGAAGCAAGAGATCTACCCGTTCATCGCCGAACACGTTTCCTGGCTTCCCGAAGTCTTCTCGCCGAACTGATGTTTATGCTTTACGGCACCAGCACGCTGCCCGAGATTGTTACTCAGGCCAAAGGAAAACCCGTTTTTCGCGATACGAACCTGCCGGGGTTTTCGATTTCTTATGCCGGGAATATCGTCGGCGTTGCGCTAACGACGGAAGGAACGTGCGGCCTGGATTTGGAGCTTCAGCGGGCTACCCGCGGCTTTCACAATCCGAATTCAGCGGAAACCTGGCGCTTCTCCAGCAACGAAAATCTGTGGATCAACAATCAAAACGACCCCAACGAAGCACGCGCGCAGCTCATTACGTTGCGCCAGAGCGTACTCAAACTCACCGGCGATGTGTGCAATGACGACCCGCGCGAACTCCAGCTTTTACCCGGTGCAGGACGTCTGAAATGTGCCCACGTTGCGCAGGTTGAAGCCATTTGCGATGCGGAAGATGTGCTGGTGTGGTCGGTTGCGGTTACGCCAACCATTGAAAAACTCAAGGTTTGGGAGTTTGATGGTAAACAGGACTGGAAAAGTTTGCCGGATATCCAGACTCGCGCCAATGAGCCTACAGGTCGTCTGATTCGATTCTCTCAATTATGCGCAGCGAAGAGCTATACGCTTAGCTGATTTAACCTTCATGATGAAACAGGAGTTACCATGTCTGAAACATTGAATGTTGTTACGTTACTGGGAAGTCTGCGCAAAGGTTCGTTTAATGGAATGGTTGCCCGTACGCTGCCTAAGATTGCTCCAGCGGGCATGGAAGTGAACGCGTTACCATCGATTGGTGATATCCCACTGTACGATGCCGATCTCCAGCAGGAAGAAGGTTTTCCGGCAAGCGTAGAAGCGCTGGCAGAGCAAATCAGGAAGGCTGACGGTGTTGTCATCGTGACGCCGGAATATAACTATTCAGTACCCGGCGGACTGAAGAACGCTATCGACTGGCTGTCTCGTCTGCCGGATCAGCCGTTATCGGGCAAACCAGTGCTGATTCAGACCAGCTCCATGGGCGCCATTGGCGGCGCGCGCTGCCAGTACCATCTGCGTCAGATCCTGGTGTTCCTTGACGCCATGGTTATGAACAAGCCTGAATTTATGGGCGGCGTCATTCAGAACAAAGTTGACCCGCAGACGGGCGAAGTGATCGACCAAAGTACGCTGGACCATCTGACCGGTCAGCTGACCGCATTTGGCGACTACATTCAGCGCGTGAAAGCGTAAAAGAAAATTTGCTTCGTACTCTTAAATAATCCAGTAAGTGTCTATGCTTCTGGATTATTTTCTTATTTCCGTAAACCAATCCAATAACTCACTTTTGTCTATTTTTTCTCCTTCACTATTGTGGCATAGTGTTACCAGACATTGCAGTTGCAATTATACCAATAAATATTTCTAATATTTTCCCGACATTTTGTCTACCGTGAACAATGGATATGCCATGGACAGGACATTTTCACATCTCAGGACCGCTTTATGTAGCAGTACACAATTGGAGAAATCCATGTATGCTTGCCTACAATCGATACCAGATTCAATAGTTTGTGACGGTATTTTCTTTAACTACTACCGTAGTGATATTCGTTGCATCCAGTTTTTAGCATTGGCGACGCATAAAACGGCACGATTGAAAAGGGATGTCATCCCCATTCCTGAAAACATTGCCCGACAGTTCAATCACTCAGATAATTTTTCTACTCAGGTTATCGACAATCTGAGCCAATGCCCGTTGACTGAATATGTGGTTAGTACCTGCTTTCGTAATATCAAATCGCTTATCCTGATGCGCATGCATTTGGATGGTTTACGACTTGGTGCAATGGGTATATTTAGCCACCATGCAAATGCCTTTACACCTCAACATGCTGAATTATTTGAATCTGTGAGAGGGGAGCTCTCATTACTGGCTTTTATTGCCTTGTCACGACAAAATCTTTTAGTGAATAATACTCCAGTTCCACTATCAGAACTTCCTGTCCCAGAAGAGAATGAAAAATTTATCATCAGTCAAACCAATTCCCATCTGTATCAGTTATATAGGTCGCTGGATAAATTAGCAAATAGTGAGCAACCTATTTTACTACTGGGCGAGGAAGGTGTAGGAAAAACAACACTAGCCTCAGAACTTCAACAACGAAAAACCAACCGTAGTGGTTATTATGGATTGATAACACCTCAAGGCCAGTTGGTTATTATGAGAAGTGGGGTTGTAGATAGAACAATAAACATAGACTTGAATAAAACACCTAATATGGCTATGTTTTTGATATTACATCAAGGTTCTTTACTAGTAAAAGAAATAAAGTCATTTCCCGAGCGCTGGCAAACTTTTCTACTCGGACTCCATGCAAGCTATCGCGAGTATTGCCAGTTGCAGATTATTGCTACGCAAACACAACCATTTTCAATGGTACAAAACTCCGGTATCTACGATATATCTAAAGGCCATCTGACAAATCAACGGTATGCTAACATTCTCTGCCAGATAATCACCTTACCGCCCCTACGGTATCGCCATGATGACATCCCTCTGTTGTTAACACATTATTTAAGGAAATTATCAGGTCAACATAAATACCATACTCTACCAGTGTTAGGGGATGATGCTCTACGATTATTATTGCAATATAACTGGCCGGGCAACATCACAGAATTAATTGGATTATTAGAGAATGCGTTCTTCCGTTGCCCAGCTAATGAATTGAATATTATTATCCCCCGAGAGAGGAATACTTTGTCAATCAGCACGCTTGATGAGGCTATACGCCAGCACATTCAAAAGGCATTAAAACAGACAGGGGGAAGAATATCAGGTAAAGATGGGGCCGCAGAACTACTCGGTGTCAACAGTAACACCCTCTACAGCAAAATAAAAAAGCTGGGCATAGTTGTTAAAGATTAATCCCCTTCCCCTGGTATGGGAAAGGGGAGAATTTTCATTACTACAGTTTTTTGGAACGATGGAAACCGTCAATCATACCTTTAATTAGTGATCCTGGCTTATCTCCTGTACTGCATAAATAAAGATGCACGATGATAAAGGCTATCATAACCACAGCCAGACCATAATGGAGCCACGCCACAACCTGCTTACCCGGCAACGAAAATAGCGTTTCGGGAGTAAGATCAGAATACATCATGAATAATCCGGTCACTATCAACGACGGCAACAACAAAAACATCACGCCAATATAGCCAAGTTGTTGGAGGATATTGAATTTAGCCTCTGGCGATGCTTGCTCTGGATGGGATTCGCCACGAAAAATACCGTATAGATAATAACGTGTCTGCCGGGTAAACCGCCCCATAAAACCTTGCCAGCGTACTCGATAATGATGCCCGTTACCGCATATCGCCACCAGGATGAAGCCCAGCCAAATAATACATAACGATACACCAGCAATATTATGCACATCGACCCAAAGTGAGAATTGCGCACTTACCCAGTGTAGTGCAAAACCACTAACGATCAGTGCAGTAAAGCAGAGCGCATTCAGCCAGTGCCAGCAACGGACAGGAAGCGTATAAAGATAATGTTTATCCATCGACATATCGATAGCGCGGTGAGACAAGATGATTCGTCCCAAACCATGGCAGATTAACAAAGCGACAAGGCCGCCCAATCCCCAGGCCACCAGACTATCCGCCTGCCCACTGCCATTATTACCAATCATGTAGGTATTGGTAAACAAAGCACCATCAACCTGGCGAACGACCGGTGGTAACGTTGATACCGTCGCGAGTTTTTCCCTCAGCACACTTTCATCAAAGAGCCCTTTCCCTAAAAGACTTCCAGCCAGTGCATTTTCATCCGGCGCGAACGTTTTCAGTCGGCTCGTCAGCAACGCGCTATCTCCATGACACTGTTCACAACTGACAGCTTGCGAGGCAGGCAGAATTCGATGCAGGGTGGTATCGGCTATATCAGCATGACAATCAATGCAGCGTAAACTGTTGAGATGCTCAGAAGCATAAGGGAGCGCCGAGTGCGCCAGATTCTGAGTAGTTGAGGTTTTTCCCCCTGACAACTGCGTAAAGACCCCCGCCCGCGAATGACAGTTCGTACACATTAAATTGTCGTCAGCAACCCGTTGTTTACCCGGATGATTTAGTTCTCCAGCAGTCATGGTGTGTGCGTTATGGCACGAGGTACAGGTGAACTCGCCATTGGCAATCTTTTCACTATGCACACTCTGCTGTACGGCATGTACCGTATCGCGCATGACTACGCCATGACAGCTTTCACAACTCTTCTCTGCTCCTGCTTTTAAAACATGAGGGGTAACTGAAAATCCCTCGCTTCCGGGTTTACTCTGATGACAAGCGATACATGGCACCTCGCCATGCACGCTATCGTGATACTTATCTGGTGAAACGAATAAATTATCCTGCACTTTATCCGTCGATATGCCCTGGATATCTCCGTCTGCGTGACATGCCAGACAAGGTTGATTGAGTTGTTGTGTCGGAATTGGCGCAGAAAATCCCGACAGCGGCATCCCCCCTGACAGTAGAAAAAAGAAGCCTCTTATTAAGAATCCGCGCATGATTTCCCTCATGGCTTCATATCCGGATATTTAAAGAGATGGCAATTATTACAATAAATTACCGAGGGTTTATGCTCGTTATGACAAGCAGTACAAGGAACATCTTTTCCGTAATGCATTGAGTCATGCGGGTTAGGCTCAGCATTTTTATCTTGTGGATTAGGTTGCGTTAATTCGGCAACCTGATCGCGTGAACCGTGACAACTAAGGCACGACTTATCATTGGGTGCCGCAACTGGCGTACTGGCGCCATGGCATAACTGACATGATGTATCTCGTCCGGTTGCCTCCAGCGAATGGTGATAAGGCTTAACGGTCATTGTGTTCAGTTGCTGATGAAAAGCAGCCTCATCATCCGCCGCACCTGTAACCTGGGAAAAACCACCAATAAGCAGCAACAGGGCTATCCATAACTTTGCCATGTTAAATTCCCTCAACATCAAATACATCACCCACTGCGCTCGAAGAAGCAACGCTGGCGCCTGCAATCCGACCAAAAACCAGACAATCAGCCACAGCACAACTACCAAGACGACTTCCACCATGTGAACCTGCAGTTGCTTCTCCGGCAGCATACAGACCTGGGATCGGCTTACTATCAGCAGCGTTAAGTACCTCTGTCCGCATATTTATCTGTACTCCACCCATGACGTAGTGCACTTTTGGCCACACACGTACGGCGACAAATGGTCCTTTATCCAGTGGAACTGCACGACTCACATCTTTCTTCATGCGATCGCCCCCCTTACGGGCTACGGCGGCATTGTAGGTATCTACTTCTTCTGTCAGCACGTCGTAAGGTATACCGAAATGCGCAGCCAACAGATCCAGTGAGTCAAATTGCCAGGCCACGCCATAGTGCAGGGCATGCCCCAGGCTTTGTGCCTGTTTTGCGCCTTCCAGGGTGGTAAAACAGATGGGATAAAGTGGATCTCCCTTTTCATCGACTTGTGCCAAAATCCCTTCTTCACGCTCTTTACGATCGGCAAGTTCGTTTGTGAAGCGATGGCCAGTACGTGGGTTAACCATGATTCCATTAGGAAAACCGGAGATAGTATTGAACTGCGATACGTAACCAAATCCGCGTTCGTCTGGTGAAGACCAGGGGCCTAGCTGAATAAGGTCAAGTTGTACTGGTGTTGCGCCAATACGTAGCATTTGCACCAGACATTCCGACGTCGCACCAGGATGGTTTGTGGAGTCGACACGCTCATCCAGCATGGGGTTTTGCATTTTACGAAAACGTAAATCGTTAGAAAAACCGCCAGAACACATCACCACGCCGTATCGTGCGCCGTAGTGCCTTATCTGACCCGTCTGTTCATCAGGGAAACGATACCCATCACGAACAGTCAGACCAACCACTCGCCCTTCGCCGTTTAGTCGGAAAGATTCCAGCTTGCATCGTGAACGAAAAATAACCCCCATTTTTGCAGCAGACTCTTTCAGGGGCCGGGTGATACCGGCCCCTGAGCTCTCAACAGTTTGCAGCGTACGGGGAACCGAGTGACCGCCAAAATGCTGGACAAACGGTTTATATTTCACGCCATGTTGCAGGGTAAACTCATATGCCGCCATGGTATTACTGACCAAAATTTTCAGTTGATCTTTATCATTAAGCCCCCGCCCGGCTTTAAGCATGTCTTTAAACATCAGCTCAGGAGAGTCAACTATCCCCTCTTTTTCCTGCAACGGAGAACCCGCAACCGCAACGGCACCACCGTTAATCGCAGAGTTACCGCCAAAAACCGGCATTTTATCGATCACCAGTACACTGCGGCCTGCCTGGGCCGCTTCGAGCGCAGCAGCTAACCCAGCAAAACCACTTCCCACCACAATCACATCGTAAATTTTATGGTAACGAACCGCCGTTGCCTGACAGCTGCTCAGCTGTGCTCGCGCACTCCCCGCCAGCGCCGTCAGCGCACCTCCCGTCGCCAGAATGGTGCTTTTCGTTAAAAAGGCCCGCCGCGATGCATTAACGGTTTTTTTCATTTTCGTCATTTGCTCCCTGCTTGCGTATTAACCAGGGTCCCGGCAGGAAACGATGCGACTAATGCAGAGGAATCTGCAATGTTGTCGCTGAAAATCCGATCCTGCGAAACAAACGGTACTTTTTCCCGATAAGCGGCAAAAAGTTTGCCTGTCATCTCTCCCAACTTCAGGTCAGGATTTTTTTGTTTTCTTAGATCGATAGCCTGGCTGGCATGCAACAATTCCAGACCATAAATGCTACGCATATCATCAGCGATCTGATTCAAGCGTTTGGACGCCCGGAGATTATTGGTATAGGTATCTTCAATCGTGCCCGCCATCGGTTGGCCATCAAGGGATACCGGATTAACCAGGTCGCGAATATCAGCCAGTAGCGCAACCTGTGGCTTCTGAATTGCCCCAAAAGCATGTCCTTGTTGATTGGTGTCAGAAGCAAGGAAGCGACTCAATCCAGTGAAATGCTCGTCAGATAAATGCAAAGTGCGCTGTACGCTGTTATGCGCCAAATGCCCCATCGCTAAAGACAGATTCTGAATTGCCAGCGCCAGAGGCAGAGGTTCAAAATTAGAGGTTGGGAAAATCGCGCCGCTGAGGGTTTCGCCATTGGCCTCTTTTTCGCTCACGAAGTACTGCTCAACCTGGCTATTTTCCGCCAACGAACGATCGGCATTTACGATCACCGCCGGATTGTCATCAGAGCTGTTCATCTGAATTTCCAGCATTTGCCAGGCTTCATTCCACTCGCGACGTGCTTCATTAAGAACAAATACTGTCGTACGGAAAGAGAGCGGATCTTGTAAAGGTCGTCCATCCTGATGCTGCCAAAGATAAGAACCGGTTAGTACATTACGAATACTTCCGGCAGTATCCTGAATTCCAGGGAAAGGCCGCACACTTAAGCTTTGGTACAAGAATGGGGCAACATTGCCATTAAGCGCCTCCAGAGATAAACCATAGACCACAGGTGTAACGTTTATGATCTGGCGGGATTCCAGTAAGGCCTGAGCGGAGTAGGCTGTTGATATCGCATTTGAAGAGAGAATTGAGAGAGCATCTTTACCAAGCGGTTCCAGCTTTTCAATGCCCGCCTGTTTCAGGGCTTTCGCTGAATCCATCTCGATGCCTTTGACACGAACACGCCACTCACCAATCATTACGTCGCCAATATGTGATGCAAGCGTTATATCAGCTTCACCAACGGAACCGCGCGAGGGCACGACGGGAGTAATATGCTTATTGAGGAACTGCTGATACAGTTTGGCTACCTGCGGTTGGGCTCCTGTATTTCCTGTCAACATCGTATTAAGGCGGATCACCATCGCCAGACGAACCAATTCATCCGGCATATCGGGCCCAACACCTGCTGCGTGTGCATGCAGAGCGTTGATATTAAATTCACGTGAGGCCTGAATAACTTCCGGCGTCAATTTTCCATGCGCATCGAACAATGATTTATCTTTGTTGAGACCGACACCTACCGTCAGCCCGTAAACAGGAACCCCTTTACCGGCAGCAATCATCAAAAGTTTGTTCGCTTTATCGACGCGATCCATTGCAGTTGAAGCGATGTCGACTTGTTTTTCTCCTTGAGCGATGGCCCAGGCATCATCCAGTGTCAATGAATGACCATCCAGCGTTACGCTGGTAGCCGAATACGCGAATAACGGAAAAAACAGGGAGACGCAGAACGTCGCAATGACAGTCTTCTTCATTTCTAAACTCCTTTTAATAGAGATAAGAAACAGTAACGAAAAAAGCCTGTGCGAAAGTTGAAATAGCCCCTGCATTTATTAAGGCTATTTTTGATATTTCAAAAAAATCAAAATGAAAACATTTCAATTTATTAACAGATAATTCACCAGATGAAGCAACAGTTCACGGCTAGCAAATCACAATGAAGGACGGTGAATAAATCACTTAAGACTTTTGATTGAAGAGAGATAATTTGCAGGTCTGACAGGAGATGAGTGATAAAAAATTATGCTTCAGCCTTAAATCATAAGACTGAAGCATGTGTACATTAATGCGCGTCGATAAACACAATCTTCAGCACAAACAGCAGCGCGACAACAATGACGCACGGGCTGAGATCGCGGAAACGTCCGGTACCGATTTTCATCACACAGTAGGAAATAAAGCCCAGCGCGATACCTTCGGTAATCGAGAAGCTAAACGGCATCATCACGGCGGTAATAAACGCCGGAACCGCTTCTGTCAGGTCATCCCACTTCACGCGCGACAGGCTTGATGTCATCAGCACACCAACATAAATCAGCGCACCTGCGGCAGCATAGCCCGGCACCATTCCCGCCAGCGGCGACAGGAAGATAACCAGCAGGAACAGCAAGCCAACAACTACCGCTGTCAGGCCAGTACGTCCACCGACAGAAACCCCGGAAGAAGACTCAATATACGCGGTAACGGAAGACGTCCCGATAAACGCGCCGGTAACAGACGACACGCTATCCACATACAACGCCTGCTTCATGCGCGGGAACTTGCCCTTCGCATCCGCCAGACCAGCTTTATCCGTGACGCCAATCAACGTACCGGAGGAGTCGAACAGGTTGACCAGCATGAACGAGAAAATTACACCCGCCAGGCCAATGTTAAACGAACCAGCCAGATCAACATGTCCGATAACAGACATTACGCTCGGCGGCGCTGAGACGATTCCGTTGTAATGAACATCGCCCAGCATCCAGCCCAGCAGCGTGGTCACAATGATGGAGATCAGCACCGCCGCATGAATATTACGTGACGCCAGAATCGCGATGATAAAGAAGCCCAGAATGCCGAGCAGTACGCTGTGGGAGGTCAGGTTGCCGATGGACACCAGGGTGTCTTTGTTCGCCACGATAACGCCGGCGTTTTTCAGCCCCATCATGCCGATGAACAGACCAATACCGCTGGTGATCCCCACGCGCAGGCTAACCGGGATATTGGCTATCATCCAGTAACGTACGCGGAAAATGGTCAGCAGCAGCAGACCTACCGCACCCCAGAAGATAGCCCCCATACCGATCTGCCATGACAGGCCCATGGCGCCAACGACCACGAAAGCAAAGAATGCGTTCAGGCCCATAGCTGGCGCAAGTGCGACCGGCAGGTTGGCAAATAGCCCCATCAGGATGCTACCAAATGCAGCAATAAGGCAGGTGGTAACAAAGACGGCGCTGGTATCCATGCCAGCCACGCCAAGAATTTGCGGGTTAACAAAAACGATATAAACCATCGTCAGGAAGGTGGTTAAACCGGCGATCACTTCGGTCCGTGCCGTCGTGCCATGTTCGCGCAGTTTGAACACGCGTTCCAGCATCCCCTGGCCAGAAGCCTGGGTTGTGTGTTGTTGACTCATTATCAATTTCCGAACAAGGAGGGAAAATTCGTCGCTATCCTATACCAAAATGCGACAATAGGGTTGGGTTATGAGCAACTTTTTTCATTGATTTTGCTTATACGGCAACGATTGCGTTGCCTAATAATGCATTACGAAAACGTTAAACTTGTTAAAACGGAAATGACATGTCCCAGATAGAAGCCGTATTTTTTGACTGTGACGGTACCCTTGTCGACAGTGAAGTGATTTGTTCTCGCGCGTATGTCAGCATGTTCCAGGCGTTCGGCATTACGCTCGATCTTGAAGAAACGTTCAAACGCTTCAAAGGGGTAAAGCTGTACGAGATCATCGACATTATCAACGAAGAGCACGGTGTCGAACTGGCAAAAGCCGATTTAGAACCGGTCTACCGCGCTGAGGTCGCACGTCTGTTCGATACGGAACTGGAGGTGATCGCTGGCGCTAATGCGCTGCTGGACAGTATGACGGTGCCCATGTGCGTTGTGTCCAACGGTCCGGTCAGCAAAATGCAGCATTCGCTGGGTAAACTGGGCATGTTGCACCATTTCCCTGATTTACTGTTCAGCGGATACGATATTCAGCGCTGGAAGCCCGATCCGGCCCTGATGTTCCATGCGGCGAAAGCGATGGACGTTAACGTTGAGAACTGCATTCTGGTCGATGATTCCAGTGCAGGCGCGCAGGCGGGGATTGCTGCGGGAATGGAAGTGTTCTATTTCTGCGCCGATCCGCACAACAAACCGATCGATCATCCAAAAGTCACGACGTTTACCGATCTGGCACAGTTGCCGGAATTGTGGAAAGCGCGGGGTTGGGATATTACCCGGTAATTTTTTGTAGGCCCGGTAAGCTTGCGCCACCGGGCAATTGCCAGATGGCGCTAACGCTTATCCGGCCTACTTTCTGCGTTTTTATCACTCTTTAGGATCTTTGCCCGCCAGCAGCTTATCCAGCTCATCGCCGCCCACATGACGGAAGTCCTGTCCCTTCACGAAGTAGAAGATGTATTCGCAGATATTCTGGCAGCGGTCACCGATACGCTCGATGGAACGGGCGCAGAACAGCGCGGTCAGCACGCTTGGAATGGTACGTGGATCTTCCATCATGTAGGTCATCAGCTGACGCACGATGCCTTCATATTCCTGGTCGACTTTCTTATCTTCGCGATAAATACGTACCGCTTCGTCGAGATCCATACGCGCAAACGCATCCAGCACGTCATGCAGCATTTGTACGGTGTGGCGGCCCAGTGACTCCAGGCTTACCAGCAGCGGTTGATGCTGTTGCGAGAATTTCTCCAGCGCGGTGCGGCAGATTTTGTCCGCCACGTCGCCAATACGTTCCAGCTCGGCGATGGTTTTGATAATCGCCATCACCAGACGCAGATCGCTAGCGGTCGGCTGACGCTTGGCGATGATACGTACGCAGGCTTCGTCGATCGCCACTTCCATCATGTTGACGTTCTTATCGCCTTCAATGACGCGCTTCGCCAGCTCACTGTCCTGGTTATGCATGGCGGTAATCGCATCAGAAAGCTGCTGCTCGACCATGCCGCCCATGGTCATCACCTGGGTACGGATGCTTTCCAGCTCTGCATTGAACTGGCCGGAAATATGTTTGTTAAGGTTTAAATTGTCCATCATTTCTCCAGATGCCCGGGCATATCAACCGTAGCGGCCAGTAATGTAATCTTCAGTTTGTTTCTTCGCGGGCTTGGTGAACAGATCGTCCGTGTTACTGAACTCAATCAACTCGCCCAGGTACATAAACGCCGTGTGATCGGAACAACGCGCAGCCTGCTGCATGTTGTGGGTTACGATAACGACGGTGTAATCTTGTTTCAGCTCAGTGATCAGCTCTTCAATGCGCCCGGTAGAAATAGGGTCGAGCGCTGAACACGGCTCATCAAGCAGAAGCACTTCCGGACGAATGGCGATACCGCGCGCAATACACAGACGCTGCTGCTGACCACCGGAGAGAGAGTACCCGCTCTGGTGTAATTTATCTTTGGTTTCGTTCCACAGTGCGGCCTTGGTCAACGCCCACTGCACACGTTCGTCCATATCGGCACGCGAGAGTTTCTCAAACAGACGCACCCCAAAAGCGATGTTATCGTAGATGGACATCGGGAACGGCGTCGGCTTCTGGAATACCATGCCCACTTTGGCACGCAGCAGAGCGATATCCTGAGTGTTAGTGAGAATATTGTCGCCATCCAGCAGGATTTCGCCTTCCGCACGCTGTTCCGGGTACAGTTCAAACATTTTGTTGAATGTACGCAGCAGCGTCGATTTACCACAGCCTGACGGCCCGATAAACGCCGTTACCTGGTTTTTAGCAATATCCAGGTTGATGTTCTTCAGGGCATGGAATTTGCCATAGTAGAAGTTCAAATCACGAACCTGAATCTTACCCGGGGCAGTATCAACCATACTCATTTCAATCTCTTCCTCATCCGGCGCCGCATCAGCCACGCCGTAAAAATTAACCGTGTTTCTTCTTCGCGAAAATGACGCGCGCCAGAATGTTCAGCAGCAGTACGCACAGGGTAATAATCAGCACCCCGGCCCAGGCCAGTTGCTGCCACTCAGCAAACGGGCTCATCGCAAACTTAAAGATAGTGACCGGCAGGTTGGCGATAGGCTGCATCATGTCGGTGCTCCAGAACTGGTTGGAGAGCGACGTAAACAGCAGCGGAGCCGTTTCACCTGCGATACGTGCAATAGCCAGCAGAACCCCTGTAATAATGCCCGAGACAGACGCCTTCAGGGTGATCGCAGAAATCATCTTCCACTTCGGCGTACCCAGTGCATAGGCAGCTTCACGCAGGCTATCCGGCACCAGCTTGAGCATGTTCTCCGTGGTACGAATAACAATGGGCACCTGCAGCAGCGCCAGCGCGATAACGCCCGCCCAGCCGGAGAAGTGCTCCATTTTTGCCACCACGATGGTGTAAACAAACAGGCCAACTACGATTGATGGCGCAGACAACAGGATGTCGTTGATAAAGCGGATGACCTCAGCCAGCCAGGACTTACGTCCATACTCTGCCAGGTAGATGCCCGCCATAATACCAAGCGGTGTACCAAACACGGTCGCCCACAGAATTAACAGCCCGCTACCGGCCAGGGCGTTCGCCAGACCACCGCCCGCCGTATTCGGCGGAGGCGTCATTTCGGTGAACAACGCCAGCGACATACCGTCAATACCGCGGGTGATCGTGGACATCAGGATCCAGATAAGCCAGAACAGACCGAACGCCATGGTCGCCATAGAGAGCGTCAGCGCGATGCGGTTCTTCAGGCGACGACGCGCCTGCATTTTACGGCGGGATTCCGCTAGTGCAGCGGTGTTTTGCATTTCAAGCGTAGCCATTAGCGTGCCCCCTCGTTCTTCGCAAGGCGCATGATCATGAACTTAGACGCCGCCAGTACGATGAAGGTGATCACAAACAGAATCAGACCCAGTTCCATCAACGCGGCAACGTGCAGCCCTGATTCCGCTTCGGCAAATTCATTCGCCAGCGCAGAGGTAATACTGTTGCCAGGCATGTACAGCGAGGCACTGTCGAGCTGGTAGGTGTTACCGATGATAAAGGTCACCGCCATGGTTTCACCCAGCGCGCGACCCAGACCAAGCATCACACCGCCAATCACACCGTTTTTGGTGAACGGCAGGACGATGCGCCAGATAACTTCCCAGGTAGTACAACCGATGCCGTAGGCTGACTCTTTCATCAGGACCGGCGTTTGTTCGAACACATCGCGCATAACCGCCGCAATGTACGGGATGATCATGATAGCGAGGATCACGCCAGCAGCCAGAATACCGATACCAAACGCCGGACCAGCAAACAGCGCGCCAACAAACGGAATGTTGGAAAGGATGTTCCCGACCGGTTCCTGGAAATAAGTCGCAAACAGCGGAGCAAAAATAAACAGGCCCCACATGCCGTACACGATACTTGGAATTGCCGCCAGCAGTTCAATAGCGATACCCAGCGGGCGACGCAGCCAGCCAGGTGCAAGTTCAGTCAGGAATAAAGCAATGCCGAAACTCACCGGAACGGCAATCAGCAGCGCGATAAGCGAGGTGACCAGCGTACCGTAAATCGGTACTAATGCACCGTAGATGTCGTTTGGCGCATCCCATTCTTTAGTCCACAGAAAGGAGAAGCCAAATTTCTGAATGCTTGGCCAGGAGGAGATAACCAGAGAGACAATAATGCCACCCAACATCAATAGCACAATCAGCGCAGCCAGTTTTACCAGCGCGCTGAATATCATGTCACCCTTTTTACCCGGTGGGTTAAAAGCAGGCTTGGTTGCAGCCATAAATCACTCTTTAAGTTTGGGCCAGGAAGCACGCATTTTATCGTGCTTCCCGGCTAACGTAATGCCATACCCTAAATAATTCGAGTTGCAGCAAGGCGGCAAGCTTGTGGATCCCCAGGAGCATAGATTCACTATGTGACTGGAGTGAACAAGCACAGCCAACACAGCTGCGGCTCGAAGTATGACGGGTATTTAGTACAGCGCTTTACCGCTGCTGTCTTTCACGTTGGTCTTCCATGCAGCACGAATCTGCTCAACCACGCTGTCCGGCAGGCTGGCGTAATCCAGGTCATTAGCCTGTTTGCCGCCATTTTTGTACGCCCAGTCGAAGAACTTCAGCACTTCAGCGCCCTGCTCAGGTTTCTTCTGCTCTTTATGCACCAGGATGAAGGTGGTGGAAGTGATAGGCCACGCATCGTCACCTTTCTGGTTAGTCAGATCCTGAGCGAAGGTTTTGCTCCAGTCAGCGCCTTTTGCGGCATTAGCGAAGCTCTCTTCGGTCGGGCTTACCGGTTTACCATCAGCAGAGACCAGCTTGGTGTACGCCAGGTTGTTCTGCTTAGCGTAAGCGTACTCAACGTAGCCAATAGAGCCCGGCAGACGCTGGACGAACGCGGCGATACCGTCGTTACCTTTACCGCCCAGACCGGTCGGCCAGTTAACGGTAGAGCCGGAACCAATTTTAGATTTCCACTCTTCGTTCACTTTTGCCAGATAGCTGGTGAAGACAAAGGACGTACCGGAACCGTCAGCACGACGCACAACGGCGATATTCTGCGAAGGCAGCTTCAGACCCGGGTTCAGTTTGGTGATGGCTTCATCATCCCACTTCTTAATTTTACCGAGGTAGATGTCGCCGAGCGTTTTACCGTCCAGCACCAGCTCGCCGGATTTCAGGCCAGGGATGTTGACTGCCAGTACCACACCACCGATAACGGTCGGGAACTGGAACAGGCCTTCTTGATTGAGTTTTTCGTCAGACAGCGGCGCATCTGAAGCACCGAAATCAACGGTATTCGCAGTGATTTGTTTTACACCACCGGAGGAGCCGATACCCTGGTAGTTTACTTTGCTACCGGTCTCTTTCTGATAGGTATCTGCCCATTTGGCATACACTGGCGCAGGGAAGGTTGCACCTGCACCTGTCAGGCTCGCTGCTGCAAACGCAGAGAACGCGCTCATGGATAAGGTCGCGGCGACAACAGTTGCGACAGTGGTACGCATAACTTTCATAATGTCTCCTGCACGGTTTTCGTAAATCGTTGTTTGAGTTGCTACTGTGAGCAAAATAGGACAAACAGGTGACAGTTAAATGTACGAAATATGACAGTTTTATGACAACGAAAAATACGTGAGTTTTTTCAGATAAAAATACATTTAAAACAAAACGTTAGCCATTATCATGACAATAACATTTCGCTAAAATTTTCTTTTTATGACACTGCAAACAGTAGCTGAAGATGACGGTTTGTCACATAAAACAGGCGGGATAATTGATTAAAAACAGAACAAACGAAAAAATAATGCCCCGCTTGTAGCAGGGCATTTTCAGTTCAGTTAAGTACGGATTACTCTACGGTAACCGACTTCGCCAGGTTACGCGGCTGGTCCACGTCGGTGCCTTTAATCAGCGCCACATGATACGCCAGCAGCTGCAGCGGAACGGTGTAGAAGATTGGTGCAATTACCTCTTCCACATGCGGCATCTCGATGATGTGCATGTTTTCACTGCTGGTAAAACCAGCATCCTGGTCAGCAAAGACATACAGCTGGCCGCCACGGGCGCGAACTTCTTCAATGTTGGATTTCAGTTTTTCCAGCAGTTCGTTGTTCGGTGCCACGACGATAACCGGCATATCAGCGTCAATCAGCGCCAGTGGACCGTGCTTCAGTTCACCTGCGGCATACGCTTCAGCGTGAATATAAGAAATCTCTTTCAGCTTCAGCGCGCCTTCCAGCGCAATTGGGTACTGATCGCCACGACCAAGGAACAGCGCATGGTGTTTGTCAGAGAAACCTTCAGCCAGAGCGGCAATGCGTTTGTCCTGAGACAGCATCTGCTCAATACGACTCGGCAGCGCCTGCAGTCCGTGAACGATTTCCTGCTCAATAGACGCATCCAGGCCTTTCAGACGAGACAGTTTCGCCACCAGCATCAGCAGAACGGTCAGTTGCGTGGTAAAGGCTTTCGTGGAGGCCACACCGATTTCGGTACCGGCATTGGTCATCATCGCCAGATCGGATTCACGCACCAGAGAAGATCCCGGGACGTTACAGATAGCCAGCGAGCCCAGATAGCCCAGCTCTTTAGATAAGCGCAGACCCGCCAGGGTATCCGCCGTTTCACCTGACTGGGAAAGGGTGATCATCAGGCTGTTACGACGCACGGCAGATTTGCGATAGCGGAACTCAGAAGCGATTTCGACATCACAAGGAATACCCGCCAGCGATTCAAACCAGTAGCGCGATACCATACCTGAGTTGTACGACGTACCGCAGGCGATAATCTGGATATGCTCAACCTGAGACAGCAGCTCGTTGGCATGCGAACCCAGCTCGCTTAAATCCACCTCACCGTGGCTAATGCGCCCGGTCAGCGTGTTTTTAATTGCGTTCGGCTGTTCGTAGATCTCTTTCTGCATGTAGTGGCGATAAATACCTTTTTCGCCCGCATCGTATTGCAGATTAGATTCGATATCCTGACGTTTCACTTCCGCGCCAGACTTGTCGAAAATGGTAACCGAACGACGGGTCACTTCCGCAATGTCACCCTCTTCCAGGAAGATAAAGCGACGGGTTACCGGCAGCAGCGCCAGCTGATCGGAAGCGATAAAGTTCTCACCCATACCCAGCCCAATCACCAGCGGGCTACCAGAACGAGCGGCCAGCAGGGTTTCCGGGTTACGGGTATCCATGATCACCGTGCCGTAGGCACCGCGCAGCTGCGGAATAGTACGCAGCACGGCTTCACGCAGCGTACCACCCTGTTCCAGTTCCCAGTGCACCAGGTGAGCAATCACTTCGGTGTCTGTTTCAGAAACAAAGGTGTAACCACGGGTTTTCAGCAGTTCACGCAGCGGTTCATGGTTTTCAATGATGCCGTTATGCACCACGACAATGTGTTCAGAAACATGAGGATGCGCGTTCGCTTCTGAAGGTTCGCCGTGTGTCGCCCAACGGGTATGAGCGATACCTGTACCACCATGCAGCGGATGTTCTTCCGCAGCAGCAGTCAGCATCTGCACTTTACCCAGACGACGCAGACGGGTCATGTTGCCTTCAGCATCGACAACGGCCAGACCAGCAGAGTCATAACCACGATATTCCAGACGACGTAAACCTTCGAGAAGGATTTCAGCTACATCACGCTGCGCGATAGCGCCAACAATTCCACACATATTTTTTGATTCCGAATTTAGGCATTGTGCCTGTCGTTGTCGCTGACCTGTATTTGCCCTTTCCGGGCGCCCCGAGCCTTGTAGAGAGTGGGGTTATTTTTTTAGGTACTGCTTGTTGAGCGGAGGATTATATTATCCCCTCATCTCTTGTCTGCCTGATGGCGCTCACGCTTATAAGGCCTACAGAACGTCACCGCACGTAGGCCGCCATCCGGCAAAATAAATTACTTCTTCTTCACCGGACGCTGCCAGCCCTGTTTATGGACCTGAGGTACACGGCTTAATACCAGTTCGTTATCGGCAACATTACGCGTTACGGTAGTTCCTGCGGCAATCGTCGCACCTTTACCCACGGTGACAGGCGCCACCAGCTGAGTATCAGAACCCACAAACACATCATCACCAATAATGGTTTTAAACTTATTGGCACCATCGTAGTTGCAGGTGATCGTACCCGCGCCGATGTTCACGTTATCGCCAATTTCCGCATCGCCCAGATAGGTCAGGTGACCGGCTTTGGAGCCTTTACCCAGACGCGCTTTTTTCATTTCGACAAAGTTACCCACGTGCGCGCCTTCCTGCAGCTCAGCGCCCGGACGCAGACGCGCGAATGGGCCGATGGTGCAAGCGGCTTCCAGATGGGCATCTTCAACCACACTGTATGGGCTAAGCTCACAACCGTCACCAATAACGCTGTTTTTGATGATGCAGCCGGCGCCAATCTTGACGCGATCCCCAACGGTTACGTTACCTTCAATGATAACGTTAGTATCAATTTCAACATCGCGCCCGTGAATAAGCGTACCGCGAAGATCAAAACGTGCAGGATCGCGCAGCATCACGCCCGCTAACAGCAGTTTTTCTGCCTGCTCGGACTGATACACGCGCTCCAGACGAGAGAGCTGAAGACGGTTATTCACCCCTTCCGTTTCGCTAATACGTGCCGGATGTACCGCAGCAATTTCGCGCCCTTCCTGGTATGCCATCGCAATGATATCGGTGATGTAGTATTCACCCTGCACATTGTTATTAGTCAGTTTGGACAGCCAGCGTTTCATGTCTGCGCCATTGGCAATCAGAATACCGGTGTTGATTTCCTGGATTTGCCGCTGCTCGTCGGTTGCATCTTTATGCTCAACGATACCGGTGACGTTACCGTTTTCACGCGTAATACGCCCATAACCGGACGGGTCGTCCAGTTTTACCGTTAACAAGCCAATGCCACCCTGCGGTTTGGCTTCACGCAGGCGACGCAAGGTATCGGTAGAGATCAGCGGCACATCGCCATAGAGCATTAAAATGTCTTCGTCATCACCAAAGAATGGCGCTGCCTGCTGCATTGCATGGCCGGTGCCCAACTGCTCTGCCTGCAAAACCCAGTTTAGATTGCCATCTTTCAGCGTCTGCTTGAGCAAATCACCACCGTGCCCGTAGACCAGATGTACGTGAGTCGCACCTAATTCATTAGCAGCATCAATGACATGCTGAACCATCGGTTTTCCTGCGAGGGTATGCAGCACTTTAGGAAGATCGGAATACATACGCGTGCCTTTGCCTGCGGCAAGGATCACGACGCTCATAGCATTATTCAACATACACGTCCTGACTGTAATTTGAGAACGAATTTATACCGTTTCACATTGAAAATACTACATTTTTTTCAGCGTGAAATGGACCGAAGATAAAACGTTCAATCGGGGAAATTTCCCCTCTGATAACTGTCTATTTTCATCTATTTCGGCGTCTTTTGTCTCCCAAAAACCAGGAGTCTGCTCTTATTAAAGCCTTAGGTTAATGTTTTTGCTATTTTTTTACTGCATGAATAAAGAGCTACAAAAGAAAAATACAATTTTATTAAAGTGATTCAGTGAAAAGCAGAAAAAACAGACAGGAGAAATACAGTTTTAAAAGGAAAGAGTACAAATGATAATACGGGGGAGGGGAATTTATTAACAGATGGCGCGAGCAGGTAACCGTATGAAGCATCGCGCCACAGAGCAGTTCAGGGAAGACTAAACTTCCATGCTGCTGAAAAGCGCGATGATTTTGTTAATCAGTTTCATGTTGATATCCTGTTTTTATCTGAATTAATTATGTGACATACATCACAAAAAGAAGTCTACGCCTCATTTTTTAACCGATCAACATTTTTGTGATGTAAATCACAAAATAATAAAACAGCTTTTTAGTTTCACTCTTACTGAAACAAAACCCAAAAAAAAAGCCAGCCTGGAAACCAGACTGGCTTTTGTGCTTTTCAAGCCGGTGTTACATCGCTTTTTTGGTCAACTCGATAACGCGCAGTTTCGCGATCGCTTTGGCCAGTTCCGCAGATGCCTGAGCGTAATCCACGTCACCATGAGAGCTCTTGATGTGCTCTTCAGCCTTACGCTTCGCTTCCAGGGCTCTCGCTTCATCGAGATCCTGTCCGCGAATCGCGGTATCAGCCAGGACGGTCACGCTGCCAGGCTGCACTTCGAGAATGCCGCCGGACAGATAGATAAACTCTTCATGACCGAACTGTTTAACGATGCGGATCATACCAGGCTTAATGGCGGTGAGCAGCGGTGCGTGACCCGGGAAAATACCCAGTTCACCTTCACTACCCGTTACCTGGATTTTCTCGACCAGACCAGAGAACATTTGTTGCTCTGCGCTGACGACGTCCAGGTGGTAAGTCATTGCCATATCACCCTCCGATTAAGGCGTTAAAGTTTTTTGGCTTTTTCCACGGCTTCGTCGATAGAACCAACCATGTAGAACGCCTGCTCTGGCAGGTGGTCGTATTCGCCTTCCATGATGCCTTTAAAGCCACGGATGGTGTCTTTCAGGGATACGTATTTACCCGGAGAACCGGTGAATACTTCCGCAACGAAGAACGGCTGGGACAGGAAGCGCTGGATCTTACGCGCACGTGCTACCACCAGTTTATCTTCTTCAGACAGTTCATCCATACCCAGGATGGCGATGATGTCTTTCAGTTCCTGATAACGCTGCAGCAGGGACTGTACGCCACGCGCAGTGTCGTAGTGTTCCTGACCAACAACCAGCGGATCCAACTGACGGCTGGTGGAATCCAGCGGGTCAACTGCCGGGTAAATACCCAGAGATGCGATCTGACGGCTCAGTACCACGGTTGCATCTAAGTGAGCAAAGGTGGTTGCTGGGGATGGGTCAGTTAAGTCATCCGCAGGTACGTATACCGCCTGAACGGAGGTGATAGAACCGGTTTTGGTAGAGGTGATACGTTCCTGCAGAACGCCCATCTCTTCCGCCAGAGTCGGCTGGTAACCTACCGCTGAAGGCATACGACCCAGCAGTGCAGATACTTCAGTACCGGCCAGGGTGTAACGATAGATGTTATCGACGAACAGCAGTACGTCACGACCTTCGTCACGGAACTTCTCTGCCATGGTCAGACCGGTCAGAGCAACGCGCAGACGGTTTCCCGGCGGCTCGTTCATCTGGCCATATACCAGGGATACTTTGTCCAGAACGTTGGAGTCGGTCATTTCGTGGTAGAAATCGTTACCCTCACGAGTACGTTCACCTACGCCCGCAAACACGGAGTAACCGGAGTGCTCGATCGCGATGTTACGGATCAGCTCCATCATGTTTACGGTTTTACCTACACCCGCACCACCGAACAGACCAACTTTACCGCCCTTAGCGAACGGACACATCAGGTCGATAACTTTGATGCCGGTTTCCAGCAGTTCCTGAGAGCTGGACAGCTCTTCATAGGAAGGAGCCGCGCGGTGGATAGCCCAACGCTCTTCTTCACCGATATCGCCTTTCATGTCGATCGGATGACCCAGGACGTTCATGATACGACCCAGAGTTGCTTTACCTACCGGGACTTCGATCGGGTGCTCGAGGTCTTTAACTTCCAGACCACGACGCAGACCGTCGGAAGAACCCATGGCGATGGTACGTACGATACCGCCGCCGAGCTGCTGCTGAACTTCCAGCACCAGGCTCTCTTTACCATTCATAACCTCAAGAGCATCGTACACGCGCGGTACGGCATCCTGAGGGAATTCGACGTCAACCACGGCGCCGATTACCTGGACAATTTTTCCAGTAGCCATCTTGAATCCTCTACGAATTAACCTGGTTATACCGCGGATGCACCACCGACGATTTCGGTGAGTTCCTGAGTAATGCTGGCCTGACGAGCTTTGTTGTATACCAACTGCAGCTCTTTAATCAGGCTGCCGCCATTGTCGGTCGCGGCTTTCATCGCCACCATACGTGCGGCCTGCTCGCTGGCCAGGTTTTCTACCACGCCCTGATAAACCTGAGACTCGACATAACGACGCAGCAGGGTATCCAGCAGCGCTTTCGGGTCTGGTTCATACAGGTAATCCCAGGATTTACGCTTCAATTCATCATCATCTGATGCCGGCAGAGGCAGCAGTTGGGTGATGGTTGGCGTCTGAGACATGGTGTTAATAAATTTGTTGCTGACAACGTACAGTCTGTCCAGACGACCTTCATCGTAGGCTTGCAGCATCACTTTAACCGGACCGATCAGTTCGGATAGGGAAGGGTTATCCCCCATACCGGTTACCTGAGCAATCACATTACCGCCAACGGAGTTAAAGAAAGACACGCCCTTAGAGCCGATCATTGCGATATCGCACTGAACGCCTTTATCGGACCATGTTTTCATATCCGCCAGCAGCTTTTTGAACAGGTTAATGTTCAAGCCACCGCACAGACCACGGTCGGTCGACACCACCAGGTAGCCCACGCGTTTAACGTCGCGTTCTTCCAGGTAAGGGTGCTTATATTCCAGATTACCATTCGCAAGGTGACCAATCACTTTGCGCATGGTCTCTGCATAAGGACGGCTGGCCGCCATGCGATCCTGCGATTTACGCATTTTGGAAGCGGCGACCATCTCCATCGCTTTAGTGATCTTCTGCGTGTTCTGGACGCTTGCGATCTTACTACGTATCTCTTTTGCGCCGGCCATGAGCTTCTCCTCAATGCCTTGCGGTCCGCCCTAAAGCAGACCGCCAGACGTTACCAGGACTGGGTTGCCTTGAAGGAATCGAGGATAGCTTTCAGCTTGCCTTCGATTTCATCGTTATAGCCACCGGACTGGTTGATCTCTTGCATCAGCGGAGCGTGGTCACGGTCAACGTAAGCCAGCAGAGCGGCTTCGAAGCTACCGATTTTCGCCAGTTCCACATCTTCGAGGTAACCGCGTTCAGCCGCAAACAGCACCACGCCCTGCTGTGCTACAGACATTGGGGCATACTGTTTCTGCTTCAGCAGTTCAGTTACTTTCTGACCGTGGCTCAGCTGCTTACGCGTAGCTTCATCCAGGTCGGAAGCGAACTGAGAAAACGCTGCCAGTTCACGATACTGCGCCAGTGCGGTACGAATACCACCGGACAGTTTCTTGATGATCTTGGTCTGCGCTGCGCCACCTACACGAGATACGGAGATACCCGGGTTAACAGCCGGACGAATACCGGAGTTGAACAGGTTGGTTTCCAGGAAGATCTGACCATCGGTAATGGAAATTACGTTGGTCGGAACGAACGCAGAAACGTCACCCGCCTGGGTTTCGATAATCGGCAGAGCGGTCAGGGAGCCGGTTTTACCTTTCACTTCACCATTGGTGAACTTCTCAACGTATTCCGCGTTTACGCGGGATGCGCGTTCCAGCAGACGGGAGTGGAGGTAAAATACGTCGCCTGGGAATGCTTCACGTCCTGGCGGACGACGGAGCAGCAGGGAAACCTGACGGTAAGCAACAGCCTGTTTAGACAGGTCATCGTAAACGATCAGTGCATCTTCGCCGCGGTCACGGAAGTATTCGCCCATTGCGCAACCGGCATATGGCGCCAGGTATTGCAGTGCAGCAGATTCAGACGCAGTCGCCACCACAACGATGGTGTTGGACAGTGCGCCGTGTTCTTCCAGTTTACGAACCACGTTGGAAATGGTGGACGCTTTCTGGCCGATAGCCACGTACACACATTTGATGCCGGAATCACGCTGGTTGATGATGGCGTCGATTGCCATCGCAGTTTTACCTGTCTGACGGTCACCGATGATCAGCTCACGCTGGCCACGACCGATTGGGATCATGGCATCAACAGATTTATAACCGGTCTGTACTGGCTGGTCGACGGACTGACGTTCGATTACGCCTGGTGCGATAACTTCGATTGGCGAGAAGCCATCGTTATCAACCGGACCTTTACCGTCAATCGGGGAACCCAGAGTGTTCACCACACGACCCAGCAGGCCACGGCCAACCGGAACTTCCAGAATACGACCCGTACACTTAACCTTCATGCCTTCGGCAAGGTCAGCGTATGGACCCATCACAACTGCACCTACGGAGTCGCGCTCCAGGTTCAGTGCGATAGCGTAACGGTTACCCGGCAGGGAAATCATCTCACCCTGCATACAATCGGCCAGGCCGTGAATGCGGATAACACCGTCACTTACAGAAACAATAGTACCTTCGTTATGAGCTTCGCTCACAACATTGAACTGAGCAATGCGCTGCTTGATCAGTTCGCTGATTTCGGTGGAATTCAGTTGCATGCTCCAGTCCCCTTAAGACTGCAAGACGTCTGCAAGGCGCTCAAGACGGCCGCGTACGCTGCCATCAATGACCATATCACCCGCTCGGATGATTACGCCTGCCATTACAGACTTATCGATTTTGCAATTCAGCTTAACTTTGCGTGACAGACGTTTTTCCATCGCTGCACTAATCTTCGTAAGCTGTTCATCACTCAGTGCATTGGCAGAAGTGACTTCTACCTCAGAGATAGCCTCACTGGCTGCACGCAGGTGAATAAACTGCTCAAGAACATCCGGGAGCGCATTCAGACGGTTATTTTCAGCCATTACCCTAATCAGGTTCTGGCCGCTTTCGTCCAACTGCTCACCGCACACGGCGATAAACGACTCAGCGAGCGTTTCCGGCGCCAGTGCGCCAGAAAGAAGCTCTGCCATTTGTTCGTTTTTAGTCACCTCAGCGGCAAACGTCAGCATATCCTGCCAACGGTCAACGCTTTGGTGCTCAACGGCAAAGTCAAAAGCTGCTTTGGCGTAGGGGCGAGCTACCGTAATAAATTCAGACATCAGCCCCTCCCTCCTTACAGTTCAGCGACAAGTTTGTCCACGATGTCGCTATTAGCAGCTTCATCCACGGAACGTTCGATGATCTTCTCGGCGCCAGCAACAGCCAGGATAGCAACTTGCTTACGCAGCTCTTCGCGAGCACGTTTACGCTCGGCGTCAATTTCCGCCTGCGCCTGTGCCACGATTTTAGTACGTTCCTGCTCTGCTTCAGTTTTAGCTTCGTCCAGGATCTGAGCGCGGCGTTTGTTCGCCTGCTCGATGATTACCTGAGCTTCCGCCTTCGCTTTTTTCAGCTGGTCGGTCGCGCTGGCCTTTGCAAGGTCAAGATCCTTATGTGCTCGTTCTGCAGAAGCAAGGCCGTCAGCAATTTCTTTTTGACGTTTTTCGATGGCAGCCATTAATGGCGGCCATACGTACTTCATGCAGAACAGAACGAACAGGACAAACGCGATGGCCTGGCCGAGGATTGTTGCGTTAAGATTCACAGCACAATGCCTCTATCTAGTTAACGTTCTGATATTGCTCTTAATTCAAGCAACGCTTACTACGCGACAGCAAACATCACGTACAGACCCAGACCTACAGCGATCATTGGGATTGCATCCACCAGACCCATAACGATAAAGAACTGAGTACGCAGCAGAGGAATCAGATCCGGTTGACGCGCTGCGCCTTCCAGGAATTTACCCCCGAGGATGCCGATACCGATCGCAGCACCGATTGCCGCCAGACCCATCATCACAGCGGCAGCAATGTACAGCAGATCCATATTCAGGTTTTCCATGACAGTCTCCAGTTTGTTTCAGTTAAAACGTAGTAGTGTTGGTAAATTAATGCTCTTCAGATGCCATCGACAGATAGACAATCGTCAGAACCATAAATATGAAGGCTTGCAGCGTGATAATCAGTATGTGGAAAATGGCCCATGGCACATTCAGGATCCACTGTGACCACCACGGCAACAGACCAGCAATCAGAATGAAAATCAGCTCACCGGCATACATGTTGCCGAACAGTCGCAGACCAAGAGAAATTGGTTTGGACAGCAGGCTTACCCCTTCAAGGATTAAGTTGACAGGGATGAACGCCCAGTGATTGAACGGCTGCAGCGTCAACTCTTTCGCGAAGCCACCGATGCCTTTCATTTTGATGCTGTAGAACAGAATGAGGATAAATACGCCCAGCGCCATCGACAGGGTGATGTTCACGTCAGCAGACGGAACCACACGCAGAGCCGGCAGGCCAAAGATATGCTCACCGATGTACGGCAGCAGGTCGATAGGCAGCAAATCCATCAAGTTCATCAGGAATACCCAGACGAAAATCGTCAGGGCCAGCGGAGCAATCAGCTTGCTTTTGCCATGGTACATGTCTTTCACGCTACCATGCACAAAGCCGATTACCAGCTCAATCGCGGTCTGAAATTTACCTGGTACGCCGCTGGTCGCCTTTTTGGCTACGCTACGGAACATAAGCAGGAACAACAGACCCAGAACCACCGAGAAGAAAATGGAGTCAATATTGAGCGTCCAGAAGGTGGCTGGGGGGTTGTGCGGATCCACCAGCGAGAATGTACGTAGGTCCAACTGAAGGTTATTCAGATGGTGTCCTATGTAATCCTGCGGCGTCATATTTTCTGAAGCCATGATGCCTTTACCCTTTGTTGTTAATTACAGCCGGCGCCAGTATCTGAACCACCAGCACCAAAACCCACGTAACGATCAGCGGCATGAATACCGCTTTCAAAACAGCCAACGCCACCACCAGCAAAACCAGCATCGCTAACACCTTGAAGGCTTCGCCGAAAGCGAACGTCCAGGCTACTCGACCTTTAGCTGGTGTATGCGCCTGGTGACGCCAGGCAAATATCATAAACAACACGTTAGGCAGTAACACTGCCAATCCACCGCACAACGCGGAGATGCCCCAGAAAGGGTCTTTGAGGCTAAACAGCAATCCACTTGCTATTACCGCCAGAAGCTGTGTGAGCAAAAGCTTACGAGCAACGTTTCGACTCAAGAGCGACATAGACATCACGTTTTTACTCCTGCTCCCTACGAGGTATGCCGCGTGTCGTATAAAACGTTCTTTATGGCTTAGAGTCAAGCATCAAAAAGCGGTCAAATTATACGGTGCGGCTTCGTGATTTCAAACAATAAGTAGCTAAAAAGTGAATAAATGTTTAAATATTTTTCGCTACCCCACATTTATCACTTTTTGGCAAACTGTGAACGATCATGCAAAACTGCAAATGCCGCGTAAACACTGGCGGTAAAGCGTGCACCAGATCACATATTGAACATATTCACCTTCGCATAATTTATTTACGTGGCAAATGATGCCTTTTCATCTTTTTGATATTTAAGCGTAAAAATAGCCACTATTTAAAAAACAACAGCTAACAACAAAAAAACCACGCATTGACATTTATAATAAAAAATTAACATAACGGGTGATTCTTACGTTCTATTTTTAGCAGACTGATATTTTCACAGCTGACTTGTTTCGCTTTTAACAAAAAACGGTACGTTATAGTTATGATGCAAAACCGTAAGGCATTGGTGAAATGTAACGACATTTAACCACACTATTCCCTATGACTTTTAACACCTGAACTGCCGTTTTTTTTCTATTTTTTTTGATAAAAATTAAATTTTGTTTGGCTTAATAACCACCAAATGACGTTCGCCTTCCAACTGCGGAACGCGTAATTTTTCAACCGACTCGACGTTGAATTCTGCTGGCAGCGAGTCAATTTCATCTGCAGGCAACTGCCCTTTTAACGCATAAAAACGTCCATCAGGTCCTGGCAAATGATGGCACCAGCTCACCATATCATTGAGTGATGCAAAAGCACGGCTAATGACCCCATCGAACGGCGGTTCTGAAGGGAATTCTTCAACACGGCTTTGCACAGGCGTGATGTTAGTAAGCGCAAGCTCATGCTGCACCTGACGCAAGAAACGGACGCGTTTTCCCAAGCTATCCAGCAGTGTGAAATGCGCTTCAGGGCGCACGATAGAGAGCGGAATTCCCGGCAGGCCAGGTCCCGTACCCACATCGATAAAACGCTCCCCCTTCAGATACGGCGCGACGACAATGCTGTCCAGAATATGGCGCACCAGCATTTCGTTGGGATCCCGCACCGACGTCAGGTTGTACGCTTTATTCCATTTGTGCAGCATATCGACATACGCAATCAGCTGATTTTTCTGGTGATCGGTAAGAGAAATACCGGCATCAGCCAGCAGACGAGAGAGTTTGTTGAGCACGGTCGTTACCTGTTAATAATCAAATGCCCGATGCGCTTTCGCTTATCGGGCCTACAAATTTGTACGGCGGGCAAGCGAAGCGCCCCCGCCAAATGAGAGTTATCAAGCGCTGCGGCGCAGCATACCTTGTTTTTTCAGCCATACCAGCAGAATGGAGATGGCGGCAGGCGTTACGCCGGAAATGCGCGATGCCTGACCGATCGATACCGGTTTGTGATCGTTCAGTTTGGCGATGACTTCATTCGACAAGCCAGAGACCTGGCGATAATCCAGCGTTGCAGGCAACAGGGTGTTCTCATTACGCTGCTGTCTTTCAATTTCTTCCTGCTGACGGGCGATATACCCTTCGTATTTCACCTGAATCTCAACCTGTTCCGCGGCCTGAGCATCGTCAAGCGCTGGTGCGAACGCAGATAAAGAGGTCAACTGAGCATAGGTCATATCCGGGCGACGCAGCAGATCTTCACCGCTGGCTTCACGTGACAGAGGCGTTGCCAGGTGAGCATTCACTTCTGCTGCAGATTCCGCTAACGGGTTTACCCATGTTGATTTGAGACGCTGGCGTTCTTGTTCGATGCGCTCCAGCTTCTCGTTGAAGCGAGCCCAGCGCTCATCGTCCACCAGACCCAGTTCTCGACCAATTTCGGTCAGACGCAGGTCGGCGTTATCTTCACGCAGCATCAAACGGTATTCTGCGCGTGAGGTAAACATGCGGTACGGTTCTTTAGTGCCTAGCGTACACAGGTCGTCCACCAGCACGCCAAGATAAGCCTGATCGCGACGCGGTGCCCAGCCGTCTTTCTCAGCAGACAAGCGTGCGGCGTTCAGACCAGCCAGCATGCCTTGCGCGGCGGCTTCTTCGTAACCGGTTGTACCGTTAATCTGTCCCGCAAAGAACAGACCCTGGATGAATTTGCTTTCCAGAGTAGGTTTCAGGTCGCGCGGATCGAAGAAATCATACTCAATAGCGTAGCCAGGGCGGACGATTCTGGCATTTTCCATTCCCTGCATAGAGCGGACAATTTGCATCTGCACATCGAACGGCAGGCTGGTGGAGATGCCATTCGGGTAAATTTCGTTAGACGTCAGTCCTTCCGGTTCAAGGAAGATCTGATGCTGGTTACGATCGGCAAAGCGCATCACTTTGTCTTCGATCGACGGGCAGTAGCGCGGGCCGATACCTTCGATCACGCCGGCGTACATCGGGCTACGATCGAGGTTATTGCGGATCACGTCATGGGTTCTCTCATTGGTATGCGTGATGTAACACGGCATCTGGCGCGGATGTTGAGAAGCATCGCCCAGGAATGAGAAGACCGGCATCGGGTTATCGCTGTTTTGCTGGCCAAGCACGCTGAAATCAATAGTGCGCGCATCGATACGCGGCGGTGTACCCGTTTTCAGGCGGCTGACGCGCAGCGGCAGTTCACGCAGACGACGTGACAGCGGGATAGACGGCGGATCGCCAGCACGGCCACCGCTGTAGTTATCCAGACCAATATGAATTTTGCCGTCGAGGAAAGTCCCCACGGTTAATACAACCGCTTTGGCACGGAACTTCAGTCCCATTTGGGTCACTGCGCCCACAACACGATCGTTTTCAACAATCAGATCTTCAACCGCCTGCTGGAAGATCATCAGGTTGGGTTGATTCTCCAGCGCAGTGCGTACCGCCTGGCGATAGAGCACGCGATCGGCCTGAGCTCGGGTAGCGCGAACGGCTGGCCCTTTGCTTGCGTTTAGTATCCTAAACTGGATACCTGCATGGTCGATCGCTTTTGCCATCAACCCACCAAGCGCATCCACTTCTTTTACCAGGTGTCCCTTCCCAATACCGCCGATCGCCGGATTGCAGCTCATCTGCCCCAGAGTGTCGATATTGTGTGTCAAAAGCAGAGTCTGTTGACCCATTCGCGCCGCGGCCATTGCGGCCTCGGTGCCTGCATGACCCCCGCCAATGATGATGACGTCAAAAGGATCCTGATAAAACATGGTAATTGCCTCGCATAACGCGGTGTGAAAATGGATTGAAGCCCGGGCCGTGGATTCTACTCAACTTTAGTCGATGGAGAAAGACCTGGGATCCTGGGTATTAAAAAGAAGATCTTTTTATTTAGAGATCTGTTTTATTGTGATCTCTTATTAGGATCGCAAGTTTCTGTGGATAAGGGCGATCCTTTGAATAAGATCAACAGGTTGCTGAGGATCATTAGCTGTGAATGATCGGTGATCCTGGTCCGTATAAGCTGGGATCAGAATGAAGGGTTATACACAACTCAAAAACTGAACAACGGTTGTTCTTGGGATAACTACCGGTTGATCCAAGCTTTTAACCAGAGTTATCCACATAAAAAAGTACGATCTTTACAAATCTCTGAGCAATGGATGCCACGATCCCAGCCAAATTTCAGCCGGATCTTCCGGAATTTCATGTTCCAGTACGTTGATCCTGAGCGTTTCGCCTACCTGTTTTGCTCCACAGGTCTTCAATTCGGCTTCCAGCTTGTCGATTGCGCCGCAAAAGGTGTCATATTCACGACTTCCGATCCCGATTGCGCCAAACCGCACTTGTGACAGGTCCGGCTTTTGCTCGCGTAACGCATCATATAAAGGCTGTAGGTTGTCAGGAATGTCTCCCGCACCGTGCGTAGAGCTAATAATCAGCCAGATGCCGTCAGTCGGAACCTCTTCAAGCATTGGCCCATGCAGTATTTCGCTGGAAAAACCGGCGTCGTCCAGCTTTTCAGCCAGATGTTCTGCTACATATTCCGCACTGCCAAGCGTACTACCGCTGATAAGAGTGATGTCTGCCATGATCGCCCACCTTTATAAAGAGGGCGTATTGTACGCTGTGAGCGAGCTGGGATCTACCTGTGGAAAACCAGGGTATTAAAAAAAGCGATCACGGCTTGATGGTACGCATGATCGGGTTTTGCAGGACGATCAGGGTTTCCGTGGACTGAATTTCGTCAATTGTTTGGATCTTGTTGATAAGTACCTGCTGCAACGCGTCGATCGACTTGCACATCACCTTAATAAAGATGCTGTAGTGCCCGGTGGTGTAATACGCTTCGGTCACTTCATCGAGGCTTTCCAGTCTGGCCAGCGCTGACGGATAGTCTTTCGCACTTTTCAGGATGATGCCGATAAAGCAGCCGACGTCATAGCCCAACTGTTTGGGACTCACATCAATCCGCGCGCCGGTAATAATCCCGGCCTGTTTCATCTTTTCTACACGTACGTGAATTGTTCCTGGGCTGACGCCGAATTGTTTGGCTAATTCTGCGTAGGCGGTACGGGCATTTTCCATCAGGGCGTCAAGAATGCCGCGGTCCAGATTGTCGATCTGATAATTTTCCATAGGTTTTTCTTATGTAGATTAATGATTCCCTCTATTTTAGACGTTAATTTTAACGAATCAAAATCGAAGTCGGCTTTTTGTTTGTTGATTATTGAATATTACCTCCATTCTGTTGCTTAATCATAGGCAACAGGACACAGGAGTACACATAATGAAAACCGCTTACATTGCCAAACAACGTCAAATTAGCTTCGTAAAATCTCATTTTTCTCGTCAGCTGGAAGAGCGTTTAGGTCTGATCGAAGTTCAGGCACCGATCCTCAGCCGCGTTGGAGATGGCACGCAGGATAACTTGTCGGGCTGTGAAAAAGCGGTGCAGGTGAAGGTTAAAGCATTGCCAGACGCTCAATTCGAAGTGGTTCATTCACTGGCGAAGTGGAAGCGTCAAACGTTAGGACAACACGACTTTAGCGCAGGTGAAGGGCTGTACACGCACATGAAGGCCCTGCGTCCCGATGAAGATCGCCTCTCCCCGCTGCACTCAGTGTATGTTGATCAGTGGGACTGGGAGCGCGTGATGGGCGACGGTGAGCGTCAATTCTCCACTCTGAAAAGCACGGTAGAGGCTATCTGGGCGGGTATTAAGGCTACTGAGGCTGCGGTTAGCAAAGAGTTTGGTCTGGCACCGTTCCTGCCAGAGCAGATCCACTTTGTTCATAGCCAGGAGTTGTTATCTCGTTATCCGGATCTTGATGCAAAAGGTCGTGAACGTGCGATCGCTAAAGAGCTGGGCGCGGTATTCCTGGTGGGGATCGGCGGCAAGCTCAGTGACGGTCACCGTCACGATGTACGTGCGCCGGATTATGATGACTGGAGTTCAGCGTCCGAGCTGGGTCACGCCGGTCTGAACGGGGATATTCTGGTCTGGAACCCGGTGCTGGAAGATGCGTTTGAGCTGTCTTCTATGGGGATCCGTGTCGATGCTGACGCCCTGAAACACCAACTGTCTCTGACCGGTGATGAAGATCGCCTGAGTCTGGAATGGCATCAGGCGCTGCTGCGCGGTGAAATGCCGCAGACAATTGGTGGCGGCATTGGGCAGTCGCGTCTGACCATGCTGTTGCTGCAATTACCGCACATTGGTCAGGTTCAGTGTGGCGTATGGCCGGCACAGGTACGTGAAAGCGTCGCCTCTCTGCTGTAATAATTAACGCCGCCAGCGTCTGAGCAGGCGGCTTCGCATCCCGGTATCAAAGCGCCAGATATGATCGAAAATGCGCATGATGCCGGGTTTGCCATGTGCAGACATCGCCACCGCGTGAAATCTGTGCTGGTGTACCCGCTGTAATTCCCCCACTTTGCTGACGACCTCATCGGGTAATCGCTGAGCGATAAAATCAGAGATAACCACCGCATCGGCATCAAACCATTCCCGACCCTGCATGCGCTCAATAATGGCGCGAAAACAGCTGGCAATATCGGTACCGCCACGAAAGCGCTGACTTAAAAAACGAATCGCCTGTTCGATACCCTCTGGACCAGACAGCTCATAGCGCACCACTTCTGTTGAAAACAGCATAATGAAACAGCGCCGATTATCGGCAAGGGCGACGCGCATTAGCGCCAGGCAAAAGGCTTTCGCACACTGTTCATTGAACCCGCCCATCGATCCCGAAGTATCAACGCAGACGATAAAAGGCCCGCGCGGCTGCTCGTCAAAATCCTGATGCACCACCGGACGTTCCGTTACTTTCTCGCGCCATGCTTCGCCGTGCAGACGGTAGGTCAGCAGTTGCTTTTCCACCAGCCGGCGGTAGAACTCGTATTCCAGTTCGGTAATGCCCAGCGTGGCCAGTTCAGGCGGCAGCAAGCGCAGGATATCGTCACTTTGCTGGATGCCATCCACCTGCTCCGGTACGGTTGCCGGTTCGCGTACCAGGGTACGGAAGGTTTCCATTGGCGCATCTTTACGCGGCACGGATTTCGCTTCTCTGGAACGGCCTAACTGCTCAGCCAGACGCTGGAGTTCGGGCTGTTGCGTCAGGAATTCGCCATATTTAACCAGCAACTGATAATCACCGCGCTTGATTTGACCCGCGCTCATATCCCATAACCGGCCTGCGGCGTTGTCATTTTCTGCCAGTACGGGTTCCAGTTGCCCGCTAAGGGTCATCCGTTCCTGTACTTCACTGAGCAAATGTTCGCGCTCTTCTTCCAGCAGTTGCTGATTCAGGGTTGTGGTTTGCACCACCAGACTCAGGCGCCAGCGCTGAAGAAAAAGCGTATGGAGGGCAGGCGTAAACGCGCTGTTGTCATTAACCAACTGTTGCGCTTGTCCGGCCCACGGCGAATGGAGGCGGTGCAATAGCGACAATATTTGCGGAAGCTGGACGATAAACTGCGCATGAGAGAGGAGCTGGCTTTGCTGATAACAAATGACCTCTTCCGCCAACTCCGGCGGCACATGGGTATCTTTAAGGCGGCTACGCAAAGATTCACGCCAGCGCGGTATATCTTCAGCGATCGCTTTTTTGAGGCGGGGGAATTTTTTAAAAAAGACCACCATCTTTGGAGAAGCCAGCAGGGCGACGATCATCTCTTCGATCATCGCCTCTTCACTGACTGCCAGCATGATGTTGAGTGTATCAAGGGTCAGCATTGTTGCGCCTGGCGGATTTGCGCCCCGACATCCTGCAGGCTGGCCTCAATGCGGCCTAACCAGTCGCTATGAATAAACAGACATTTTTGCTGCTCGCTAAATGCGCTGTGCTGCTGGTGCCACTCGTTATCAAGTGCTTCGAGCTCTTGTTTTATCTCTGCAGGCATACTCTCTTGTGAAGAACCGGGCAATGCCAGTCGAGAGCCTTGTAAACTGACATCACGCACGACCAGGTGCTGCGCGCTATCCACTTCCATGTTCAGCGTCTGGGCAAAACCGATCCCGTTTAATTTTCCGCGGATCTCACCACCTTTGGTGAGCCACAACTCCAGTGCGCCACGTTCGAAAGCAATATGGATAACTTCCATGTCATGCAGCTTTAAGGGCTTTTGCAGGAGTAATGTTACGACAGAAGACGTAGCTTCCGGCGGTAAATCATAATGAGGGCGACGGCTGAACATGCCGCCCTGGCGGATCACCGTGAACGCCGTTTTGTCGCTTTGCTGCTGCTGGAGTTGAATGCGGCGCTGCACAATACCGCCCAGTCGCGTCAGCATGGCTTGCTGCTGCCATGCGTGTCCGGTCATCAATATTTCCAGCTGTTGTTGCATCAGATTCAGGCTTTGCGCGTCGTACCACAGGCAATCTTTCAGCAGGATCAGGTCGATAGGTACTACGGCATCACGTCCGCTAAAGAAAGCGCTGGCCTGGAGTAAGCGAATGGCTTTTTTCCAGCGCCGATCGGACACATAAGGGGCATTCGGTAGCGTGTCCAGTTGCTGGCGCAACGTGAAAATAAGCTCAAACACGCGATCGGGAAGCTTGATGGCGCCAATGTCCTTTTGCCACTGGTTATACTCTTCATCCGTCACCTGTAACGACGCCGGGACCGGATTGTCGCTTTCATCTTGCTGACTTAACAGCATCGATCGGAAGTTGGCTTTGTCCTGAACTTTATCCAGCCACAGGCGAATCAGCATACGGTCGTACAGTGCTTCCAGGCTGCTGTCTGCTTCTGGCAGTTCATTGGAGGCTGCCACCAGCAAGCGCATCGGGATTTTCTCTTCATGCGCGCCGTTACGAAAGTGGCGTTCGTTGATGGCGGTTAGCAGGGTGTTAAGAATCGCCGGGCCCGCCTTCCAGATTTCGTCGAGAAAGACGATTTCAGCTTCAGGAAGATAGCCTGCGGTTAAGCGTTCATAGCGACCTTCATCTTTAAGGGCTTGAATCGACAGCGGGCCGAAAACCTCTTCCGGTGTAGAGAAACGCGTCATCAGGTATTCGAAGGCGCGAGCATTTTGAAAAGCAAATTTCAGTCTGCGGGCAATTAAGCTTTTCGCAATCCCGGGAGGACCTAATAAGAAAACGCTCTCGCCGCTGAGTGCAGCCAGCAGACACAGGCGAATAGCGTGGCTACGTTCATAAAGTCCCTTTTCCAGCGCATTGCTCAGACGGGAAATTCTTTCCGCTAATAAATGTGGGTGAGCCATAATGAAGTGGCGTCCTTTCGCCAAATGTACTGCATAAACTGCGAGTATAGATGCTTCACACCAGTGCAGTAATAGACTGAAGGTGCGCTTATTTTTCTTTGAGCCAGATTAATCTGGTCTCATTTAGGGGTACGATTTTGCGATTAATCGTGCATACTGTGCGCCTTTTTGTGGGCCAAGGGACGACGCACACATTTCTTATATATACACCAAATCAATCAAGCTGCACCAAGGCGGCAATGGAGTTTTCTCCGGGGATGGGGGGAATAACGAATGCAGCCCACGCGGAGGCGGCTTGAAAGATGATGTGTATAAACGAAAGACGAGTCTATGAGCACTGATAATAAACAATCATTGTCTGCGATTACCCTTGCGGCCATTGGGGTTGTCTACGGTGATATTGGTACCAGCCCACTTTATACGCTTCGTGAATGTTTGTCCGGCCAGTTTGGTTTTGGCGTTGAACGTGATGCCGTATTTGGCTTTCTCTCGCTGATTTTCTGGCTGCTTATCTTTGTTGTTTCCATTAAATACCTGACGTTTGTCATGCGCGCGGATAACGCCGGAGAAGGCGGGATCCTGACGCTGATGTCATTGGCCGGGCGCAATACCTCGGCGCGAACCACTTCCATGCTGGTGATTATGGGGTTGATTGGCGGCAGCTTCTTCTATGGAGAAGTGGTGATAACACCTGCCATCTCGGTGATGTCGGCGATTGAAGGTCTGGAGATAGTTGCCCCGCAACTGGACACCTGGATTGTTCCGCTCTCGATAATCGTGCTGACCCTGCTGTTTTTGATTCAAAAACACGGTACCGGCATGGTCGGTAAGCTGTTTGCGCCGATTATGCTGCTGTGGTTCCTGACGCTCGCGGTATTAGGTGTACGCAGTATTATTGGCAATCCGGAAGTGCTGCAGGCGCTCAATCCGTATTGGGCGGTGCATTTCTTCCTCGAATTCAAAACGTTGTCCTTTATAGCGCTGGGTGCGGTGGTGCTGTCGATCACCGGTGTTGAAGCGCTGTATGCAGATATGGGCCACTTCGGTAAGTTGCCGATTCGCCTGGCTTGGTTCTCCGTGGTATTACCTTCGCTGGTGCTGAACTATTTTGGTCAGGGGGCGTTGCTGTTAAAGCATCCTGAAGCGATCAAAAACCCGTTCTTCCTGCTGGCGCCGGACTGGGCGTTGATACCGCTTCTGATCCTCGCCGCGTTGGCAACGGTCATCGCTTCACAGGCAGTTATCTCTGGCGTCTTCTCGCTGACGCGTCAGGCCGTGCGTCTGGGGTATTTGTCACCGATGCGTATCATTCATACTTCGGAAATGGAATCTGGCCAGATCTACATTCCTTTCGTTAACTGGATGCTCTATTTTGCGGTGGTTATCGTGATTGTGAGCTTTGAGCACTCCAGTAATCTGGCCGCTGCGTACGGAATTGCGGTGACGGGAACGATGGTGCTGACCTCAATTTTGTCGACCACCGTGGCGCGCAAAAACTGGCACTGGAATAAATACTTTGTCTTCCTGATCCTGGTGGCGTTCTTGTGCGTCGATATTCCGCTGTTCTCCGCGAACCTCGATAAACTGATTTCCGGCGGTTGGCTGCCTCTGACGCTGGGGCTGGTGATGTTCACCATCATGACCACCTGGAAAAGCGAGCGTTTCCGTCTGCTGCGTCGCATGCATGAGCACGGCAATTCTCTGGAGGCGATGATTGCCTCTCTGGAGAAATCTCCACCGGTACGCGTGCCGGGAACGGCGGTGTATATGTCTCGTGCATTGAACGTCATCCCGTTTGCGCTTCTGCATAACCTCAAACATAACAAGGTGCTGCATGAGCGCGTTATTCTGCTGACGCTGCGCACGGAAGATGCGCCCTATGTTCACAACGTGCGTAGGGTGCAGATTGAGCAATTATCGCCCACCTTCTGGCGCGTGGTGGCCAGCTACGGTTGGCGCGAAACGCCGAACGTTGAGGAAGTGTTCCATCGCTGCGGTCTGGAAGGTTTAAGCTGTAGAATGATGGAAACCTCTTTCTTCATGTCGCACGAGTCGTTGATTGTCGGCAAGCGGCCATGGTATCTGCGTCTGCGCGGCAAGCTGTATCTGCTGCTACAGCGCAACGCGCTGCGCGCGCCGGACCAGTTTGAAATCCCACCGAACCGGGTTATTGAGCTCGGTACTCAGGTCGAGATTTAATCTCATCGACGCCCTCTTTCATCGCGAAAGGGGGCGTTTTGTTTTGTCCCTCTCAGTTTTCATTTCATCGAATGATAATCCTTGCGAAACGTTTCGATGACGATCACATTTTCGTAACGTCACGGTGGTTTTCTGTCCACTCTTCACACTACACTTATCTTCAGCGAAACGTTTCGCTAGTGGGGAAAGAAAATGAAGAAAGGCACGGTACTCAACTCTGAAATTTCAACGGTGATCTCCCGTCTGGGGCATACCGATACGCTGGTGGTGTGTGATGCAGGTTTACCCATCCCGAACAGCACAACGCGTATTGATATGGCATTAACCCAGGGCGTACCTTCTTTTATGCAGGTACTGGATGTGGTTACACGTGAAATGCAGGTCGAGGCGGCCATTCTCGCGTCGGAAATTAAACAACATAATCCGCAACTCCACGAAACGTTGCTTAAGTTCATTGAGCAACTGCAACAACACCAGGGAAACACCATTGAAATTCGTTACACCACGCATGAACAATTCAAAAAACAAACCGCAGACAGTCAGGCGGTAATTCGCAGCGGAGAGTGTTCTCCGTATGCGAATATCATTCTCTGTGCTGGCGTCACGTTCTGAGGCCATCATGAACGCATTACTGCAACTCAAAGGGATCGATAAAGCGTTCCCGGGCGTAAAAGCGCTATCCGGCGCTGCGCTGAATGTCTATCCAGGCCGCGTAATGGCGCTGGTGGGCGAAAACGGCGCGGGCAAATCCACCATGATGAAAGTGCTGACCGGGATCTACACCCGTGATGCCGGCTCTTTATTGTGGCTGGGGAAAGAGACCACCTTTAACGGCCCGAAATCCTCCCAGGAAGCCGGAATCGGTATCATCCACCAGGAGCTGAACCTGATCCCGCAACTCACTATCGCCGAGAACATTTTTCTTGGCCGCGAGTTTGTGAATCGCTTTGGCAAAATTGACTGGAAAAAGATGTACGCCGAAGCCGATTTGCTGCTCGCCAAACTCAATCTGCGCTTTAAAAGCGACAGGCTGGTCGGTGAGCTGTCGATTGGCGATCAGCAGATGGTCGAAATTGCCAAAGTGCTGAGCTTTGAATCGAAGGTCATCATTATGGATGAACCGACGGATGCGCTCACCGATACTGAAACTGAATCTCTGTTCCGCGTCATTCGCGAACTGAAATCCCAGGGACGCGGCATTGTCTATATTTCTCACCGCATGAAAGAGATCTTCGAGATTTGCGATGACGTAACCGTCTTCCGCGACGGGCAGTTTATTGCCGAGCGTGAAGTCGCCTCGCTTACCGAAGACTCGCTGATTGAAATGATGGTGGGACGTAAGCTGGAAGATCAGTACCCGCGCCTGGAAAAAGCGCCGGGTGATATTCGCCTGAAGGTCGATAATCTGTGTGGCCCTGGCGTAAATGATGTTTCGTTCACGCTGCGTAAAGGCGAGATCCTTGGCGTATCAGGGCTGATGGGAGCCGGACGTACCGAGCTGATGAAAGTGTTGTACGGCGCATTGCCACGCACCAGCGGCTACGTCACGCTTGATGGCCATGAGGTTGTTACCCGTTCGCCGCAGGATGGGTTGGCTAACGGCATCGTCTATATTTCTGAAGACCGTAAACGCGATGGTTTAGTGCTGGGCATGTCGGTGAAAGAGAACATGTCATTGACCGCGCTGCGCTATTTCAGCCGCGCCGGTGGAAGCCTGAAGCATAAAGATGAGCAGCAGGCGGTAGGTGATTTTATTCGTCTGTTCAATGTTAAAACGCCGTCGATGGAACAGGCTATCGGCCTGCTCTCCGGCGGTAACCAGCAGAAAGTGGCCATTGCGCGCGGTCTCATGACTCGACCCAAAGTCCTGATCCTTGATGAACCAACGCGCGGCGTTGACGTTGGGGCCAAGAAAGAAATCTATCAGCTTATCAACCAGTTTAAGGCCGATGGGCTGAGCATCATTCTGGTCTCCTCTGAGATGCCAGAAGTATTGGGCATGAGCGATCGAATTATCGTTATGCATGAAGGGCATCTCGGCGGTGAGTTCACTCGCGAGCAGGCCACTCAGGAAGTATTAATGGCTGCCGCTGTGGGCAAGCTTAATCGCGTGAATCAGGAGTAAAAAAGATGACTACCCAGGCTGTTTCTGGTCGCCGTTATTTCACTAAAGCATGGCTTCTGGAGCAAAAGTCGCTCATCGCTCTGCTAGTGCTGATCGCGATTGTTTCTACCATGAGCCCTAACTTTTTTACCGTTAATAACCTGTTCAACATTCTCCAGCAAACGTCGGTGAACGCCATCATGGCCGTCGGCATGACGCTGGTTATCCTGACGTCGGGTATCGATCTGTCAGTCGGTTCCTTGCTGGCGCTTACCGGCGCGGTTGCGGCTTCGATTGTAGGGATTGAAGTCAATGCGCTGGTGGCTGTTGCTGCGGCCCTGGCGCTCGGCGCTGCCATTGGCGCAGTCACCGGGGTGATTGTTGCGAAAGGCCGTGTGCAGGCGTTTATCGCAACTCTGGTGATGATGCTGCTGCTGCGCGGTGTAACCATGGTCTACACCAACGGCAGTCCGGTAAATACCGGGTTTACTGATAATGCCGATCTGTTTGGCTGGTTTGGTATTGGTCGTCCGTTAGGCGTCCCGACGCCTGTGTGGATCATGGGGGTTGTCTTCCTCGCGGCGTGGTACATGCTGCACCACACTCGTCTGGGCCGTTATATCTATGCGCTGGGCGGTAACGAAGCGGCAACGCGTCTGTCCGGTATCAGCGTCAGTAAAATCAAAATTATCGTTTACTCACTGTGCGGTCTGCTGGCATCGCTGGCGGGCATCATTGAAGTAGCGCGCCTCTCCTCTGCGCAACCAACGGCAGGCACTGGCTATGAGCTGGATGCTATCGCAGCGGTAGTGTTAGGCGGTACCAGCCTGGCGGGTGGTAAAGGACGTATTGTTGGGACGCTGATCGGCGCATTGATTCTTGGTTTCCTCAATAATGGTTTGAATTTGTTAGGTGTATCCTCCTATTACCAGATGATCGTTAAAGCGGTGGTGATTTTGCTGGCGGTACTGGTAGACAACAAAAAGCAGTAACAACGATTACAGGACATCTTAAATATGAATATGAAAAAACTGGCTACCCTGGTTTCTGCTGTTGCGCTGAGCGCCACCGTGAGCGCGAATGCGATGGCGAAAGATACCATTGCGCTGGTGGTCTCCACCCTCAACAACCCGTTCTTTGTTTCTCTGAAGGATGGGGCGCAAAAAGAGGCGGATAAGCTGGGCTACAACCTGGTGATTCTGGACTCACAGAACAACCCGGCTAAAGAGCTGGCTAACGTTCAGGATTTAACGGTTCGTGGAACTAAAATTCTGCTGATCAACCCGACCGACTCTGATGCTGTTGGTAACGCTGTGAAAATGGCTAACCAGGCTAAAATTCCGGTTATTACCCTTGACCGCGTTGCGTCCAAAGGCGAAGTGGTAAGCCACATTGCGTCTGATAACGTGTTGGGCGGCAAAATCGCGGGTGATTACATCGCGAAGAAAGCAGGTGAAGGCGCTAAAGTTATCGAACTGCAGGGTATTGCCGGTACTTCAGCGGCGCGTGAGCGTGGCGAAGGTTTCCAGCAGGCCGTTGCGGCACACAAATTTAACGTACTGGCCAGCCAGCCGGCAGACTTCGACCGCACCAAAGGTCTGAACGTCATGCAGAACCTGCTGACCGCGCATCCTGACGTGCAGGCCGTATTTGCCCAGAACGATGAAATGGCGCTTGGCGCGCTGCGCGCACTGCAAACTGCGGGTAAATCTGATGTGATGGTGGTTGGATTTGACGGCACTCCAGATGGCGAAAAAGCAGTAAATGATGGCAAACTGGCTGCGACCATTGCTCAGTTGCCGGATCAGATCGGCGCCAAAGGCGTTGAGACTGCGGATAAGGTCCTGAAAGGCGAGAAGGTTCAGGCTAAATATCCGGTTGACCTGAAGCTGGTCATCAAGCAGTAATACCGATTCAGGTCGCTCGCGGCCTGATGGAGACATAAATACGCCATCCCCGTATCTGGTTTTGGGGATGAAAGCGTAAAAAGAAAAGCAGGGCACGCGCCACCCTAACCCGGTGGCGCACTTTGACTTGGAACACCAAATATGAAAACCGCAGGCAACCTCGTTGTTCTTGGCAGTATCAATGCCGATCACATCCTTAATCTTAATTCTTTCCCGACACCTGGTGAAACCGTAACCGGTAGCCATTATCAGGTCGCATTTGGCGGTAAAGGCGCGAATCAGGCTGTTGCTGCGGGTCGTAGTGGCGCGAATATCGCATTTATTGCCTGTACGGGCGATGATGATATTGGCGAAAGTGTTCGTAAACAGTTAGCAAAAGATAATATCGATATTGCGCCGATTAGCGTAATTTCGGGGGAATCGACCGGTGTGGCGTTGATTTTTGTGAATGGTGAAGGCGAGAACGTCATCGGTATTCATGCTGGTGCGAACGCAGCGCTTTCGCCAGCTCTGGTGGAAGCACAGCATGAGCGTATTGCGCAGGCGTCAGCCTTACTGATGCAGTTAGAGTCGCCGATCGAAAGCGTACTGGCTGCGGCAAAGATTGCACATCAAAATAAGACCACGGTTGCCCTGAATCCGGCTCCGGCACGTGAACTTTCTGACGAACTGCTGGCGCTGGTGGATATTATTACCCCGAATGAAACCGAGGCTGAAAAGCTGACGGGGATCCGGGTCGAAAACGATGAAGACGCGGCCAAAGCGGCGCAGGCATTGCACGCGAAGGGGATCGATACGGTACTGATTACCTTAGGCAGTCGCGGAGTATGGGCCAGCGTAAAGGGTGAAGGTCAGCGTGTGCCAGGGTTTAAAGTTGACGCTGTTGATACCATTGCCGCTGGGGATACCTTTAACGGCGCGTTAATTACAGCGTTACTGGAAGAGACCCCGCTGCCTGAAGCTATCCGTTTTGCACATGCCGCTGCGGCGATTGCGGTCACTCGTAAAGGTGCGCAGCCTTCCGTTCCATGGCGCGAAGAAATAGAAGCGTTTTTAAGTCAGCAGAGGTAACGCTTGGCTACAATGAAGGATGTCGCCCGCCTGGCGGGTGTTTCCACGTCGACGGTTTCTCACGTCATTAATAAAGATCGCTTTGTCAGTGAGTCTGTCACAGACAAAGTGCAAGCGGCGATTAAAGAGCTTAACTATGCCCCCTCCGCGCTGGCGCGTAGTCTCAAGTTAAACCAGACCCGCACTATTGGCATGTTAATCACTGCCAGTACCAATCCCTTCTATTCTGAGCTGGTGCGCGGCGTTGAACGTAGCTGTTTTGAGCGCGGTTACAGCCTGGTGCTGTGCAATACCGAAGGCGATGAACAGCGCATGAACCGTAATCTGGAAACGCTGATGCAAAAACGCGTGGACGGTTTGCTGCTGCTCTGTACGGAAACACATCAGCCTTCCAGAGAGATAATGCAGCGTTATCCTTCTATACCAACCGTGATGATGGACTGGTCGCCTTTTGATGGTGAAAGCGATCTGATTCAGGATAACTCCCTGCTGGGCGGGGATTTAGCCACGCAACATCTTATCGAAAAAGGCTTTACGCGCATTGCCTGCATTACCGGGCCGCTGGATAAAACTCCGGCGCGTTTACGTCTGGAAGGATATCGGGCGGCCATGAAGCGGGCGGGCTTGCCTGTCCCGGAAGGCTACGAGATTACCGGTGACTTTGAGTTCGGCGGCGGCTTTGAAGCTATGCAAACGTTGCTATCGCATAAACAGCGACCGCAGGCCGTTTTTACCGGCAATGATGCAATGGCGGTCGGCGCGTATCAGGCTCTGTACCAGTCGGGATTGCGTATTCCGCAGGATATGGCGGTGGTGGGTTATGACGATATCGAGCTGGCGCGCTATATGACGCCACCCCTGACGACCATTCACCAACCAAAAGATGAACTGGGCGAACTGGCCATCGATGTGTTAATTCATCGGATGGCGCAGCCCGCATTGCAGCAGCAGCGCCTGCAACTTACTCCTGTTTTGATGGAGCGGGGGTCGGTTTAGGCTTATGTCGCTCTTTAATCAGGTTGCGTCCATCTTTGGCTTTTAGCAGCATGAACATCAGCGCAGACACTACCGTGATAGCGCCCATCGTTATAAAGGTGTAGTGGAACTGCTCGACCGTATTGGTTCCTTCCATACCTTCATAGATTCGCAGAACGGCGGCGCTGATGGCGACCCCTAAACTGATTGATAACTGCTGAGTGACAGCCAGCACGCTGTTGCCGCTACTGGCGTTTTCATCGGTCAGATCTGCTAAAGTGATAGTATTCATTGAGGTAAACTGGGTGGACATCGCCATACCTAAAATGAACAACGGTAGGATCAGCATCCAGACCGGCATGGCGGGAGATTGCAGCGCGAACTGCGCAATCATCAGGCCGATAAACACCGTAACGCCGACCAGTGTGGTCCTGTAGCCGAGCCGGCGCAGTACCTGCGTCACCATTGATTTCGCCAGTATTGATCCCAGTGCCGTTGGCGCCATCATGCAACCGGCTATCAGCGCCGGGTAACCAAAGCCTACCTGCAACATCAGCGGCATTAAGAAAGGCACGCACCCTGTACCCAGACGAGTGGCGAGGTTTCCGGCGATCCCGACAGAAAAGGTTCGGGTTTTAAATATAGGAAGCGATATCAGCGGCGTTGGGTGACGACGCGCATGGCGAATGTAGGCAAGCAGTAACAAAACGCTGGTAAGAATAATGCTAAGCGCTATCCAGGTTGCGACAAGCTTCTCACCGAAAAGCTCTACCCCGCTGGAAAACAACACCAGGCTCAAACCAAACAGAAAGAAACCGGTCATATCAAAACTGCGGCGCGGCGTGGTGAAGTTCGGCATATATTTGCGTGCATAGAAGATACCTGCCACGCCAATTGGAATATTAATCAGGAATATCCAGTGCCAGCTAGCCCATGTGACCAGTACACCGCCCAATACCGGACCTAAAATCGGCCCTACAAGTCCTGGCATGGTTACGAAGTTAAGCACGGGAAGCAGTTCGCTGCGGGGGTAAGCTCGCAATAATGCCAGACGGGCAACGGGCATCATCATGGCGCCGCCGATGCCCTGAATTATGCGGAAAATCACCAGTTCGCTTAGGGAGCTGGACAGCGCACAGGCCAGCGATCCCAATGTAAACAGGCTAACGGCAATCATAAAGACGCGCCGGGTGCCGAACCTGTCTGCCAGCCATCCACTCACCGGGATAAGCATGGCGACCGTCAGGGTGTAGCTGATAATAGCCGACTGCATGGCGAGCGGAGAGCGGTTAAGACTATGTGCTATTGCGGGTAAGGCGGTATTGAGGATTGTGGCGTCTAGTGCCTGCATAAAAAAGGCCATGGCGGCTATCCACGGCAGCCCGGCCATACTGCGTGATTTCTTTTCTGACATATTATTTATCCGGTAGCACGTTTGGTGCTATCAGCAATGCCTGACAGGCAGTGAAGGCGCGATCGCCATCGCTATCATCAATTGCATCAACAATGGCCTGGTGCAAATCCAGTTTAACCACGTCGTTATAGGTAATAGAAGTAAAGTAGGTCTGGTAAACGGAATGAAACAGTGATGCAAAGGATATAAGGAACGGATTCGCACTCATTTCATAGATGTGTTCATGCCATGCAATATCAACTTCAATCCAGCGCTCGCGTCTGAAGTTTCTTTTCAGCTCGACCATCTCTTCCATCAGCGTGTTGAGATGCGCTTTCTGTTCTGCCGTGCCTATGGTCGCCGCCAGTGAACACGCCTGAGGCTCCAGGCTGATACGCATCACCAGAAAATGTTTAATGACCTGTGGGAAATTATCTTCCGTCATCCACCAGGTGAGCAGTTCCTGATCGAGGAAGTTCCAGTTTGCTTGCGGCATGACGCGTGTACCAATACGCGGGCGCGGTAATACCATACCTTTTGCCGTTAACGTTTTTACCGCTTCTCTTACCGCAGTGCGACTCACGCCAAACTGATCGCCCAGCTCTATTTCGCCAGGCAATATCGCGCCTGGTGCGTATTCACCTTTTAATATTCGCTGAGCCAGCTTTTCGGCCAGAACGTAGGACAGGTTTTTCTGTGCGGCTAGCTGTTGGGCATTTAACGGCATGAATGTTCTTCCTTACTTATTTTCTTATTCATTAGTATGCCACTAGGAAATGTGATTGCGGCTGCAAAAACGGCAATTTGCTTATTTTATGGCATGTTAATGATGGTTTTGATGAAAAAACACGCACTCGGAAAGTTATTTTAAATTTCCCCTTGTCAGCCTGAAATAACTCCCTATAATGCGCCTCCACTGACACGGAACAACGGATTACAAGC